>NZ_JAPZKZ010000003.1:0-596016 GCF_033804605.1 Mycobacterium sp. RTGN6
CCCCCACCGACACCAAATCCGACAACCGACGATCCGACTCCGGCTTACGCCAACCCGCACGAGGCATGCACTACAAACTACACCCATGTAGTCTTAACTGAACGGTATTGGGTCTAGGGCCCGTGGCTCGCCGGTGCGCCGAGGGTACGGTTGTTGTACAGATCGCCCGAGTGGGGCCGCAATCAACCGTACTTTCGGCGAGCGGTTACCCGCGTGAATCAGAGCGCATTTGCCTTGCAGGGCATCGCCAACCTGATCGGGATCGCGTGGCCCAGCACGCCGATGCCTGCGCCGAGGATCGGCCAGATCGGCCAGAAATACCAGGCGCCCGCCGACAGCGCGACGGCCAACCAGACCGTCAACACGACGACGACCATCAGCAGGTAGGCGGCCAGGTGCAGGCGGACCGACATCCTGGCGGCGGCGCGGCGGGCCTCCTGGCGGCGCGGGTCGGTGCGGCGCAACCGGGCGACGGGCAGATCGGCCAGTAGCGAGTGGAGGTCGGCCGCGGTCTGCGCGGCGAACGCTGCCCCGACCCTGCGCTCGTATTCGGGCATGTCCAGATAGCCCTCGGTGAGCGCCTGACCGAGTTGGCGGGCCGTCGTCTCGCGCTCGTGGTCGCCGACGCGGACGGGCGTCTGAGTGAGCATATTGGTCATATGCCAACAGTGACATGTCAGTTGTGGAGTGTCAATGGTTCAGGTTGAATTGGAGCCATGACCGACGAGCAGCGCGTGGTCACGGCCAGCCGCGACATCGCCGCACCGGCCGCGACGATCTTCGAACTCATCGCCGAACCCACACAGCAGCCGCGCTGGGACGGCAACGACAACCTCGCCGAGGCTCCGTCGGGCCAGCGTGTGCGGGCCGTCGGGGACGTCTTCACCATGACGCTGACCTTGGGTGTCGATCGGGAGAACCACGTCGTCGAGTTCGAGGAGGGTCGGCTCATCGCGTGGCAGCCATCGGAGCCCGGGGCCGCGCCGCCAGGGCACCTGTGGCGGTGGCAGCTGGAGCCCGTCGACGACGGCCACACCCTCGTCACCCACACCTACGACTGGACTCGGCTGACCGACGAGAAGCGGCAGGTGCGGGCCCGCGCCACCACTAGCGAGAAGTTGCAGGCCTCGATCGACAGGCTGGCCGCGCTCGCGGAACAGACCTGAACTCGCTGGTTTGTTCAAACTCCAACGACGGCCTGACTCGGTGATCACGATGGTTGCTAGGAAACCCAACTAGTGAGACGAGCAGCACCATGGCTGTCGACGAAAACAAGCTGAACGAATTCCTCGGCAAGGCCGTGGGTGATCTCGGCGCCGCAATGAGCGCGACACTCGTACTTGTCGGTGACCGGCTCGGGCTGTACCGAGAACTGGCGAAGGGTGCGGTCACGTCGACCGAACTGGCCAAACGCACCGGAACCAACGAACGCTACGTCCGCGAATGGCTGGGGAATCAGGGCGCCGGGGGATACGTGCAGTTCAACCCCGCGTCCGACGAGTGGTCGCTGAGCGAGGAGCAGGCGCTGTGCCTGACCGACCCGAACGGTCCGGTCGACCTGCCCGGCGCGTACAACATCGTCGAGGCGACGTTCCACGCGCTTGCCCACACCCTCGACAACTTCACGTCCGGTAAGGGCATGGAGTGGGGCGAGCACCATCCCTGCCTGTTCGAGGGGACCGAGCGGTTCTTCCGCGCCGGCTACAACGCCAGTCTGATCGATGCGTGGCTGCCTGCCTTGGACGGTGTCGTCGGCAAGTTGCAGGCCGGCGCGAAGGTTGCCGACGTCGGCTGCGGGCACGGCGCCAGCACCATCTTGATGGCGAAGAATTACCCCGATTCGGAGTTCGTCGGATACGACTATCACGCCGCATCGATCGACGTGGCCCGCGAGAAGGCAGCGGCGGCAGGTGCGACGAACGCGACGTTCGAGGTGGCGGACGCGGTCGGCTACGACGGCAAGTTCGACCTCATCGCGTTCTTCGATTGCCTGCATGACATGGGCGATCCAGCTGGCGTGGCCCGGCACGCGCGTGAGGCGATCAACGACGACGGCGTCGTGATGCTGGTGGAGCCGTTCGCCAACGACACGGTGCAGGACAACCTCAATCCGGTAGGTCGGGTGATGTACGGCGCGTCGACGCAGATCTGCGTACCCGTTTCGCTGGCGCGCAATGGGCCCGCACTCGGCGCTCAGGCAGGTGAAGCCCGGCTGCGCGAAATCCTGGTGGACGCAGGCGGTTTCAGCCGATTCCGCCGCGCCACCGAGACGCCGTTCAACCTGGTGCTCGAGGCCCGCCCGTAGCGGCTACTTACCTTCGGAGAACGCCCGCAGCGACGCCACCTGCACCGGGTCGAGCGAAGGTCGCACGTTGGCGCGTGCCTTCTCGACGTCGGCGGCCGTGACGTCGGCGGCGTCGATCGAGCGGCGCATCGCCGTCAGTGCCGACTCCCGCAGTAGCGCAACACAATCGGCGGCGCTGTAACCGTCGAGTTCATCGGCGAGCGCATCCAGGTTGACGTCGGCACTCAACGGGATCGACTTGCCCGACGTGCGCAGGATCTCCCGCCGCGCGTCGGCGTCGGGTGGCTCGACGAACACCAGCTTCTCCAGCCGGCCGGGCCGCAGCAGCGCGGGGTCGATGAGTTCGGGTCGGTTGGTGGCACCGAGCACGACGACGTCGCGCAGCGGGTTGATGCCGTCGAGTTCGGTGAGCAAGGCGGACACCACGCGATCGGTGACCCCGGAGTCGAAGCTCTGCCCGCGCCGCGGGGCCATCGCGTCGATCTCGTCGAGGAACACCAGCGACGGCGCGGAATCGCGTGCGCGCCGGAATAGTTCGCGCACAGCCTTCTCCGAGGAGCCCACCCACTTGTCCATCAACTCGGCGCCCTTCACGGAGTGGATCGACAGCCGGCCGGTGCTGGCCAGGGCGCGCACGACGAACGTCTTGCCGCAACCGGGCGGACCGTAGAGCAGGACGCCGCGTGGCGGCTCGACGCCGAGCCGGGCGAACGTATCCGGGTGCTGCAGCGGCCACAGCACGGCCTCGGTCAGCGCCTGCTTGGTGTCGACCATGTCGCCGACGTCGTCGAGCGTCACCGACCCGACGGCGACTTCCTCAGTGGCGGAACGGGACAGCGGACGTATCACCGACAGCGCACCGACGAAGTCCTCCTGGACCAGCGCGGGCGACTTGCCGTCGGCGCTGGCCCTCGCTGCCGCCCGCAGCGCGGCCTCGCGAACCAGGGCGGCCAGGTCGGCGACGACGAAACCCGGTGTCCGGCCGCCAATTTCGTCCAGGTTCAGGTTCTCGGACGGGACGCCGCGTAACAGCACCTCTAGCAGCGACTTGCGGGTGGCTCCGTCGGGCAGGGTCAGGCCGAGCTCGCGGTCGCAGAGGTCGGGTGCGCGCAGCCGAGCGTCGACCGCGTCGGGCACCGCCGACGTCGCGACGAACGCGACGCCCTTGGTGCCGACCGCACGGCGCAACTCGGTCAGGATCAGCGTGGCGACCGGTTCGGCGGTCGCGGGCAGCAGCGCGTCGACGTCGGTGATGAGCAGCACCCCGCCGCCGGTTCGCACCGTGGCGACGGCCGATGACACGCTGGCCAGCCGGTCCTCTGCGCGTAGCGCTCCGACTTCTGGGCCGTCCAATTCGACGAGGCGGCGCTGCGAGCACACCGAGCGCACCAGTGCGGCCTTGCCGACGCCGGCCGGTCCGGTGACCAACACGCCGAGATTGGCTGTGGCGCCAAGAGTTTCAAGTAGCTTGGGTTCGTCGAGCGCCAACTTGAGCCACTCGGTCAGCCGCGACGCCTGCGCGTGGGAACCCTTGAGGTCGTCGAACGGGATCGTCGGGGTGTCCGGTTTCTTGCTGGGCGTCGTCACGGTGTGCTGGGCGGGGCCCGCGGCGCCTGCGATGGCTTCGGTGCCGTCGCCCCAGGCGACCGACGAGTTCGGCTGGATGCTGACCGGACCGCTCGGGTCGACGCTGGTGACCGTCAGCAGTTCCGAGGTCCAGGTGATGCCGACTGACGACGCGAGCGCCGTGGTGGCCGCCGACGTCGACGTGCCAGGCCCGAGATCGCGCGGCAGCAACGACACTGTGTCGCCGACCGTCATCACCTTGCCGAGCAGCGCCTGGCGCAATGTGGCCGGGGTTATCGACTGGGTGGCGAGCCTCGACCCATTGACCGTGACCGACCGCGCGCCGTACACCGTCACTGGCGCGACGATCACGGTCGTGTTCTCCGGAAGTCCGGCGTTCGACAGCGTTACGTCATCGAGCAGTGCCGTGCCTGCCGGGGTGCCGGACGGCGCAACGCCGACGACCGAGGCGGTAGTACGGGCCCCCGTCAGCGACACCGCATCCCACTCCCGAATACCAAGGGCTGCAATCACTTCGGGGTGCAGCCGGACCACGCCCCGGCGCGCGTCCATGGCCGAGGTGTTCAGCCGCGCCGTCAACCGCAAGTGCGACAACCGGGTGTCCTCGGCCTCGCGCAGCGCGTCGCCGGACTCAGTCATTGCGCGAGCCCGGCCTGCGGAGCCCGAGTCGCGCCGCGGACCGGCGATTGGGCGCGGCGCGGCGCGCGGCCCGGCGCACCGCCCGGCGTTGTTCCGGTTTGGCGTCCCACGCCTCGGGGCGCGCCGCCACCCAGCGCTGGCTGCGGATGGTGAACGGGATGATGCACAGGTACCCGGCGATGATCAGCAGCACCAGGATGTACGGGAACAGCAGGAGCCCGGCGGCCCCCGCCGCGACGAGGATCAGCAGAATGGGCGCGGCGTTGGGCGGCACCGAGATGGCCTTCAGTGCCAGTGTGGGCACCCGGCTGACCAGCAGTGCGGCGTTCGCCGCCAGCCACGCGCAGACGAACCAGTGCGACGTCCACCAGCCCTGGCCGAACTGCATCATGGCGACCAGCGGGCCAATCGCCCCGACGGCGCCGCAGGGGGCGGGCATGCCGGTGAAGAACTCACGGGTGTACGCCGGTCGGGTGTCGTCGTCGAGTAGCGCGTTGAAGCGGGCCAGCCGCAACACGACGCACACCGCGTACAGCAGCACGAAGATCCAGCCGATCTGCGAGTGCTCCAGCATCGTCACGTAGATCACCAGCGCGGGCGCCACGCCGAAGTTCACCGCGTCGGCGAGCGAGTCGATCTCGGCGCCCATCCGGGACTGGGCGTTCAGCGCGCGGGCGATGCCGCCGTCGATGCCGTCGAGCACGGCGGCCGCGCCGATCAGCGCCAATGAGATCCACGGCTTCTCGTCGAGCGCGAACTTGATGGAGGTCAGGCCCGCGCAGATCGCCAGAACCGTCGTCGCACTGGGCAGGATGCGGAGGCTGATCTGAGGAGTCTTGATGCGGGGTCTCATCGCGTCAGCTCCGCGAGCACGGTTTCGCCGGCGACCGCGCGCTGTCCGATTTCGACGAGCACGTTCGCGGCCTCCGGCAGGTAGGTGTCGAGCCGGGAGCCGAACCGGATGAGGCCGTACGTCTCGCCGAGCTCGAGCTTGTCGCCGACCTTCGCCGAGCAGACGATGCGTCGGGCGATGAGCCCCGCGATCTGGACGGCCACGACGTCGATGCCGTCGGGCGTGCGGATCCAGACGCTGTTGCGTTCGTTGTGGGTGCTGGCCTCGTCGCGCTCGGCGGAGCCGAACTGACCGGGCTGGTACTTGATGGTGACGACCTCGCCCGCCACCGGCGCGCGCTGCACGTGGGCGTCGAACACCGACAGGAAGATGCTGATGCGCGTCATCGGCTCGGTGGAGAGGTTGAGCTCGGCGGGCGGGACGACCTTCTCGATCAGGGTGACCCGGCCGTCGGCGGGAGCGACGATGACCCCGGGCCTCGTCGGAGGAACGCGCGGCGGGTGGCGGAAGAACAGTGCACTGGCGCTCGCGGCGGCGAGGCCAGCCGTGCGCACCCAGCGGTGCCGCCGGCCTGCCGCGGCGAGCCCGAGCCCGCCCGCGATGAAGGGTAGGCCCGCAGGGTGGACTGGGGGGACGGTGGAGCGGACGAGGTCAACCAATTGGGAGAGCTCGGATTGGTCGGCTGCGTCTGATGGGCGCGCGGGTCTGGCCATGGGGTCTCGATTCTACGGTTGGAGTGCTCGGCCGGGGACGGCTAGCCCAAGTCCCAGACGCTCACCCGTGCCCCGGGCTCGAGCTCGGTGACGCCCTCGCCGAGTTCGAGCAGGCAGTTCGCCGACGCCAGCCAGCGCAGGTGATGTGACGCGGGAGGTCCGTAACTGGTGACGGTGCGTCCATCGGGCCCGAGCACCCCGCGCCGGAACTGCCGCTTGCCCTTCGGGGAGGTCAACGACTCCGTCAGGGTGACGTCGAGTCGCGGGCGGTCGGGATGGGGGACCCCCATGGCGGCGCGCAAGGGTGCGCGGATGAACACCTCGAACGACACCAGCGCGCTGACGGGGTTGCCGGGCAGCGTGATGATCGGCGTGCCTGCCACTCGACCCGCGCCCTGCGGCATGCCCGGCTGCATGGCGACCTTGACGAATTCGACCTCGTCGCCGAGCGAATCCTTCACCACTTCGTAGGCGCCCGCGCTGACCCCCCCGGTGGTGATGATGAGGTCGGCTTTCGCGGCGTGCTCTTCCAGCGTGGCCCTGAATGTCGCGACGTCGTCGGACGTCATCGCGACGGTGCTCACCTCGGCGCCGGCGTCGCGCACGGCCGCGGCCAGCATGACGGCGTTGGACTCGTAGATCTGGCCGGGCAGCAGGGCAGTTCCCGGCGCCACCAGCTCCGAGCCCGTCGACATGACCAGAACCCGTTGTCGGGCAACGACGTTCACCTCGCCGAGCCCAAGCGCGGCGGCCAGGCCAAGCGCGGCAGGCGTGAGTACCTGCCCGGCGTGCAGCACGGTGGTGCCCGCGGTGACGTCCTCACCGGCGCGGCGGAGGTGTTGGCCGGGCTTGGCAGCGGCCCGGATCGCCACCGTCTCGGTGCCGCCGTCGGTGGCCTCGACCGGCACCACCGCGGTGGCGCCTGCGGGCAGCGGTGCGCCCGTCATGATGCGGTGCGCGGTGCCGGGCGCCAAGGTGAGCAGATCGGTGCGTCCCGCCGGGATGTCCTCGGCGACGGGAAGATTCACCGGATGTTCATCGGACGCATCGACGACCTCGTCGGCGAACACGGCGTAGCCGTCCATCGCCGAGTTGTCGAACCCCGGCAGCGACAGCGGGGCGACGACGTCGTCGGCCAGCACCAGCCCGAGTGCGTCGGTCAACGGCACCAAACCTGGCTTGGACGGCGCGATCAGCCCGGCGACGACCCGCTGATGCTCTTCGACGGATCTCATGGAGTTAGACCGGGAAGGTGACGCCGGTGAGCTCCTCGGAGACGGTCCAGAGTCGCGCCTGGATGCTCTCGTCATGCGACTGTTTGCTCGACGCAACGACTTTCGGGTGTCCGCTGGATTCGCCGAGCCCGTCGGGACCGTAGTACTGGCCGCCGACGACGGTCGGGTCGGTCGCCGCGCGCAGGGTCGGCAGTGCGCCCATCTCGGGCGATTGCGAGAACAGTGAGACCACCGGAACGAGGATCGACGGCATGTGACGCGCCAGCTCGGTGTCGGACAGGCCCGGATGGGCGGCGACCGCGATCGTGTCCGCGCTCTTGGCGGCGAGCCTGCGCTGCAGCGCGTAGGTGAACAGCAGGTTCGAGAGCTTGGACTGTCCGTACGCGGCGACGCGGTTGTAGCTGCGTTCAAACTGCAGGTCGTCGAAGTGGATCTTCGCGATGATGCGGTGGCCGACGCTGCTGACCGTGACCACGCGTGAACCCGGGACGCCCATCAGGTTCTCGAGCAGCAGCCCGGTCAGCGCGAAGTGGCCGAGGTGGTTGGTGCCGAACTGAAGCTCGAAACCGTCCTTGGTCGTCTGCCTCGGCGACGGGTACATGACCCCCGCGTTGTTGATCAGCAGGTCGATCCGCGGGTAGGCCGCCTTGAGCTCGGCTCCGGACGTGCGGACCGAGTCGAGCGAACCCAGGTCCAGCGGGTGGACCGTCACGTCCGCGCTGGGGGTGGCCTCCTTGATGCGGGCGGCCGCCGCCGCGCCCTTCTCGGTGTCGCGCACTGCCATTACGACCTTGGCTCCATGCTCGGCGAGCACGCGGGCGGTGTCGAAACCCAGGCCGGTGTTCGACCCGGTCACGATGGCGACGCGGCCGGTCTGGTCGGGGACGTCTGCGTCGGTCCACTTTGTCTTGGCGCTCATGTGCACGACCATACTCAAGGTGATGGTCACGCTCGTAGATCCCGCAAATCCACCCAGCCGGAAGGCGCCGCTGGTGTGGGCCGTCGGCGCAGCCATTCCGTGGACGGTGCTTGCCGTGGCCCAAGTGGTGTGGTTGTCCCTCGACGCGCGACTGGCCGTCCTGCACGTCGCCGCGGCCGTCGCGACGGTGTTCGGGGTCGCACTGTTCGTGTTCGTGGTTCCGTTGTGGCGGTACCGCGTTCACCGCTGGGAGATCGGGGCGCAGGCCGTGTACACGCGCACCGGTTGGCTGGTGCAGGAGCGCCGCATCGCGCCGATCTCGCGGGTGCAGACCGTCGACACCCAACGGGGGCCGCTAGACCGACTGTTCGGACTCGCGAATGTCACGGTGACGACGGCGTCGTCGGCGGGCGCGGTGCGCATCATCGCGCTGGACGCCGACGTCGCCGACCGGATCGCCGCACAGCTGACTGACATCGCGTCGATCGGAGAGCAGGACGCCACGTGAGCGTCGACGAGGTTGCGATTCCAGCGGGCCAGTGGCGCAGGCTGAGCCCGCGCATGCTGCTCGTCCACCCGGTCCACGAGGTGCTGCGCCAGCTGCCGCTGCTGATCGGCTCCGTGGTGCTGGGCTATTCGACGGGCAACCCGATGTGGTCGGTGGCGGCGCTGATACTCATGGTGGCCTACGGCGTGGCGCGGTGGTTCACCACGGCGTATCGCCTCGACGCCGACCAACTCCAACTCCGCGAAGGCGTGCTGCAGCGCAAGGTTCTGTCGTTGCCGCGAAACAGAATTCGCTCGCTGTCGACGGATGCGCGGCTGTTGCACCGCTTGCTCGGGCTCACCGTCGTGAAGGTCGGTACCGGCCAGGAAGCCAAGGGGGACACGGAGTTCGAGCTCGACGCCGTCCGGTCCGAAGAGCTCGCGGGCCTGCGCACGGTGCTGCTGGCCGATGCTCCGTCGGCCGCCTCGGACGAGGTTCCGGCGGCCGAGCGGGTGCTGGCCCGGTGGCAGCCGACGTGGCTGCGCTACAGTCCGCTGAGCTTCACGGGGTTGGCCATGATCGCGGCGGCGGTCGGCATCGTGTATCAGACCGGGGCCGTTGCAGCGCTTGAGGATTCGCAACTCGCGCGAGCAGGGCTGGACGCCGCGGAGCGATTCGGAGTGTTGGCCAGTGTGGCACTGGGTGCGGTCGCGGTGGTGGTCATGTCGGTGGTGCTGTCGGTCGCGCGCTCGCTCGTCACGTTCGGCAATCTGGTGCTGACGCGGCGTGATGACGGGACGGGCGCCGGTGTGCTTCACCTCGAACACGGCCTGCTGCGGGTGCGCGAGCACACGTTCGACGTTCGTCGACTTCGCGGCGGAACGCTGCGCGAGCCGCTGCTGGTGCGAATCTTCGGGGGCGCGCGCCTGGATGCGGTGATGACCGGGGTCGGAGGGGCGGGCGAGGCGTCGCTGTTGCTCCCGCCGTGCCCCCGCGCGACGGCCGAGGCGGTGCTGACGTCGCTGACGGGGCCGGACGTCGTCGCCGGCGAGTTGCGGCGGCACGGGCCCGCGGCGACGCGCAGGCGGTGGACCCGGGCGCTGGCGTTTCCTGCGGTGCTCGCACTCGGGCTGGCGGGGTTGTCGTTCGTCGTCGCGGTCCCGACGTGGGTGTGGGTGGCGTGCGGCGTGCTCGCGGTGGTGGCCGCGCTGCTCGCCGCCGACCGGTCGCGCTCGCTCGGACACCGGGTGGATGGCGGCTGGCTGGTTGCGCGAGCCGGCAGTCTGGACCGGAGGCGGGACTGCATCGCCGCCGCGGGCATCATCGGTTGGACGGTGCGTCAGACGCTGTTCCAACGAAGGGCTGGCGTCGCGACGCTGGTCGCGGCGACCGCCGCGGGGGTGAAGGGCTACCGCGTGCTCGACGTGCCCGCGGACCTGGCGTGGTCGGTGGCCGCCGCGGCGTCACCGTGGGTGGCCGGCAACGAATGGGCGCGGATTCAGTAAACCGACTGTGTCGCTGGGAACATCCGGGGAGTCCCGAGTTGCGCGGATTCGGTCGCCCTCTACCTTGGCACCATGGCTATCGGTGGTGTGCTGTTCGACATCGATGGCGTCCTGGTCACTTCATGGAAGCCGATCGCGGGCGCCAGCGACGCCTTGCGCACCCTGGCCGACCACCAGATCGCCAGGACCTACCTCACCAACACCACCACCCGCACACGCGGGCAGATCGCCGGACTGCTCACCGACGCGGGCATGGACGTCTCCTCCGACGAGGTCATCACGGCCGCGCTGCTGACGGCCGACTACGTCAGGGACCGCTATCCGGGTGCCCGTTGCTTCCTGGTCAACAGCGGACTGGTCGGCGAGGACATGCCGGGGATCGACCTGGTGTACGCGGGTGACGTCGTCGACGCCGAGCCCGAGACGCCCGACGTCATCCTGCTCGGCGGCGCGGGGCCCGAGTACGACCACGTGACCCTGAGCCGCGTCTACGACTGGATGAGCCAGGGCGTGCCCGTGGTCGCGATGCACCGCAGCACGTCGTGGAACACCACCGAGGGGCTGCGCATCGACACCGGCATGTACCTGATCGGCATGGAGGAGACGTCCGGCCGCAAGGCCACCGCCGTGGGCAAGCCGGCCCCGGAGGGGTTCCTGGCGTCGGCCGCGCGGCTGGGCGTCGAGCCCGAGGAGATGTACATGGTCGGCGACGACCTCAACAACGACGTGCTCGCCGCACAGGTGGTGGGGATGACGGGCGTGCTGGTTCGCACCGGAAAGTTCCGCCAGGACACGTTGGACCGTTGGGCCGCAGACGAATTCGCGATGCAGCCCAACCACGTCATCGACTCGATCGCGGACCTGCCGGAGCTACTCGGGCTCTAGGTCAGATCGTCAACTCCAGGTCCGGAGTGTCGCGAGTCGGACTCAGGTGCCGCCGACAGATGCGAAACGATTCGGCGACACCGCCCAGATCTGGCGACTCGCCAGCAGCAGCCATCGCCTGTGCCTTGAACGCCTGCGCGGCAAGGCTGAGACGGTGCTCCACTGGACGCAATCGGCTCAACTCCGTCGGCCAGTCGCGTCCCCACAACGTGACTTCGGTTCGATTCGAACCGATCTCTTTCGTGGTGTACCGCTGCACGCGTGCGTCTCGTTCGTATAGCCCGACCGACACCGACAAGGCATCGGGCACGCCTGCCGGTGACGCTTTGCCCAAGACGTGGTCCAGCTCGACCAACCGGGCGCCCAGGATGTGCAGCGGCCGGTCATCGGGGCATTCGGCAACGGCGACCTCGACGTCCCATCCCATCACTGCCCGGTCGTACAGCCAACCGCCGGCGCACCACACCACGTCGGCAACGCTTGCGGCGAGCACGGTCAGTCGGAATTTGTGCGCCGGGGGTTTGGCGCGGGCGCGGGCACGTTCGAGCCTGCGCATGCTGGCACGATCGAGCTTGTGGACACCGTCTGCCACCCGGTCGGTCGCTTCTAAAGGTCGAACAGCCATGCGGATTCCGTTCCGTTGACAAAGACGATGGACATCCCGTCCAGGGCCATGCCAGTATACGAGAAGTAGTGTTCTCATAGAAGAGAGCACATATTATTGAACCGAGTTGTCCGCGGAACCGCGACGCCGTTACGGCTACACCGCTCCTCGCTGGGTTACCCGAATACACCTGTACAGCACCGCAATCGGATTCCTGGGCCCTTCGGTTCGGGCGATCATCGAGAGTATGGGCAACGGTCCAGTATCCGTTGCGGGAGGGACGTCGCGGTGAATGGTGCTGGGGCGAGAACCTCGATTACGAATGTTGATAATGACTGTGTTCGCAGGTGGTGGAGATGATCGGCGTCGTTGCATAGGCTGATCCCATGACCGACGTCGTCGCCCCCCAGCTCTCGTACTGGCTACCCTCTTGGAGCGCCAAGGATCCGGGCGGGTGGCGGCACCTCCGCGACGCGGCACGCATTGCCGACGAGACTGGGATCGACCGGGTCGTGGTCTCCGACCACGTCGTGTTCGGGGAGAACCTCGACGCCTACGGCGACCCGGCGCTCGGAGGGTCGGCCGGAGGCAGGCAGCCCACCGGGCCCGACGGACACTGGCTCGATCCCCTCACCGTGCTCACCTACGTGGCCGGCTTCACCGACACAGTCCGGTTGGGCACCGCCATCCTGATCGCCGCCCTGCGCCGTCCGGTGGTACTAGCCAAGGAATTGGCCACGCTCGACGTGCTCTCCGGCGGCCGCGTCGACCTGGGCGTCGGGGTCGGCTGGCAGCGCGAGGAATACCAGGCGGCCGGGCTCGACTTCGAGGGAAGGGGCCGCCTGCTCGACCACACCCTCGAGGTCTGCCAGACACTGTGGCGGCAGCAGCGGGCCAGCTTCGCCGACGACCTGTTGCGCTTCGACGCCACCCACCAGATGCCCAAGCCATTGCAGCCCGGCGGGGTGCCGATCTGGGTAAGCGGAACATTCAACCGCAACGTCGTCAGACGGCTCGCGGCCTACGGCTCGGGGTGGATCCCGTGGGGCCCAGCCGCAGAAGACTTGCCATCGTCGATTCCCCGAATGAAGCAGGCGATGACCGACGCCGGCCGCACCGACGCCGGCGCCCTTCAGGTCGTCGGATTCCTCCCCATGGCCTACGAAGGCCGGACCGTGAACCTCGAAGCCACGATCGCAGCGACGAAGCCACTCCTCGACGCCGGCGTCACCGACTTCCGGGTCAGCTTGCGTTTCACCGGCGACTTCGACACCGACAAGGGCACGGTCTTCGACATCGTGGATGCGTTCTCCAAAGCCTTTCGCTGACAATCCGACTTGTCCCTACCGTCACAGGTTGAGAGCGCGTTCCCCAATCACGCGTTCTTCGCGCAGCCCCGTGAGGTCGGCCTCGGTGACGCCGAGACCGCGGAGGATCTCGTCGTTGTGCTGGCCCAGCGTCGGCGGAGGAAGACGATGGTGGCTGGTCGGTCCGGGAGTGATGCGGAAGGGCCAGCCGGGGTAGCGGCGTCGCCCGGTGACCGGGTGCTCGAACTCTTCGTAGAATCCCCGCGCGTCCAACTGAGGTACGTCGTACATCTGATTCGGTCGCAGGAGCAGCTCGGCCGGGACGTCGCGGGAACGAAGGGCGTCGACAATCTCGGATGCGGTCCGCGTCCGGGTCCAGTCGGCGACCACCACGTCGAAGGCGTCGTGCTCGCGTTCGCGCTGGTGCGGCGACGAGAAGCGCGGATCGTCGAGCAGGTCGGGCCGCCCCATCGCCGCGGCGAGCTGCGACCAGTCGGCATCGTCGCGCACGGTCAGCGCCACCCACGTGTTGTCCGTGTTGGCGGGGTAGACGCCCTGCGCGTAGCCGCGCTGCCGATTGCCTTGGCGCTGCTGCACGGTGCCGTTCATCGAGTATTCGATCACCGGCTCAGCAACGACACACGCGCCGGCTTCGATCTGGGCGACCTCGATCAGCTGTCCCTCACCGGTGCGCTGCCGGTGCTCGAGCGCGGCGAGGAGGGCGACACTAGCGTGCAGCCCGGCGTTGGGATCGGCTGCCCCGCCCAGGTTGCGCGGAGGGCCGTCCGGATATCCGGTGACGGCACTCATCCCCGACGTCTGCTCGATGTTGAGCGCCCATCCGACGTAGTCGCGCCACGGTCCAGCGAGGCCGAACCCGGGCATCCGAAGCTGAATGACATCTGGTTTGAGGAGCGCGAGGGATTCGTAGTCAAGGCCGAACTGCTCTATGACTCGGGGCGAGAAGTTCTCGACGACGACATCGGCCTCGGCCGCAAGCCGGCGCACCAGCTCGAGACCGCGCTCCGACGACAGGTCGAGGGTGAGGTCCCGCTTGTTCAGGTTGGCTGCCTGCCACAAAGCTCCGCTCTCGTACCAGTCGACCCCGTCTTCCGCGGACGTGCCGGAGTATCGGAAGCCGTCGAGTCGCTGAATCGATTCGACCTTGACGATGTCAGCGCCCAACGCGCCGAGGTAGCACGTGACGTACGCGCCAGCCCAGTACGTGCTGAAATCGAGCACCTTCAGCCCTGCGAACGGTGCCGTCGCCGTTATCTCGGGATCGACTGACCCAACGGACGCGTCGACAGTCGGCGTGACCCGGACCTGTGGGGCCCTGAGGCGCGGCGCGGCGCGCGGCGGGGCAACCGGTGTCTTCGACAAGCGGAACGGTGCGCCTGCGCGGCGGAAGGGCGAGTCCTCCGCTGCGGAATCGACGAAGAAACCGCGTTTTTCGTATTGGGGGCAGGTGGGGGCAGTGGCACCGTCGCACACAGGCGCTGCCGGGATTCGAAACGCCTGGCTTAGTTCCACGAGGCCAGCTACGGTCTGTTCGTCGAGCCAGGATTGGGCCTTGGCGAAGAATTCCGCGCGCCGGGGAGCGCCGCGCATGATCTCGAACTGGTATTCGCCGTACTCGGGCAACCCGACCATGTCGCAGACGTCGAGCCAGTGTTGGCCGGTGAGGCAGTTGACGCCTATCCAGCCGTCGGCGACGCGTACGACGCCCAACATGGGACCCGCAGTCGGGCCCGCAGGTGGGCCGGTGCGCTTGCGTTGGACGGCGATCATCGGATACGGAAGTGTCGCCAGGTGAGCCTCGAGCAGGGAGAGGTCGGCCTCGACCAGCCGGCCAGGTGCCTGGCGAGCGATCCGCAGTGCGGTCAGTGCGCCAAGCGCGGCATAGGCGCCCGCGACGTATTCGAGGATTCGGGCACCGGCGCCAACGGGAGGACGATCGGGATTGCTGATGCAGATCCAGCCCGAGGCCGCCTGCATGGTCAGCGGGGTCATCGCCCGATCACGCAGCGGTCCGGATTGGCCGAAGTTCGAAATGCGCACCACTGCCAGGCGCGGATTCAGGTCGTAGAGGGTGTCGGCGTCGAGCCCATAGTCGCCCAGGGCCCCAGGCGGCAACGCCTCGACAAGCACGTCGGCCGTCGCGACCAGCTCGCGGGCAGTCGCGAGGTCAGTACCGCGGGTCAGATCGAGCGTGACGCCGCACTTGCCGGCGTTGAGGTACTCGAACATCCCAGAGCGTTCCGGATCGGCCACGCCACCCGGGAACGGACCCCAGGTGCGCATCGGGTCTCCGGCCGGAGGCTCGATCTTGATGACGTTGGCGCCCAGGTCGACGAGCAGCTTCGTGCAGTACGCGCCGGTGATGTCGCCCGCGATCTCGACGACGCGAAGGCCGTCCAATGCCCCCGTCATTTGGGCACGCCGATGGCCTTCGGCTCCATGTACTGATGAAGTCCGGTGAGCCCACCACCTTCACGGCCGAACCCACTTTGCTTGAAGCCGCCGAATGGCGAATCGCCGGGACCGCAGCCGTTGATGGTGACCTGGCCGGTGCGGATCCGGCGCGCGACGTCCACGGCGCGGTCCACGTCGGTGGCCCACACGCCACCGGAGAGTCCGTATTGCGAGTTGTTCGCGATCGCGACCGCTTCGTCGTCAGAGCGGTAGCGCAGCACCGTGAGTACGGGTCCGAACACTTCGTCTTGGGCGATGAAGGCATTGGGATCGACGTCGGTCAGGATGGTGGGTTCGAAATAGAACCCGGTGTCCAATCCGTTTGGCCGCATGCCACCGGCAGCCAGCGTGGCGCCCTCGCCGAGCGCTCGCGCGACGCACCCCTGTACTCGGTGCAGCTGGTCGCGACTGATCAGCGGCCCCATGTTGACCTCTGGATCGGTGGGATCTCCAACGCGCACATTGGCCGCCAGCTCGACGAGCCGGGCCACCACGTCGTCATGGATCGAGTCGGGCAGCAGCAACCGGCTCTGCAGGATGCAGGCCTGCCCGGCATGATTCGTGCAGCTGTCGTTCAGCACCTGTGCGAGTAGCTCGTCGGTCACCTCCACGTCGTCAAGGAAGATTCCGGCCGACTTCCCGCCACATTCGAGCAGGATGCGCTTCATCGTGCCGCCGGCGGCGGCCATGACCTCGCGTCCCACGGCCGAGCTTCCGGTGAAGCTCACCATGTCGACCCGTGGGTCGGTGGTCAGCAGCTTGCTGGCATCCAGTCCGGTCGGCGTGACGACGTTGACCACCCCCTGGGGGATGTCGGTGTGTTCTTCGATCAGACGCGCCAGCGCCAGGCCCGACAGTGGGGTCAGCGGCGAAGGCTTGAGCACGACGGTATTGCCGGCGGCGAGCGCACTGCTCAGCTTTAGCGCGTTGAGCATGTGCGGGAAGTTCCACGGAGTCATGATGGTGACGACGCCAAGAGGCTCATGGCGGAGCAGCACCGTTCCGAAAGCTCCGTAGGCGTCGAACGTTTCCTCGGCCGGCTCTGCTGCGAGGTCGGCGGCGTGCAGTGCCATGAAGGCGGGACCGTCGATCTGGTTCAGCCGCTCGTTGGCGGTGCAGCCCCACTCGAGCGCTGCCAGCCGGGCGAACTCGTCGCCGTGTTCCAGCAGTGCGGTCCCCAGCTGGCGTAGGCAGCGTGCCCGCTCCTCGGGCCCGGAATTGGCCCACGGTCCCGAGTCGAATGCGTTACGTGCAGCGCCAATAGCCGCGCTGACCTGAGAGATGCTCG
The DNA here is from genome assembly GCF_033804605.1 of Mycobacterium sp. RTGN6. Classification (NCBI taxonomy): domain Bacteria; kingdom Bacillati; phylum Actinomycetota; class Actinomycetes; order Mycobacteriales; family Mycobacteriaceae; genus Mycobacterium; species Mycobacterium sp. RTGN6. The sequence continues at coordinate 16,803 of NZ_JAPZKZ010000003.1, forward strand.
CATCGGGTGCGCTGGCTAGTACCTCCTCGGTCGAGGGACAGATGTCGTCGTAGCGGCCGTTCTCCGGATCAACCCACCGGCCGTCGATGTACAACCCGTAGGTATCGACGAGTGCGGGAGCAGCGGACATCAGGACTCCTCGATTGAGTCGGACATATTGGCTTTGTGTGTACACCGGTCGCGCTGCGGTCGTCAACTGCGTCGTGATCCAAAAGCATTGGTAAACAGCCTGTTGACACGGATACTCTCATCCGAGTAGACAGATTGATAATTGCTCAATCCGCGATCGAGAACGTGCATATTCAAACATATGTCCGACGATCACGTCGACAGTCCGGCATGGAGGCCGTCCAGTGCGCACCGAGTTCCCGCTGCATTCGCCAGACTTCTATACCGGCGACCCCTATCCGGCGTACCGAGAGCTGCGTGCGACGTCGCCCGTGTGCTGGAACGAGGAAGAGAAGTTCTGGGCACTACTGAAGTACGAGGACGTGCGCGCGACGTCGACGAACACCGCCAACTTCACCTCGACCAAGGGCGTCACGATCCCGGATCCGGCGATCCCGAACGCAGTGCAAGAGGGCAACCTGGTCTTCATCGATCCACCGCGGCACCGGCAGCTGCGCAAACTCATCAGCGCCGGGTTCACGGCTCGGCACGTCAAGCAACTCGAGCAGAAGATCCGTGACATCGTGCACGGCATCCTCGACGAGGTCGAACCCAACTCCACCCACGAGTTCGCCGAGGAGATCGCCGCCCCCCTGCCGACGCGGTTGATCGCCGAGATGCTTGGCGCTCCGACAAGCGATTGGGCGCAGTTCCGGATCTGGTCGGACGCGGTGACGGGTAGCGCGGACCCCGACATCGAACTCGACGCGATGGAGGCGTCCCTCCAGCTATACGAGTACTTCATGAACCTCATCGCGGAGCGACGTACCAAGCCGAAGGACGACATCCTCTCGGTGCTCGTCCACGCCGAGGTCGACGGCGAGCGACTCTCCGATATGGACCTCGTCCACTTCTCGTTCCTGTTGCTCGTCGCAGGCAATGAGACCACCCGCAACCTCGTTTCCTTGGGCACGCTCACGCTGATGGCCCACCCAGAGCAGCACCGCAAGCTGATAGACGAGCCCTCGTTGATACCGCTCGGTGTCGAAGAGATGTTGCGGTGGACCAGCCCAGTGACGCACATGGCACGCACCGCGACTAGCGACATCGAGATCCGTGGCCAGCTGGTCCGGGAGGGAGATCTGGTCGTCATGCTCTATGGGTCCGCCAACCGTGACGAGGACGTCTTTGGCCCGACTTCAGAGACCTTCGACGTGACCCGTAGTCCGAACCCCCAAATTGCGTTCGGCACCGGGGAGCACTCGTGCCTGGGTGCTCAATTGGCGCGCATCGAAGCGCGAATCATGTTCGAGGAGCTCTTCAAGCGCTATCCGAAGCTCGAGTTGGTGGGTGACGTCACTCGGCTGCGCGCCACCATGGTGCCTGGTGTCAAGAGAATGCCCGTGCGACTAGGAACCGGAGGCTGACTGATGGACTTCGATTACACGCCCGAACAGAACCAACTGCGCGCGGAGCTCCGCGCAACGCTGGAGCGGGTGATGACGCCCGAGCGCCGTGCAGCGGTGAGCGACCTCATGGAGGGCGGCCCGGCGATCAAGGAATGCGTACGCGCGCTGGGGGCCGAGAATCTGCTCGGCCTTGGTTGGCCCAAAGAGTATGGCGGCCGGGGTTTCTCGGCGATGGAGCAGTTCATCTTCATCGAAGAGGCACGTCGGGTGAAGGCGCCGTTCCCGATGATCACCCTCAACACGGTCGGCCCGACGCTGATGCGCTTCGGCACCGACGAGCAGAAGCAGAGGTTCCTCCCCGCGATCCTCGAAGGAACGGTGGAGATCGCCATCGGCTACTCCGAGCCCTCCGCAGGCAGCGACCTGGCGGCCCTGCGCACGACGGCCGTGCGCGACGGGGACGAGTACGTCATCAACGGCCAGAAGATGTTCACCAGCGGCGCGGAATTCGCCGACTACGTCTGGCTCGCCGCGCGCACGGACCCGACAGCCAAGAAGCACAAGGGAATCACCCTGTTCATCGTGCCGACATCGTCGCCCGGGTTCTCCTGGCAGCCGTTGCACACGATGCCAGGGGTCTCCACCTACTACACGTTCTACGACAACGTGCGCGTCCCGGCCAGCGCGGTCGTGCTTGGCGAGAATGAAGGATGGAACCTCATCACGGCGCAGTTGAACCTGGAACGCGCCACCCTGGGAAACCTCGGCGCCCTGTTGCCGCTGTACGAGAAGACCTTGGAGTGGGCGACCACCACCGAACTCGACGACGGCTGGGTCATCGATCAGCCCTGGGTTCAACTCACGCTGGCGCGGGTCGAGGCCCAGGTGGCTGCGTACAAGCTGTTGAACCTGCGCGTCAACGCCGCGATGAGCAATGGTGGTGCGCTCAACATGGCTGAGGCCTCTGCGGCCAAGGTCTTCGGCACCGAACTGACTCAACAGGTGGCGCGCGAGTTACTCGAAGTACTCAACCGCAACGGCTCGCGCCGAGGCGAGGACGCGCCGCTGAAGGGGCAACTCGAATCCGCCTATCGCCTCGCCGTCATCAACACTTTCGGCGGCGGTGCGAATGAGGTCCAGCGAGACATCATCGCCATGGCCGGCTTGGGGATGCCGCGTGCGCCTCGGGACCTGCGGGCGACCGCACCGTCACCCACCACGGCGGTGGCGGAGAACGTCAAGACGGAAGTTGGGGTGTGATGACCGACGACACGAAGGCAGCCTTCCACGAGAAGCTCAAGTCGGTGATCGGCATGCCGACTGGCAACGGAAAGCCTTCCGTAGCAACGGATCCGGTCAATCAGGCGATGATTCGGCATTGGGCGCTCGCGTTGGAGGACATGAACCCGGTCTATCTCGACCCCGAGTTCGCCGAGCAATCCCGCTTTGGCGGGATCGTCTCACCGCCGGTGATGCTGCAGACCTGGACGATGCCGCAGCCGGTAGTGTCCGGAATCCGCGAGCGCGGTGGCATTCCCATCGTGATCACGGCCAACCCGCTGTCGTTCATCGACGAAGCCGGGTTCACGGGGTCGGTGGCCACCAACTCGGAGTTCGAGATCGAACGCTACCCGCGCCTCGGTGACGTCATCACCTCGACGACGGTGATCGACGACGTCTCCGAGGAGAAGAAGACGGCGCTCGGGATCGGCCACTTCGTCACGTGGGCCACCACCTATGTCGACCAACACGGCGAGGTCCTAGGGCGGCAGCGATTCCGCCTCCTGCGATTCAGGCCGAACACCTGATGTCCACCAGACCCGCGCCGCCGACCAGCCGGGACACCGAGTTCTTTTGGGCCGGGCTGCGCGACGGCAAGCTGCTCATCCAGCGCTGCGGCGAGTGCGGCGCGCTACGCAACCCGCCCCGCCCGATGTGTCCTGCCTGTACTTCGTTGGACTGGGACACGGTCGAATCCTCGGGCCGCGGCACCGTTTACAGCTATGCGGTTCCGCAATATCCCCGGCAGCCCAATTTGGAGTATCCGTACATCGTCGTATTGGTGGAACTGGCCGAAGGTGTGCGGCTGGTGTCCAACCTCTGCGATGTCGAACCTAGCGACGTCAGCGTCGGGATGTCGGTGGAGGTCTTCTACAAGACCTTCGACGACGACCTCGTACTTCACCAATTCCGTCCCGCCCGCTAACCGCGCCGGTCAACCGAAACCAGGACTCATGGACTTCAACTTCACCGAAGAACAAGAAGCGATCTCCACGGTGGCACGCCAGCTCTTCGAGCACCGAGCCACCCCGGAGCGGCTCACCGAACTCGAAGCCACCGACGTGCGCTACGACGCAGCGTTGTGGAAGGAACTCGCCGACTCCGACCTGCTCGGGATCGCGCTACCCGAGTCCGTTGGCGGCAGCGGCCGCAGCTTCCTCGAACTTTGCGTGTTGCTGGCCGAGGTGGGCTGGAGCGTCGCCCCAGTGCCGGCCTATCCGACGCTTCTGCTGGGAGCCGACTCGATCGCTCGATATGGAACCGACGCCCAGCAGCGGCAGCACCTCCCCGGCGTCATCGCGGGCACGCGGGTGCTCACCGCAGGCCTGACCGAGCCCGGGCGCACCGACCCCAGCGCTCCCGCGACGACCGCGCGACGCGACGGCGCCGGCTGGCGCCTCCACGGGATCAAGGAGCTGGTCCCGGCGGCACAGCTCGCCGATGCGATTCTGATCCCCGCGGCGACCGAAGACGGTGCGGTGGGCCTGTTCCTGCTCGACGCGGCCACCGCCGGGGTCGAGGTGCAACCCGTCACGACGACCCACTTCGAACCCCATGCCGACGTCATCATCGACGGCGCAGTCGTCTCCTCCGACGACCGGCTCGCGGATGGCGGTGACGGTGCGGAAATGGTTCGGTCGCTGCAGGCCCGTGCCCTGATCGGGCTCTGCGCGGTCCAGCTCGGGGTCGCCGAACGCGCCTTGCGGATGGCGGCCGAATACACCTCGGTCCGTGAGCAATTCGGCCGGCCGATCGGGACGTTCCAGGCCGTGCAGCAGCGTTTGGCGGATGCGTACATCGACGTGGAGTCGATCAGGTGGACCACGTGGCACGCGGCGTGGTTGCACGCACAGGGGCGGCCCTTCGCCCGGGAGGCGCGCATCGCCAAGTTCTGGGCGTCCGAGGCCGGGGCCCGAGTCGTCGCGTCGGCCCAACAGGTGCACGGCGGGATGGGCATCGACATCACGTATCCGCTGTCTCGCTACTTCTTGTGGTCCAAGCACCACGAACTCGCACTTGGTCCGGCCACCGAGCAACTGGCTCACCTCGGTGCCGCCTACCTGGAAGGGACTCCACGATGACCACCACCACCCGCACCACCCTGCAGTGGAACGCCATCGACGTGGGTGACGACGTGACTCCGCTCGAGATCCCCGTGACCGCAACCGTGATCGTCGGCGGCGCCATCGCCTCACGTGACTACATGCCGGTGCATCACGATCGCGACTTCGCCAACAAGCAGGGCTCGCAAGACATCTTCATGAACATCCTGACCACCAACGGACTGTGCACGCGTTTCCTCACCGACTGGGCCGGACCCGAGGCGATGCTCAAGAAGCTGTCGATCCGGCTCGGCGTCCCGTCCTATCCCAACGATCCAATGCGCTTCACCGGCACGGTCACCGGCAAGTCCCAAGCGGACGGCGAGGGTTTGGTCGACATCACGTTCAAGGGCACCAACAGTCTGGGGGACCACGTCATCGGTACCGCGGTACTGAGCCTTCTCGACGGAGTCGCCGGGTGACCCGCTCGCTGGGTGGTATCGCCGCCATCGCTGGCATCGGCCAGACCGAATTCTCCAAGGAGTCCGGACGCAGCGAGTTGCAGCTCGCCTGCGAGGCCGTGAAGGCTGCCATCGACGACGCTGGGCTCAAGGCGAGCGACGTCGACGGATTGGTTACGTTCACCGTCGATGAGAACGAAGAAATCGCGGTAGCGCGCAACGTCGGTATTCCGAACCTCACGTTCTTCACCCGAGTGCCGCATGGAGGTGGGGCGGCGGCAGGCACCATCATGCAGGCCGCCATGGCCGTGGCAACGGGTATGGCTGACGTGGTCGTCTGTTATCGGGCGTTCAACGAGCGCTCCGGCTTCCGGTTCGGCGGAGGCTCGGGGCGGACGTCGGCGGGTCTCCCGTTGTGGCTTGCGCCATACGCGCCGTTCGGGCTGAACACGCCGGCGGGCTGGGTGGCCCTCCATGCTCAGCGCTACATGTCGACCTACGGCGTCACCAACGCCGACTTCGGGGTGGTTTCCGTCGTCGACCGCGCGCATGCCGCTCGAAATCCCAACGCCTGGTTCTACGAGCGCCCAATCACCCTCGAGGATCACCAGAACTCGCGGTGGGTCGTCGAGCCGGTGCTTCGACTCCTCGACTGTTGCCAGGAGAGCGATGGCGGTGTTGCGCTTGTCGTCACGAGCGCGGAGCGTGCCCGTGACCTCCCGCAGCCGCCGGCGGTCATCACCGCGGCGGCGCAGGGTGCGGCATACGACGGTGAGGCCATGACGAGCTACTACCGCGACGACATCACCGGCCTTCCGGAGATGGGCGTGGTTGCCGACAAGTTGTGGCGTGACTCGGGACTCAAGCCCGCCGACATCCAGACGGCGTTCCTCTACGACCACTTCACGCCGTTCGTGTTCGCCCAGCTCGAGGAGCTCGGCTTCTGCGGTCGCGGAGAAGCGAAGGACTTCGCCACGATCGAGAATCTGTCGCTCGGCGGAACCTTGCCGATCAATACCAACGGCGGGCTGCTCGGCGAGGCCTACATCCACGGCATGAACGGGATCATCGAAGGCGTACGGCAAGTGCGTGGCACCTCGTACAACCAGGTCCACGACGTCGAACACGCCCTAGTGACCTCCGGCACCGGAGTACCGACGAGCGCGCTCATTCTCGCGCCGGCCAACTGAGGCCGTGCCCGGTGCTGGCGTCCGCAGTTATCGTTGTCGACATGATCGCCGAGCAGCTCGACGTGGTGCCCGACTGCGTCGTGAGCGCGGGTTCGGTTTCCAGGGGAGCCCTCGTTCCGTGATGGCCGAGGTGAATGCCCAGACGACCGAGATCGTGGCGGCCGACACGCGCGACGTCATCGTCAAGGTCGCACTCGAGTGCTTCCGTGACTACGGGATGCGCAAGACCACCATCGTCGACATCGCTCGTGAGGCGGGCGTGTCACGAAGCACCTTCTACGAGTACTTCCGTGACAAGGCTGCGATCGTCGAAGCGACCGCGGAATCCGTTTCGCAGCGCTTCTACCGCGAGCTGGCCAGAGCAATGGAGCGCGGAGACACGCTGGAGGAGAAGCTGAGTCGCGCAGCGGTGACCGTGACCACGGCCCGACAAATCGTCGAGCCCGAAAAGTACTTCGACGCCGACGAGGTCCGCGTCATGCTCACCAAGAACGCCGAGGTGCTGCTCCAGGAATGCACCGACTTCCTCGCGCCGTACATCACCGCCGCGAAGCTCACTGGTGAGGTTCGAAAGGACCTCGACGTGAAGACCGCCGGAGAGTGGTGTGCGCGAATGTTGATCTCCCTGTTCACTACACCCTCGCTGACCCTCGATATGAGCGACGCCACCGCCGTCGCGGAGTTCATGCGTGCATACGTGGTGCGAGGGTTCGCCGAGGGACGTTCGCGGCCCAGGCGGACGCTCGTCGACTGACCCGCGATCGGGTCCACACCGCGGAACCAGCCGAATGGCTCTCGATGTTTGCTGCTGGCGGTGTTACCTTCATAGTTGAGAACATTGGAATTCAGTAATGAGAACGATGACTCTGATACGGGCCTAAGGCGCGTTGAGTCGAAAGGTGGGGCAGCGATGAGCCAGCAGCGTTCGATGGAGGGCAAGGTTGCCTTTATCACCGGTGTCGGCCGCGGCCAAGGCCGCAGCCATGCACTGCGTCTCGCGCGCGAGGGCGTACGCATCTTCGGGATGGACCTCTGCCATGACTTCGACAGCGTCACCTACGGGATGGCCACCACGGACGACCTCGAGCAGACCAAAAAGCTTGTCGAGCAGGCGGGCTCAGAGCTGGTGGCCACCGTCGGCGACGTCCGCAGCCTCGCCGACGTCGAGGCATGCGTCGCCGCGGGCCTCGAGGCCTTCGGCCGCATCGACATCGTGCTGGCCAACGCAGGCATCTTGAGTGGGGGGCGGACTTGGGAGCTGACGCCAGAGCAGTGGCAGGACGTCGTCGACGTCTGCCTGACCGGCGTTTGGCATACGGTGCGCGCCGCTATCCCGACGATGATCGCCCAGGGTGACGGAGGGTCCATCGTGCTAACCAGCTCGGTGGGTGGGCTCAAGGGACTGCCGTTCTCCGGGCACTATGTGGCCGCCAAACACGGCGTCGTCGGCTTGTGCCGTACGTTGGCCAACGAGCTTGGAGAGTACGACATTCGGGTCAACACGGTCCATCCTCATGGCGTGAACACGCCAATGATGATGGCAACGGATGTGATCGAGAGAATCGTGGCCGTCCCGGAAACGCTCGGTCCGATCTTCATGAATGCGCTGCCGTACCACTTCGTGGAGCCCGAGGCCGTGTCCGAGCTCGTCCACTACCTCGTCTCCGATGCCGGTCGCTACACCACTGGTTCGCAGCTGCCGATGGACTTGGGCACGATGAACCGCTGACACCGGGTTGAGCCGCCGCCGGGTGGGTGAGAGTCGCTGAAATATCCGACGGGCCAAAGCTCTTTAGAAGTCGGCCAGCGCGGTATCAGTCCGTGGAAACCATAGTTCTCAAATCGGTGACTTGGCATTATCATGGAGTGATGGCCAAGTACGAGAACTACGGCGCGCGGATGTCGCGATGAGGGTGGAAGTCGACTTCGCCTTGTGCGAGAGCAACGCGGTGTGCGTGGGCCTCAGCCCCGAGGTATTCGACCTTGGCGACGACGACCAACTGCGGATCGTGCAGCCTGACGTCACCGAGCGAGACGCGCCACAGGTGCGCGACGCCGTCCTGCAATGCCCTCGCCAGGCGATCCAACTCGTCGATTAGCGTTGCTCCGCAGCCGATTCGCGTCAATCAGCGGAGCTTGGCTCCTCGCCGACCATGAGCGCCACGCTGTCGAGGACACAGGCCGGGCGATCGCTGCCTTCGACCTCGACGGTGAACCGCACGGTGGCACGCCCCCGGTGGCCGGAGAGTTCCAGAGCGACGAGTTCGGCGCCAGCACGGATGCGCGAATCGACGGGAACAGGTGCGGGGAAGCGAAGTTTGTCCACTCCGTAGTTCACTCCCATCGAAAGCCCCGACACCTGGTAGATCTGCTTGGCCAACAGCGGGACCAGGGACAGGGTCAGGTAGCCGTGCGCGATGGTGCGGCCGTACGGACCGCTCGCGGCCTTTTCGGGGTCGACGTGAATCCACTGATGATCGCCGGTGGCCTCGGCGAACCGGTCGATCTGTTGCTGAGTGACCGTATGCCAGCCGCTGTAGCCGAGATGGTGCCCGAGCATGGCGGCGAACGCCGAGATACCGTCGTAGACGGTCGGCGCTGCCGCATCGTCCGAAAGAGCGCCCTCCGTGGTATCGCTGGGCACCGTCACGCGTTTACGTCGACGCCAAGCAACCCAGCCAGGTTGCCGCCCATGACCTTTGCCTTGTCCTCTTCGGAGAGCCGATCGAGACGGTCGACGTAGCTGATCGGGTCACCTACGCCTTCTGGATGGGGGAAGTCCGACCCGAACAGCACATGGTCGGTTCCCATGATGTCGATGATGCCGTAGGCATCGTCCTCGAGGAACGGGTGGACCCAGACGTTGCGTTTGAAGACGGCGACCGGGTCCTCGTCGAACACCTGGGGCATGACGCCATAGGCCTTGCCGAGGGTGTCGAGGAGGGGGCCGACCCAGGAGCTGCCGTTCTCTACGGTCGCCACCTTGAGGTCGGGGAACCGGGACAGCGCGCCGTGGCAGATCATGGCCGCCAGGGTGTCCTCGATCGCGCGGTGACCCATGACCACTTCACGCAGCGAGCTGGGCTTGCCGAACGACAGGTACTCGTCGCCACCTTCCCACGCCTCCAGGTGGGCTTGGTAGCCGCTGTCAGAGGCGTGGATCGTCACGGGCACCCCCGCGTCGACGACGGCCTGCCAGAAGGGGTCGAACTCTGGGAGTCCCATGGATCGCGACTTGCCGTCGATGCTGGGGACCGGGGCGGGGCGAATCAGGAAGGTCTTCATCCCGCGTTCGAGGCACCAGTGCAGTTCCTTGATCGCTTCCTCGACGATGGCCAGAGTGATGACCGGGGTGGCAAAGATGCGGCCTTCGTAATCGAAGGTCCAGTGCTCGTACATCCACTCGTTGAGAGCGTGTATCACCGCGTGGGTCAGGTGGACGTCGTCTGTGGTGCGTTCCTCGATCAGACTGGCCAGCGTCGGATACATCACGGTGCGGTCGATGCCCTGCTCGTTCATCAGCTCCAGCCGAGGTGCGGGCGACTGAAAGCCGGGGGCGACATCCATTGCCTGACCGATGAATTCGCGAAACGACTTACCTTCGGGGTTTTTGCCAAGGAAGTAGTCTTCCGCGCTGCCGGGGCGCGCCACCCGTTCGAACGTCGGGTTGGGAATCATGTGGCTGATGTGGTCTTTGATGACGAGCCTCGGCCGTCCGTTGACCTCTACGTAGCCGACCTTGTCCTTGTACTTGGTCGGCAGGTACTTCGTGAGCGCATCACGGGTCTCGTACATGTGATTGTCGGCATCGAAGACGGGGAAGCCCAGGGAGCGCGGCGACATGATGGTGGGTCCTCTCTAGCGGTGTTTCTTCCTGCGTAAGGATAGCGAGATCGCTTATTATCCTTTATGAGAATGACGTTATCACCTCGCATCGCGGCGGGCTAGACTGCGCCCATGTCGACCACCGAAACGGCGGCTCTCGCAGCGCGGCTCGACAAGTTGGAGTCGCTGCATGCAATCGGCCAGCTTCCGAGCAGATATGCAATGGCGTTGGATGCCCGAGACGTCGACGGGCTAGTGGGCCTGTTCGTGGAAGACGTGAGGGCGGGTGGGCATGGTAGCGGGCGCGAAGCGTTGCGTGGGTGGTACGACATCGCTCTGCGCCGTTTCTACCGAAGCATCCACCTGGTCTGCGGGCACCAGATCGACCTCCTCGACCCCGACCATGCCACCGGTTCGGTGTATTGCCGCGCCGAGCACGAGGATCGCGACGGGTGGTATGTCATCGTCATGCGATACGACGACGTCTACGAGCGTCGCGAGGGACAGTGGTACTTCGTGCGTCGGCGCGAACATCCCTGGTACTCAGTCGATGTGACCGAGCGCCCGGGCCCTGAGTTCGTAAGGTGGCCGCCCAATGTCACACTGCGCGAACTCATGCCGCAGCGGATGCCTAGCTGGCAGGCGTTCTGGGACGCCGGCGCGGCGGACCTGCCTGGTCAATTGTCTGCGAATCCGTGATCCGCCCGCGCTTCGACGATGCGTCCGATGTCGGTCAAGGCGCGGGTCTGATCGCTCGCTGGCAGCAGCACCTGTAGATGATGGACGCCCAGTTCGTGATACGAGCGCATGAGATCGCCGAGCGAGCCATCAAGCTGCGCGCGGGTGGACGCCACGATGCGCAGTGCATTCGCGTGTCGGCCATGCCTTTCCGCAGCCGTGTGCAGCGTCGCGATCCGCTCGGCCAGGCGCGTGGGTGACATCGGTGCGGCGATCCAGCCGTCGCCGATGCGCGCAGCCCGGTCCAGCGCGGCATCGGAGTGGCCACCGACCAGGATTGGGATGGGCCGTTGGACCGGTTGTGGCTGCGGGTCCATCGGCGGCAAGTCGTGGTACCGGCCATGGAATTCCACCAGTGGGCCCTGCGCACACCAGAGCGTACGCATCAACGCGATGTGTTCCTCGCTGCGCTGAGCTCGCCGCTCCCAAGGCATTCCCATGGCTTCGGCCTCCTCCCGCAGCCATCCGATGCCGACGCCGTAGGTCAGCCGGCCGTCGCAGAGCACGTCCAGGGTGGCGAGCTGTCGGGCATTCGCCACGGCGTTGCGGATCGGCAGCACGGCAACGGAGGTGCCGAGGCCAATCGTGTTGGTGTGGGCGGCAACCCAAGCCAGTGTCGTCATCATTTCGTAGTTGGGTGCGAGGTTGGCACTGAGCCAGCCGTCGGCAACCGGTCCTGGTGTGCGTGACAGGACGTAGCTCGACTCGCTGTGATGGGGCAGCACCAGATGGTCGACGGCCCAAAGCCCGTCGATTCCACCCGCTTCCGCGGCCTGGGCGAAATCGCGCATGAAGGATGGCGTGGCTGACGGGCCGGTGTGGGGCAGCACCAGCCCGATCTCCATGCCGCCTGCCGTCAGCTGACCAGCCCCCGACCGACCAACAGTGGCAAGTCGATCGCGGTGATGATGCCCGGACGCGCCGCGCACACCGCGGGCACCGCGTTGACCAATCTCATCGCGGTGAGCGAGAACCCGGCGGTGACCGGGTTGCCGTCGGGTCCGCTGAGCCGCAGATCGAGGTCGAGGTCCGGATCACCGCGCACCTCGACCCGGTACGAGCCGGGCCCGGCGGGCATCGGCCACTCGGGCGCAAGATCGGGGTGCAGTCGGGTCACGTGTTCCAGGCTGAACACCACCCGATCGCCGATGCGCCCGTCCACCCCGAAGCGGATGGCTGCGGTCGTGCCGGTTTTGATGGTGCCGACCGCCACCTCGAGATCGTTGATCGCCGGCCGACGGTCGTGGTGCTCGGTCACTTCGTCGAGCTCCAACCCCAGGGCGGCGGCCAGCTGGCGGACGGTGACTGCGAGGGCCATCGAGAGCATGCCCGGCGTCAACATCGTGGGGACGTCGTCGAGGGGCCGGCCGAAGCCCATCATGTCGAACATCATCTCGCGGTTGCCGTACGTGGAGTAATCGAGAAGTTCCAGACAACGGATGGAGTCGATCCGGGTGCACACCCCGGTCAGCAGGAGCGGCAGGACGTCGTTGGCGAACCCCGGGTCAATCCCGTTGACCCACAGCGACGCGTTGCCCGCGACGCCCGCGTCCTGCAGTTGCGCGATCATCTCCTCGGGAACCGCACCGTAGGGGTATTGCAGCAGCGTCGGGCCGCTGGCAAGCACGTTGATGCCCGCTGCGAGGAAGCCGCAGATGTCGTCGATGGCCTCCATCGGTCGTTCGTCGGCCCGGGCGTTGTACAGGATCGCATCGGGTGCCAGTGCGAGTAGCCGGCCGGCGTCCTGGGTCGCGGCGACGCCGAGCGGGGTGTCCAGCTCGGCGAGTTCACCGGCGTCCCTGCCCTCCTTGGCCGAACTGGACACCCAGACGCCGACGAGGTCGAGATCGGGTCGACGAGCGACGCCACGCAGCGCCGCCGCGCCCACCGGTCCGGTGCCCCATTGCACGACCCTGAATCGGCGGTCGGTGGAGTGCGTGCGAACGGAATCGGGTGCGGTATCGGCGATCACGGTGCGTTCCAGGTGGCGATGATGTCGTCGCTGGTGGTGACGGTGGCCAGCAGGGCCAGGGTGTTGTCGATGACGGTTTCGGCGTACTCGCGTGGATAGCCGGCAACGGCGTCGCGGGGCAGGACGAACTGGTAGGAGCGGTTCACTGCGTCCATGACGAAGTTCTGCATCGCGATGTTGACCGAGACGCCGACTCCCACGATGGTGGTGATGCCGAGGTTGCGCAGCACGGTGTCGAGGTCGGTGCCCGTCATGGGGCCAACCCCGTGGGTGCGGGTGAGCACCAGGTCGCTGGGTTCTGGCCCGAACTCCGGAAGCACCGAGCCGCCCTCGCTACCCGGTGTCATGTCCACGCCGAATGACTTGCCGGACGCGAAAAGCCGGGCGTTGGTGTTGGATCCGCGGCCGTCGGGACGGCGCTGGATCAGGCAGTGCACGACGGTGACGTCGGCGGCGCGGGCGGCTTTAAGCAGCTTGCCGATGTTGGGAATCGCTTCGCGGCGAGCCTCGTTGGCCAGTAGGGCCAGGCCGGCGTTCGGGCCGATGACACCGCCCTGGCATTCCTGGGTGACGAGGGCGGTGGTGGCCGGATCGAGAAGCTCGGCGAGTGTGGGTGCGGGCATGAGAATAGACGTTATCGTTTCCGGGAACGTAGATGTCAAGGAATGGGGCCAAATGGATAATTGGGAACTAGTGGTTCGAGAGTCGGTGCGGCAGACGTTGGCCGACTACACGGCGGGAACCGACCGATTTCGGCTGGATGACCTGGCCGCATGCTTTGCGCCAGAAGGTGCCCTTGAGTTCCCCGGCAGTGAGCCGATGGTTGGACCAGCCGCAATCGCCGCCGGACTCGGTACGCAGCTGGGTGGTTCTCCACCCGTGCGTTCGACGCCGCTTACCCATGTTCGGCACCATGTCTCGAGCGTCCGGTTCAGTGCGGTGACCCCGGACCGCGTGGAGGTGACTAGCTATTTCGTCGTGTTCACCGACGTCGGGGTCGACCACTGGGGCCGCTACCGTGACGTGCTCATCCCGGGAGCGGGGCGGTGGCTGTTTTCGTCGCGACGAATCAGTGTGGACGGCCACTCGGCGCGAAGCTTGATGCGCCCTAATTCTGAATGAATTCCTTGGCGAAGGAGCGCATTCCGTTGGTTAGCTCCGCGCGGTCATCGCCCGAGCCCATCACGGTGAGCCAGGTGACGCCGGCGTCGACGAGCCGACTCAGCGTGGCATGGCGCTCGTCGAGGGACAGACCGTCGTCGAGCAAGCTCCCCGCCGAGAAGCAGATGTCGAGGGGTTCGGTGCGGCCGATTTCCCGGGCATACTCGCGAGCCCAGCCGATCGCGGCCTCGAGGTCGCCGACGTCGGAGATCTCGGCCGTACGAGAACTCTTCGCGTAGCCGGCCGTCGCGAAAGGTGCCCAGCCTTGGTACTTCGAGACGGCTCTCCGCACGGCGGCCTTGCTGTTCCCGCCGATCCAGATCGGCGGGTGCGGCCGTGAGACCGGAAGCGGTCGGAGTCGTACTCCCCGTGCCGAGAAGTCGACACCGTCGTAGGCGGTGTCCGCACCTGTCAGCGCTTGGACGAGAACGTCGAGGGCTTGATCGAGCAACGCGCCTCTGGTAGCGAAATCGATGCCAAGAGCGGCGAATTCGGGCTTCAGGTAGCCGGCCGCGGTCCCGAGTATGAGCCTTCCGCCGGAGACGACGTCGAGACTCTGTACCGATTTTGCGCCCAGGAACGGGTTTCGGTAGGCGGCCACGTAGATGTTGGTGAGCAGTTTGATGGTCGAGGTCGCTGCTGCCGCGAACGAGAGGGCAACGAACGGGTCGAGGGCGTGGTGACCGCCGTGATCCAGCCATTTCGCGTCGGGAGCAGGGTGGTCGGTCACGTGCACGGCAGCGAAGCCCGCGGACTCCGCCTCCCGGGTGACCTCGGCGATGGCTGCGGCCGTGACGAATTCGTCCGCGTGCTCCACCCGGTGGGTGGGCAGTTCAAACGAGAAGGATGGATTCATGTGTTGGCTCCCTGCGTTGGTTGGAAACTGGTGCTCATACCGGTCACAGCTTCTGATCCCGGTGGACATCGATGAGTCGGGCGAGTCGTTCGGCATGCATGGTGGGACTCCCGAACATGAGTTGACTTGCCTTCGCTCGGCGAACGTAGAGGTGCGCATCGTGCTCCCACGTGAAGCCGATGCCGCCGTGGACGTGCATGTTGTCGACTGCCGTCCTGAGGAACGCCCCGGAGCAGCACAGCTTGGCCACGGAAGCCGCAGTCGCGACGTCCTCGTCCGCGTTGGCTGCGACCGCGGCCGCGTGCCACGCGGCCGATCTCGCTGACTCAACCCGGACCAGCATGTCGGCGCAGCGATGTTTGACGGCCTGGAAACTGCCGATGGGGCGACCGAACTGCACACGATGTTTCGCGTAGTCGACTGCCATCTCTTGGCATCGTTGGGCACCTCCAACCTGCTCGGCGCTCAGCGCGATGATGGCCAAGTCCGACGTCCTCTGCAAACCCGGTTCGGCGCCACCGTCCGTACCGATCGGCCTGGCTGCGACGGTGTCGAAACGCAGTTCGGCAATCTTTCGGGTGCGGTCGAGGCTGCGTTGGCGCACACGTCGCAGGCCCGTGGCCGCACCGTCCACGGCGAAGAGCGACATCCCGGCCGCGGTGCGGGCGGCGAGCAGGATGACGTCGGCTACGTGGCCGTCGAGCACCATGGCCGCGGTGCCGTCGACGTGGTGTGTCCGGCCGGTCTGGGTTGCGGTCAGCGTGACGGCGGCCGCGCTCCACGGCGCGAGCTCACCGTTGAGGATCAACGTCGCAATCGTCGAGCCGTCCGCGAAGGTGGGAAGCAGCCGCGCCATCATCTCGTCGTCGCCACTGGTCATCAATGCGTGAGCGGCCAGCCCAATGGTCGAGAAGAACGGTGCGCACAGCAGTGCACGCCCCATCTCTTCGAACACGATGGCCAACTCGGCCATGCCGCCGCCAGCCCCACCGAACTTCTCGGGGATCGGGATGCCGTGCAACCCCAGCTCGCGTGCCATCTGCTGCCAGACCTTGCGGTCGTAGCCGACGTCGGTGTCCATCAACGTGCGTACGGCACTGCTGGGAGATCGCGCGCGGAGGAAGTCGCGCACGCCGTCGCGAAGCTCTTGGTGACCTTCAACTGTCACGCCTCACCCACTCAGTGCGCGATCAGACGGCTGAGCTGGTCAGCGAGCGCAGTTTTATGGATCTTGCCGGTGTCGGTAAAGGGCAGCTCGTGCTTGGCGGCCACCCAAATGAACTTGGGCACCTTGTAGGCGGACAGCTCGCTGCGGAGCTGTTTGCGCAGGGTTTCACCGTCGAGCACGGTGTCCCGGCGGGCCACCACCGCGGCGGCGACGACCGCACCGTGGTCGCCGTCGGTCGCGCCGACGACGTAGGCCTCCAGGACCCCGTCGTATGCGGTGAGCGCCGCCTCGACCTCTGCCGGGGTGACATTGGTGCCCCCGCTGGTCTTGATCATGTCTCCGAGTCGGCCGGTGTAGGTAAACCAGCCGTCGGCGTCGACGAATCCGACGTCGCCGGTGCGGTAGAACCCATCCGCGGTGAAGACGTCCTCGCGCTCGCGCTTGTACAGCCCCTGGATCAGGGAATAGCCCCGGACCCAGATCTCGCCCACCACACCGATGGGCGTCTCTCGGCCGGTCTCGGGGTCGACGATGCGGTGTGTCAGTCCGTCGATGGACGGCCCGAACGTGCCGCGTCGATACTCCGGCTGCGCGACGTAGGGGTCGGCGCCAAGGTGGTTGCCGCACAACTCGGTCATCCCCAACGAATCCGACCCGGTCGGAGGGGGCCGGCGATCGGGCGGCACCATCGCCGGCATGCTGGTGCGGCGCACCGAAGACAGATCGCGTCGGGTGAAGTCCGGGTGCTCGCCGAGCGTTCTGCCCTGCTGAGCCCAACCGAGCGTGATCGTCGCCTGGTAGCGCTCGATCAGCTCGAGCGCCTCCGCGGCATCGAACGCCGGCTGTGTCACCAGGGTCGCGCCGTGGTGGATGACCGCGTGCAATCCCGTGATCAGCCCGCCCACCCAGAAGAACGGCATGGACGTGAACATCACGTCGTCGTGCGTCACGACGTAGATCGAGGTGAGGCTGTGGGTGTGCCGGACCAGAGCGCCGTGACTGTGTCTGCACCCCTTCGGGTCACCGGTGCTGCCCGAGGTATAGATGATCATCGCGTCGTCGGCGGGGGTCACACAGGCTTCGACGTCGCTGAGAAGCTCTGCGGCCGAAGCTGTTTCGGCATCGCCGGCGATCGCGGAGCTGTCGTCGATGATCGTCGTCGCCCAACTGCGATCGTTGGGGCCCCACACCGCGATCGTGCGCAGATAGGGCGCGGCGGCGAGCCGCAATGCTCCCGGCGCACGGTGGTCGGCAAGTCCGGGAAGGGCCTCCTCCAACCGCGCGAGGTAGTCGTGGGTGCGAAAACTCGGCCACACCAGCAGCGCCCGCAGATCGGCATGGTGCGCGGTCCACGCGAGTTCCTTGGCCCGGTAAAAGGTGTTGACGGGCACGGCAACCGCTCCGATGCGGGTGACGGCGAACCATGCGATGGCCCAATCGCTGCTGTTGGGCATCAGGATGCCGACGTGGTCGCGCTTGCCGATGCCCTCGGCGAGCAGCGATGCGGCTAGCCGGGCGGACCGTCGGTCCAACTCGGCGTAGGTCAGCGTGTGGCCACCGGAGACGAGGAAGGCCTTCTCGCCGTAGCGCGACGCGCTGGATTGCAACAGCGCTGGGATCGTCGGACTGAGCTCAGGGAATGGCATGTACTTCGCGTACCTCGCGTCCTCTTCACGGATGAGCGTATGGAGTTGCGCCGAACCGGGATGGGCAGTTCCCAAACGAGGATAGTATCCTTCTTGAAACTGAGCATGGTCATTCTCAGTGTGAAAAGGGAGCTGACGCCAATGACGACGCTTGACTACGGAATCTTTGACTGCGACACGCACTGCTACGAAACTCGGGACTCCTTCACCCGCTATCTGCCCAAGCAGTTCCTCGACCGGACGATCCTGCCGATCCGCGGAGCCGACGGCCAAGAGGTCATCCTTGCCGGCCACCGCATCGCAACTTTCCAGAGCGAGGGGGGGCTGGGCTTCGACCTCGCCTATCGGCCGGGCTCGTTGAAGGAGATGCTCAAGCAGATGGGGTCGGGCAACCCCGACGAAACCTACGAGCCTCAGCCCATGCGCCCCGAGTTCGTCGAGCGCGCACCACGCCTCGAGCTCATGGCGCAGCAGAACGTGGAGCGTGTCGTGCTCTTCCCGTCCATCCTGGCGTTGGCGGCCGAGCACTGGGTCGACGATACCGAGGCGCTGTACGCCAACATCCGGTCGTTCAACCGCTGGTTCGACGAGACGTGGGGCTTCAACCATCAGGACAAACTGTTTGCCACTGCCCTGCTCTCGTTGCGCGACCTCGACTCCGCGATCGCGGAGACGGAGGCGATCATCGAGCAGGGCGCCCGGATGGTCTTGCTGCCGACGGGCCCTGCCTATGGACGGTCGCCCGGCGACCCCTACTTCGACCCGATCTACGCGCGTCTACAGGAGGCTGGCTGCGTCCTGGCCTTCCACATCCAGCCGTTCTGGTACTTCGACGCGATCTCACCCGCTTGGGGCCACAACCCGAACCCCGCGTCATGGCACATGTCGGCGTGGCAGTGGATGAACATCTACGGCCAGCGCCCCATCGAAGACACCCTGTCCGCGCTCATCTTCGACAACCTGTTCGGCCGCTTCCCGGGGCTGAACGTCCTCGTCGCCGAGCACGGCGCAGAATGGGTCCCGCAATTCGTCCGGCACATGGACAAGAGCCGTGGCATGGGCCGCAACGGACCATGGATAGGCGGCAAGCTCGTCGAGCGACCGTCAGACATCTTCCGTCGACACGTCCGGGTGGTTCCCTATCCCGAGGACGACATCCCGGGAATCGTCACCAGCCTCGGCTACGACGACTGCCTGGTGATGGGCTCGGACTTCCCGCACGCGGAGGGGATGGCTGAGCCGGCTGACTTCGTCAAGCTGCTCGACCCGCTCGATGAGGCGAGCAAGCGACGGATCATGCGCGGTAACGCTGACCAGCTGCTTGCGCGAGGCTAGCCGGCAGATGGATGACGACGACGTCGATCTCGACTTCCTACGACGATCTGCGCGAGAGTTCCTAGCCGAGCGCGGCGAGAAGCATTCGATCCAGGACGTCGCTGCGATGGATTGGATCGGGTTGTTGGTCGATGAGGACCTGTCGGGCTCGGGGTGGCGCCCGGTTGAGAGCTGCGTGATCGCCGAAGAGCTCGGTAGGGCGCACGACCGCACGCCATGGCTAGGCTCGGCCGTCGCTGCTGCCGCGATGGCCACCGCGCCTGACCAATTGCGTGAGCGCTGGCTGCCCGCTCTGCTCAAGGGGGCGAAGGTCGGAGGTTTCGCGGTGGCGCCCTCGAGCGGGACGCAGTTCCCGACGGTCCGCGTCATCGACGGCGATTCGGTGGACATCCTCGTGATCGCGACGACGAACGGCCTCGAACTGTTCGAGGCGGCGCAGGAGCTGCCCCGCCGCCCTGACCGAGAGTCGCTCGACGTCGAGCGAACGAGCTGGTGCATCGATGTCTCCGCCGCGACCGGCATTCAGCTCGGTGACGCTGCGCGCGCCTCCGAGTTGCGGGTCGTGGCCCAGCTGTTGATCAGCGCTGACGCGCTCGGGGCGCTGTCGCAGGCCGTAGAGCGGCTGACGGACTACTTGCGGTCGCGGGTGGCCTTCGGTGCGCCGATCGCCAGCTTTCAGGCCATCCAGCACCGATTGGTGGACTTGGTGGTGTTGGAGGCGAAGGCGCGCGCGATCGTCATGAAGGCCGCGCGGACGGCGGCCCAAGGGCATGGCGCCGAAGCGCTCGCCGCGGCCGCCCACGCCTTCGTCGCGGCGAAGGTCACCGACGCCGTCGATGAGTGCATGCAATTGTCCGGGGGTATCGGCTTCACTTGGGAGTACCCGTTGCATCACGAGCTTCGTCGGGCGTCCGTCGACGCCTGGCTGTTCGGCACCGCGCGAGCTAGCCGGGCGCTACTGGCCGAGGTGTCCGGATGGTGAGCAGTCAGCGGCCGCGGCCCAGCAACCGGGACCTGGACGCATTCCGCGACCGGGTGCGCACCTTCATTGCGGACAACGCGCCGCCGATAGTGGCTCGCGAGGGATGTCGTGCTCCGGACGACGCGCGCGAAGAGGCTCTGCTGCGAGCGTGGTTGGGCTCGTTGTACGCCGAAGGGTTCGTCGGTGGCGACTGGCCGGTGGAGCACGGCGGCCGGGCGGACCACCATCCGCTGCACGATCGCATCGTCAGCGAGGCGATCCTGCGCGCCCGCGCGCCCAGGCCGATCGACCAGAGCAACCTGGCCGCACACGTGCTGCTGCATTTCGGGTCCGAACCGCAGAAGGTCGCCTACCTACCGTGCATCCGGCGCGGCGAGCACGTCTGGTGCCAGTTGCTCAGCGAACCCGATGCCGGCAGTGACATCGCCGGGGTACGCACACGCGGCACCGCCCACTCCGACGGGACCTGGACGCTCGACGGGCAGAAGATCTGGATCACCGACGGCCACTGGGCGAACATGGGCCTGGCGTTGGTCCGAACCGATCCCGGGTCTGTGCGACATCACGGGTTGACCATGTTCCTGGTGCCCATGTCCGCCGACGGAGTCGACGTTCGTCCGATTCGGACACTGGGTGACTCGATCGAGGTCAACGAAGTCTTCCTCAACGACGTGCAGCTGCCCGGCGAATCGGTGGTTGGCGAAGTCGGGCAAGGCTGGTCGATCATCATGGCGGGACTGGAATTCGAACGATTCAGCATCGGCGGAAACGTCGCACTGCTGGATCTGCTGGTGGAGGATCTGATCATGGTCGCCCGGCACCTGGAGGTCGACGGAGGTCCTGCTCTCCAACTCGCCGACATCCGGCAGCAGATCGCCGAACTGGCCGTCGAGGCGGAGGTTGCCAAGGCGTTCATCGACGATCACGTCGAGCGAATGATCGTGGGCGCCGACGCCGAGGGAGACGCAGCGATCGCGAAGATCAGCTTCGCCGAGACCTATCACACGGTGGCCGCCTTCGGTGCGGCCCTCGCGTCGTCGGCGATCTCCGCGTTGGACGAGAACAGCGAGGTGTCGCATGCGCGAGACCGGTTGCGGGAGTGTTGGCTGTGGTCGCGCGCGTACACCGTGTCGGGGGGAAGCTCGGAAGTGATGCACAACATTCTGGCGAAGCGTCGGCTGCGGCTGCCGAGCTCGTGACAACCGAGCCTGGGACCTACTGGCAGTTGATTTCAGGAGCGGCCCAGCTCGATCCGAACAGGCCGCTTCTCGTCGACCAACACGGGCGCAGCCTCACCACCGGCGAGTTCCATGACGCCGCGTGCGCATGTGCCGCGGCGTTCGCCGAAACCGGGATCGGCGCGGGAAGCGTTGTGTCGTGGCAGCTTCCCACCACTCTCGAGGCCTTGGTCGTCATGGCGGCCTTGGCGCGCCTTGGTGCCGTGCAGAACCCGATCGTGCCCATCCTGCGGGAGCGCGAGGTCGGTTTCATCACCGATCAGGTGGCGACCGAGTTCCTGCTAGTGCCGGAGTCGTGGCGCGGATTCGCCCATGGTCAGTTGGCGCGCGCGCTGTCCGTGCAGCAGGGTTTCGAGGTCGTCATCGTCGATCACGAGGCGGTGCCCACCGCGGGTGCCCTCCGATTGCCGAGCGGTGACGTCGGGGCACTGCCGGAGCCGCCTGCTCCGAGCAATGCGGTTCGCTGGATCTACTACTCGTCTGGGACCACCGCCGCGCCCAAGGGCGTTCGCCACACCGACGGTTCGGTGATGGCGAGTTCGTCCGGTGTCGTTCGACTGGTCGGCTCCCACGCCGACGACGTCAACCCCGTTGCGTTCCCCGTCTCACACATCGGCGGTGCCACCATGTTGGCGAGTTGTCTGCTGACGAATATGAGGCTCACGCTGTTCGAGGCGTTCGACCCGGAGACAAGCCCATTCGCCATCGCGGCACAGCACCCCACGTTCCTCGGCAGTGCGACCCCGTTCTACGTGGCGTTCTTGGCAGCCCAACGAGCCCATGGCGATGAGCCGTTGTTCCCGGCGCTGCGTGCGTGCTTGGCCGGTGGCGCGCCGATCACCCCTGAGCTGGGACGCCAGGTGAGAGAAACGTTCAACGTGGCGGGCATCGCGAACTCGTGGGGACTCACCGAGTTTCCGGTCGCGACGTCGCCAGCGATCGATGACGGCCCACAGGTGCTCGACTACACCGTCGGGGCTCCGGTGAATGGCGTGACCGTGCGCGTCGTCGACGCCACCGGTGACGAGGTCGGCGTTGGACAGGAGGGCGAGTTGCGGCTCAAGGGCCCGCAGTGCTTCGCAGGATATGTCGACGACTCGTTGAACGCGGCCGCCTTCGACGACGAAGGATGGTTTTGCACAGGCGATTTGGGCATGGTCGACTCCGATGGCTACGTCCGGATTACGGGTCGCATCAAGGACGCCATCATCAGAAACGCAGAGAACATCTCGGCGCTGGAGGTGGAGAACGTCCTCGCGACACATCCGGGTGTCGCCGACGTCGCGGTCATCGGAGTGCCCGACCTACGCACCGGCGAACGAGTCTGCGCAGTGGTCGTACCCGTGCCCGGCAGCGCCGTGTCGTTGCAGTCGCTCGTCGAGCACTGCTCCACGCATGGCTTGAGTCGGCACAAGCATCCGGAGCGGGTGGAGCTCGTGGACGCGTTGCCGCGCAGCCTCGTCGGGAAGGTGCTCAAGAAGGAGCTGCGCGCGACCTTCCGGTGATCCCCGCATGCCCGCGTGACGGGATGCTCACGGCTCGGCGGTGATCCGCTCAGCCAACGCGACCAAGTCGCGCTTGACCACTTTGCCGACCTCGTTGCGGGGGAGCGCTTCCACGTCGACGATGCGCGTCGGAATCCGGTAGGGCGTCAGACGTTCGCGACACCAAGCCACCAACTCGGCGTCGTTCGGTCCCTCGTCACCACGGACCACGAAGGCCCATGGCACCTCGCCCAGACGGTCATCGGGGACGCCGACCACCGCTACATCGCGGATACCGGGTGCCGCGATGAGCACGTCCTCGACCTGTCCGGGAAACACCTTGAGCCCGCCGCGGTTGATCATGTCCGAGACACGTCCATCGAGCCACAGGAAGCCGTCCTCGTCGAACCAGCCGAGGTCGCCGGTGTGAAACCAGCCGTCGTCGGTCAGCCGATCATGGAAGGCCGGATCGAGTTTGCGTGCGGCGGTCGTCGGGGTGCGCACCAGGATTTCGTCGGCGACCACCGAGACGTCGATTCCCGCCAGTGGGCGACCGACCGAGCCAAGCTTGTCTTCGCCGAAGGCCCTGGCGTCGGCGGCGTTCCAGCCGACGACTTCGCCGCCCAGCTCCGTCTGCCCATAGGAGTTGAGCACGACGACGCCGAATCTGTCCTTGAAGCGGCGGCCCTGCACCGGCGACAGCGGAGCGGTGATACTCCGCACGATCCGCAGCGGAGCCAGCTCGGTCACGTCTTCGTCCTGCAGAATCATCGTCAGCGCAGCGGGCGGAAGAACCGTCGACTTGATCTGGTAGCGCCGCACCAGCGTGGCGAACGACTGTGGCGAGAAGCGGTCCATCAGAACGACTCCCGCGCCGGCGCGAAACGCGAACAGGATCTGGTAGATGCCCGCCCAGAGCGAGAGGGAGACGGGGACGACGTTGGGCATCGGGGCCTTGTCGGCAACTCGGGCGCGGTTTCCGCGGAGCGTCGCGAGCAGCCGGTCGATGAGATCCAGAACGGTTGCGTGGCGCAGTGGTACGGGTTTGGGCCGTCCGGTGGTTCCCGACGTGAACTGCAGCAGCGCGACGCCGTCATCGTAGGAGCGCAGCTCCCCCGGCGGTTCAGACGATGGGTGCGCGGCCCAGCCGAGGTCGTCCGCGGTGATGACGTGAAGTCCGCGGTGTTGGTAGGTGTCGAAGCGGTGTGCGAGTGCGGCTGTCGTGATCACCGCCGCTGGGCGCAGCGTCTCGAGGAGGTCCTCGAGTTCGTGATCGACCGTGCGTGGATTGAGCGGGGTGTACACGCCGTTGGCGCGCCAGGTGCCGAAGAGCGCTGCCACGGTGGTCGGTTCGTTGGGAAGCATGGCGGCCACGACCTGCCCTGGCAGTAGGCCCAGTCCCTGGAGGATCGTCCGAAGCTCGTCGGCGCTGCTGACGAGCGCCGCGCGGCCGACGGTGTCGTCGAGGGTGTGAACCGCGTCGTCCGGTATCCCATCGAGTAGCTCCACGAGATTCATGGCGTGGGGCCCAACGGTTGCCACTCCGGGGCGCGCTTCTCGGCGAATGATCGAGGTCCTTCTTCCTGATCGGGGTGCCCCCACATCGAGGTGAGGTGGTCGGCACCTACCTTGCAAGCGTCGGTCAGGCCATGTTCGAGTGCGCCCCAGAGCGCGCGTTTCGTCGCTCGCATCGCAGCTGGTGAATTGCGCGCCACCTTCTCTGCGAGTTCTTGCGCGACCTCGCGGAGCCGCTCCGGCGGGTCGACGACCTGGCTGATCATGCCGAGCTCGTACGCGCGCTGGGCGGTGAGCCTCTCGTGGCTACCGACGAGCGCCATGCGTAACACCGCCTCGGCGGGCATCTTTCGCATGAGTGCGATGGTCTCCAGCGCGCTGACGTGTCCGATCGATACGTGCGGGTCGACGAACGTCGCGTTAGACGAGGCGATGACGATGTCGGCATCGGCGACCCAGTGGAGGCCGCCGCCCGCGCACACGCCGTTGACCGCGGTGATCACGGGTTTGCCGACGTTCATGTGCCACGACGTGAGGCCGAGGTCGAGGGTTCGCACCGTCTCCTCGAACTGCAGAATGGCATCGCCGTCCATGTCGGACATGTCGGCGCCCGTCTGGAATGCGCGTCCATTGCCGGTGTGGACGATGACGATGACGTCTGGGTCGGAGTCCAGTTCGGTCCAGGCCCGCCGGAATTCCTGACGCATCAGGGCGTCGTACGCGTTGAGTCGTTCTGGCCGATTGTTGATGATCCATCCGACCGGCCCGCGACGCTCGACGATCAGGCGCTCGTAGGGGTTGCCCTGCTCTGGTGTCGTCATCGTGCCTCCACTGTCACGCCGCTGTTGAGGGGTTGCCACTGGGGTGGTCGCTTGGCAAGGAATGCGCGCGGGCCCTCGGTCTGATCGGGATGGCCGCGCATGTCGGTGACGAAGGCCCAGCCGGCGCGGCGAGCATCCGCCAGGCCGACCTCCAGCGACGTCCACAGCGCCTTCTTTGTTGCCCGCATCGCGGTAGGGGAGTTCGCTGCCACCGCCGTGGCCATCCGTAGCGCGGCGGCTCGGAGTTGGTCGGGGGCCACGATTTCTCCGACGATTCCGACTTCGTAGGCCCGTTGCGCCGTCAGCCGTTCGGTACTGCCCGTCAACGCCATTCGGGTGATCGCCTCCATCGGTGAGGTGCGCATCAGGGTGATCGCCTCGTAGGCCACGGCTTGTCCGACGGAGACGTGGGGGTCGACGAAGGTGGCGGTGTCTGCGGCAATGACGATGTCGGCGTCGGCGACCAAGTGCAGACCGCCGCCGGCGCAGACCCCGTTGACGGCGGCGATCACCGGCTTCCACACATCGCATTGCCATGAGGAGATGCGCAGCTGGGCATCGCGGGTCCGGCGCGAGTGCCGGCGCATCGCGTCCTTGTCGCGGGCGATCTGCGCCAGATCCATTCCCGTACAGAAGGACCTGCCGTTCGCGGTGTTCACGATGACCCGGACGGCGGGGTCCGCATCAAGCTCGGCCCACGCGGACTCGAGTTCATCGAGCATCAATGCGTCGAAGGCATTGCCGACCTCGGGGCGGTTCAGGATCAGCCACCCGATCCCGTCGGTGACTTCGACGCTCAGTCGCTGGTATTCGGTCATGACCGTGGCACCTCTTTCCACGGTGCGCCCTTCCAGGGATCGGGCTCCCTTGGCAGGCCGAGCACCCGCTCGCCGAGGATGTTCTTGTTGATATCGGTTGTCCCGCCCTCGGTTCCGTTGGCGAGGCTGCGCATCATGCCGCGGACTTCACGGGGTAGGGCATCCGCGTCGTCGGCGGCGGGCCATGCGAGCGCGCGGGTGCCCAGCAAGTCGACCATCAAATCCTGGATCTGCTGGTTCAAGGTCGCCTGGTGGACCTTGCCGATGGACGAGGCCGCCCCGGGGGACTGTCCGGTTGCCAGCGCCGACCGGACGCGCTCATTGGTCCAGCCCCGAGTGAGCTCCTCTGCCCACAGCGTCATGACCTTCTGCCGCACGACCGGGTCGTCCCACCGACCGTTCTCGCGGGCCACCTCGATGAGCCGCTCGGCGCTGGACCCGCCAAGGCGCCCGATCCCACCGGAGCCCGTACCGGAGACCATCTGACGCTCACTCGCGAGCGTCGAGGCGCTAACCGTCCAGCCGTCCCCGATGCCGCCAACGCGGTTGGTGTCGGGCACCAGCGCTTCGTCCAGGAAGACTTCGTTGAACTCCGTCTCGCCGGTGACTTGCCGCAACGGTCGGACCTGAACGCCGGGTTGGTGCATGTCCAGGATTAGGTACGTGATGCCTGCGTGCTTTGGCTGATCGGGATCGGTGCGGGCCAACAGCATTCCAAAGTCCGCGGTGTCCGCTGACGTGGTCCAGACCTTCTGCCCGGTCACGACCCAGTCGGCGCCGTCGCGCACCGCGCGCGTCGCGAGCGACGCCAAGTCCGAGCCGGCGCCGGGCTCGCTGAACAGCTGACACCACGACTGCTCGTTGCGCACGATGGGTGGCAGGAACCTGCCTCGCTGCTCTTCGCTCCCATGGCTGAACAGCGCGGCGGCAGCGTTGTGAAGACCTAGCTGGTTGAGCCGGTAGAGGTTGAAGGGCTCGAGCACGGTCTGCACCGCATCCGCCACGCGGGCGTGCACGCCCAACCCGCCGTGCTCCGGCAGCCATGTCGGCGCCACCAGGCCGGACAACGCGAAGGTTGGATACCAAGCTCGGTACTGCTCCGATGATCGGACGGCGCGAAGGGCGGCGGGGCCATGCCGCGCCGCCGCGCGCCATTCTCCAGGAAGCTCGACTTCGACCCAGGCCGAGACGGCGGCGACGGCATCGTCGAGGTCGGTGTCGGGGTGGATCTGGATGCGGCTCATCGGCCCTGAAACAGCGGTGCCCGCTTCTCGCGAAAGGCGGTCAAGCCCTCCCGGAAGTCGTCACTGCGGCTCGAAAGCTCCAGCGCCAACGCTTCGTTCTGCAGGTGGCGGTCTAGGTCGAGCCCATTTCCGCTGTGCAGCAACCACTTTGTGAGACCGAGAGCGACCGTCGGTCCAGATGTCAATCGGGTGACGAGGTCGTCAGCCGCCGCACTCAGCTCGGCAGAAGGATAGGCGCCGTGGATGATGCCCCACTCGGCCGCCGTCGCACCGCTCAATTCCTCGCCCAGCATCAACAGCTGCCGGCTGCGCACCAGCCCGATGAGCCGCGGCAGCAACCAGGCGGCGCCGCTGTCAGGGGTGAAGCCCCTCGCCATGAACGGCTCCCACAGACGCGCGTCGTCTGCCGCGACACAGAAGTCTGCTGCCAGCGCAAGGTGAAACCCGAGGCCGGCAGTCCACCCTTGGACGACGCAGACGATCGGGGTCTGGACTTCCGTCATCAGGGGGATGAGGCGATTGGCCTTGCTGGGCAACCGACGCTGCATGCTGCCCACTCGCGGCTTGCGCGCCGTGGTCGCATTCCGCGCGATGAGATCGGCGCCCGCGCAAAAGTCGGGACCAACGGCGTCAATGCGGATGGCCCGAACCTGCTCGTCCTGCCCAGCCGCCTCGACATGGCTGATGAGTGCGTCGAGCATGACGTCGTCCACGGCGTTGCGCTGGGCCGGCCGATCGAGGGTCAGGTGCAGCGTTGGCCCGTCGAGCGCCGCGATCAGGCCGGGCACGGTGTCGTACGTCATCGCCTTGGCTACCTGCCCGCGAAGTCGGCGGCAACGGCGCCGAGAAGTTCGTGAAGGCTGCTCGCACCACCTGGCGGATCCGGCAACTTCACCGGCCCATGCTCGTGGCTCGGCAGCAGAATGGTTGCCTGGCCCGGAGCGGTGACGTCGCCGCGTTGATTCGTCGCTGACAGACTGACGTCCACTGCCGGACGCCCACCGTCGGCGAGGTACTTGCGGATTACCGTGCCGCGCAACGTCTGTAGGTCACCGACGTAATTGAACAAGCGGAACTCGCAATCCAGCTTCCACAACCAGGCATCATCGCCCATCCAGTCGGTGCACAGGTGGATCAACCATGTCTCGCGCATCCGCCCGTAGTCGAATGTGTTGGGATTGCCTGCTTCTCGCGCTGCCTCCGGATCCCAGTGGACGCGCTGTTGAACATCGGGGACGCCCTGCGAGTTGGGGCCGTAGAAGCGCGGGATCCGCTGCCGGTTCTGCCAGGCCAGCCGAAGTGGCCGCACGCCGTACATGCCGGTGCCCATCCCGACGTGCCAACAGACCATGTCGGTAACGGTCAGTGGGCCCTTCGTCAACGGGCCGATGTCGTCGCCTTCTTGGACGTCCTCCCAATTGCGGGGCTTCTCACCCCGCGGCTGCTCGGCGGCATAGAGCTCGTCGATCGCCGCCAGCTCGTCGGGAGTCCAGGTCTTGAGTTCGACCGCAGCATTCTTCTTTCGCTCCCGCGCCTTGGTCCGCTCGGTGCGAATCATGTTGCGGTATTGCCCACCCAGGATCGTGCCGTCCTCGTCGGCGAATACCTGGGCGGACCACTCGTGTACGGCTCGCCCTGCGAAGTCGCTCGCCTTGTCCAGGGCGGCGACGAGCGCGTTGCGGCGAAAGACCCGCTTGTTGGGACGCAACGGCGCCCACCACTCGCGCGATGAGGATGCGTAGAACGCGTGAACGCCCCGCAACGGATCGCCTTTGGTGAGCGCGCGGTCCTCGTCGGACAGTGACGTCACTTCGTCCTCACCGACCAGCGTGTCGCCACCGATGAGCGCCGGCGGAGCGATGGTGCCCTGCCAGCGGGACTTCGCCGCGTACTCCGCATCCGACCACAGCGGGTTGGGGTCACCGTAGCTCTCCGCCACGTGGCGGAAGGCATCGTCGTTTGGGCGGTAGTAGTGCGGCGGCTGGGTATGAGGGACGGCGATACCGATGGTGGCTCTTAGCCGGGCGACACCCTCGTCGGTGATCCGTCCCGACTCAGCCATCCCACACACTCCTCTTCACGCCACGACGTAACCTACGGAAACACGATACCCGAATATGAGAACGAACATTTACAGGAGGTGGACTCCATGTCAATAGAAGCGCTGGGGATGACGAAGTCGGTCGACGCGCGGGGAGTCGGGGTGCTGACCATTGCCCGCCCGGAAGCGGCCAACTCGCTGACACCGCAGACACGTGATGCGCTCGCTGACGCCTTCGTCGAGTTCAGTGGGTCCCCGGAGGTGCGTGCGATCCTGCTGCGCTCGACCGGTGACCGGCACTTCTGCACCGGCGCATCGCTGTCGCCGTCGTCGGCCGCACCCGCACCGACAGAGCCTGCGCGGAGGGTCGGGGACGTCGCTCGCATGCTGCAGCAGGGTTGGCAGCGTCTGATCGCATCGATTCTGGACTGCGAGAAGCCGGTGGTTGCGGCCGTACAGGGCACTGCGGCCGGAGCTGGAGCCAGCCTGGTGCTGGCCTGCGATCTGGTGGTGATGTCGCAAACCGCCAACCTCGTAGAGGTTTTCGTGCGTCGGGGCATCCTGCCCGACGCGGGGGCGGTGCACTTGCTGACCAGGGTCGTTGGCCTACGGCGTGCGACGGAGCTGCTGCTGCTCGGCGACGCCGTCGACGCCGAAACGTGTGAGCGATTCGGCATCGTGAACCGCGTGGCGTCTCCCGAAACGCTGGCCGGAGTCGCCGACGAGCTCGTCGGCCGGCTCGCGCAGGGGCCAACGATGTCGATGGCCATGACCAAGAAGCTTCTGCTGGTCGCCTCGGAGTCGGATCGCAACCGTGCCTTCGAACAGGAGGCATCGGCGCAGGAGTTGGTTGCGGGGACGCATGACCATGGGGAGGGAATCGCTGCGTTCGTGCAGCGCCGACCACCGCAGTTCCGCGGATACTGAGCTCAGCCTGCGAGGCCGCCACGAATCGTGAAGCGGCCGCTATCGTCGATCGTCGCGATGGAGGCCGCTACCGACTCGGGTGTCAGGCCGACATCCTCCACCCCCGCGGTAACGCCGATGAACACTCTTTTGACCATGCCACCGCCGACCGAGTAGATGTGCGCGGTTCGGTCGCAGCTCTCGTGCGCCAGGTAGATCACCACCGGTGTCACCAGTTCAGGATCCAGCTTGGCCGCGGCTTCTCCCATGATGGCTTCGGTCATCCGAGTGCGGGCGATGGGTGCGATCGCGTTGATGGCGATGCCGTTTCTTGCGCCCTCGATCGCCAGGACGTTCATCATGCCGATGAGTCCCATCTTCGCCGCTCCGTAGTTCACCTGGCCGAAGTTGCCGAAAAGGCCGCTGCCCGAGGATGTCTGGATGATCCTTCCGTAGTTCTGCTCGCGCATTATCGGCCATACCGCGCTCGTGAGATTGAAGGAGCCCTTGAGATGCACCTCGACTACGGCGTCGAACTGATCAGCAGTCATGTTCTTGAAGGCGGCGTCCCGCAGAATCCCGGCGTTGTTGACGAGGATGTCCACGCGGCCGAAGTTGTCCATCGCGGTCTTGACGATCGCCTGACCGCCCTCCGGCGTTGCCACGGAATCGCTGTTCGCGACCGCAGAGCCGCCAGCTGCCGTGATCTCGTCGACGACCGCGGATGCCGCCGAGGTGGAGCCACCGGTGCCGTCGACGGAGCTACCCACGTCATTGACCACGACGTGGGCGCCTCGCCGCGCCAGCTCAAGTGCGTGACAGCGTCCGAGACCGCCCCCGGCGCCGGTCACGATGGCGACCTTCTGATCGAAAATCATCGTTTCCATGAATGAGACACTACATTTACAGAAGTAAGAATGTCACTGACGCGAAGGGGCGGCATGAACACGGCGCCTAGCCTGCTAGATCAAGCCAACAAGCGCGCCGACGCGCTGCGAGCCGGCTACCGGGCAGCCGGATTCTGGTCGGCCAGTCCAATGGATACCGTTCGTTCGGCCGCGCTGCGTGACGCAACTGCGACCGCTGTGATCACCCGTACCGAGACGCTGAGCTACGGCGAGCTCGATCATAGAATCGATCGGGCTGCGCTGGCGCTGAAGTCATTTGGGGTTACGGCCGATACCCCGGTCCTCCTCGCGATCGGCAACGACGTCGATTCAGTGATCGCGGTGCACGCGGTCCTGAGGGTCGATGCCGTGGCGCTGCTCGCACCACTCAATGCCGGGCGCGCGCACCTCGCCGACATCGCCGCCGGCGCCTCCGCACAGGTGGGAGTCGCACCACGAAGCTGGCTCGCGACCACGGAGGGGGTCAACGAGATCTGCTCGTGGATCGACCTGGCCGGAGCAGCCGCCGAAGGCACCGCATCATCGGTGGCCTCCGTCGAATCTCGCCGAGCGGCGGACGCGCCGTCGCTGGTGCTCTACACCTCCGGTACCACCTCGAGGCCGAAGGGCGTCGTCCACTCCTTGAGCACGTTGGGGAAGGCGGCGACCAACCACATCGTCGCCGCGGGCCTCGATTCCGACGACAGACTATTCGTGGTGAGTCCGTTCGCTTCTGTCACCGGAGCGCTACAGGTGATGTTCATCGGTCCGATGTTGAACGCACCCGTGGTGTTGGAGGACAGCTTCAGCCCTGCGGCGACCGCCGAACTGCTCGCCTCGTCCGGCGGCACCTGGTTTGGCGGACCCGACCGCCTTCTCGACCGGATCTTGGAGGAAGCGGTCAAAGCAGGCCGACGAGTACCGCTCAGGGCGGCCTACGTTGGCGGGACGATGCTCGACAGGAGTGTCGTCGAACGAGTCGAGCGCGACTTCGGCATCGTCGTGATGCGCGCCTACGGGTCCTCGGAGGTGCCAACGAGCACCTCTGGATTGCGCGGAGACAGTGAGGAAATGCGGCATTCCTACGACGGAGTGCCACTCGATGACGTCGAGGTCCGGATCGGTTCGTCACTGGATCCAAACGAATGCTGTATCCGCGGCCCGCATGCCTTCCTGGGCTATACCGACCCAGAAGACGATGAACACGCCTATGAGCAGGGTTGGTTCCACACGGGTGACGTCGCCGAGCTCAACGAAGGGCGAATCCGCATCGTGGGCAGACTCCGCGACATCGTCATCCGCAATGGGCTCAAGATCCCCATCGCGGAGGTAGAGGACGCAATCAATGGACTGGGCGGCGTACGTCAATGTGCCGGCTATTCGGTGCCCGACGCGGTGACGGGGGAGCGCCTAGCCGTCGCCGTCGTGCTCGAAGCCCAAGCCGTGGTGACGTTCACCGCCGTCATCGAAAACCTGACGGCGGCGGGCCTGGCAAAGTACAAGCTGCCCGAGGAACTCGTCATCTGGGATGAGCCGCTGCCGACGAACGCCAACGGCAAGGTGGAACGAAACAAGCTGGAGGCCGGATCGCAACGCCACCCGCGCCTGCGTGCTCCACGGCTCGCCGAGCTCGAGGCCCTCGGCTAGTCCGGTTGCCACCCATCAGGGTGAAAAATGTGGTGCGTCAATCCGTTTGGCTTGTCTCGATAGGCCACTACGAGCTCGAGGTCCGCCCGGAGTTCGGCCACGGGGCAGCCCTCGATGATCGTCATCAACCGTGGTCCTTCGGCCAGCTCCACGATTGCCGCGACATAGGGGACCCGGTCGGCGAATGGAGGTCCGTTGCGATGTACGACACTCCACGTATAGAGCGTGGCGCGCCCGCTGGCTTGCTCGAGCTCGACATCCTCGCTCCAGCAGTGGGGGCAGAACGAGCGGGCGTACAGCGAAGGCTGTTCGCACGCGCGGCAGCGGTTGAACATCAACTCGTGGCGCCCTAGCGCTTCCCACCACGCAGCTGAGTCCTCGTCCGGGGTGGGGTCGTCTGCGGCTGTCCCGGCCGACATCACTGCCTGCCGAGAATCATCGTGGCGCTGTGGCTGAAGAAGCCGCCCATCGCACTGACGCAGGCCAGGTTTGCATCGGGTACCTGCCGCTCGCCGCATTCGCCTCGGAGCTGACGGACTGCTTCGACCATCAGGAACATTCCCCTCATTCCGGGATGGCATGCGGCGAGTCCGCCGCCATCGGTATTGATCGGCAGCGCGCCTCCCGGTCGAAGCGCGCCGGATTCGATGAACGCACCGCCCTCGCCCTTCTTGCAGAAACCCAGATCCTCCAGGATGAGCAGCACCGTCGAGGTGAATGAGTCGTAGAGCTGACATACGTCGATCTCCGCGGGTTCGACACCCGCCTTGCGGAACGCTTCGGCGCCCGACCTCGCTGCGGCCGACGTGGTGAGGTCGCTCCACTGACTCATGCTGACGTGAGATGCCGCGCTGCCGGTCCCGAGAATCCAGACGGGTTCCTTCGCGCAGTGGCGGGCGACGTCCTCGCTGGCGAGGACGACGGCACCCCCGCCGTCTGTACGTAGGCAGATGTGCTTGGTAGTGAAGGGATCGGCGACCATCGGAGCCGCGGCAACGTCTTCGATCGAGAGCCGCTCCCGTTCGAACGCATCCTCGTTCATGGCTGCCCACTCGTGGGCGGCCACCGCCACCTCGGCGAGTTGATCGGCAGTCGTCCCGAATTCGATCATGTGGCGACGGGCGACCATGGCGTACTTGGCCACCAGCGTGTGCCCGTACTGTGCTTCGAACTGCATCGGGCCCGAGGTAGGCATGACGGCCGTCGACGCGCGGAGCTGTCGCTTGACGTCGGAGCGTACGGTCGAGCCGTAGGTGAGCAGGGCGACGTCGAGCTCCCCGGTGGCGATGGCCGACGCGCAGTGCTGTGCCATCACCTCCCACGAGGAGCCGCCCACGTTCGTCGAGTCGATCCAGCTCGGCGTGAGCCCCAGGTGCTCGGCGACCTCGATCGGCGGCTGCACGACGCCGTGCGCACCGAAGCCCTGCACCGCACTCTTGGTGAGGCCGGCATCTTCGACGGCACGCCTGCTGGACTGCGCCATGAGCGCAACCGCGGTCTTGTCTGGGACCCGGCCGCAATCCGACAGAGCGGCCCCGACGATCGCAACCCTCCTGCTAGCCATGGGTACTATGGTTACCACATTTGAGAACGGCAGCGAGGTAAGAGTGGAAATCAGCGTTCTCGCTCAGCTATGGTGGGCTGATGGCCGGGTCTTTGAAGGCAGCGCTCACCCAGGACGAGCTCGTCCTGTGCCTGGCGCTGATCAACGCCCGCACGCCTGATGTTCCAGCGATCGCGGCAGCGTGCGGCTACGACGCCATCTACGTCGACCTCGAACACACCACCACGTCGGTGGAGACCGCGGGCATGTTGTGCGTCAGCGCCTTGGGTGCAGGCATCTCGGGGCTGGTGCGGGTGCCCTCCCAGGAGCCGACGTTGATCGCCAGGATCCTCGACAGCGGCGCCGTCGGAGTCATTGTCCCCCATGTGAACTCGAAGGCCGAAGCGGAGGGCGTGGTGCACGCCGCGCGTTTTCCACCGCTTGGGCACCGGTCGGCCGCCGGACCCAATGCGGTCAGCGGCTACGCGGCGTTGTCGCCCACCGACCTGACCGCCGTGCTGGAACGCGAGACCGTCGTCGCCGTGATGATCGAATCGCCGGACGGTGTCGAGGCCTGCGATGCCATTGCCGCCGTCGACGGTGTCGACATGATCGTCCTGGGCCCCAGCGACCTCACCGCCGAGCTGGGCATCCACGGCCAATACGAGCACGACCGCTTCCTGAAGGCCGTGGGCGCAGTGGCCGCCGCCTGCCGATCGCACGACGTCGCCTTCGGCATCGCCGGAATCAAGTCGGTCACCCAACTTCAGCACTTCGCAGACCTCGGGCTGAAGTTCATCAGCGCGGGCACGGATGTCGGAATGTTCACCCAGGCAGCCACCTCCCGTGCCCGCGAACTCCGCGGCCTCACCAGGCACCACGACACGCATTGAACTGTTGGCAACACCGATCACAGGAGGATCAGCGCAATGGCCACACCGATCTACCACGACACCGTTACCGGACCGATGGCCTGGACCGGAGCGGATCTCCCGACCAAGGAGGATGTGGCATTCGACCTGTCCTCGGCCAATGTCGCTGCGCTGCAGTCGATTCTGCATGCCACGGCAGGCAAGGACCGTGACGAGATCTCGCCAGCGGACGCCCGGCACCCCGACCTCGACGACGACCTCGCCCGGCTGTACCAGGAGCTGATGAATGGCAGAGGCGTCTGTGTCGTACGCGGTTTCCCCGTCGAGCAACACTCGATCGAAGAGTTGGAGCGCATCTACTGGGCCTTCTGCACGCACCTGGGCTACCTGGTCTCGAACAATTCCCTCGGCGACCGCATGGTGCGGGTGCAGGAAGAGGTGTTGCCTGGCGGCGTTCAGCCGGCGCGCGGCACGAAGTCAAGAGCCGAGCTCGCGATGCACAACGATGCCGCCGACATCTTGTCCCTGCTCTGCGTCTACCCGGCCGCAGAGGGTGGTGCGAGCCAGTTCGCCAGCGGCCCCGCCGCGCACAACACCATCCTCGCTGAACGCCCCGACCTGTTGCCCGTGCTCTACCGCGGCTTCCCCCATCATCGCCGCAGCGAGCAGTACGACGACCAGCCGGACATCACGCCCTACGAAGTCCCGATCTTCTCTCAGGTCGACGGCCGCGTCTGCATCAACTTCACCTACAGCAGCATTCTGCCGGCGATGCACGAGCTGGGTCGCGAGTTCACCGCGGAGGAGACCGAAGCCGTCGAACTGCTCAGGGAGGTCCTCATCCGCCAGCAGATCGAAGTCAGGCTGGAGTCCGGCGAGGCGGCGGTCGCGAACAACTTCGCGATGTGCCATTCGCGCTCCGACTTCGTGAGCAGTACCGACCCGAAGCGGACGCGGTGCTTCCTGCGGGCATGGATGGAGGTGCCCCTCGAGGATCGTCGGCTGCCGATCGGTCGCGAGTTCTTCCACATGGAGAACAAGGATGCGCGGCTGGGTTACGACACGATCCCAGGCCGCAGTCTCAAGGTCGCCCGCAACGACTACGCCAACGTCGATCCTGCGTTGGCTGAGATGTTCAAGGCTGCCCAGGCGAAGCCCAAAGTCGCAGGACGATGACCTCGAGCGTGCAACCACGGCTGGTCTACGAACGGTGGACAGACCCCGTCGCCGGGCAGATTCTTGCCGCCTCCCCGATTGACGTCGTCGCGCTGGACCTGGCTGCCGACACGGCCAAGGGCTGGGCGTCGTTGGAAGCCGCGCACGGCTACCAAGTCGCCACTCGCACCGACGTGGCCGGTGTCGCCGGGGGCGCTCAGTGGTTGGCCGGCGCCGACCTCGTCGCACGCTGCACGCAACTGCTCGCAGTGTGCTCGGCGGGCGCCGGCTATGACGTCATCGACGTCGAGGCTTGCACCCGAGCCGGAATCGCGGTGTGCAACAACTCGGGTCCGGGCGCGGAAGCCGTCGCCGAGCATGCGCTGGGGTTCATGCTCGATCTGGCCAAGAAGATCACCCTGTCTGATCGCGTGCTTCGTCGAGGGGACCTCGGCGATCGGCTGGTGCTACAGGGCAGTGAGCTGCTGGGCAAGACCGTCGGGATCGTCGGAATGGGCGCTATCGGCCGCCGACTGGTCGAGCTGTGCGCCCCGTTCAAGATGGACGTCCTGGTGCACGACCCCTACCTCGACGACGTCGCGGCCGAACGGAGCGGGGTCGAGCTGGTGGTGCTGGCCGAACTACTCGAACGCTCCGACTTCGTCCAGCTGAACTGTCCGCTGACCGCCGAGACCGAGGGCCTCATCGGTCGAGCCGAGTTCGCCTCGATGAAGCGCACCGCCTTCTTCATCACCACGGCACGTGGTCGCGTGCACGACGAAGCTGCCCTCTACGACGCGCTGGCAAGCGGTCAGATCGCAGGAGCGGGGATCGACGTCTTCCACGACGAGCCACCGAAATCCGACAACCCCCTGTTCGGGCTGGACAACGTGGTGGCGAGCCCACACACGGCCGGGATCACCGTGGAGGCCGCCCACCACATCGGGGTGGCCACCGCCACGCAGTGGCGGACCATCTTCGACGGAAAGCCGCCACCGCGCTTGATAAACCGCGACGTGTGGCCGCGCTATTGCGATCGATTCGACGACGTCTTCGGCTTCCGTCCGTCGGCGGATCCGCTGTGAGCGTGCCGCAAGCGAGTTATTCGACCATCGAGTTCGAGGTCCGGGATCGCACGGCGTGTGTGACCCTGAATCGGCCCGAGGTGCTCAACGCCATCAACAACCAGATGATCTCCGAGCTCGCCGAGGTCTACGCCACCATCGAGAAGTCAGCCGACATCTGGACGGTAATCATCACGGGTAACGGCCGGGCCCTGTGCGTCGGCGCCGACGTGAATCAGACCGTCGCCCACGACAACGAGTTCGCGATGGGCATCGACACCCAAGGTGACCCCTTGCTGAGCTCACTGCGCCAATTCGATGCGCCGCAGGAAGCGACACCACCGTGGCTGCAGATGACCAAGCCGATCATCTGCGCCGTGAACGGCATTGCCTGTGGCGCAGGTCTGGACCTCGTCACCATTGCCGATATCCCGATTGCCTCGGACCAGGCCACCTTCATGGATCCCCATACGAGCATCGGCCTCGCATCAGGGCGGGAAGCCGTCCGTCTCGCCCGGGTCCTGCCGTTGCCCGTCGCGATGCGCATGGCCTTGATGGGTCGACACGAACGACTGAGTGTGCAACGTGCGTACGAACTCGGGCTCGTCACCGAAGTGGTCGCTCACGACATGCTCATGGACCGGGCGTGGGAGATAGCTGAAACGCTCAACCGCAATGCCCCCCTTGCGGTTCGGGCAACGCGCATGGCAGTTCGCAAGGGTCTTACCCTGCCGATCTACGAGGCCGAGCTACTGTCGGAGAACTATCGAATGAAGGTGGCACTCACCCAGGACGCGGTGGAGGGACCCCGAGCCTTCGTCGAGAAGCGTGAACCGAACTGGAAGTCGGTCTGACTTCGCTCCGTCGCTCGCACCCCCGCGAGGTGGGGCGACGCGGCCCCACCTCGCGACGAGCTGAGTAAGCGGCCGCTACACGAGACCGAAGAATGTCTTCGCGTTGGTGGACAGCACCTTGCGCTTGGTTTCCTCGTCCAGGCCCTCGGTCGCCTTGTTGGCGACCTCGGTGCTCCGTGGCCAGTTGGTGTCGTTGTGCGGGTAGTCGGTTTCGAACATGAGCTGGTCGGTCCCGACCAGATCGAGCAACCGGAACCCGACCGGATCGCCGAAGGTGGAGAACCAGATGCGGCCGGGCACTTGACTGCTCGGCGGTTCCGTCAGCAGGGGATGAATACCGCCCCAGGCCCGACGGTCGTCCCAGACCTCGTCGACTCGCTGCAGGTAGTAGGGGATCCAGCCCGCTTGCGCCTCGGCGAACGCGATCTTGAGCTTGGGGAACTGAATGAGCTTGGCGGAGAACAGCCAGTCGACGAGCGCGATGGTGCAGTTGACTGCCATCAGCGCGCTGGTGACCACATGCGGAGAGTCGGGGGAGGACTTGGTGAGCGTGGAACTCGATCCGATGTGCAGCATGATGCCCACCTGGTTTCGCTCGCAGGCGGCGAAGAAGGGGTCCCAGTAACCGCTGTGGATGGACGGCAGGTCGAGCCGGGCGGGCAGCTCGGAGAAGCAGATGGCGTGCATGCCCTTGGCCGCCACCCTTTCGACCTCCTTCGCGGCGAGTTCGACGTCCCACAGCGGGATGATGCCGAGCGGGATCAGCCGACCGTTGGAGCCACCAGCCCACTCGTCGATCTGGAAGTCGTTGTAAGCCTGAACGCAGAGCAGGGCGAGATCCTTGTCCTTGCCGTGCAGGAAGCGTTGGCCGCAGAAGCGGACGAGGGTATTGGGGAAGCAGGCCGAGGCCTCGATGCCTGCGATGTCCATGTCGGCGAGCCGGTCCGCCGGACGGAAACAACCCGGACGCATCTCGTCGTAGGTGATTGGGTCGGTGGCCATCTCGTCGATTTCGTAGCCTGCGGCCGCACTGATGAGCGGGATCGGGATGATCGCGTCTTCGTAGTGCCAGATGTCCGCGGCACGACCGTCGGTGTCCTCGATGAACACGACGTCGGTCGTGACGGTGGGATCCATGCGCCCTCGGGTGCGAACGATCCGCGGCCCGATGTCCCGGTAGCGCTCGGGCAGGCGGCTGGTCCACAGATCGGCCGGCTCCACCAGGTGGTCGTCCGGCGAGACGATGGGGATGTCTACGGTCAACGCTCTACTCCTTCAACATGGGCCTGTCGGCTTCGGTATGTGGCGCACTCATTTCCACAAGCGAGAATGACCGTTTCCAGGCTACCTCATGGGACGGTCGGCCGCGGCATCGCAATCCGGATCCGGATGAATTCCCAGAGGGAGACAGGACGCCCCTAGTGACGTGCCTGACACGTGCCAGTAATGACCGCCGCCATGGTCGAGGCACCGTATGCTGAAACATGCAATACCAAGAACGGACAATGGTCGTACTCGAAACAGGAGGCGGGGACTCGCGTGCCTGAGAATGCAGCCGAGCGGACAGAACCCACACCGGAGCCGCCGGATACGGAGTGGCAGGAGCGCACCGTCGAACGCAGGCTGAGTTCGGCGCGCGCGCGGGCCCTGGCCCATAGCTCCCGCTTCCTTGCCGCTGCACTGGAACTCGTTCAGGAGACGGGTCGCGTCGACTTCACCGTGCAGAATCTCGTCGACCGATCGAAGCTCAGCCTGCGGTCGTTCTACCAGCACTTCGACGGCAAAGACGAGCTCCTGCTCGCGCTCTACGAAAACCTGACCCGGCAGTTCATCGCCGACATCCGCCATGAGGTGGGGGAGGCGAAGGAGCCGTTGGGCCAGCTGGAGGCCTTCTGTCGCGGCTTCCTGGCGCGTGCCTCGGAGTCGCGGTTCGCCGGCGGGCACGTGGTGACGATCTACCACCTCGGCCTGGAGATCGACCGGCCCGCCGACTTCGACAAGTTCTGGCAGCCGCAGATGCGGTTGCTCACTCAGATCTTGACTGCGTGCATCAAAGCCCGCGTCGTGCGTCATGACCTCACCGCAGCCCAGCTGACCATGCTGCTCAATTCGACCCTGCAGTCCTTGTCGCAGATCGGTGTCGTGCACACCCGGATCGAGGGCGGCGAACTCAGCGAAGACGAGATGTGGTCGTGGTGCCTTCACGCGGTGAGTCCGTACCCGCCGGCAACCGAGCTGGCGAGCCGACGGACGCCCACTCGACGCAGCGTCAAGGCTGTGAAAGCGGTCAAGGCCGTCAAGTCCACCCCGCCACGGGCGAAGGCCGCTACATCGCGGAAGAAGTCAACGGGGTAGTCCGAGTCCGCGCTCGGCAATGATGGATCGTTGGATCTCGCTCGTGCCTGCGTAGATGGTGGTACCCAGTGAGAACCGCATGAGTTGCTCAAACCGTCCGTGCTGGGGAGCCGACGGGTCGAAGTAGCTCCGCAGCGCGTCCGCGCCCACGAGTTCGTTGATGTCCTGCGCGGCGCGTTCGAGCGCTTCGGTGCTGAACAGCTTGGACATCGGGCCCTCCGCGGTTGCAGTCAGGCCCTGCTCGCCCATCCAGACGCCGCGCCGTTCCAGCAGTGTCGATACCTCGAGATCCATTGCGACCCTGGCCAATCGGCGGCGCACGTCGGGATCGGCGAGGCGAGGTGTCGCGGTGTCATCGAGCGCCGTACTCGCCCACTGCTGTGCATGGTCCAAGAGTCGCGCGATGTGTTGGCCCCACCCCGACGCATGCTCGTGCTCCAGTGACAACAGCAGCACCTGCCATCCTCGGTCGACCTCGCCGATGCGCCACGTGTCGCTGATCCGAACGTCGGAATAGAACGTGATATTGGTGCGCTCGCCCGATAGCGTCCAGACTCCCTGCGCCTCCACGCCATGATCGCGTAGCGGCACCAGGAACATCGTGAGGCCTTTATGTTTGGCAACCGTGGGATCCGTGCGCGCCAACAGGAAGACATAGTCCGCGATGTGACCGTTCGTAGTGAACATCTTGGAGCCGTTGATGATCCAGTCATCGCCGGCTCGCACAGCGCGGGTTGCCGCGGCGGCAACGTCGGACCCGCACTCGGGCTCGGTGAACCCCAGCGCGATGGTGGTTTCGCCGCGGAGGGCACTCGCGAGGACCTGTTGGTGCAGGGGGGTGCCGATATCGTGAATGATCGCGGCGACCATCTTCGTCGTCTCGATCAGGTAGATGGGTGCTTCCGCGCGCATGAGTTCTTCGTGGAATGCCTGAAGCTCCATCGCGCTGCGCTGCTGGCCACCAAATTCTTCGGGATACTCGGGAGCCAGCCAGCCCTTGGCGGCGAGGCCTTTGGCGAATTCGGCGTCATGGGAGACGCCGGTGCGATAAACCCGTTCCTCGAGTTCGAGTGTCATCACGGTGTCGAGGTGGGCGCGTATCTCGGCGCGGAACTCCTCTGCCGCGGGGCCAAGTTGGAAGTCCATGTCAGCTACCGG
The DNA here is from genome assembly GCF_033804605.1 of Mycobacterium sp. RTGN6. Classification (NCBI taxonomy): domain Bacteria; kingdom Bacillati; phylum Actinomycetota; class Actinomycetes; order Mycobacteriales; family Mycobacteriaceae; genus Mycobacterium; species Mycobacterium sp. RTGN6. Next base: position 58,579 of record NZ_JAPZKZ010000003.1, read on the forward strand.
ACCGCTGCGGCGTCGTCGCCACGCACCGGTGGGCATTGCGGGGGAGGGGGTCAAAGCGCCGGCCGTTCATGAACCGTCCTAGGATCGTCGATGTCGAGAGTATCTATTCTCGTTTATGAGAGTGTAGTTTTGTCCCGAAGAGTCTCGACGAGGAGGGTCCATGTCAGTCGCGGAGCACGCAGCCACACCGTCGGCGGTGAATGCTCGGCAAGCTCGCCTGCCGAGTCCGATGCGCGCGTCCTGCGGCGCCCGACCGGTCGCGTAGTCATGGACCTTCGGCTGTCCGATGAGCAGCAGCAGCTGGTGGAGGCATTTCGGGCGCTGTACGCCCGGGAGTCCTCCTGCGAACGGGTGCGCGCGGCCGAGCCCACCGGATTCGACGCGACGTTGTGGCGAGTGCTGGTTGCCAGCGGTGTGGTGGAGATGGCCGTCGGCGAGGCCCACGGCGGCTGGCAAGCCTCCGACCTCGATCTCGCCCTCGTCGCCGAGCAGCACGGTCGCGCGGTGGCGGCCGCGCCGTTGATCGAGGCTCAGACCGCCGCCAAGTTGCTGGCTGGGTGCAGCGACGGTGGAAACCGGCCTGCGGCAGACACATTGGCGACAGCGCTGGCCGGGGAGACGTTGATCACGTTCGCGCCCCGGGCATCCCGCGGCGGCCGTCTCGAACTCCTACCTGCCGGCGCGGTGGCCGATGCAGCGGTGGCCATGGTGGGCGACCGAGTGGTGCTGGTCGAGCTGACTGAGAATCGAGTGCCGGTGGAGAACCTGGGCTCGATGCCGCTGGCCGACGTCGACGTGCCTCCTGGCGCCGCCGTACTGGCCGAGGGAGAGAAGGCGAGTCAGCTGTTCTCTGACGCGGTGGACCATTGGCTCCTGCTGACCGGTGCAGCGCTGGTCGGCATCGCCGCGCGTGCGGTCGAGCTGGGCGTTTCCTACGCTCAGCAGCGACACGCCTTCGGCAAGCCGATCGGGTCGTTCCAGGCGGTGTCCCACCCGCTCGCCGACAGCGCCACCGCGGTCGACGGTGCTCGCTTGTTGGCCTATCGGGCTGCCTGCGCGGTGGTAGACCAGCCGCAGCGGGCCAGTGAGCTCGCGGCGATGGCCTTCGTCTTCGGCTACGAGACAGCACGCGATGCCACCTACCGCAGCCTGCACATTCACGGCGGCTACGGCTTCATGATGGAACAGGACGTCCAGCTCTACTACCGGCGGGCCCGCGGCTGGGCCAACGTATTCGCCGAACCCGGCGCGGTGCTCGAGCGAGTGGCAGATCGGCGTTACGGCACCGTCGCGAGCTGACCGCAGCAGGGGCGTGCGCGCCACCCCTCCGGGAGCGCGATTCAGCGGGGGTCAAGGACCGCGAAACTCAGCGTCGCCCGCGCGGCACAGCGGTCGCCACCGACGTCGGTGACGTCGACGGCCACCACGACGAGACGTTTGCCCGCGCGCACGATGGTCGCCACGGCACGCGCCGGTCCTTCACGGATGGGAGCGAGGAAGTGGACGTTCATGTCCGAGGTCGCAACCTCCTGTCCGTCCTTCACGGTGTCGAGAGCCAGGCGCCCGGCGGCGACGTCGATCAACGTGGCTACCAGGCCGCCCTGCAGTGCCCCACGGGTATTGGCGAGATAGGGCCGGTTGTGCAGCTCTACCGTCAAGCTGCCTGGCGGGCCTTCCACGTCGTTGAAGGGGAGCCCCGCAAACAGGTGCTCCCCAGGCCCCAACGCCTCGGTGTCGATGGGTGGCGGCGTCATACGTCGGAGCGCACCTTGTCCTTGACCGACGCGACAATGGGAGGGGCCTCGCGCCAGTTGGGTACCCCGTGTGCTTCATCGCCGACGGCCAGGCCGTCTTCGCGGACCTCGGCCCAATGCGAGTGGTTCAGTTGGTGCAGCGTGAAACACGCCTGCAGCGCGTTGTTGAAGCCCATGTTGTCGACGGTTTGATTCACCGACTCCTTGATCAGCAGCGCGGCCATGGTGGGCACCTTCGCAATTCGTCGAGCCATCTCCAGCGTTCGGTCGGCGAGCTCGTCGCGTTTGAAGACCTTGCTCACCATGCCCAACTGATGGGCTTCGTGGATGTCGATCGAGTCGCTGGTCAACATGAGTTCCTTGGTGCGCCGCGGACCGAACTCCCACGGATGCCCGAAGTACTCCATCCCGCACATCCCGAGCCGGGTGCCCACCACGTCGGCGAAGCGCACCTCCTCGCTACCCACGATCAGGTCACACGCCCACATCAGCATCAGCCCCGCGGAGTACACGTCTCCGTGCACCTGGGCGATGGTGATCTTCCGCAGGTTGCGCCAGCGCATGGTGTTCTGGAAGAAGTAATGCCACTCCTGCAACATGCGGCCCTCGGCGCCATCCCGAGTGCCGCCGTTGATCGACCTCGTCGGGTGCTGCTGCGGGCCCGGGCTGTACTCGGCGACGGCCTGTTTGGAGCCGATGTCGTGCCCCGACGAGAACATCAAGCCCTCGCCGGCAAGAATGACCACCTTGACCGTGTCGTCGGCCTCGGCGCGCAGGAACGCATCGTCGAGTTCGACCAGCATTCCGCGGTTTTGGGCATTGCGTTGATCGGGCCGGTTGAGCAGGATGCGCACGATCGCCCCATCGTCGTATGACTCGTACGTCACGAATTCGTAGTCGCTCACAGCTCTCCTTCAGGCGTCGCCGCCGCTAGTGAGGTGGGGATGACATATTCATGCGGCCCGCAGTCGACGTCGCCGAGGGCCAACGCGGGACCGAAGGAATTTTTGCCAAAACACACCGTCGGGTACCTGCTCGAGAGTACCGTTCTCAAAGTCGGAAACGGTAATTTACGGAGGTCGCCATGACTGTTGCGCATCAGCTGCTAGCCGGGCTGCCGCATGTCGTCTGACGCACGGCCCCGCGTAATTCTCTGGGGCCCAGGTCACGTAGGCGTCACGGCGCTTCGCGCGCTCATCGAGCATCCCGGCCTAGAACTTGTCGGCGTGGTCGTTCACAGTGAGGAGAAACGTGGACGTGACGCGGGCGACCTCTGCGGGCTGCCCGATACCGGTGTGATCGCCTCCAGCGACATCGACGCCGCACTGGCCCTCGACGCCGACGCCGTCGCATATTTCGCCTCCGGCGACTTCCGCTATGAGGATGCGGGACAAGACATCGCCCGTTGCCTGCGTGCAGGCAGAAACGTGGTATCCACGGCTCTGGTCCCGATGTGCTACCCACCTGCGGCGGACAAGCCGACTTTACGGTTACTCGAGCAGGCCTGCGCGGATGGCCGGACCAGCTTCTACAACAGCGGTATCGACCCAGGCTGGACCAACGACGTCGTCCCGCTCGTGATCGCCGGTTTGAGCAATCGGGTCGACACGATCACGATGCTGGAAGTCCTTGACTACAAGGAAGTAAATCAGCCCGACGTCATGTTCGACTTGATGGGTTTCGGGCGCCCCGCGGACGCGCCCATTCCCATGAACGAAGCCCGCCTTGAACGATCATGGGGACCGGTGCTGCACATGCTCGCCGATGGTTTGGGGTTACCGCTTGAGTCCATCGTGACCACCATTGACCGGTGGATTACGCCGGAGCGCTACGAGGTATCGGCGGGCTGGATCGAGGCGGGCACGACCGGGGGGATCCGGTTCGAGCTGGCCGGCATGGTCAACGGGGAGAAGCGCATCGTCGTGGAGCACATCACCCGGATGGGCGAGCACGCCGCCCCCGAGTGGCCGCAGCACCCCTCTTCGCGGGGTGGCTACCGCATCATCGTCGAAGGAATGCCGACCTACACGCTGGATCTCGCGATCGAAGCCGAGGGTGACACGCTGTCCGGTCTCACCTACGGCTCGGTGAGCCGGCAGCTCAACAGCATTCCCGCGGTGGTCGCTGCCTCGCCGGGCGTACTTTCCTCATTTGACCTCCCGCTGATCACCGGTCCCGTGCGCGGCGGCAACTGGCGCGGAGTACTACCGCCCCGGGCAGGCTGATCACGTGCACACGAGGAAATTTTCGTGGAGCTAGGCCTGCGCGACGCGAAAGCGGTTGTCACGGGCGGTAGTAAGGGCATGGGCCTTGCCATCGCGGAGTGTTTCGCCGCAGAAGGTGCCTCGGTGGCCGTCATGGCGCGCGATCAGACCGCACTGGACGCCGCGGAAGAGCGGCTTCGAGAAGCTGGCGCACCCGACGTGCTGGCCATCAGCGTGGACATGTCCAGGGCTGAATCCATCCAAGCGGGATTCGCCACGGTCGCCGACAGCTGGGGCGAACTGAACGCGCTCGTCCATACGATCGGACCGTCCTCCGGCTACTTCGACGACCTCGATGACGCCGGGTGGCAGAAGGCATTCGACCTCGGGACGATGTCGGCCGTTCGCTCCGTTAGGGCGTCGCTGCCGCTGCTGCGTGCGGCGGACTGGGGCCGTATCGTGACCCTGTCGGCTCACTCGATCCAACGACAGAGTGCCCGGCTGGTCGCCTACACCGCATCCAAGGCCGCCCTGAGCAGCGTCACCAAGAACCTGGCCAGAAGCCTTGGCGCCGACGGCATCCTGGTCAACAGCATCTGCCCCGGGACCATCGTGACCGCAAGCTTCACCGAAACCCTCAAGGACGTCTTGGCCGCCGGTGGCTTGGACTCGGCCGATCCGCACGACGTCATGAGGTGGGTCGAGGACACCTTTCACCACGGCTGTGACATCGGCCGCGCGGGGCTGCCGGAGGAGATCGCGTCCATCACGACCTATCTCGCGTCTCAACGAAACGGATACGTCACCGGTGCGACGATCAACGTCGACGGGGGTTCGGACTTTGTCTGAGCTCGAGAAGCGATGAACGTTGTGACAAAACATCATTCGCCCGGCGGCGGGATCACACTGAAGGGACTCGACAGTTGACCTACCGAATCGTTCAGTGGACGACGGGCAACATCGGCAAGCGCTCGGTGCTGGCTGTGGTGGAGAATGTCGCGTTCGAATTGGTTGGATGCTATGCCTGGTCGGACGACAAGGTCGGCCGTGACGTCGGCGAGCTGTGTGGCATCGAGCCGCTGGGCGTCACGGCGACGAACGATGTCGATGCATTGCTCGCGCTGAAACCGGATTGCGTCGTCTACAACCCGATGTTCACGGATGTCGACGAGCTCGTGCGCATTCTCGCCGCGGGGGTCAACGTGGTCTCCACGACCGGCTTCATGACCGGCCACTGCCTCGGCGATGGTCGAGCGCGCATCATAGAGGCGTGCGAGCAGGGCGGCTCCACCATTTTCGGTAGCGGCATGAACCCGGGCTTCATTCAGCTGCTGGCGATCGTGTCTGCTGGGCTAAGCGACCGGGTGGACAAGATCACCATCGTCGAGTCCGCCGACAGCACCATCTACGATTCGCCCGCCACCGAAAAGCCAATGGGCTTCGGACAGCCCATCGACAATCCAGACCTGCCGGCGATCGCCGAGGAGGGCACCCGACTCTTCGGTGACGCCGTGATCCTGGTCGCTGACGCACTCGGCGTCGAGCTCGACGCCATCCGGTGTGAGGCCGAGTTCGCTCAGACCACCGAAGACCTCCACCTTCCGGGCGACTGGACCATCCGGAAGGGCTGTGTCGCGGCAATGGATGTCCGTTGGAAGGGCTTCCTCCGCGACCGAGACGTCATCGAGATCCGGATGCGTTGGCGCAAAGGCCAGTCGCTGGAACCGGATTGGCAGATACAGACGGGATACGTCGTGGAAGTGCAGGGCCGACCAACGGTGAAGTGCACACTTGATCTCCTCCCGCCGACGGACTTCACGGCCAAATCCTCGTCGGACTACTTGTTGTTGGGCTTGATCATGACCGCAGTGCCGGCCATCATCGCTATCCCGGCGGTCGTATCTGCCTCGCCCGGTATCGCGACCTACAACGATCTGGTACCGCTCCTTCCCCGCGGAGTGCTCCGCACTGGCTGAGGTGTCGGCCCAACCATCCTCTTGAAAGGGAGTGGGAAGCTTTGATGTGTCAACCTCCAGCGAGGGGCGGATCGTTCGGTCTTCGTTTCGATTTCCGCAACCCGGAGATCGCCGGCACGGCGATGGCCGACCGTTACGCCACCGCTCTGGAGATGGCAGAGTGGGCCGAACGACTCGGATGCACCGCGATCACCGTCTCCGAGCACCATGCTTCGGACGACGGGTACCTGCCTAGCCCGATTCCCATGCTCGCAGCGATGGCCGCGCGCACGACTAACGTCCGTCTTCTCATCGGCGCGTTGATCGCCCCGTTCTATGAGCCACTGCGGTTGGCCGAAGACATGGTGGTGCTCGACAACCTGAGCAGGGGTCGCGTCGACGTGATCGTCGGCGCAGGCTATGTGCGCGAAGAGTTCGCGATGTTCGACGTCCCGCTGAAGGAACGGGTCGAGCGGGTGACAGAAGCGATCACCACGATGAAGGCAGCGTTCACCGGCGAGCCCTTTGAATATCGCGGCCGCACAGTTCATGTCACGCCAGCGCCATTCCGTCCGGGCGGTCCCGCCATTCTGCTGGGCGGCAGCAGCGAGCCAGCCGCCCGGCGCGCCGCTCGCATCGCCGACGGGTTCATCCCCTCGATACCCGAGGTCTGGGAGTTCTATCGCGACGAGGTGCAGAAGCTCGGCCGGGCCGACCCCGGTCCCAGCCCAACCGGCGACAACCGGACGGTCGTGCTTGCCGAGGATCCCGAGAAGGGATGGGAGCAGATGGCGCCGTACTTCCTGCACGAGACCAACGCCTACGGTGCGTGGCAGGCCCAGGACGATCTCGCGGCGCCGTACCGCACCGTCGCCGACATCGACATCCTGCGGTCGACCGGGCGGTACCAGGTCCTGACACCAGAGCAGTTGACGGCCGAGATGAAAGCCTCTGGGAGGCCGTACGTCTCGCTGCATCCGATGTGCGGCGGCATGCCGATCGAGCTGGCGTGGGCGAGTCTGCACCTGTTCGAGCGCGAGGTACTGCCCGCGCTCGCCTAATCGACGTTCAGACGCGCAAACATTCGAGATAAGGAGCGATCAATGGATGACATCGAGGCCATCAAGCAACTCAAGGCCCGGTATTGCCGCATGCTGGATACCAAGGATTTCGACGGCTTGCGTCAGGTGTTCACCGACGACCTGGTGGTAGACACGACTGGATCGGGCGGCGTGGTGTACACCGGAGCGGACACCTTCATGGACTTTGTGACTACTCACTTGGCCCCGGCAGTGACCGTTCATCAGTGCCACACACCGGAGCTCACCATCGCGTCGCCAACTACCGCAACCGGGATCTGGGCGATGGAGGACCGCCTCCGTTTCCCCGACGGCGCGGAGATCAGCGGTTTCGGGCACTATCACGAGACCTACGAGAAAGTCGCAGCTGCGTGGCGCATCAAGACTTTGAGGTTAACGCGACTCCGCCAGGACTTCATTTCGGCATCCGCCGGGTGATTCCGCAGCGCTGGCCGCGATCCGCTACTTCTTGGTGGTTCGCGGAGCAAAGTGCACGCTGTCCGTTACCACCGTTGGGTTGTCCCGTGCCGCTGTTATCAGCGACACCAAGGTGTTGGCAACGTCTGCGGCGCTGGACATTTCCACTGGCACTTGGCCGTTCCGGGCCCAGCCGTCGTACAGCTCGGCGAGCAGCTCCTTGTCTGCGCCGCGAAGGATCTCCGTGTCAGCGGTGGGGCCGACGCTTACCCGAATGACTGGCAGATGGGGGTGCTCACACCGCCACGAATGCAGGATCTCGTCCAGGGCAGCCTTGCTCGCGCTGTAGGCCGCAACGCCAGCACGGGGCCTGCCCACCTCATCGCTTGACGCGATGAGAATCACTGCCTGATCGGACAGATACGGCAGGGCCGCGCGCATGACGAGGGCTGGGCCAACGGCGTTGACTGCGAACGCTTCTGCCCATGTGGTGGGCTCTATGTGCTCGACCCGAGCCAGTGGGACGACCGCGCTGGTGAAGACCACGGCGTCGATGCCGCCGAGGGTCTCGGCCGTGTCCCGAACGACCGTCTGAATGGCGTTGGGCGCCGAGACGTCGAGTTCGTGCGCCGATCCGTCGACTTCGGCTGCTAGCTGGGTCAAGAGGTCGATCCGACGCGCCGCCACGGCAACTCGCGCACCATGGGAGTGCGCGGCCATCGCGAACGCGCGCCCGATCCCGGACGATGCACCCACGATCAGTGTCCGTACGCCGTCCAATTGTCGTCGCTGATCACTCACTTCAAACACCTCGCCGCGACCCCTACGGGTAGCTAGGTCGTATGAATCGCCGATGGTCCGGCGCAGAAAGCGGTGCTTCCGCAAATGAGAATAGTAGTTTACGGGCGGTCGCGTTCTATTCCGGACAGCACCACGGACGGTCGGGAGCAGACGCCGAGCTCACCTGAGCGCCGAGCGGACCCCATCGGGCGGAGTGGCGCTGGTCGGTCGCTCAGCATCGCCATCCAAATGGACTCCGTGATCAGGTCCACCCCATCGTATTTCGAGGCACGTTCACGGCCTCCGATCGGCGCGTGCCACGTGAATGTCACAGGTCGTCCTCGATCCACCGACGTTCTGGAAAGCCGGTTGGCGCGACTTTGGGAGTTTCTCCTATCAATTTCGAGAACCATGCTTTGCTTGTCCTCTCGGGAACCTAGAGGTACCGTTTGCAGCTTCGAGAACCGATGTTCTCGCGAAGACCGCAGGAGGAGATGTATGGCGGCAATGCAAACGTGCTCGGCTCGCGGGTTCTGCCCGACGACGGGGGCGAGCACCGTCAGCAGGCTGAAAGTACCCACGGCCAATGGCGGTTAAAGGGCTGGAGCGCTGGACCCGAGGCAGCTCACTCGGCAAGGGCGTATCGGGTGCGATGGGTGCCGTCGGCGGACTGTTCTCGATGGGTTTGGACGCCGTGAAGTTCATCTTCGTGCGGCCGTTTCAGTGGCGGGAGTTCCTGGAGCAGTGCTGGTTCGTGGCGCGGGTGTCGTTGGCGCCGACGTTGTTGGTGGCGATTCCGTTCACCGTGTTGGTGAGCTTCACGCTGAACATCCTTCTTCGCGAGTTGGGGGCGGCTGACCTGTCCGGGGCCGGTGCGGCGTTCGGTGCGGTGACTCAGGTGGGTCCGATCGTGACGGTGCTGATCGTGGCCGGGGCGGGCGCCACGGCAATGTGCGCGGATCTGGGCTCGCGCACCATCCGTGAGGAGATCGACGCGATGGAGGTGCTGGGCATCAACCCGGTGCAGCGGTTGGTGACACCACGGATGTTGGCCTCCGGTCTGGTGGCGTTACTGCTGAACTCGCTGGTGGTGATCATCGGCATCCTGGGTGGCTACTTCTTCTCGGTGTTCGTCCAGGACGTCAATCCGGGTGCGTTCGCCGCGGGCATCACCCTCTTGACCGGGGTGCCCGAGGTGATCATCTCTTGCGTGAAGGCGTTGTTGTTCGGACTGATCGCCGGCCTGGTGGCGTGTTACCGCGGGTTGAGCATCACCGGCGGCGGCGCCAAGGCGGTGGGCAATGCGGTCAACGAGACGGTGGTGTTCGCGTTCATGGCGCTGTTCGTGGTCAATGTCGTGGTCACCGCCATCGGCATCCAGTTGACGGCGAATTAGGAGTCGGGCGCACCGTGGCACTACGAACTACCTATCCGCGAGCCTTCCGCGAGTTTGCGCGCCCTGTCGGGGTGTTGGGCCGCATCGGGGACCAGACGTTGTTCTTCGGCAAGGCCATCGGTGGCACACCGCACGCGGCGGTGCACTTCCGCAAGGAGCTCGTTCGCCTCATCGCCGAGATCAGCATGGGGGCAGGCGTTCTGGCGATGATTGGTGGAACCCTGGTCATCGTCGGGTTCTTGACCCTGGCCACCGGCGGGACGCTGGCGGTCCAGGGGTACAGCTCGTTGGGCAACATCGGCATCGAGGCGTTGACCGGGTTCCTGTCGGCGTTCATCAACGTGCGCATCGCGGCGCCCGTGATCGCGGGGATCGGGTTGGCCGCGACATTCGGTGCCGGGGTGACCGCACAGCTCGGTGCGATGCGGATCAACGAAGAGATCGATGCGTTGGAGTCGATGGGCATCCGGCCGATCGAGTACCTGGTCAGTACTCGCCTCATGGCAGGGATGATCGCGATCACCCCGCTGTACTCGATTGCGGTGGTCCTGTCCTTCCTGGCCAGCCGGTTCACCACGGTGGTGCTGTTCGGGCAGTCGGGTGGGCTCTATGACCACTACTTCACTACCTTCCTGAACCCGATCGACCTGCTGTGGTCATTCCTACAGGCGGCATTGATGGCGCTCACCATTCTGCTGATCCACACGTACCACGGCTATTTCGCATCGGGCGGCCCGTCTGGCGTCGGTGTCGCGGTCGGCAACTCGGTGCGAACCTCGCTCATCGTCGTCGTGTCGGTGACCCTTCTGGTGTCGCTTGCGGTCTACGGCTCCAACGGCAACTTCAACTTGTCGGGTTAGGAGAGAAATGACAGCGAACATGGGTCCAGGACCGATCCACCGGTCCGAAACCGCCAGCGCCGCAACCCCGATCGGGGCCGAACCGGGCGCCAACTTCGGTGCACGCGGATATGTCCGCCCGTTGGCGGGGCTCGGCACCGTCATCGTGCTCGGGCTGATCATCGCACTGGCCGTCGGCCTGTTCGCCGGCCGGTTCACCGAATCCGTGCCGGTGACCGTGTTGTCGCCACGCGCGGGCCTGGTGATGGATCCGGACGCCAAGGTGAAGCTGCACGGGGTAGAGGTGGGCAGGGTCGCCTCGATCGAGATGCGACCAGACGGCCAGGCCTCCATTCGCCTCGCCATGGATCCGTCGCAGTTGCCCATCATTCCCGCGAACACCGTCGTCGACATCGCCTCGACCACGATCTTCGGCTCCAAGTTCATTCGGTTGGTGCCGCCCGAAGACCCTTCGCCGCAACGGATGCACGCCGGGCAGATACTCGACGCCAAACACGTCACCGTCGAAATCAACACGGTATTCCAGCAACTCACGTCGGTGCTGGGATCGCTGCAGCCCGAGAAACTCAACGCGACTCTGAGTGCGCTCCAGCAGGGGTTCAACGGCCGCGGGCAGCAATTCGGTCAGACACTGTCGGACTTCAACGCGTTTCTGGCCAAGATCGAACCCGGTCTGCCGGCGCTGAGCCACGACCTCGACGTCGCTCCCCAAGTGTTCAACGCCTATGCCGACGCGGCGCCCGATCTGCTCAAGACCATGGACAACGCGACACGGGTGAGCCAGACGATCGTCGACGAACAGCAGAACCTCGACGCATTCCTGGTGAGCGCGATCGGCCTGGCCGACATCGGCAACGACGTGATAGGCGGGAACAGACAGGCTTTGACCGACGTCCTGCACCTCTTGGTGCCCACCACTGAGTTGCTCAACGAGTACCACGAGAACCTGAACTGCGGCCTCGCCGGAATGGTGCCGTTGTACTCGGCCGCACCGTTCCCCAACCCGGGTGCCATGGTCTCGATCAGCTTCACGTTGGGCCTGGAACGGTATCGGTATCCGGCCAACCTTCCCAAGGTCGCGGCAAAGGGCCCGCCGACGTGCGGTTCCCAGCTGCTTCCGAAGGTGCCGAACGAGACGAATCCGCCGTTCGTCGTCGCCGACATCGGTGCCAACCCTGCGCAATACGGCAATCAGGGCATCCTGCTCAACTCTGACGCCCTCAAACAAATGCTGTTCGGGCCGATCGACGGACCACCACGCAACTCCGCACAGATCGGACAACCGGGATGACCGGCTCACGTTCGACGATCGTTAAATTCGGCGTGTTCGCCGTGGCCATGGTGCTCCTGACCGGGGGCCTCTTCGCCACCTTCGCGCAGGTGCGCACCGGATCGACGACGGCCTATTCAGCGATCTTCACCGACGCGTCCAGGCTCAAGTCAGGAGACACCGTACGGGTTGCCGGCGTACGGGTGGGCACGGTGGACAAGGTCTCGTTCGCGCCCGGTCACAAAGTCCGGGTGACCTTCGACGCCGACCGCACGGTGGTCCTGACCACCGGGACCCGGGCCGCCGTCCGCTACCTCAACCTGGTGGGTGATCGCTATCTGGAGCTCATCGACGGCCCGGGGTCGACGCGGGTACTTCCGGCCGGTGCCGAGCTCTCGGTCGACCGCACCGAGCCTGCCTTGGACCTGGACCTTCTCCTAGGTGGGCTGAAACCCGTTGTCCAGGGCCTGAATCCGCAGGACGTCAATGCGCTCACCGGGTCGCTGGTGCAGATTCTGCAGGGGCAGGGCGGAACCCTGCAGTCCTTGCTGTCGAAGACCTCGTCGTTCTCGAGCGCGCTGGCCGACAACAACCAAGTAATCGAACAACTCATCGACGACCTCAACACGACGGTGGGCACGGTTTCCAAAGACGGGGCGCAGTTCTCGGGTGCGGTGGATCGTCTCGAGCAGCTCGTCACCGGCCTGTCCGCAGACCGCGATCCGATTGGCGACGCGATCACGTCCCTGAGCGCGGGAACCGCTTCACTCGCCGATCTGCTGGGCGACGTCCGGCCTCCGCTGAAAGGCATGGTGGAGCAGCTGAGCCGGATCGCCCCCTTGCTGGATCAGGACAAGGATCTCATCGACGTTGCGCTGCAGCGGGCTCCGGGCAACTACCGAAAGACGGTGCGGCCCGGCTCATACGGCAGCTTCATCAATTACTACATCTGCGGAATTCGAGTCCGCGCGACGGACCTTCAGGGCAGGACCGCGGTGTTCCCTTGGATCCAGCAAACTGAAGGCAGGTGTGCGGAGCCCGATGCTTAGATACCGCGGATCCAATCTCGTTCGGCCGGGCCTACTCGGCGTCGTGCTGATCATTCTCATCATCGCCGTGGGGCTTCAGCCCGAGAAGCTTTGGTCGTGGGCGACGTCACTTCGGTACCAGGCGCTCTTTACCGAGTCCGGCGGCATCGCCGTGGGCAATGAGGTGATCCTCTCGGGTATCAAGGTCGGTTCGGTGTCCGATGTGGCACTGCAGAAGGGCAAGGCGCTGGTGACCTTCACCGTCGCGGGGTCGGAACCGCTCGGGCCGGAAAGCACCGCGCACATCCGGACCGGCTCCTTGCTGGGCGAGCGGGTACTTGCGCTGGAGTCCGTTGGTAGCGGCAGGATGCGGCCTTCCGAGGTCATCCCCGTCTCACGGACGTCCTCGCCGTACTCGCTGACCCAGGCGGTCAGCGACTTCACGGCGAACACCGCAGGCACCAACACCGAAACGCTCAACCTGTCCCTGGACACCCTGTCGGACACCATCGACCAAATCGCACCGCAGCTGGGGCCGACTTTCGACAGCTTGAGCCGGCTGTCGCAGTCGCTCAACAGCCGCAATAGAACGCTCAGCGACCTGCTCAAGAGCGCCAGCGACGTCACCGGAATCCTTTCGGAGCGAAGCGAACAGGTCAACACACTCATCCTCAACGCCGACGACCTGCTCGGGGTGCTGGTGCAGCGCCGGCAGGCGATCGTCGATCTGCTGGCATACACCGCTGCCGTGGCCCAGCAGCTGACCGGCCTGGTGGCCGACAACGAGAAGCAACTCGCGCCGGCGCTGGAGAAGCTGAACTCGGTCACCGCGATGTTGGAGAAAAATCGCGACAACATCGCCAAGGCACTCCCGGGCCTGGCGAAGTACGAGATCACCCAGGGCGAGACCGTGGCCAACGGCTTCTACTACAACGCCTTCGCTTCGAACCTCCAGCCTGGGCAGCTGCTGCAGCCGTTCTTCGACTACGCATTCGGCTTCAGGAGGGGCACCAACGCTGGGCAACCTCCCGACAACGCAGGGCCACGGGCGGAATTGCCCCTGCCCTACAACGGAATTCCCGGAGGCTCACGATGACCCGGAAAAGACTGGCCCGCGGAGTAGCCGCAGTCCTGGCGGTTCTGCTTGCTGGCGGCGTGGTGCTGGTGATCCGGCAGACGTTCTTCGCGCCGATGACGATCACGGCGCTCTTCCCGAGCGCGACCGCGGTCTACCCAGGCGACGACGTACGAGTCTCCGGTGTCAAGGTCGGCACCATCGACTCCGTCCAAGCGCAGGGAACGCAGGCCAAGTTGACGATCGAAGTCGACCGCGACGTACCCGTCCCGGCAGACGCCAAGGCGATCATCGTCGCCCAGAACCTGGTTGCGGCGCGCTATGTCCAGCTCACACCGGCATACGAGTCGACCGGCCCGACGATGCGTGACGGCGCGGTGATCCCACTCGAACGCACCGCCGTACCCGTCGAGTGGGACGAGGTCAAAAGGCAACTGACAAGGCTGGCCACGGATCTCGGCCCACGAAGCGGCGTGTCGACCACCTCGATGGGACGGTTCATAAACAGCACCGCCGACGCGTTGGCCGGCAACGGCGACAAGCTACGGCAGACCTTGTCCCAGCTGTCCGGGGTCGGGCGCATCCTCTCCGACGGCAGCGGCAACATCGTCGACATCATCAAGAACCTGCAGATCTTCGTCACAGCACTCCGCGACAGCAACGAACAGATCGTCTCGTTCCAGAACCGGTTCGCCACACTGTCGAGCGTGCTGGACGGCAGCAGGTCCGATCTGGACGCGGCGCTGACCGAGCTGTCGTCCGCAGTCGGCGACGTACAGCGCTTCATCGCGGGGAGCCGTAACCAAACCTCCGAGCAGATTCAGCGACTGGGCAACGTCACCCAGAATCTCGTCGATCACCGCGCGGATCTCGAACAGGTCCTGCACGTGGCTGCGAACGCGTTCGCCAACGGCTACAACATTTACAACCCCGACACTGGTGACCTCGCGGGAACGTTCGTGCTCAACAACCTTTCACGTCCAACGGATTTGATCTGCGGGGCGATCGGAGCCGTCGAGAACGTGACCGCAACCGAATCGGGGAAGCTGTGTGCCCAGTATCTCGGTCCATTGTTGCGCATATTCAATTTCAACTATCTGCCGCTACCGCTCAACCCCTATCTGGCGAAGTCGATAGACCCGAACAACGTCCTCTACACCGATCCGGCACTGGCACCCGGGGGCTCAGGTGCGCCCCCGGGGCCGCCCGAGCTGCCACCGGCGGTGTCGGCGTATACCGGGCTGCTCGGCGATCCGTACCCGGCACCTGGA
Source organism: Mycobacterium sp. RTGN6 (assembly GCF_033804605.1). Lineage (NCBI taxonomy): Bacteria > Bacillati > Actinomycetota > Actinomycetes > Mycobacteriales > Mycobacteriaceae > Mycobacterium > Mycobacterium sp. RTGN6. Next base: position 73,668 of record NZ_JAPZKZ010000003.1, read on the forward strand.
CAAGAATCCGCACCATTCCCGCCGGGCCCCACCGCCCCGAGTCATCTGCCGGCATTCCCGTCACCTGCGTTGTTCCCCGGAGCGCCCATACCCGTGCCGTCGCCCATCTTGGGGCCTGCCCCGTCGGCGGTTCCCTCAGCCTCGACATTGCCGGAACTGCTGCTACCCGCCGAAACCGCACCGCCACCCGGTAATCCGAACGCCGGCGCACCGCAACCATCCGAAGGGACACCACCGTCATGATCGGCTGGATGATCGTGCGCCGAGTGCTCGTCGCCGGCTCTTGTGTCGCACTGACAGCGACGGGATGCGCATTCGACGGGGTGAACTCGTTGCCCCTGCCCGGTGCCGCCGGTCGCGGTCCCGGTGCGAACGTCTATCACGTCGAGATCGCGAATATCGCCACGCTGGAATCGAATTCGCCAGTGATGATCGACGATGTCATAGTCGGCAGCGTCCGCAAGATGGCGGCCAAAGACTGGCACGCCGACGTCGAGGTGTCGGTGAACCCCGACGTCGTGGTGCCGGCGAACGCAGTGGCCAGCGTGGGCCAGACCAGCCTGCTCGGGTCGATGCATCTGCAGCTCAATCCGCCGGTCGGTGAAGCACCGAGCGGACGCCTCCAGCCGGGCGCCACCATCCCCCTGAACCAATCGTCGACGTATCCGTCGACCGAGAAGACGCTGTCGTCACTGTCGGTGGTCGTCAACGGCGGCGGATTGGGACAGATCGGGGACATCATCCACAACTTCAACGCGGCACTTTCCGGTCACGAAGGTGACGCTCGCGAGCTGATCACCCGGCTGGACACCTTCGTCGGCACACTAGATGCACAGCGCGACAAGATCGTTGCGTCCATTCAGGGACTGAACCGGCTCGCCAGCACGTTGGCCGGGCAAAGCGACGTGATCACGCGGGCGCTGGACGGGATTCCGCCCGCGCTGGACGTCCTGATCAAGCAGCGACCGCGGATCACGACCGCACTGACCAAGCTCGGTGAGCTCAGCGCCACCGCTACCCGCCTAGTCAATGACTCTCAGGCTGACCTCGTCAAGAACCTCGAAGGCCTGGGGCCGACGATCAAAGCGCTCGCCGACCTCGGGCCAAACCTCGACCGCATATTGGCCTACACGACGACGTTCCCGTACACCCAGGACTACATCAACCGGGCCATCAGAGGCGACTACGTGAACATGTTCCTCGACCTCGATCTGACCGTTCCCCGGCTCAAACGGACCCTGTTCCTGGGGACCCGCTGGGGTCAAATGGGCGCACCGCTGGTGCCGGCGCCGGGGGAGCCGTGGCAGCTGAACTACACCTACGATCCGCTCGGTGTGCCAGTCGCGCCGCCGCCGCCGGACGCGCCACCGGCGGACGCTGCGCCGCCGCCGGACGCTGCACCGGCACCTGATACAACGCGACCGGCGGCGGTTGCCGGGCCCCCTGTGGCTGACCCGGCGCCGGGTGCAGACGACTCGCCGTCAGTCGGTGCTCCCGCGGTTGCCCCGACCACCGGTGGTGCGTAGATGCTGTCGCGATTGGTCCGAATCCAGCTGGCCATCTTCACGATTGCGTCGATCATCGGCGTGTGCGTAATGGCCTTCTATTACATGCAAGCACCGACCATGCTGGGCGTGGGCCGCGTCAACGTGAAGTTGGAGTTGCCCGCTTCGGGCGGCTTGTACCGGTTCAGCAACGTGACGTATCGGGGGGTGCAGATCGGTAAGGTCACCGCGCTGAGAGCCACCGCCGATGGCGCCGAAGCGACCCTGTCCCTGGACGCGTCGCCGGCGATACCGGCCGACTTGCGGGCCGAAGTGCGCAGCATCTCTGCAGTGGGCGAACAGTACGTGGACCTGTACCCACGCACCGACTCGCCACCGTACCTTCACGACGGCTCGGTCATCGCTGCACGCGACACCACGATCCCGCAGGAGGTCGGGCCGATGCTGGACCAGGTGAGCGCGCTGGTCGACAGCATTCCCGAAGGCAAGCTCAGCGGGTTGCTCGATGAGTCCTACAAGGGCTTCAACGGCGCCGGCTACGACTTGGGTTCGCTGTTCGACTCGGCATCACAGATCTCCGGCGACTTCAACGCGGCTGCTGACCAAACGCGAACCTTGATGGAGGACACCGGGCCCCTTCTGGACTCGCAGGCCGACACCGCCGACGCCATCAGGCAATGGTCACGTAGCCTCGCGGGCTTCACCGAGCAGGTCGCGATCAACGACCGGCAGGTGCGGACGCTGCTACAGGCCGGGCCCGGTGCCTTCAACGAGGTGTCGCGGCTGATGGATCAGGTCAAGCCGACGCTGCCGATCCTGCTCGCCAACCTCACCAGCATTGGCCAGGTCGGCCTCACGTACCACGACTCGATCCGCCAACTCTTGGTCTTGCTACCTCCGTACGTCGCCAGCCTGCAAGCCGGTGGGCCGAACAACAATGCGACGGGGATGGCCTTGGGTGAGTTCGGTATGTCGATCGGTGATCCGCCAGCGTGCACGACCGGTTTTCTGCCGCCGTCGCAATGGCGATCCCCGGCCGACCTCAGCGACATCGACACCCCGGACGGGCTCTACTGCAAACTGCCGCAAGACTCGCCGATCGCCGTTCGCGGTGCCCGCAACTACCCCTGCATTGGCGTGCCAGGGAAGCGGGCACCGACGGTCCAGATGTGCAACAGCGACAAGCCATTCGAACCGCTGGCGCAACGCCAGCACATGTTCGGCCCCTATCCGATCGATCCGAACCTGATTGGCCAGGGCATCCCACCCGATAGCCGGGTCAACCCCGGCGCGAACATCTACGGTCCGCTCGAGGGCACGCCACTGCCGCCGGGTGGTACGCCACTGCCTCCGGACGGCGGCACGGCCCCCGCACCGCCGGGGGCGCCGCCGCCCGTGCCAGCAGAGGTGCCGTTCCCCGTACCGATGGACGTGTTGCCGCCAGCCGGCCAGGACGGGGGCCCGCCCGCGGCCGCTCCGAGTTCGTTCACCACGCAGGGATCCGGCCCCGTTCCGTCGGTTGCCGCCGCTACCTACAACCCGAGCACCGGGCAGTATGCAACGCCGGACGGCGAAGTGTTCCGGCAAGCAGACCTAGTCGCATCCGGCGCCCCCAAGTCGTGGAAGGAATTGGTCCTACAGTGAATTGGGTGCGCCGACGGTGATGTCCGCGCTGACACTTCAAATTTGGCTTGCGCCAACTGATCCGGCGTCCGAAGTCACCGGTCACGCCCTAGGCGATCTTCTCCATCCGGAACGGCATCCTGATGACAAGTGACTTGTTTCTGCCACAGGCGCCACTGGGGCCAGTCGTGATGTCCTCACCGGCGAACGTCGTCCCCTCGGGGGTGGTCATCCCATTGGCGTCTACCGAATAGAACCGGAACAGCTGAACTGCGTCCGCTGCGGTGCCGTCCGGACAGGGTTCCCAGTTCGCGATGGTGCGCTTGGCGTACCACAGGCCGGTTGTCGTCTTGATCGGTGTACTCCAGCCATGGTCACTCGTCACGGTGCCGGTGCACTCAATGGAACTGGTACACGTGGTCGTGATCGTCCAGGTGCTCCGAACGGTGGCCTCGTCCTGATAGCGCTCACCCGTCTTCGCCCAGTCGCCGAGCGATGTGGCGACGTACGTGCCATTGAGTCCCCAGTCACCGTCTGACGCAAGGGCCGACGATGAGGTGACGAGACTGGCGGTTAGTCCGACCGTGGCCATCACCGCGGCTGCCGCCCCGCTTGTCCGCATCATCCTGCTCGCCCTTCATTCGATCGGTGCCTCGACCGCGCGACTCTCGAGATGTGTTGGCGCCATTGTCAATGGTGGGAGAATACCACCGTGTTCCAAACGGAATGATTGATTCTTTAGTTTGATAACGATGACTCTCACGTTACGGGTATATATGGATCGTTCGACCCGCCCGACTACGAGGGGATCCTGATGGCACGCACACAGCGTCGCTCGGAGAGCGAATCGTGGCCTTGAGGGTGGTGCACTGCGGCACGGGCAACATGGGTACGGTCGGACTGAAGTACCTACTCCAGCTTCCCGATCTCGAATTGGTCGGCCACTACGTATGGTCGCCCGGCAAGGTCGGGGTCGACTCCGGCTCGCTGTGCGGTCAACCCCCGACTGGCGTCATCACCACCAATGACTGGCAGGATCTCATTCGCCTCGATGCCGATTGCCTGGTCTACTTCGGCGATTCCATCGGTCGCGAGGAACAGGCGATCCAGGACGCGATCGCCTTCCTCGAGCGCGGGACGAACGTCGTGTCGTTCTCCGCCTTCGAGCTTGCTCATCCGGCGACGGCGCCCAACGAGCTGCGCGATCCGATCGAGGCAGCGTGCCGTGCCGGTAATTCGTCGATGTTCTTCACGGGTATCGATCCCGGCTGGGCGACGACGGACTTGGCCATCGCGGCGCTTGCCCCGGCCGGTCGGGTGGACTGTGTGCGGGTCCTTGAACTGGGCTGGTGGGGCAATTACACAGCGGAGTTCGTCTGCCGCGAGTACTTCGGCTTCGGCAAGCCGCCGGGGTTCCAGCCCATCCTGATGACCGGAGGGTTCCTCCAGAAGATGTGGGCGCCGACCCTGCAACAAATCACCGAAGCGCTGGGCGTGGAGATCGAGGGCTGGGAGACGTCCTATGAGACCGACTGCCTCGACCACGACACCGAAACCGGCTTCGGGACAGTATATGCGGGCACCGCCGCGGTCGTGCGTTTCGAACTACGTGCCATAGCCGGTGGACGGCCGATCGCCATCGTCGAGCACGTCGACGCCGTAGCGCGAGGGGCCGGCAACGACTGGAAGGCGCCGTTCGGCCCCTACGACGTAACCCACCGCGTCGAGATCGAAGGCGATCCGAGCTTCACCGTGGAGATCGGCTATCCGCCCGGGACTGGCACGGCTGCCAGCGTCATGCCGGTCCTGAACTCCATCCCGGCGGTGTGCGCCGCACGCCCGGGCCTCCTCGGGCCCCTCGACGTTCCGCGCTACTGGACGCGCAACGTCCGCGACATGGGAGGGAACTCATGAACTACGCATTCGACCCAGAGCTCGCCGCCGTCGCCGGGCTGATTCCGGACCTCGCGACGGTCGACATCCCGACCATGCGCGCCGTGACGGCTGAGATGTTCTCCTCGGCGATGGGCGAACTCGACCATTCCGGGTTGGACGTCCGCGACGAGCTAGTCCCCGGCGCCGCCGGCGATCCCGACGTGCGGCTGCGCATCTATACACCCGACCAACCGATGGGACCCGCAGCGGTCTACTACGTCCACGGCGGGGGCTTCATCATCGGTTCAATCGACATGTTCGACGGCGAGAGTGTGCGTCTCGCGCGACAACTCGGCGTCGTGGTGGTCAGCGTCGAATACCGAATGGCGCCCGAACATCCCTACCCTGCTGCGCTGGAAGACTGTTACGCCGGTCTGCAGTGGATGGCCGAGAACTCCGACACGCTCCACATCGATGCCAGCCGGATTGCGATCCACGGATCCAGCGCTGGCGGTGGCCTCTGTGCTGGGCTGACGTTGCTCGCCCGCGACCGCGGGGGCCCGTCGATCGCGTTTCAGGCCCTGGGTGTCCCCGAGCTCGATGATCGGCTCGAGACGGCCAGCATGCGGGCCTTCACGGACACGCCGATGTGGGCCCGACCCCAGGCCATCCTCAGTTGGGACGCCTATCTCGGTTCCGGACGGCGTGGCACGTCAGACATCCCGAGCTACGCGGCCCCGGCTCGCGCCACGGATCTGATCGGCTTGCCGCCCGCCTACATCTCGGTCATGGAGTTCGATCCGTTGCGCGATGAAGGAATCGCCTACGCCCAAGCGCTCATGAGCGCGGGTATCTCGGTGGAGTTACACGCCTATCCCGGAACGTTTCACGGCTCGGGCATCGTCGAGCAGGCCGCTGTGAGTCGCCGCGAGGCGGAAGAACTTCTCGTCGTCCTGCGCCGCGCCCTCAAGCTGTAGCTAGCCGTCCCTGCCTCGCGCGAACACATAGGAGCCCGTCGTAATCACCTTGTCCCCGGCTCCCTCATCGTGAATCCGTAGCCGTACCGCAACCGCTCCGTCGGCTCCGGCGAACGGTTCGCCATCGACGCGAAAGGGGCCGATCTTGCCGCGGGCCACGAACATCACGTGGGAGGAGACGCCCTGGAGGACGTCAGTGCCGGCGATGCGCGATGCGATGTCGCAGCCAGCCGTCTCCAAGAGGACGAACTGCGGTCCGATGTGCAGCGCCGCGTCCGGCGAGGCCAGCTCTTGCCTCAACTCGGGTAAGCCCCACACCCCGTCGTCCCTGCGATGTCCGCCAAACACCTGCCACAGCGGCGGCAGGTCGGCGGAGTCGCCGAGCTCGATGGCTTCAACGGCCATCTTCTCCAGACCGTCCGGTGGGACTCCGATGCTAATGCCCTGTCCCTCGGTGAGGGCCAGCACGCGATCACGCTGATCGGCGTCAACGATCCGTGATCGGCTGTAGGCCATCTGCCGGCCACGCCTGATCCCCTCTGACACGATCTCGATACGCGACACATCGCGACCGGCGTCCAATACCTGACAGCTATGGATGACGGGGTTGGGGACCGCTTCGAGATCGGTGATGTTGCCCCCCTCGGGGGAGGCGATTCCCAGCACGGCCAACAGGATTCCGCCCGCTGGATTGCGCATGTCGCGTCGGAGGATGACGGTCTCCTCGACCGGGCCGTCGTCTATTACCCCGAAGCGGCGGCCGATGTAGCGATAGCTCAAAAGCCCGCCCCAGCGTCGATCGAGTTCGGCTGCATATGCCTCGGGCTGGTCGGTCAGCTCGCGGATATCGCGCAACACAGTCCTCCGTCCGGTCGCCGGTCCCGGCCATCGTGCGCCGCTGCGGACAACTCCCCACCATGTGGCGCGTGACACACCGATTGATGAGAATGTATGTTCTTCTTATCGAGAATCATACTCCGTCCCACGTATGCGTCGGGCGATCTCTTTCGTCGACGGTCGCGGTGCCGCCCCTCTGCCCATCGCGGCGGGCAGCGAGAGAGGAAAGGGCATGACACGTAGGACGATGCGCCCATACGTGTTGGCGGCGAACTTCCGGGTCGCACAGCCGGACCGGGTGTGGACGGTGTTGCAGCGCTATTCAGAGAGTCTGGTGGATGTCGGCGCCGACTACGTCTGCCTCTTCCGGTCGACTCTCGATCCGCAACGGGTCCTCGTGACGATCGGCATCCACACCGAGCAACCGATCCTCAACCAATCGAGATCGCCCTACCTGCTCGATTGGTTCGACGCCATGGGTGTCGACGACGTCCCGGCCGTATTCATCGGTCGGTCGGTCGATCGATTCGAGATCGGCGGTGACCCGACGTCGCCCGCGCCCACGATCGTCGTCGCCGCAGTTACGCCTGTCGACGACGTGGTGACGTTCGTCAACCACGTAAGGCGTTCGACCGACGAGTTCCGTGCCGCCGGGATTCAAAGGACACTCGTCTATCGCGCTTTCGACGATGACGGCGAAGTGATGTTCTTGCAGCAACTGGTGGACAAGGACCACGCGCAACGCTGGGCACAGCGATCCGACGTCGCGGCAGAGTGGCTGGCCCAAGCCGGGATAGGCGCCTACCCACCAGTTTTCGTCGGGGAGTTGCAGCACATCGTGCGCTTCCCCGACTCGAGTTGGACGGAATCGCGCCGATGATCGTCTGCCTCTGCTTTGGGATCACCAACCACGTCGTCGTTGACGCCGTCAGGGCAGGAGCGTCGACGTCCAAGCAGGTCGCTCGGGATTGCGACGCGGGGTCGCAGTGTGGACGTTGTCGGCACACGATACGTGCGATCATCGACGGCGAAAGACGTGCCGAAGCGGCCGCCGATGACAGCACGAGGTCGTGACACCGAGCAACGCGGGATTGGACGGATGGCATATGCGTCGTCGGTGGCTAGCCATCTCTGGTAAAGATATTGCGGGACAGCATCTTTAACGACCAACCACACGGGTTGGGGAAGCGTCACGGCGACGAGATGAGTGCGGCGCGTGCTGGTTGCTTCGCCGGCACTGGGTCGTCGCATCAAGCACCAGGTGACGTAGTCGGGTGTTACCGGCAAGCCCGACCCAAGCCGAAGTGCACGAACGACTCGACCGACGCGACGCATTTGGGCGTTATCGGCGGTTCACCCTCGGCGGTAACGAGCCCTCCGAATTGTGGGCGTCGAGGTGCCACGCCCGATTCCGATCGACCGGGTTGCGAGGCCGCCACCATGCGGGCGTGACCGTGCACATTCATCATGAGCCCCATTTTGATGGCCTCGGCGGCAAGGGGGGTGCTGGCAGTACATGGATAAGCAGGCACTGCCACCGAGGCGCTGTCGCCTGTTCACTAGTGGATGTACCACAAATCCACGACCCTCTCGACGAGCCTGCAAAGAACAGGATAGGCAACTGAAATCATGAAGAAACTCACGCAGTATGCAATCACCGCCGCTGCCTCGGTCGCGACGGCCCTGGGTCTGGCGGCGCCTGCCATGGCCGCACCGAGTGGACCGTCCAATGCGCTGGAGACAGTGAAATCGCTTGAGGCCCAGGGATACAACGTAGTGACCAACAAACTTGGTAGCGCTCCGCTCGACCAGTCCGCGGTGATTGCGGTCCGCCAGGGACAGGACGTCACCCACCACGTCGCGCAGCCTGGGGAAGCCGGCGCCACAGAAGTTGTTCGCTACCGCACCGTCTACGTCGACATCGCCTGAGCACGACGCTGGAGTGGACTGCGCAATGCCGCGCAGCGACCCAGCCGCGCGGCACCACCGCAAGAAGAAACAGAACACCAACACAGAAGAAATTGAGCATCGGAGCTATTGATGAAGCACATCACGCTAGGCAAGTTGGACGTCTCCCGTATCGGTCTGGGCGCCATGTCGATGTCCGGCTTTTACAACGTCGGTGAGGGCAGCGAGGCCGAGTCGATCAGCACTATCCACCGGGCGTTGGAGCTGGGCGTCACCTTTCTCGACACGGCCGAGATCTACGGCCCTTTCCTCAACGAGGATCTGGTCGGTCGGGCCATCAAGGACCGCCGTGATCAGGTAGTTGTGGCGACGAAGTTCGGGCTAGTTTCGCATTCCGGGGGCGGGCCCGGCGTCCGCGACAGCAGTCCAGCCAACATCCGTACCGCGGTCGAGGGTTCTCTGACGCGGCTTGGCACCGATCGCATCGACCTGTACTACCAGCACCGGGTCGACCCGAATACGCCGATCGAGGACACCGTGGGCGCGGTTGCCGAGCTCGTGGCCGAGGGCAAGGTCCTCCACATCGGACTGTCCGAAGCCTCCGCCAATACGATTCGCCGGGCCCACGCCGTGCACCCGATCACCGCACTGCAGACCGAATACTCCCTGTGGACCCGCGACGTGGAGGCCGAGCTGCTGCCGCTGCTGCGCGGGCTGGGCATCGGTTTCGTTCCGTATTCGCCGCTGGGGCACGGATTCCTGACGGGCCAAATCCGTTCCGCCGCAGATATTTCCGACGACGACTGGCGCAAGACCAATCCACGCTTCGTCGGTGAGAACTTCGAACGCAATCTGCGGATCGTCGACGAGGTCAAGGCAGTCGCCGACGAGGCGGGTGCCACTCCGGCACAGATCGCGCTGGCATGGTTGCTCGCGCAGGGCAACGACATCGCCCCGATTCCCGGCACCAAGCGAGTTGCCCGAGTCGAGGAGAACACCGCCGCCGACGGCATCGAGCTCAGCGCCGAACAGATCGAGCGGCTCAACAACCTCACCCCCGCGGCTGGTGAACGCCACGAAGAAGGGGTTATGGCCGCCATCGAACGGTGACCTTGGCCTTCGTGCGCAGTCGCGGTGAGAGCGCGACTTAACGCGCCGAAGTCACGCGGGTGCCCGGAACCCGCAGCGCCTCCCACAACGGCGTGAATCCGGTCAGGACCTTGATCAATAGCGGCGCCGCCGTGGCGCTCCCCCCAACGTAAAGGCAAAAGATGATGATGCAGAAGCTGTTCCGACACATGACGAGGGTGCTCGCGCTGACGTTGAGCCTCGTGTTCGCGGTGCCCGCCGCGATGGCGTCGGCCGAACCATATGACCATGAGGAAGCCCGCAACCTGACGATCGTGCGCAACGGCATGGAGGCATGGCGCGACGGCACGGGTGGAATCATCGACTCGCTCGCCGACGACGCGACCTGGGACATCACGGGCAACGCGGTGACGTCGCGGATCTACACCAGCAAGGAGGACTTCCTTGCCAACGCCATCCGGCCGTTCAATGCGCGGTTGTCGACGCCGTTGGTTCCGACGACGGTGCGCGATTTATACGCCGACGGTGACACGGTGGTGGCATTCTTCGACGCCGAGGCCACCGCGCGCGACGGGCTGTCCTACCGCAACACCTATGCGTGGTTCCTGACATTCCGCGACGGCCGGATCGTGAAGGCGGCGTCGTTCTTCGACCCGATCGCGTTCAACGACCTTTGGCAACGGATCTCCCCGTAGCGATCTGAGTGCACGAGCCTGTTCTTGGCTACCTACCCGATTGGTATCGAATTCGTACCGAGGAGAAGCTCATGGGACCGTTGCCCGACCCGTCGCCCACCACCACCGCCGTCGTCACTGGCGCATCGTCCGGTATCGGCGCCGACATCGCGCGCGAACTCGCCTCTCGCGGTTATGGCGTCACCCTGGTCGCGCGCCGCGAGGATCGACTTCGCGACCTGGCCGAGGAACTCAACGACAACGAAGGGGTCCGCGTCGAGTTGATCGCCTGCGACGTCGCCGACCCTGAAGCGCGCACCGGCCTGTTCGACACCGTCGCCGACCGTGGGCTGACCGTCGACATCCTGGTCAACAACGCAGGCATCGGCACCGTCGGCCCGGTGGTCGAGTCCACGGTCGCCGACGAGATCGCCCAGGTGCGTGTGAACGTCGAAGCCGTTATCGACCTGACCACCCGCGCGGTTCAGCAGATGGTCCCGCGCGGTCGTGGCGCCATCCTCAACGTGGGTTCCACCGCCGGATTCCAACCGTTCCCCGGCCAGGCGGGCTATGCCGCAACCAAGGCGTTCGTGATCGCCTATACCGCGGGGGTCCGCGCCGAACTCGCAGGCACGGGGGTCACCGTCGCGACGCTCAACCCGGGGCCCGTGCACACCGAGTTCCTCGAGGTCGCGGGCATGGACCAACGCACGTTCGCGGAAGGCTTCCCCAAGTTCATGTGGATGCCGTCGCGGCAGGTGGCCAGAGTGGGTGTTGACGCGCTCGCGGGTGACCGCGGCTCAGTCATCGCGGGGCTGCCGAGCCGGTTGAGCACGCGGCTTTTTCAGGTCATCCCGAACCGTTTCCTCATGCCGCTACTGGTCAAGCAACACCCAGCGCTGAAGAACCGCGGTTCAACGAACTGACGCGCTCGACCTCGATGCATGTGTCAGCTCATAGGACCGAGTGGTGCCCTACACCGCTGATCCGTTGGAGCCCGCTGGATTTGGTCGCGCTCGTTAGAGAAGCTTGTCGAGTGTGATGGGTAGGTCGGTGATGCGTCGGCCGGTGGCGTTGAACACGGCGTTGGCGATGGCGGCGGGCACTCCGACGAAGACCAGCTCGGCGAGGCCCTTTACGCCGAGGGGGTCGGCGATGGTGTCTTCGGCGGGTAGGTAGGCGGCGTCGAGTGCGGTGACGTCGGCGTTGACGGGGACTAGGTAGTCGGACATGTTGGCGTTGAGGATTCGGCCGTCCCGGTGGTCGAGGTCGGTTGCCTCTAGTAGTGCCATGCCGATGCCGCCCACCATTCCGCCGATGGCTTGGCTGTGGGCCAGAAGGGGGTTGATGACTCGGCCCGCGTCATACACCCCGTACATGCGGCGGACCCGCGTGGTGCCGAGTTGTTCATCGACGGCAACTTCGGCGAAGACTGCGCCGAAACCGTGCATGGAGAACCCCTTAGCGGCCTCGTCGGGTGTCCAGGTCTGCTCGGCGTCGAGCGGCCCCCACCGACGGCGGCGTAGTAGGTCCTGATAGGACTCGCCGCGTCCCGGCTCGGTGGTGGCGTACATCCGGCCATCGGCCACGGAGACTTGTTCGGGGCGCAATCCATTGAGGGGAGATCCGGGGTCGACAATTGCGGTGCGGATGAATCGGTCGCGCAGCATCAGGCCCGTCTTCTGGACTGCGGAGCCGACACTGGCCATCGTCGTCGACCCTCCGTGCACGGGTGCCGGTGGCATCGTGGAATCGCCGAGGGCGAAGCGGACGCGGGCCAACGGCAATCCGAGTGCGTCGGCGGCGACCTGGGTCATCGAGGTATAGGTGCCCGGACCCATGTCGCCGGTCGCGGTTTGCACGTCGGCGGTGCCGTCGGGATTGATCCGTGCTGTCACGGTGCACGGGTTGACCAGGGTGTGATAGACCCCCGCTGCGGTACCCATGCCGATGAGCTGGTTACCGTCGCGGGTCGCGCGGGGTGTGGGATTGCGTTTCGTCCAGCCGAATGTGGCCGCGCCCTGCTGGAAGCAGTCGGTGAGTCGTCGTGTCGAGAACGGCTGGTCGGTGGAGGGGTCGCGCTCGGGTTCGTTGCGCAGCCTCAACTCGATGGGATCGATGTTGAGCCGGTGGGCGAGTTCGTCGATCGCGGATTCCAGGGCGAAGGCGCCGCTGGTGAGGCCGGGGCCACGCATGTAGGTAGGCGGATTGATGTCAAGGGGCACGACGCGATATGTCGAGCGCATGTTGGGTGAGCTGTACATGAATCGTGGGACCGCAGGCAGGTTGTCTTCGTAGCCGTCGTAACGCGAATTCTCGACCCGGGCTTCGTGAACGATCGTGTTGATGTGTCCGGACTGATCTGCCCCGATGGCCATCCGCTGCCGACTGGTGGAGCGGTAGCCAACGGTGCTGTAGTACTGCTTACGGGTCAATGCCAGCTTGACGGGACGGCGCATTTGCCGGGCCGCGAACGCGGCCAGGAGCTGATGGGGCCAGGTCTTGCCGGCGGAGCCGAACGCTCCGCCTATGAACGGCGAGATGATGTGGATCTGATCGACCGGAATGTCGAAGGCCGCGGAATAGGCGTCTAGCGCCCATGTGATGCTCTGCACCTTGTCCCACACGGTGAGCCGGTCGCCGTCCCAGCGGGCGATGGTAGCGGGGATTTCCATCGGGTTGTGGTTGTTGCGGGCGATCGAGTACTGCAGATCGGTGACGACCGGCGCGGCGCGTAGCGCGGCGTCGGCGTCACCGCGGGCATAGTCGGCCACCCGCGCCGTCTTCCCCGCTTCGGGCACTGCGTGCGGGGAGTCGATATCCGTCAGTGGTGGGATGCTACCGCTGTAGCGGACTTTCACTAGTGCCGCGCCGTGGGAGGCGGCTTCGAGCGTGGTCCCCACCACGATGGCCACCGGTTGCCCGAACGCCGCCAGCTGTTGGGGGTCGTAGGGCAGCGTCACCCCGGTGAAGTCGGTCAGTACCCGGAGCACATCGGGATGCCCAAGTGCCTCGTCGCTGTCCACACCGTCGACTCGCCCCCGCGCGACAGTGCTGCACACCAGCACTGCGTGCACCAGATCGGGGATGGGGTTGTCGGCGGCGTAGAGCGCTCGACCGGTGACCTTGAGTCGGCCGTCGACCCGGGTAATCGGCTGCCCCGACAGCGGTGCGGGGACAATGGGCTGCGTCATGTGCGTGCCGCCACGGTGGCCAGTTGTCTTTCGACCGTTCGCTTGATCAGGTCCAGCTTGAATCCGTTGCCGGAAAGCGGTCGTGCGCCGTCAGCCGCCAAAGACGCTGCAGTTCTCCACAACTCCGCGCTTACGGGCCGCCCAGCCAGTGCCCGCTCGACCGCGGGAAGTCGCCAGGGCACGGTCCCGACACCGCCGACAGCGACCCTCGCAGAGCGCACCAAGCCGCCGCGGATGTCCATGGCGACCGCCGCCGACGTCAGCGCGAATTCATAGGACTGTCTGTCGCGGACCTTCAGATAGCCCGATTTACGTGCTTCGGGGCTGACCGGGACTTCTATCCCGGTAATGAGCTGACCCGGACGAAGATTGTGCTCGCGATCGGGAGTGTCTGCTGGCTGCCGGAAGAAGTCGGCGATACGAATCATGTCTTGCCCGTTGACATCCCGTACGAGGATGGTTGCGTCCAGGGCAACGAGTGCCACCGCGAGGTCCGAAGGGTGGGTGGCCACACACGCATTGCTGGTACCGAAGATGGCGTGGGTGCGGTTGTGGCCGTCCACGGCCGAACAGCCCGCACCATGAGTGCGTCGGTTGCACGCCGCGGTGACGTCACGGAAGTATAGGCACCGGGGACGTTGCATGAGGTTGCCGCCGATGGACGCCATGTTCCTCAACTGCGCCGATGCGCTCAATTCGAGGGCTTCGGCGATGACCGGGAACTGCTCGCGCACACCAGGATGCGCGGCCAGGTCGGACATCCGGACCAGTGCTCCGACGCGTAGGACGTCGCGCTGCAGCTCGATCTGTCCGTACGGCAGCGCGTTGATGTCGACCACCGACTGCGGGCGTTCGACGGTCTCGCGCATCAGATCGATGAGGGTCGTGCCACCTGCGATGTACCGCGCCCCGGATGCGCCGGCTTCAAGCGCCGACACCTCGTCGGTGGCTTTGGTGAAGCTGAAGGGGAACATATTGGTTACGCCTCTTTCGCCGCGCTGGCGATGGCGTCGACGATGTTGGTGTACGCCCCGCAGCGACAGATGTTGCCGCTCATCCATTCCCGTATCTCGGCAGGGGATCCGGTGTGACCCTCCTTGATGCACCCGATGCCGGACATGAGCTGGCCCGGCGTGCAGTAACCGCACTGGAAACCGTCATTGTCGATGAACGCTTGCTGCAACGGATGCAGCTGACCGTTGCGCTCCAAGCCCTCGACGGTAACGATCTCGGCACCGTCGTGCATCACCGCCAGTGTCAGACACGATGTGACGCGTCGGTCGTCGACCAGAATGGTGCAGGCGCCGCATGCACCTTGGTCACAGCCCTTCTTCGTGCCGGTGAGGCCGGCCCGTTCGCGGAGCATGTCCAACAGCGAACTTCGGTTGTCGACGTCGATCTCGCGTTCTTCGCCGTTGATCCGCAGCCGGATGGCCGACGAACGAGCATCAGTGTCGGGTTCGCCGTCGCCGCATCCAGCGAGCAGCGAACTGGCCGCAATAGTTCCGCCGACTGCGATCGACCCACCGACAAAGGTGCGTCGATCCAATTCGAACCGGTGACCGGGACCTGCTGATGGCACTTCGTCTGACATGTCTCGCTTCCCTCCAGCTCATCTGACTGTGCGACACGTCTTGTCTTTGCCGCTTGGGTCGCAACCCTGTTGGGTAGAGCCACTTGTCGGGCACAGTGCATGGCGAATACCAGGCTCGGCGCCTAGCGGTCATGATCTGCGCCAGACCAAGGCAACCACGCCTGAGCACGGGGTGGGAGTGCCCGGTTATCCAGGTACTGGCAGTACCCCCATGTGGCGCCGATCAGTTCGCGTCAGGACAAGCCGAGTGCGTTGGCCACCGCGGCGAGGTAATCGATGTGTGCGTCAACGGTGTGGAACCCGTGACCCATCGTCGCGACCGAGGCATGCGTGCCACCGGCCTCCCGCCAACCGTCGATGTCGGCGAAGAGGTCCTCGCCGCGACGGAGCGCCACATACTCCGACCCGAACTCATCGACCGACCTACCGAGTTCTGCGACTCGTCGATACATGCGTTGCCTGGCGTCGATGGCGTTGTCGAAACCGCGGCCGCCGAAGAACATGAACCCATCCGCGAGTCGGGCGGCCCGCTCGTATGCTCGCTCGCCTGACCCGCCAAGCCAGATTGGAACTCCACCAGCCGGTTTCGGCATGAGCGCTGCTCTGTCTATGTGCTCGAAGCGCCCCGAGAAGTCCACGACAGGTTCGGTGAACAACTGGCGAAGCAGCACGATCTGCTCCTCCTGCCGTGCGCCTCGGGTCCGAAAGTCTTGTCCGAGGGCGTTGTACTCGACGTGATTCCAGCCCACACCCACGCCAAGGCGCAACCGGCCTCCCGACAGCAGGTCGACATCGGCGGCCTGCCGGGCAACCAGCGCTGTCTGGCGCTGCGGAAGGACCAAGACCCCAGTGGTGAAACCGATTCGATCCGTGATGCCAGCCAGGTAGGCGAACATCACGAACGGATCGTGGAACGGGTCGTGTTCGGTGTACGGGCCCGGCAGCTGCGGTGTTCGGTCGGCGTGGACGGCGCCGAGCACGTGGTCGTAGGCAACAAGATGGTCAAAGCCCAAATCCTCCACAGCTCTTCCGAACCGCCCGACTGCGTCAGGGTCTCCCCCGAGCTCGTTCTGCGGGTACACGGCACCAATCTTCATGGCTCTCAATCTCCTTTGATCTGCGCATTCGGCGCGTCCTATGAGCGATCGCCCCGGCAGCGGTCTAGTGCTCGGTCCCACCGCGCACCGACGAACTCCGCAGCATCCCGCAACACCGTCTGTCCGATGAGCACCACCCACTGTGGCGAGAAAACCATCATTGTGGTCGGCCACCGACGAGAAGTCTGCGGTATGAGCCGGATGCGAGGCCGGCGAGATCAGCAGCAGCACTGTGGCTCAACAGATTTGATCTCGCGGTGAAACTCTCGCGGCTGCCAGTTCGCGCCCGCCGAACCGCACTGCGGCGGTGGCGTCAAATCGTTCCATGCCTGCCAGTCAACGGCTTGCTGGTCGGGCGAGGAAGGGTCTGTTGATCCAGGTGCTGGCAGAACTCCCTTGCACTGCAAACCGACTGTCCGTTGAGGGTACGCACTAGCGGGCCCTACGATGCTGGCTCACCGCAAGGACGTCGCTAAAGTGTGGCTGCACCTTCTGACGTACGTGGGGCCGACCGAGGCTGGGCTTCCGTCGGTTAGCGCGTTGCTGGACGGCTCTGCTTGGTGCTGTGTGTGACTGCCCAGCTGGCCAGCACTTTCAGTGCGTCTTCGCTCGCCGAATTGGGTTCGGCGGCATAGACGAACATCGTCAAGCCAGGGTCGGACGGCAGTTCAAATGCCTCGAACTTCAGTTCGAGGTCGCCAACGACGGGGTGGTGCAGCTGTTTGGTCCCGCTGCGGTGGAGTCTCACGTCGTGCGTTGCCCACCGGGTACCGAATGTCTCGCTGCGAGTGGATAACTCACCGACCAGATTGGACAACTCCTTGTCATAGGGGTTGCGCCCGGCGGCGCCGCGCAGGTTCGCAACGACGGTGTCGGCGACGGCGTCCCACTCGGGGTAGAAGTTCTGAGAGCGGGGGTCAAGAAATACGAATCGAGCAATATTGGGGGCGTGACCAGGGTCGTCGAACAACTCGGCATGCATGGCGTGCCCAAGCTTGTTCGTCGCCACGATGTCCATTCGCTCATTGCGCACCCATGCCGGCGCGGAGATCATCGAGTCGAGCACGATCTGGACACCGGGTCGAACTTGCCGCGCGGGTGGGCGCCGCCGTCGCGGGGGGCTGCCACTGGCAGACTGCGCCAGATCGAAGAGGTGCGCACTCTCAGCCTCATCGAAGTGCAGAGCCTGTGCAACAGCGTTGAGCACACTCTCGGATACACCAGCGAGGTTGCCGCGTTCAAGTTGCGTGTAGTAATCGACGCTGACGCCGGCCAGCATCGCGACTTCCTCCCGGCGCAGACCAGGCACCCGCCGCTTCCTCACACCGGGTGCTAAGCCAACGTCCTCTGGCGCTAGCTTCGCCCTCCGGGAGGATAGGAATTCACGAACAGTGCTGCGATTATCCACACTCGTCACGGTAACCCGTTTCGGGTAGCCAAGCGAGGTACTGGCAGCCCACTCTTGGGGAGATCTGTTCACCGGAAGGCCTGGGCCGGGCCGATGACGGCTCTACCGTGCGGGTTCAGGTGGATATCGGTGCGGCGGAATGTGGTTCACGCGGCTAGGGAAGGCGAATCTCGGAAAGTCTTCCGGAACGGCACTATGTGCGACTCAATGCGAATGGGAGTCACCGAGCTAGCCTGCGGGGGCAGCGGCGGAGGCTAGCGGCTGTGCGGCTCCGCGTCGGGCGGTCATCAATCATCAATGCGCGCATAGCTGTCCACCGGGTAGGTCCTCGCCACGTTGTGCCGAAAGTTCAAGCAGCCGATCTGCGTGGCCTATGGCGCCCGTACTAGTTGCTCATTTTCCGCCGGAGATTTCATTGACATGCTGGGCTTCGGCTTCGTTCTGCGGGCTGGATTTCGGAATCTGTTGATCCAGTGTGGCCGCCCAGCTAGCGAGGAACGTCAAGGCGTCCTGCGATGGACTTTGGGGCTCGGCGCTGTAGATGGTGATGGTTAGGCCGCTGTCGGCGGAAAGGTCCAAGACCTCGAAGGCCAGCGTCAGGTCGCCAACGACCGGATGGTGAAAATGCTTCGCGCCGGCTCGATGCAGGCGAACGTTGTGGCGGGCCCAGCGATCTCGGAAGGTCTCGCTGCGGGTGGACAATTCCCCGACCAGATCCGACAGGTCGCGGTCATACGGATTGCGCCCGGCTGCGGTGCGCAACATGGCGACCACAGTGTCCGCGGCTTCATCCCACTGCGGATAGAGCGCCTTCGCTTCGGCGTTGAGGAAGCAGAACCGCGCCAAGTTCACCGGAGGGGACGGATCGGCGAACACCGGCGAGTAGAGGGCGCGTGCCAGCCGATTGCTGGACAGCACATCGAGCCGTTCGTTGACAACGATCGCCGGGAACTCGGTCATTCCATCGAGGATGCGTTGCACGACGGGACGAATCCGCTTATGCGAAGGTCGGCGACGGGTGCGAGGCGAGGGGTGAGCGGCGCGAGCCAGGTCATACAGATATGTGCGTTCGGCTTCGTCTAGTTGCAGTGCGCCTGCGATGGCATCGAGCACGCTGTCGGAGACGCCGGCGAGGTTGCCGCGTTCAAGTTGGGCGTAGTAGTCGGTGCTGACGCCGGCAAGTACGGCGACCTCCTCGCGGCGCAATCCGGGCACTCGCCGTTTGCCGTAACTGGCTAGACCGGCCTGCCCTGGGGTGATCCTGGCGCGTCGGGTCGCCAGGAAGTCGCGTACATCATTCCGAGAGTCCACGAACTCAGGTTACGTTCGCCCGCCGCGCGATGGGATGTGCCGTTGGTCCACGGATAGGCAGCCACTGTCATCGGCGTGGCGTCCGCGGTGTTCTGGGCTCAGATCACCGACAGCCCACTGGATTGACCCCGCCCAAACGATGCAGGCGATAGTCATTGTTCCGATCATCGTCGCGTGGCTTACGAAGCAGGTGAAGGGCTTGATGTGGTGGGATCCACGAATCGCGTCTCGGTCCAATCAGTAAGTGCGTCACGGTGTTTGATGCGCCATTCGCCATCAACCCGCGTATACCGGTCCTGGTACCGCATGAACCACACGTAGTCGGTTCCGTGGTGCTCGCCGCCGGCGGTCAAGTGATGTGCCACTCCGTAGACCTCGCCTGAGGCGGCGTCGCCCTCAACGACGAACTGCGCGTTGGCCACCAAGTGGAAGCTGTTCGTGCACATCCGAGGGATGATTCGATCGACGATCACGGCGAGCTCATCATGTCCCGTTCGCTCCATCGTGGGGTTCTCCGACTGTCCCGGAGGATAGGAACGAACGGTTGCATCGGGGTGGAACACCGCCAGGAACGCATCGCGGTTGCGACGGTCGATGGCGCTGGCATATGCGTACGAGAGATCCAGCAGTGCGTCCTTATCCGTCCTACCCGTGACAGCCATGGCGCCCCCGTGTTTTGTTGAGCCCCGCGGTGTCCATGGAGCGAGAACAGGCATTGTTAGTAGACGATCAAGAACCAATGTTTCTGCGCACCGTACGGTCAGGCCGTCAAGTCGGGCAGGTTGATGGTGCCGGAACGAATCGCCGCAGTGACGCCGCCGTCGACGAGCAGGTCAGTGCCGGTGACGAACGAAGACGCGGGTCCAAGGAGCCATTCCGCGGCGGCGGCGATGTCGTCGGCCGTGCCGAGACGCCGCAAGCCGGCATTGTCGGTCATCATCTGGATGAGACGCCCCGACTCACCGGCCAACTCTTGCCTCCCCATGTCTGTGGAAATGATCCCAGGGCTGATGGAATTGATCCGTGCCCTGCGAAGGCCCCAGGAGCTGGCCGCGGCTGACACGCGGATCTGATTGGCGCGCTTGGCGAATGGGTAGGCGTGTGCACCCGTAGGAAGGCGGGCGGGCGAACAAGCCTCGAGGTCGAGCAGCTCGTCGGCAGGCGTGCTCGCGAGTTGGAGCTCTACGCTGGGATCCAAGATGGGATTCATGTGGCCGGCCATGCTGGCGATCACGATTGCGGCGCCACCCGGCTCGATGATGCGACCGAACTCGTCGATGACGAGGGCGACGCCGAGGAGATCGACTGCCATGATCGATGCTGCAGAGGCCTGTTCGGGTGACAGGCCAGCAGTGTGCGCGACCGCAGTTACGCGGCCGACGGACGTCGCCAATTCCACCAAGGCTGCGATCGAGTTACGGGAAGTGACATCGACCTCGTGTGTGACAACGTGATGACCCTCGCGTTCGAGGGTCGCCGCCGTGGAGTCCAAGAGGCCTTGGTTGATGTCGGCAAGCACGATGACCCGGCCCGCCCCGACGCGGCGGGCAATGGCATGGCCCATGCCGCCGACGCCGATGACGACTAGGGCTTCCTCGCCAGTTGTTGGTGACGCCATGATCCTCGATCCATCGATGTCGGTTGTACCGGAAACAGCTGCTGCGCAGAACGATCGGACTCAGCGCTGGCGGGCTAGGTCACTCCGTGTGGCTGATCGCCTGGGCTAGCCGAGACCCGAAGGCAGCTACGTCGTCGCCGGTGCCTCTGTCGTGCTTGCTGAGCGCCTGGATGGTGACGTCATGGCCCTCAGCGGACTTGCGCAGCGCGCCGACCGTGGCCTGCTCGCGGCTGACGTGAGTGAACGGATCGAAGCTGTACCAGCGCATCGCGTTCTCGTAGGTCATCTTGTTGGTCTCGTCGTCGGTGACGTCGTTGGCGGTCAGCACCTCGTGCAACTGTTCGGGCGCATTGGGCCACATCGAATCGCTGTGCGGGTAGTCCGCCTCCCAGCAGATGTTGTCGATGCCGATGTCGTTGCGCAACTGAACGCCGACCGGATCGGAGATGAAACATGTCAGGAAGTGATCGCGGAACACCTCGCTGGGCTTCTGCTTGCCGAAGTCCTGACCCGTCCACGTCGAGTGCATCTCGTAGGTGCGGTCAGCCCGGTCGAGGAAATAGGGGATCCACCCGGTGCCACCCTCGGACAGCCCGATCTTCAAATCCTTGTATTTCTTGATCGGCTTGGACCACAACAGATCCGCCGCCGCCTGCACGATGTTCATCGGCTGCAGCGTGATCGTCACGTCCATCGGCGCATCGGGCGCGGTGATCGCCAGCCGGCCCGAGGACCCGATGTGCACGTTCATCACGGTGTCGGTGTCCACCAACGCCTCCCACAGCGGCGTCCAGTAGTCGTCGTGGAAGCTCGGGTAGCCCATCGCTGACGGATTCTCGCTGAACGTCAGCGCATGTACGCCCTTCGCCGACACCCGCCGCACCTCGGCCGCGCACAACTCCGCATCCCAGATCACTGGCAACGCCATCGGGATGAACCGCGCCGGATACGCGCCGCACCACTCGTCGATGTGCCAGTCGTTGTAGGCCCGAACCAACGCCAGTGAAAACTCCGAATCCTCGGTGGCGAACAGTCGACCCGCGAAACCCGGGAAGGACGGGAAGCACATCGAACCCAGGATCCCGCCGGCGTTCATGTCCTTGACCCGTTCGTCGACCTGGTAGCAGCCCGGCCGGATCTCGTCGAGCCCCTGTGGTTCCAGCCCGTACTCCTCTTTGGGCCGACCTGCCACCGCGTTGAGCGCGACGTTAGGAATGACGATGTCGCGGAACTGCCAGGTGTCCGACCCGTCTGGGTTGTGCACCAACCTCGGCGCGTCGTCCTGGTACTTCGCCGGCAGATGATTCTTGAACATGTCGGGCGGCTCAACGATGTGGTCGTCCACGCTGATCAAGATCATGTCGTCCTTGTTCACGATCGTTCCTTTCCAAGGGGCGGCGGTCTATGGAGGCACGCCCTGGTGTCGGCCTGATCCGAGACCGGATGGCAAGATGCATTCACACTAATCGAGAATCAGCGTTCCGCAATGCGCGCAGGACGTACGCCCTGCGCGGCGGCGGTCACCTCAGCTGCCCGTCCAGCGCGGCGGGCGTTTCTCGGAGAACGCAATCGCCCCCTCCTTGGCGTCGTTCGACGTCAACACGGGCTTGAAGATCCTCCACTGCTCGCGAAACATCGCATCGGGATGCCACCCGCGGGATTCGGAGATGATCTGTTTGGAGGCGGCAACCGCGAGCGGGCTGTTGGCGGTGATCTGTGCCGCCAGCGCCAGCGCGGCCTCCACGGTGGTGCCCGGCTCGACCACAGCGTTGACCAGACCCAGGTCGTAGGCCCTGGTTGCAGCAAGATTGCCGCCAGTCAACGCCAGCTCCATGGCGATCGCATACGGGATGCGTTGTGGCAGCCGCAGCAATCCACCACCGCCGGCGATGAGTCCGCGCTTGACTTCCGGAATGCCGAACACGGCGTCGGTGGCTGCCACGATCAGGTCGGTGGCCAGCACCATCTCCGCGCCGCCGGCGAGCGCGTAGCCCTCGACGGCGGCGATCACCGGCTTCACCGGCGGCCGTTCGGTGAAGCCCATGCCGCGACCTCGGACCACGACATTCTCGCCGCGGGCGAACGCCTTGAGGTCCATGCCGGAGCTGAACGTTCCCCCCGCTCCAGTCAGCACCGCTACTGACAAACCTGCATCGTCGTCCAGTCGGTCCATCGCATCGGCCAGGCCCTGGCTGACCGCTGCGTTGACGGCGTTCTTTGCATGCGGCCGGTTGATGGTGATCAGCAGTATTCGATCATGCTGCGCTACAAGGACTTCCGGGTCATCGCTCATATCGTCCCAAGCTCCTCGACAGCCTTGGTCGCCGCCGCCACGATTTCAATCTGCACAAGCGTAAAGGTACGGTGCCGGTTTGTGGAAATAAACACTCTCTTTTCAGAGAGCAGACTTTCGCATAGGATGTGCCGATGCTCTCCGTCCCCGAATCGGGCGTGGCCATGCCGCGGAGGCAGGTGCCGTTCATGCGGTTCGAGGTCGATGCGCCCATCAAACGTCGATCGACGTGACGCAGACGATCGCCTGTAAGACCACTAGCGCGACCCCGAACGCAGCGGTGAAAAGCGGTTGGGGACAACGTCAACTCCCATGTGCCGTGGTGGTCAGCATCGAGTCCCGGTCGGCCCGGTCGAGCAGACGTACTTTGCGTCCGCACTCTCCGCGGGCTCAACTTCGAGAAGGAGATGGCAAGGTGCTCAACGTTCGGTGTACCCGAGTGGCCCGACCACGTGCATCGGTCGAGGTGGGACCTCCGGCGCCCCGTTCGGCAGGCGAACCGACATGACCGTGGCATCGTCCGCCGGCCAGCCCGCGAGCACGTCCCCGCCACCGTCGAGTGCGGCGCTCAACCGCCGGGCTGCCGAGGGCGCGGAAACGCGGATGCTGATCAACGGGTGGCTATGCGAATCGGGGTCAGGAGCTCGATTCGACAACGTCAGCCCGGCCACTGGTCAGGTCCTCGGGTGGACCTCCGCTGCGTCCGCCGATGACATGGACGCAGCGATCGCGGCTGCGCGTAAGGCCTTTGACACCACCACGTGGTCGACGGACCGATCGTTGCGCCAGCGATGCCTCCGGCAGCTCCAGTTTGCGCTGGAGCGCGAGCGGGAAAAGCTACGCGACGAGATCATCGCCGAGGGCGGTGCACCGCTGATGACGACGACGATGGCTCAACTGGATTGGCCGCTGTCGGACGCGCTGACTGGCCCCGCCGAGTTGATCGACCGCTTCGGCTGGGAGCGCGACCTCGGTCCCGGCACCACCATGGGTGGTCACAATCGGCGGCGCGTCTACAAGGAGCCCATCGGTGTGGTCGCGGCGATCGCGCCGTGGAACTTCCCATTCGAGATCGTGCTGAACAAACTTGGCCAGGCGTTGGCCACGGGCAACACGGTGATCGTGAAGCCCGATTCCAACACGCCATGGAGTTCCACGAGGATCGGGCGGCTGATCGCCGCGCACACCGACATCCCACCAGGTGTCGTCAACGTCGTGCCCACTCCGGACAACGCGGTCGCCCAGCGGCTCGTCACCGACCCGCGCGTGGACATGATCTCGTTCACCGGGTCTCCGGAGGTGGGGCGGTTGATCGGAGAAAAGGGCGCTCAAACCTACAAACGGGTCTTCCTCGAACTCGGCGGCAAGTCGGCGATGGTCGTCCTCGACGACGCCGATCTCGACACCGTCGTCCCCAGGGCCGCACAGGTGTGCATGCACGCCGGTCAAGGCTGCGGGATCAACACCAGGGCGCTGGTGCCGCGCCGCATGTACGACGAGTACGTCGACAAGGCAGCGGCCATGTTCAACCACATCAGTGCGGGTGACCCAGCACGACCCGACACGGTATTGGGCCCGGTGATCAACGCCACCCAGCAAGCCCGGATCCTGGGATTCATCGATCGCGCCCGCGCCGGCGGAGCGGAGATCGCCGTCGGTGGCACCGCCCCGCGGGACCTCGATGCCGCACTCGCAGGCGGAACCTACGTGTCTCCCACACTCGTCGTCGGTATCGACAACTCCTTCGAAATCGCTCGGCGCGAGGTCTTCGGCCCGGTCCTTGTCGTGTTGCCCTACGACGACGACGAGGAGGCGCTGGCCATCGCCAATGACAGCGACTACGGACTGTCGGGGTCGGTGTACTCACACTCGCCAGAACGCGCGCTGGCCTTCGCCAAGCGGATGCGCACCGGGTCGGTGAACGTCAACAATGGCCTGTTCTACGGAGCCGACGCGCCCTACGGGGGATACAAGACCAGCGGCGTCGGCCGCCAGAACGGCATCGAAGGTTTCGAGCAACACCTGGAGACCAAGGTCATCGGATACGGGTGATCACCGCCTCGAACAACGCGCGGTCAGTATCGAGACACGACGAACAAGGAGCGGACATGGGCAGAATGGCCGGCAAGGTGGCAGTGGTCAGCGGAGCGGCACGCGGACAAGGGCGCTCGCATGCTCGCATGCTCGCCGCCGAGGGCGCAGACATCATCGCTATCGACATATGCGCAGACATCGCCACCAACGAATATCCGTTGGCCCGTCCGGAGGATCTCGACGAGACCGCCCGTCTGGTGGAAAAGGAGGGCCGCACCGCCATCACGGCGATCGCCGACGTGCGCGACCGCGTGGCGCTGTCGGAGGCCATCGACCGGGCAGTCGACGAGCTCGGACATCTCGACGTGGTGGTCGCCAACGCAGGCATCGCTCCGTTGAGTTCTCCAGAGGCACAGGCCTGGGTCGATGCGGTCGATGTCGACTTGATCGGCGTCATGAATCTGATTCACGTCAGCCTCAAGCATCTTCAGTCGGGCTCATCGGTTATCGCGACCGGATCCCTCGCTGCCTATCTGTCGATGATGCGCAGCGATGGCGGCGGTCCCTCGGGCGGTGCGGGCTATCAGTTCTCGAAGCAGGTCATCGCCCACTACGTCAATGACCTGGCACTGACATTGGCGCCGAACGGGATTCGGGTCAATGCCCTGCACCCCACCAATGTGAACACCGACATGCTGCAGAGTCCGCCGATGTACCGGGCGTTTCGGCCCGACCTGACCGATCCCACCCGTGCCGACGCCGAGCTGGCGTTTCCCGTGATGAACGCGATGTCGATTCCCTATGTCGAGCCAGAGGATGTCAGCGAGCTGGTGCTGTTCTTGGCCTCGGATGCGTCCCGCTACCTCACCGGCCAGCAAATCAAGATTGACGCCGGAGGCTATCTCAAGAAGGTGCCCTGGTCGGGGACGTAATCACCGCGAGTACGTCCCCATCGGTCGAAAGTTGCACCGTAGGGCGGTGTTAGCGACGGGGCGGCGCGGATCTCCGCATCGTGGGGCGAGCGGCGGGAAGTGACGTATCCAACAGACAGGCCTGAGATGAGCTTTGCATTACTAGTGCGGAACTGGCATTCTCGTATAGTGCCAACGCCAGTTACCCAAGGGGCATCCGTTGCCCGGTCAGTTCGCCGGATCGCCGTTTCGGCGGTCCGCCGCGGTACCTCACGGTCGGCCCAGGGAGATCCGCGAGTGTGCGGGCACTGCCAGCCGAGGTGGACGTCGTGATCGACGGTCAGGTGGCCAGGGCTGGCGGTGATGACGGTGGGCGTGTCGTGGTTGTCACGGGCGCCTCGTCGGGGATCGGGCTTGCGACCGCCGAGCAGCTGGCGCTGTCCGGCCACCGCGTCGTGCTCGGCGCCCGTCGCACCGAGGTGTGCGAGGAGGTAGCGGCGAAGCTGCGGGTCCGAGGCGCATCTGCCGTTGCAATCGCGCTGGATTTGGCAGATGAGTCATCAATAAGTCGGTTCGTGTCGCGCGTCCAAGACGACCTCGGCCCAGTCGATGTGTTGGTGTCCAATGCAGGTAACTCTTTTCCTGACCCGTCGACCAACACAGACCAGGCGCGGCTCCGAGAGTCTCTCGCGGTCAATTTCATGGGACCCCAGCACCTGGTGTCCCACGCGCTGCCGGCGATGATCGAAGCCGGGCGCGGTGACCTCGTCTTTGTGAGTTCGCAAGTGGTTGGGGGAGTCCCGAGGCGGTGGATGAGCGCGTACTCGGCGTCCAAGCATGCTCTTGAAGCCTGGATTGACGTGCTGCAGGCCGAATTGGAGGGCACCGGAGTGCGGTCATCGGTTGTGCGGCCGGGGCCCACTCGCACTGAACAGGGGACTAACTGGAGTGCCGAAGAGATGCAGTTGATGATGTCCGGTTGGCATGGACAGAGCGGCGTCCGAAATACCGAAGCGCTGCAGCCCGAGGACGTGGCGCAGGTAATCGCGTCAGTCGTCGAGCTGCCCGAGAACGTGCACATGAAGCTCGTCGAAGTCGTTCCGTCGATACCACGCAAGGCGGCGGCCCAAGGATGACTGTCGATCGAGTGATGAGCGGGGTACGGGTACTCGAGGTCGCGGCGTGGACGTTCGTGCCCGCGGCGGGCGCGGTGCTCGCCGAGTGGGGCGCAGAGGTCATCAAGGTCGAGCCCCGCGTCGGTGGCGATCCCCAGCGGGGCCTGGTCACCATGGGCCTGGTGGATCCCGGCGGCGCGGTCAACTACATGATCGAACTGCCCAACCGCGGGAAGAAGTCCATTGCGGTCGATCTGACCACAGAAGGTGGGCGCCAGGTCATCCTCGACCTCGCCAAGACCTGCGACGTGTTCCTCACCAGCTACCTGCCGAGCCGCCGCAAGCGCTTCGGCATCGACGTGGACGACATCCTCGCGGTGAATCCCAACATCGTCTACGTGCGGGGATCCGGTCACGGCCCGCAGGGCCCTGACGCCGATCAGCCGGGCTATGACGGCGTTTCGTTCTGGTCGAGGGGCGGGATCGCCGACGCGATCACTCCCGAAGGGGCCGGACCGGGTCGGCCCCCCCCCGCCGTCGGCGGGTTTCGCGGAGGAATGACGATAGCGGGTGGGATCGCCGCGGCACTGTACAAACGTAAAGCGACCGGCGAGGGGTCGGTCGTCGATGTCTCTCTGCTGGGGCTGGCCGCCTGGACCATCGGTCCGGATGTGTCCATCAGCCAGCTTCACGGTGGCGCGGCGGCGCCCCAGTTCGAGCATGTCGACGCGCCCAATCCGCTGGTCGGCAACTACCGCACGAAGGACGACCGCTACGTCACATTGATGATGCTGCAGGGCGATCGGTTCTTTCCCGAGTTCATGAACATCATCGGGCGCCCCGACCTCATCGATGACGACCGCTTCGCTGAAGCCGGGCCCAGGTTCGACAATCGAGTTGCGCTCATCGCCATCCTTGACGAGGAGTTCGCCGCGCGAACACTCGCTGAGTGGCGCGATGTCCTCGGCCCGCTTTCGGGAGCATGGGGCATCCTGCAAACCCCCGGCGAACTCCGCACCGACCCGGCTATTGTCGCCAACGGCTACATTGCAACGGCCGCCACCATGGGTGGGGTGTCCTACGAGCTGCCCGTGAATCCGGTGCAGTTCAACGAATTCCACGTAGTTCCCACCGGCGCGCCAGAGCACGGTCAGCACACCGAGGAGGTGTTGCTTGACGCCGGGATGGACTGGGACGTGATCGAGCGCTATAAGGAGACGGGAGCGATTGGATGACCACACCACGCGGCGTGATTGAAGGTGGCCCACTGGAATTCGACCCCTTCTCCGATGATTTCTTCGACAGCCCGTACGGCACCTACCGCCGGCTGCGCGACGAAGCGCCGGTCTATCACAACACCAAATATGACTTCTGGGCGTTGTCCCGCTACGACGACGTCGCGCCGGCGTTGAAGGACTTTGCGACGTACTCGTCGGCCATGGGCGCCACGATGGACATGATCAAAGATCCGGAGCGGTCCATACAGCGGTCGAAAGCGATCATCATGCTGGACCCGCCCGAGCACGATTTGATGCGCAAGTTGGTGAACAAGGTCTTCACTCCTCGGGCGATGGCGTCGATGGAATCGATGATCCGCCAAACGATTCAGGATGTCGCCGCTACCTTGGATCCTTCGTCATTCGATGTCGTGGCCGACTTCTCGGCGCTGTTTCCGGTCGAGATCATCACGACGATGCTGGGGGTGCCAGCAGAGCACCGCCAGCAGATCCGGCTATGGAACGACAAGATCCTCGAGCGCAAGCGCGGTTCGATCCATACCACCCCCGAAGGGATGGAAGCGTCGACCGCGACGGGAATGTTCTACTACCAACTCATCCAGCAGCGCCGAGAGCATCCGCAGGACGACATGATCAGCCGTTTGATCGAGGTAGAGATCGAGCGCGACGGTCAGGTAGTGAAGCTCGATGACGCCGAAATCGCATCATTCACAACGCTGCTCGGCGGCGCCGGTGCCGAGACGGTCACCAAGCTGATCGGCAACGCGGCGGTGATCTTCGCGGACAATCCGGGCGAGTGGCAGAAGCTACGAGCCGACCGCAGCAAGATTCCGGCAGCCATTGAAGAACTACTTCGGTACGAGGGACCTTCCCAGTACAACGTGCGATACAGCATGCGGGAGGTGACGTTGCACGACACCACCATCCCCGCAGGCTCAGCGGTGATGCTGATCAACGGCTCGGCCAATCGCGACGAGCGCATTTTTCCCGATCCAGATCGGTTCGACATCGACCGTGACCGAAAGTTCGGCCTCAACCTGGCTTTCGGTTACGGAATCCACAGCTGTCTCGGCGCGGCGCTTGCGCGGTTGGAGAGTCGGATCGCCCTGGAAATCCTGCTCGACCTCATCCCCGAGTATCAGGTCGACCGCTCGGGTCTACGCCGGGTCGAGATGTCCAACGTGTGCGGTTGGTCGAACGTGCCGGTGCGCGCCGACCGCTGACGTCGCTCCTGGGCCTATGACTCCGCCACCATCCTGATCCGCACCTCCGGGGCGACTCCGTCCCGCGACACCTCTTCGAACCCGAGCCGTCGGTACAACCGATATGCCCGTCGATTGACGTCGAGCACACTGAGAGCTACGTGCTTGCCGTCGGCGCGGGCCTGGTCGAGGAGGTCGCGGATTAGCCGACCCCCGATGCCGCGGCTCTGGTGGTCGGGTTGCAGTTCGATCAGCCCGAGGAAGAGCTCGTCGTCGCGTTCTTCGACGTCGAGCCTGCCGACGTCGACGCCGTCCACCACTATGACGCGCACCTGTTCCATCACCAGATTCCTTGTCAGATAGGCACGTTGGACTCCGTCGTCCCAACCCCAGATCTTGCTCACATACGGACCCAACGATGCTTCATGCAGCGTGAACAAGAACTCGACGTCGTGCGCGGTCGCGGGGCGCAAGGAGATGTGGTCCATACCTAGAGCCTGATGCCGTCGGGCGGGGAACGGCAACCGAATTCGGCAGTGCGATTACTTTCGGTACGCCGCATGGTCCATACACACATGACCACAGACACGATGATCGTGACAACCATCATTGACGCACCCGCTGACACGGTATTCGGCGTACTCGCCGACCCGGCGACGCACGCGGCGATCGACGGCACCGGCTGGGTGCGGGAATCGCTCGACGGCAAGCCGATCGAGGAATCCGACCAGGTGTTTCGCATGGGGATGTATTTCCTCAACCCCAACGAGCCCGAAAACTTCTACGAAGTCGCCAACAAGGTGGTCGTCTTCGACCCGCCGCATGCCATTGCGTGGGAGCCCGGCCAGGACGGACCCAACGGTTGGCTCACGGCTGGCGGCTGGATCTGGCGCTACGACCTCGCGCCGGTCAGCGAGGCCCAGACCGAGGTGACGCTCACCTACGACTGGTCGGCGACGTCGCAGGAAGTGCGTGACGAGATTCAGTTCCCGCCATTCCCGGTCACTCACCTGGAGAACTCGCTGGGCCACCTCGCCGAACTCGCCGAGGGCCGCTAACCGCGCAGCGAGCGGACCGCTTCGATGCGCGCGGTGATCTGTTCGGAGTTCGCGGCCGCGAGCACCGGGCCGCCGCAGATCCTGCGCAACTCGTTGTGAATCCACCCGTGCGGCTTGCCCGTTCGGTGATGGGCCAGCATCACCAGCGCGTTGAGCTCGCGGCGTAGCTCGCGCAACTGACCATGGGTGGTCGAGACCACCGGCAGGGTGCCGCCCGCGGCGGTCCGCTTGTCCAGTTGCTCTTCCTGCCTGCGCCGCAACAGATCTCGCATCTGCGTGGCATCCAACAGGCCCGGGATGCCGAGATAGTCGGCCTCCTCGTCGCTGCCTGCCGGGGTCGCGGTGCCGAACGACGAGCCGTCGAAGATCACCTGGTCGAGTTCGGCGTCGGCGCCCAGCATCTCGAAGCCGTTGTCCAGCTCGCTCGGCTCGGACTTCTGCTTCTCTTCGTATTCCTCGAACTCATCGCCCTGCGACTCGCGGTGCGGCTTGCCGAGGACGTGGTTGCGCTGCGCTTCGAGCTCGCTGGCCAGCAGCAGGAGGTTCGGTACCGAGGGCAGGAAGATGCTGGCCGTCTCACCGGGCCTGCGCGACCGCACGAATCGGCCGATCGCCTGGGCGAAGAACAGTGGGGTCGACGCGCTGGTGGCATACACGCCCACTGTCAGGCGCGGCACGTCGACGCCTTCGGACACCATGCGCACCGCGACCAGCCACCGACTGGTGCCCTCGGAGAACTTCGTGATGCGGTCCGAAGAACCCTTGTCGTCCGAGAGCACCAGAGTCGGCGGCTCACCCGTGAGCTCCGTCAAGAGCTTGGCGTAGGCCCTGGCCGCCGTCTGGTCGGAGGCGATGATCATGCCGCCCGCGTCGGGCACGTGCTGCCGCTTCTGCTCCAGCCGGGTGTCGGCCGCCGCGATCACCGCGGGCATCCACTCGCCGGCGGGGTTCAATGCGGTACGCCAGGCGCGCGCGGTGTGTTCGGCGGTCAGCGGCTCACCCAAGCGCGCGGCGTGTTCCTCGCCCGCGCTGTCCCGCCATCGCGACTCACCGGAGTAGGCGAGGAACACGACCGGTCGCACGACGCCGTCGGCGAGCGCGTCGGCGTAGCCGTAGGTGTGGTCGGCCTGTGAGCGCTCTAGCCCGTCGGGTCCGCGTTCGTAGGTGACGAAGGGGATGGGGCTGTCGTCGCTGCGGAACGGTGTGCCGGTCAACGCGAGTCGACGGGTCGCGTCGCCGAACGCCTCCCGGATCGCGTCGCCCCAACTCTTGGCGTCCCCGCCGTGATGGATCTCGTCGAACACCACCAGCGTCTTGCGGTTCTCGGTGCGCACGCGGTGTCGGCCGGGGTGGCTGGCCACCTGGGCATAGGTGACGACGACGCCGTGGTACTCGTCGGAGTTCTGCGCCGACGAATTGCTGAACTTGGGATCGAGCGACATGCCGACGGTCGCGGCAGCCTGCGCCCACTGGACCTTGAGGTGCTCGGTGGGCACGACGACGGTGATCCGCTCGACCACGCCCTCGGCGAGCAGCTCCCCGGCGATCCGCAGCGCGAATGCCGTCTTGCCTGCTCCTGGGGTTGCCACCGCGAGAAAGTCGCGTGGCGCCGCCGTCAGATACCGCACCAAAGCCCGACGTTGCCAGCCCCGCAACGCCTGGGTGCTGGGCGCTGCGTAAGCCCGCACCCGACGACTCCTATCTGGTCGAAGGGCAGTCTAGGGCAAGGGGATTCACGTGTGCATCATGGCGCCGCGTGTCGCGCATGTCGCGCGTGTCGGCTGCGGTCCCGTCCAGAGGTTTGCCACCGGCTTGACAAGCTGCGGCCAGGCTCGGCCCCTAACCTGCGCGCATGCCCAACAGGAGAATCTTCCTGGCGGCGCTGGCCGGGACCGCTGCCGCGTTGGGTAGCGGAGTCCGTATCCCGGTCGCCGCCGCCGCTCCGACGGCTGCCGACCCCGGTGACGTCGCAGCGCGCTACGCCAACCGGCAGCCCACCCAATGGGGCATGGCGCTGCCCGGGATCGCGACGACGTTCGCCACCACGGGCCGCCAGCTCGCGCTGACCTTCGACGCATGCGACCGGGCGTGCGACGACGCATTGTTGAACGTCCTGGAGCGCAACGCCGTCCCGGCGCTGCTGTTCGTATGCTCGAAGTGGATCGACGCGAACCGCGGCCGGACCGAGCAACTCGCCGCGAATCCGTTGTTCGACATCGGCAACCACGGGACGCGGCACGTTCCGCTATCGGTGACCGGACGGTCCGCCTACGGCATCGCCGGAACGAAGTCGGCGAACGAGGTCGTCGACGAAGTCTGGACCGAACAGACCCGACTCACCGCACTGACCGGCAAGCCGCCGGCCTTCTTCCGCACCGGCACGGCGCACTACGACGACGTCGCGGTGCAGATCGTTCACGACCTCGGCCTGATGCCCGTCGGCTTCTCGGTGAACGCCGACAACGGGGCGACGTCGCCTGCCGAGGCGGTCGGAGCGGCGATCAGTCGGGCGGCGGCGGGCTCGATCGTGCTGGCGCACATGAACCACCCCGAGTCGGGCACCGCGGCCGGGGTCGGTGCCGCGATCCCCGCGATGCTGTCGGCCGGGTGGCAGTTCGTTCCCGTGGCCGGCCAGTCGGTTCAGTAGCTCAGTCGACGAAGTGGTTGTCGTTGGCGACGAACCACGCCGCACGTTCCTCGTCGGTGAGCTCGTGCAGCTGGGCGAGGCCCTCGAAGTAGTGCTCGCGCGGTGCGCCTGGCGCGAACAGCATCAGGACCGAGGCGGGGTCGTCGGCGACGTTGCGGAAGCCGTGGATGCCGCCCGGCGGGACGTAGAGGAAGTCGCCCTGGCCGCTCTCGACCCA
The DNA here is from genome assembly GCF_033804605.1 of Mycobacterium sp. RTGN6. Classification (NCBI taxonomy): domain Bacteria; kingdom Bacillati; phylum Actinomycetota; class Actinomycetes; order Mycobacteriales; family Mycobacteriaceae; genus Mycobacterium; species Mycobacterium sp. RTGN6. The sequence goes on from NZ_JAPZKZ010000003.1 coordinate 107,093, forward strand.
GTCGGTGCCGTCGTAGAGCTCCATGGTTCCCGACAGTACGAAGAAGGCCTCCGACATCGCGCGGTGGAAGTGCGGGCCTGGCCCGCCGCCCTTGGGTGCGATGTCGACGCGGTAGAGCCCGTAGTCGCCGTCGGTCTTCTGCTGGGTGGCCAGGTAGTGGTACTTCACCAGGCCGAAGGAGTCGTAGTCCGCCGGTGCGTCGCCGCGACGCAGGGTGGCACTGACCTCCGGCTCGTCTTTGGTGAAGCGCGGCGGGGGATAGGGCGGCACGATCAGCGACATCGGGTTCGACGATACGACGCGCGCCGGCGCTGAACTAGACGGGGAAGGTGACTCCGGTGAGTTCCTCCGACACCGTCCACAGCCTGCGTTGGACGTCGACGTCGTGGGACCGCTTGTTCGACGCGACGACCTCCGGGTAGCCGCCCAACTCCAGGAACCCGCTCGGGCCGTAGTACTGGCCGCCGACCGCCATGGGGTCGGTTGCGGCGCGCAGCGTCGGCAGCGCGCCCATGTCGGCACCCTGAACCTGTAGCGGGCTGAACGCGATCTGCACGAACCCGGGCACGTTGCGTCCCAGCTCGGAACGCGAGCTTCCGGGATGGGCGGCCAGCGCGCTGGTGCTCGTGTCGGTCAGTCGCCGCTGCAACTCGTAGGTGAACAGGAGGTTGGCCAGCTTGGCCTGCCCGTACGCGCCGGCCCGGCTGTAGCGGCGTTCGGACTGCAGGTCGTCGAAGCGGATGCGCCCGAACTTGTGCCCGTTGCTGCTGACGGTCACCACGCGTGAGTCGGGTGTGGACAGCAGCCGGTCCAAGAGCCTGCCGGTGAGCGCGAAGTGGCCGAGATGGTTGGTGCCGAACTGCAATTCGAAGCCGTCCTTCGTGGTCGACTTCGGCGTCATCATGACGCCCGCGTTGTTGATGAGCAGATCGATGCCGTCCAAAGCCGCGCGGAGTGCGTCGGCGGCTTCGGCGACCGAGGCGAGCGAGGTGAGGTCGAGTTCCTGGACCGAGACCTCGGCGCCCGGGTGGGCCCTGGTGATCAGATCTGCCGCGGCCTTGCCCTTGTCCAGGTTGCGCACCGCGAGGACGACGCGGGCTCCGCGCGCGGCCAGTGCGTCCGCGGTTTCGTAGCCGAGCCCGGTGTTCGCGCCGGTGATGACGGCGGTGCGGCCGGTCTGGTCGGGAATGTTGGCGACGGTCCAGCGAGTCATGGAAGCTCCTTAGTACGATGGATTCGGAACCTGCGCTCCGGTTGCCGTTAACTATACGGAACGCGCGCTCCGCTTTGTCAACTGGAAGGTTCGAGACGTGACCGAAACCGCACGACCGATGCGCGCCGACGCGGCCCGCAACCGGGCGCGTGTGCTCGCGGTCGCGTACGAGACGTTCGCCGCCGAGGGACTCGCGGTGCCGATCGACGAGATCGCGCGCCGCGCCGGCGTCGGGACGGGAACCATCTACCGGCACTTTCCTACGAAGGAAGCCCTGTTCGCGGCGGTCATCGACGATCGAGTGCGCAGCATCGTCGGCACCAGCAAGACGCTGCTGGCCGCTGATCCGGGCACGGCGCTGTTCGAGTTCCTGCGCGCGATGGTCCGCGCCGCCGAAACCGACCACGGCCTGGCCGACGCGCTCGTCGGGTACGGCATCGAGCTCGACGCCGCCACCTCCGGCGCCGAGGCGGCGTTCCTCGGGGTGCTCGATGACTTGCTGACGGCCGCCCAGCGGGCCGGCACCGTTCGCCCCGACGTGGGACCGGCCGAACTGAAGGCACTGCTGTCGCTCTGCAAGTCAACCCAGGGGTTCGGCGACGGCGTCGCGGACCGAGTGGCGAGCGTCGTGGTCGACGGACTGCGCGCTTCGCGGTAGGCCGACCTTGCACTCGCCCTGGTCGAGTGCTAAAAATGACATTGGCACTCGCGATCGGTGAGTGCTAGGTCGGGACGGTGAGGCTGGGGCCGCACCTGCGGGAGCACACCCAGTCGTCCGTCGCGGGCACTGATCCCGACTACAGACGTGCAATTCCCTAATTCGGAGGAATCACTTCGCAATGGCCAAGACAATTGCGTATGACGAAGAGGCCCGTCGCGGCCTCGAGCGGGGCCTCAATGCCCTCGCCGACGCGGTAAAGGTGACGTTGGGCCCCAAGGGCCGCAACGTCGTCCTGGAGAAGAAGTGGGGCGCCCCCACGATCACCAACGATGGTGTGTCCATCGCCAAGGAGATCGAGCTGGAGGATCCCTACGAGAAGATCGGCGCCGAGCTGGTCAAGGAAGTTGCCAAGAAGACTGACGACGTCGCGGGCGACGGCACCACCACCGCCACCGTGCTGGCTCAGGCCCTGGTTCGCGAGGGTCTGCGCAACGTTGCAGCCGGCGCCAACCCGCTCGGTCTGAAGCGCGGCATCGAGAAGGCCGTCGAGAAGATCACCGAGACGCTGCTGAAGTCGGCCAAGGAGGTCGAGACCAAGGAGCAGATCGCTGCCACCGCGGGCATCTCCGCAGGCGACCAGTCCATCGGCGACCTCATCGCCGAGGCGCTCGACAAGGTCGGCAACGAGGGTGTCATCACCGTCGAGGAGTCCAACACCTTCGGGCTTCAGCTGGAGCTCACCGAGGGCATGCGCTTCGACAAGGGCTACATCTCGGGCTACTTCGTCACCGACGCCGAGCGTCAGGAAGCGATCCTCGAGGATCCGTACATTCTGCTGGTCAGCTCCAAGGTGTCGACGGTCAAGGATCTGCTTCCCTTGCTGGAGAAGGTCATTCAGTCGGGTAAGCCGCTGCTGATCATCGCCGAGGACGTCGAGGGCGAGGCCCTGTCGACCCTGGTGGTCAACAAGATCCGTGGCACCTTCAAGTCCGTCGCCGTCAAGGCCCCGGGCTTCGGCGACCGTCGCAAGGCCATGCTGCAGGACATCGCGATCCTGACCGGTGGCCAGGTCGTCAGCGAAGAGGTCGGCCTCTCGCTGGAGACCGCTGACGTCTCCCTGCTGGGCCAGGCCCGCAAGGTCGTCATCACCAAGGACGAGACCACCATCGTCGAGGGCGCCGGTGACTCCGACGCCATCGCCGGCCGGGTGGCTCAGATCCGCGCCGAGATCGAGAACAGCGACTCCGACTACGACCGCGAGAAGCTGCAGGAGCGCCTGGCCAAGCTGGCCGGCGGTGTTGCGGTGATCAAGGCCGGGGCTGCCACCGAGGTGGAGCTCAAGGAGCGCAAGCACCGCATCGAGGACGCCGTTCGCAACGCGAAGGCCGCCGTCGAAGAGGGCATCGTCGCCGGTGGCGGCGTGGCGCTGCTGCAGGCCGCTCCGGCGCTGGACGAGCTCGAGCTCACCGGTGACGAGGCGACCGGCGCGAACATCGTGCGCGTCGCACTGTCGGCCCCGCTCAAGCAGATCGCCTTCAACGGTGGCCTGGAGCCGGGCGTCGTCGCGGAGAAGGTGTCGAACCTGCCCGCCGGACACGGCCTCAACGCCGCGACCGGTGAGTACGAGGACCTGCTGAAGGCCGGCGTCGCCGACCCGGTCAAGGTCACGCGTTCGGCGCTGCAGAACGCGGCGTCCATCGCGGCGCTGTTCCTCACCACCGAGGCCGTCGTCGCCGACAAGCCGGAGAAGGCGTCCGCTCCTGCGGGCGACCCGACCGGTGGCATGGGCGGCATGGACTTCTAAGTCCGACGCTTCAACGGGAAGGCCCGGTCTGCTTGCAGGCCGGGCCTTTTCGTTGTTCGGGTCACCGCTGCTGCATGACGGGGGGTTGCCCGTTGACGTTGGCTTGCGGCGTCTTGTAGTAGTTCGGGACCCTGTTGCGGTCGTAGGTCACATACGATCCGTCGGGGCGGAAGTACTTGCAGAGCTGGATGAGGTCCATCTTGTCCATCTGCTCCACGTACTGGTTAATCAGGACTGGGCCGTTGTATTCCTGCTGCACCGTAGTGGCGCAGTAGTGCTTGAAGGCTTCGTACGACTGCGCGGCCTGGGCGCCGGGCGCCAGGGTCAGTGCACCGACGGCGATGGCACCGGTGGCGACGACGAACTTGGCGGTGGTGGCGAGCCTGCTGGTCATGAGCTTCTCCTATCGGTCTTCGCGGCTCCCGTGAGCCACGTTCACCAGCTAGGAGCAGTCAGTGGTCCTGATTCCCTCACTTTTTTCGTGACTTTTTTCGACGAGTTTGTCCGCGACCTTCATCTCGCGTCGAGCGGCGCGCAGTCGTCGCCGCAACCGGAGGCCGTCGGTGATCAGCGTGAAACCGCCGCGTTCGCGCCTCGCAGATCATTCCGTAGTGCGCGCCGCCGTCGCCGAGCCCGACCACGACATCGTCCGCGTGGCGCTGTCGGCTCCGCTCAAGCAGATCGCCTTCGACGGTGGTCTCGATCCGGTGTCGTGGCCGAGTTCAGCCGTCTTCGAGGGGCACGCAGTCGTGCAGGCATCCGGTTGATGCGGCAGGGGAGTCCGGCGTCGCCTTCCGATGCAGCACCGCGCGACTCGGCGCTACTCGTAATGCTGCGCCGTCGGTGGTGAGCTCGCCCCGGCCGTCGACGATCAGCGTGTACCCGCCGGGTTCGCGAGGCGGCCAGACGAGGGTGACGTCGGGGTGCTGGGATGCGTTTCGGCGGGTGCTGTTGCCGACCCGTCCGACGTCGAAGGATCCGTCGGCGAACAGCGGGTCGACCGCGACCGTGTGGGCGTGGAAGTCGTCTCCGACGGTGATCAGGTACGCGAACGTGAAGTCGGCCAGCGCGTCGGCCAGCTGATCGAGATCGACCTTGACGCTCATGCAACGAGACTACGACCGCGCTCGGCGGAATGGGGGAGCGCAGGCGCACGTTAGTTTCTTGACATGGCGCTACCCACACCCACACCAACTACCACCGCCCTCGTCACCGGGGCGTCTTCGGGCATCGGCGCCGACCTTGCCCGTGAACTGGCCGCCCGCGGCCACGGTGTCACTCTGGTAGCGCGTCGTGAGGACAAGCTGCGCGAACTGGCCGACGAGCTCCGCGCGGCGGTCCGCGTCGAGGTGATCGCCTGCGACGTGGCCGATCCCAATGCGCGGGCGGTGCTATTCGACGAGGTCGAGCGCCGCGGGCTCACGGTCGACGTGCTGGTCAACAACGCGGGCATCGGCACCCTCGGGGCGGTCGCCGATTCGACCGTTGACCGCGAGATCGCCCAGGTACGCGTCAACGTCGAGGCCGTCATCGACCTGACGACGCGCGCCGTGCAGCAGATGGTGCCGCGCGGTCGTGGCGCCATCCTCAACGTCGGGTCGACGGCAGGCTTTCAGCCGTTCCCCGGGCAGGCCGGCTACGCCGCGACGAAGGCGTTCGTGATCGCCTATACCGAGGCGGTTCGCGCCGAGCTCGCGGGCACCGGGGTCACCGTCGCCACGCTCAACCCAGGCCCGGTGCGGACCGAGTTCCTGCAGTCGGCGGGCATGGACGAGCGCACGTTCGCCGAGGCGTTCCCGAAGTTCCTCTGGATGCCGTCACGCGACGTCGCGAAGGTGGGCGTCGACGCGCTCGAGCACGATCGCGGTAGCGTGATCGCCGGATTGCCAAGCCAAGTCAGCACGCGGCTTTTCCAGCTCATCCCGAATCGATTCTTGATGCCGCTACTGGTCAAGCAGCACCCCGCCTTGAAGCGACGTTAGCGGGCCGACGGCCAGGCCCGCATCCAGCCCTCGACGGGCAGCGCGAGCCCGTTGCACAGCGTGCAGATGGTCCGATACCAGCCGACGGCGATCAGCAATTCGATCCGTTGCTCGTCATCGAGGCTGCGGCCCAACGCATTCCACGTGGTGTCCACCCAGGACCCGGTTCGTTCCAGTTCATCGACGGCGTCGATCAGCACGCGTTCGTCGTCCGTCCACTCCGCGCCGTCGCCGGTGACCAGCGCGTCGCACTCGTCGTCGGACACCCCCGCGATGGGTCCCCAGAACGCGGCCTGACCGCCCCATTCGTAGGCGCATCCGACCAGCGCGCAGATCCGCAGGATCGCGATGGTGCGCACGCGCGGCGGCAGCTGCGTGTCGACGTACAGCGCCTCGCCGAGCTTGCGGAGTTTGGCCGCCAGCGCGGGATGTCTTTGCAGGCACCGGACAAGCAGCAGCGGTTCGTATGTCCGGTCGGGGTGACCCCAGCTGGTGATGCCTGCGGCGTCCTCGTCGCTCCAAGGCGGTGCCAGCGGCGCGACCCGCGTCACGCAGGCGCCGCCTGACGCCCGCGCACCAGCTTTCCGGGCCGTGCGTCGGTAGGAATGCCGTGCTCGGCGATGACCTCGCCGGACACGATGGTCGCGACGTAGCCGTCCGCCGTCTGGTCGAGCCGCCGGCCACCGCCGGGCAGGTCGTGGGCGATGACGGGCCGATGCAGGCGCAGCGCGTCGTGGTCGATGACGTTGAGGTCGGCCTTGAAGCCGACCGCGATGCGGCCCCGGTCGGCCAGCCCCGCGACCCGGGCCGGGGCCGACGTGAGCTCGCGCACCGCCTCGGACACCGACAGCCGACCGGACGCGCGGTCGCGGGCCCAATGCTCCAGCATGTACGTGGGAAAGCTTGCGTCGCAAATCATTCCGTAGTGCGCGCCGCCGTCGCCGAGGCCGAGCACGACGTCGTCGCGACGCAGCAGTTCGGCTACCGTGTCCAGCGAGCCGTCGCGAAAGTTGGCCAGCGTGATGAGCAGCATGGCGTGCCCGTCGTCATCGAGCATGCGGTCGTACGCCTCCTCGAGTGGGCTCACGCCACGTGCCTTGGCCCTGGCTCCGATGCTCTCCGAGCGGGCGGGCTCGTAGTTCGGCGGGTCGCCCAGCGGGAACATCCAGTCCCATGCTTGGGTCGCGAACATGAGTGGATGCCCGTCGCTGGCCGGCGTGTCCGACAGAATGCGTTCGCGCACTTCGGGTTTGCGCAGCTCGACGACCCGTTCGGCCAGCGGCAGATGGGCGAGCGCGCGGTAGCTCGGGTACAGGACGAACGGGTTGCCGGACAGTTCGAGTCCGATCACCAGGCCGATGGGTCGGGGGAAGACCTGCGCGGTGATGTCGCCACCCGCGGCGTTGGCCTTCTCGACCATGTTCAGTCCGTCGACGAAGAACGGGTCGCCCATGTTGCCGATCGCGAGCGTGAACGTCACCGGTAGCCCGACGTCCTCGGCGACGTCGAACACCGTCTGCAGCGCCGGCCCGTAGTCACCTGCGACGAGGTCGGGCACGAACTGAATGAGGCCGCCACCCGCGTCCTTGACGCCCTGCGCGATGGCTTCGATCTCGGCGTGGCCAGCTTCGAAAGACGGTATCGGATGGCCACTTTCGCTCTTGTGCAGGGTCAGCCGCGACGACGCGAAGCCGAGTGCGCCGACCTGCACGGCCTCCGCGGCAAGCTTGCGCATCAAGGCCAGGTCCTCGGCGGTGGCGGGTTCGCGGTCGACGCCACGCTGGCCCATCACGTAGACCCGAAGGGGGGAGTGGGGTAGGAACGCGGCGACGTCGATGTCCCGGTGTCGGCCGTCCAACGCGTCGAGGAACTCGGGGAACGTCTCCCACGTCCACGGCAGCCCGTCGACCATGACGACGCCGGGGATGTCCTCGACGCCGGCCATCAGGTCGACGAGCGTCTCGTGGTCGTCCGGGCGGCACGGCGCGAAGCCAACGCCACAGTTGCCCATCACCGCGGTCGTCACGCCGTGCGCCGACGACGGCGTGAGGCGGTCCGACCAGATGGCCTGGCCGTCGTAGTGGGTGTGCAGGTCGACGAAACCGGGCGTGACGAGCAAGCCCGTCGCGTCGAGCTCGCGTTCGGCGGTGCCCTCGACCGTCCCGACCGCCGCGATGAGTCCGTCGGCGATCGCTACGTCCCCGACGAAGGGCTCACCGCCGAGCCCGTCGACGATCGTGCCGTTGCGAATGATCAATTCGTAGGCCATCTCCTGAATGTACGACCGTGTCGGGCACCCATGCCAGGATGGGCCCGTGATCGACCACTTCGGAATCATCTGTACCGACTACGAGACGTCGAAGACGTTCTACGACAAGGTCCTGGGGGTGCTGGGCTACTCCCGACAGATGGACGTCGGCCCCGCCATCGGCTACGGCCGCGACGGCAAGCCGGACTTCTGGCTCGAGGACAGCATGGGCAGGCCGGCAGGAGACGGCATCCACTTCGCATTCCAGGCCGCCGACGTCGACGCGGTCAAGGCCTTCCACGACGCGGCGCTGGAACTAGGCGCCGAGTCCTTGCATGCGCCGCGGATCTTCCCCGAATATCACCCGAACTACTACGGGGCGTTCGTGCGCGATCCCAACGGCAACAACGTCGAGGCCGTGTTCCATCGAGCCTCGCCCGACAGTTAGAGCTGCGACGCGTACCGGTCGCGCAGCGACTCCCAGCCGACCGCCAACGCGTCGGGTCCGACGATCCGCTTGTCGTCACCGCCGTCGAGTACGGGTTCGAGCACGTCGAGACAGACGTGCCAGCCCGCCGCGCTCATGGCCGCGGGATCGGGCTCGGCCATCGACTGTTCGAGGGTGAGCACACAACCGGTGTCGGTGTCGGTCAGCTTCCACCGCAACACGTTTGGGCCCCAGCGGTGAACGAGCACGTGTGGTGCGTCGACAGACAACACCTCGCCGTCGACGGGCTCGTCGCCGGGCTGCTCCCTGACTAGGCGCGCCCCGACGGCGTCGAAGGCCGCGTCGGGCACGACGGGCGACCAGCGCGCCAACCGTGCCGGGTCCGTCAGCCACGGCCACACCACTGCGGCCGGGTGGCGCAGGCGGCGCGACATCGTCAGCACCCATGTTCCGTCCCGGTGTTCGAGGGTCGCGTCCAGGCTCATGATTGCTCCTCGTCTATTAGTCGGGTCAGCTGGTCGAGGCTCATCGCCCACTTGCGGTGGAACGGCGTCACCCAGGCCAGCACTTCTGGTAGCGGATCGGACGCCAGGTGGTACACCCGCCGCTTGCCGTCGACCTCGACGTCCACCGCGCCCGCGTCGCGCAGCACCGCCAGGTGCTTCGACGCCAGCGGTTGCGAGATGTCAAGCCGCGCAACGAGAGTGCCGACGTCGGTACCGCCCGACCGCAAGGCGTCGAGGATGCGACGTCGGGTGGGGTCGGCGATGACGGTGAAGGCGTCCACCCCCGTTATATAACCAGAAAAACATATGATTGGCAAGGCATGTGAGCCTGTCGGAGCGCAGGCGTAACTTTGGCGAACATGGCCGCCTCCGATTCCGACGCCGTCCGCGAACTGCTCCGCGACTCCTTCACACGCGTCATCGAACACGTCGACGACGTCACCGACGGGCTCACCGATGAGGTGTCGTTCTACCGTCCGACGCCAGAGGCCAACAGCATCGCCTGGCTGGTCTGGCACAGCGCGCGCCAGCACGATGTCCAACTGTGCGACATCGCAGGTACCGAGCAGGTGTGGTTTCGCGACGGCTGGGTCGACCGGTTCGGCCTCGACCTCCCGCGGGACGCCATGGGATATGGCCACACGCCCGATGAGGTCGCCAAGGTGCGCGCGTCGGCCGACCTGCTCTCCGGGTACTACCACGCCGTACACCGGGTGACGCTCGAATACGTCGCGTCGGTGACGCCCGACGAGTTGGCCCGCATCGTCGACACCCGCTGGACGCCCGCAGTCACCGCGAGCGTGCGGCTCGTCAGCATCATCGACGACAGCGCCCAACACCTCGGAACGGCCGCCTACCTGCGCGGCGTCGCACCCGCTGAATGACGACCGCCACCCGCTGGTGGCCGTTGGCCGGACTGGCAGGGCTCGTCGCGCTCGGGCTTGCGGTGGGCACGGGCTCGACACCGCTGGACGACTGGTTCAAGCACACGGGTGGGGCCAACGCCTACCTCGGCTGGCTGTTGTTCTTCACCGACGGCCGCGTCGTGGTGGCCGCGTGGGCGATCGTGTTGATAGTGGCGCTGGTGCGAAGGCGCCGCAGGCTCGCGATCGTCATCGTCGCGACGCCACTGATCGCGGTCGCCGCGGCCAGGATCTGCAAGTGGCTGTTCGGCAGGTACAGCGGCGACCAACTCGCCTACCCGAGCGGGCACACGACGCTGGCGGTCGTCGTGCTCGGGCTGGCGGTCCTGGTGGTCGGAGTGACGACGTGGTCGGTCGTGGCGGCCGCGGTGGTGGCGGTGCTCGGGATGTTGGGCCAGGGCGTCACCTACCACTACTTCACCGACACCGTCGGCGCGCTGTTCCTCGGCACCGCGCTGGTATGCCTGGCGGCAACGGCCGCCGGACTTGACAGGTGTCAACCCCGCTGCGATCTGCGTCACAGTGGCGGCTAGCATGGGGTCATGACAGCTACGCCCGAACTGGCCGCCTCCGACACGGCCACCATCAACAACCCCGCCACCGGTGCGGTGGCAGGAACGGTGCGCTGGACCGACCCTGCCGACGTGCCCCGCATCGCCGCCGGACTGCGGCAGGCGCAGCGCGAGTGGGAGGCGCGCGGCGCCAAGGGTCGTGCGAAGGTGCTGGCCCGCTTCGCCGTCTGGATGGGCGAGCACCGCGACGAGATCGAGGCGCTGCTGATCAAGGAGACCGGCAAGTCGGCCACCGATGCGGCGCAAGAGGTTCCGCTGCTCATCATGATCGCGTCGTACTACATCAAGACCATGGAGAAGGCACTGGAGCCGGAGTCTCGGCCGGCGTCGCTGCCCTTCCTGAACATCAAGAAGGTCACCGTCCACTACCGGCCACGCCCGGTCGTCGCCATCGTCGCGCCGTGGAACTACCCCGTCGCCAATCTGCTGATGGACGGCATCGCCGCGCTGGCGGCAGGCTGTGCGGTGCTGCTCAAGCCGTCGGAACGCACTCCGCTGACCGCCGAGCTGTTGCTGCGCGGCTGGATCGACTCCGGCGCCCCCGAGGTCATGGCGATCGTGCAGGGCGCCCGCGAGGCCGTCGAGGCCGTCGTCGACAACGCCGACTACGTCCAGTTCACCGGCTCGTCGGCGACGGGCGCCAAGGTGGCGGAGCGCGCGGCGCGGCGGCTCACGCCGATCAGCCTGGAACTCGGCGGCAAGGACCCGATGATCGTGCTCGACGACGCCGACGTCGACCTGGCCGCGCACGCCGCGGTGTGGGGTGCGTTCTTCAACGCGGGCCAGACGTGCGTGTCGGTCGAGCGGGTGTACGTGCTCGAGTCGGTGTACGACCAGTTCGTCGCCGCGGTCGTCAAGGACGTCGAGAACCTGAAGATGGGTGCGGGCGAGGGTCACGACTTCGGCGCGCTCATCGACGACACCCAGGTGGCCGTGGCGGAGCGCCACGTCGCCGACGCCGTCGCGAAGGGCGCCAAGGTGCTGGCCGGTGGCAAGCGTCCGGCCGGGCCGGGCAGCTTCTACGAGCCCACCGTGCTCGTCGACGTCGACCACTCGATGGCCGCCATGATGGAGGAGACCTTCGGCCCGACGCTGCCGATCATGAAGGTGTCCTCCGTCGCCGAGGCTGTGCGACTGGCCAACGACAGCCCGTACGGCCTGAGTGCGTCGGTGTTCTCGAAGGACATCGGGCGGGCGAAAGACGTTGCCGTCGAACTCGATTGCGGTGCCGTCAACATCAACGACGTGATCTCCAACCTGATGTGCACCACCGCGCCGATGGGTGGCTGGAAGACGTCGGGCATCGGCGCTCGCTTCGGCGGCGCCGACGGGGTGCGCAAGTTCTGTCGTCTGGAAACGGTCGTGGCGCCGCGCACCAGCGTTGGCGCGGGCGGCAACTACTACAACAACTCGCTCAAGGCCATGAAGCGGATGAACACCATGATGACGAAGGTGGCGCTCATCCGGCCCAAGCGCGTCGCCAAGTAGCGCCAAGGGCCGTCGCCGAGACTGCTGACAGATCGCGAAATCGTCGAGTTTCACGATCTGTGCGCAGTTTCGGCGTGGGGAGCGCGGCTCGGTAACTCGGGCGGAGCCGCGCTACCTTCCGTTCACCCTGACGTCACCCTCGCGTACGGGTACCTCGCTACGTTCTGTCCGTGACCGCGCTCAAGGGGACCGAGTTCTACACCGTCCGCGACGATGACGACGACGACCCGGTGCTGGTGCACCACCCCAGCGGATCGGACGTCGACACCTGGCGCGAGGGCTACCCGTACGAGGAACGCATGTCGCGCCACGAGTACGAGGAGCAGAAGCGGCTGCTCCAGATCGAGTTGCTGAAGCTGCAGGTGTGGAGCCAGGCCAACGGGCTGCGGCACGTCATCGTGTTCGAGGGGCGCGACGCGGCAGGCAAGGGCGGCACGATCAAGCGGTTCATGGAGCACCTCAACCCGCGCGGCGCCCGCGTCGTCGCGCTGGAGAAGCCCACCGATCGCGAGCGCACCCAGTGGTACTTCCAGCGCTACGTCAACCACCTGCCCGCCGCCGGTGAGCTCGTGCTGTTCGACCGGTCCTGGTACAACCGTGCAGGCGTCGAGCGGGTGATGGGCTACTGCACGCCCGACCAGCACGCCGAGTTCATTCGCCAGGCACCGCTCTTCGAGCAGATGCTGGTCAATGACGGCATCAGCCTCACCAAGCTGTGGTTCTCGGTCACGCAGGCCGAGCAGTTCACCCGCTTCACCATTCGCCAGGTCGACCCGGTGCGCCAGTGGAAGCTGTCTCCGACGGACCTCGCGTCGCTGGACAAGTGGGAGGCCTACACCTCGGCCAAGGAAGACATGTTCGAGCTCACCGACACCGACGTCGCGCCATGGACGGTGGTCAAGAGCAACGACAAGAAGCGCGCCCGCATCAACGCCATGCGCTACGTGCTCGGTAAGTTCGACTACGACAACAAGGACCGCGAGGTGGTCGCCACAGCCGATCCCCTCATCGTGGGACGCGCGCTGACCGACTGACGCGTCCAGACAGGAGGACGCGCCCGTGCGGTTCGTGGCGACCCTGCTGTTCTGGCTGATCACGACCGCGGCGCTGGCAGTGGCAGTGCCCACGATGTGGGCGCAGCACACCATCGTCGACCGCAACGGATACTCGGCCTTCGCAGCGTCGGCCGCCAAGGACCCAAACCTGCAGCAGGCGATGGCCGCGGAGCTGACGAGCCAATTGGTGATGCTCGCGGCCAACTCCGGTTTCGACGTCAACGAGAACCTCTTCAGCGGAGCGGCCACCGCGTACACCCGCAGTTCTGCCTTCCCCGGTCAGTTCGCACTGGCCAACCAGCTCGTGCACCGCTACATGTTCACCGAAGCGGTTCAGCAGACCGATTCATCGGGACGTTGGCAGCTCGATCTGTCACCGATGTTGTCCGACAGTTCGTTCAAGCAGACGCTCCAGGACTTCGGTATCCAGCCGCCGTCGACGTTGACCATCCCGCTGACCGAGAACGTGTCGGAGTCGTTGCGCCCCGGACAGCTTCGTCAGGCTACGAAGTGGGGGCCGTGGGTGAGCGTCGGCTCGGCCATCGTCGCCGGAGTGTTCGCGCTGCTCACCATCGCCGCGGCCAAGAAGCGCGGCAAAGCGCTTGCTGCGCTGGGCGTTTCGGCGTTGTTGGTCGGCGCATCGGGGTGGGCCGCCATCGAGGTGTTGCGCGGCCGGATCAACCAGGGCCTCGACGCCACCAACGGTGACATCCGTCAACTCGCCGCGGCGATGGTGGACCATGCCATCGGCAGCCTGCACTTCTGGCTCAACCTGACGCTGGCCGCAGGCGCGGGGCTGGTGCTGCTCGGGGTGCTCGCCGCGATGTTGGGCGGGCTGGGCCGGCGGAGGGTCATCGAGCCGGTCGAGCGCTGAGCTGGGGCATGCGGATCACCGCCCCGACCACTGGGGTGCCCGACGCTCGAAGAACGCGCTGACTCCTTCCTGGAGGTCGGCCGAGTTTCTCACCGTGTCCACGGCACGGGCCGTCGCCGCCCACCCGGCCTCGTCCGCCGGGTCGAACTGCGCGGCGATTCCTGCGAGCACCGCCTGCACCGCGACAGGACCGGACCGGCAGACATCCTGGGCCAGCGTCATCGCCACCTCCAGCGCGGCGCCGGGCGCCGCAACCTCGTTGACCACGCCGAACGCATGTGCCCGCTCAGCCGTCAACTCGGCGCCGGTGATCATCAGCTGCTTGGCGACGTGCACCGGTAGCGCGCGGATGGCCCGGAACAGGGCACCGGACGACGGGATCAGTCCGCGCCGGGATTCCGGCAGCCCGAACCGGGCCGTCGTCGACGCCACGATCAGGTCGCAGGCTAGGGCGATCTCGAAGCCACCCCCGAGGCAGGGGCCCTCGACCGCGGCGATCAGCGGCTTGCGTCGTCGCCGTCGGATCAGCCCGTACTCACCTCCCCGTTCGGTTCGGGCGTCGGCGCCGTCACGCAGATCGGTACCCGCACTGAACACGTCGGTGGTACCGGTCAGCACGCCTACCCAGAGCTCGTCGTCGTCATCGAGCGTGTCCAGCGCGGCGCTGATGCCGAACGCCAATTCGCGGTTGACGGCGTTGCGCTTCTCCGGTCGCTGCATCGAGATCACCAGAATCCGGTCCCGCCGCTGTACGTCCACGATCATGGGGCGCACCTTGCCATTGCGGCTTCGGGGTGTAAAGCTCGAGGTCGATGCGACGTGTCGTCGGCAGGTGCCAGCCGACCCGTCGAGTAGCCCGAAAGGCCAAGTCATGCCCTTCGTTTCGGACATCGCCGGACCGCAGCAGCCGGTCGCGGCGTGGCCGCCGCTGCGCCCGGGCATGGTGCGCCGGACCAGCACGATCGACACCCATCCGGACGGCCAGGGCGCGGCCTTCGTCGAACTACGCGCCAGGGATGTGCAAACCGACGCATCCGGTGCGGTGCACGTGGTCGAGGACGTCGTCGTGCGGGCCCATCTCGCCGACCGGGTGATCGACGACATCAGCGGCGACGACGCTCGGCTGAGCCAGTTGCGCGGGGTTCGCGTTGGGCCAGGCTTTCGCGCGAAGATCAGCGCGCTGCTCGGGCCCGACGTCGAACGGGCGACGCCGCTGCACCTGCTGCTGGACGACTGGGTCGGCGCAAACCTGGTGTCGGGGTACGGCATTCAGCATGCCGCCATCACCAACGGCGTCGAGGAGAAGATGGCCGACGTCGTCGCCGATCACCTCGCGGGCATCTGCTCGGGTTTCGCGCCCGACGCGGCCGTCGTCGACTTCACCCGGCGCAACCTGCTCATGCCGTGTGTGCACGGGCCGGTCGCTCCACCGCTACCGCGGGACGTTGCGATGCATCCCACGGAACCGCTTCGCGCCCATGGCATGCGACGCGCGCGCAGGCTGGACGTGAGCCCGACGGACGGCGTCTTCGACGCGCACTTCCGGGACAGCCACGTCGACGGTCAGGGCGCCGAGACCATCGTCCACGAGTACACCGTCGCTGGCGAGGTCGACCTCGCGTCGCGCACCATTACGCGCGTTGATGCCGCCGCTCGCGTGCTGCCGTGGCAAGAGTGCCCCGGCGCGCTCGGTAGCGCAGCGCGGGTGGTTGGAATGACGTTGGGAGAGTTGCGCAATCGGATCCGAACCGAGTTCGTCGGCATCTCGACGTGCACCCACCTCAACGACACGCTGCGCTCGTTGGGTGACATCGGTGCGCTCATCGACGTCCACGAGGAGTCGATCGAGGCGCCCGTTTAGCGGGCTTGGCCTTGGCGAGTCCGGCGGCGACCTCGAGCTCGCGCAGGGCGGGTTCGACGAGGTCGGCCAATTCGTCGATGTCGGAGGCGATCTCGGGAGTGGTGATGAATCCGAAGTCGACTGAACCGCAATAGCTGAAGCAGGTGACGTTCAGCGCGACGTCGAACAGCAGTGGACCAAGGGGCATCAGGCTCTCGACCCTCGCGCCACAGAGGTAGAGCGGAAAGTTGGGTCCGGGCACGTTCGAGATGACGACGTTCATCGGCGAGACGCTGCGGCCGATCCCGCTGGCGGCATAGGCGCGTGACGCCAACGCCAGAAGTCCCGGCGGCGTCGTCTCCGTATAACCCATGATCTGATGTGCGGTAAGGGCTTTGGCCATCTCCTTGGCGCCCTGGGTGTATGTGTAGATGGCCTTGATGCGCTCGCCCGCGTCGGCGATGTCGGACGCGAGCACCACCGTCATCGCCGAGACCTGATTGCCGACGGCGTTGTCGGCATCGGAGCGGGTGGATACCGGCACCTGCGAGACCAACGACTTCTCCGGAAGTTCCTTGCGCTGCTTTAGGTACTCGCGCATGGCTCCCGAGACGAGGGCCAGCACGACGTCGTTGAGCTTGACGCCGTAGGCCTCCTTGACCGCCTTGACCCGGTCGAGCGGCACCCTGGCCCCCGCGACCCGGCGGTGAGGTGAAATGGTCGAGTTGAAGCGAACATTCGGGGAGTCGAAGTACCGTGGCGGTTTGTTCTCGATGTTGCGAACGGCGATCTGTTGACGAACCGTCTGCTCCACCAGGCGCATGATGCGATACGGCGTCTTGACCCCGAGGTTGATCAACCCGTTGACGAAGCGCAGTTCGGGCCGCGGCAGGTCGACCCCGACCAGTGACCGATCGACGTCGACGGCGGGTGCGCGTGGCTCCGGCGTGACGTCGAACAGGATCTCGGTGAGGCCTGCGCCGGACACCCCGTCGACGACGGCGTGGTGCATCTTCGTCACGATCGCGACGCGACCGTTGTCGAGCCCCTCGATGAACCACAGCTCCCACAGCGGTTTGGACCGGTCGAGCTTGTACGACATCAGCCGTCCGACGAGCTCGTCGAACTCCTTGCGACCGCCCGGCGACGGGACGCCGATTCGCCGGATGTGAAAGTCGATGTCGAGGTCTTCGTCCTCGACGAACCACGGTCGGTCCATCCCCATCGGGGAGCCCGACACCCGCCATCTCAGCTGCGGCAGTTCGGGCAACCGGCTGGCGACCAAGTCGCGGACCGCGTCGAAGCTGAAGTTCGGAGCATCCGTGGGGTCGCATACCGCCGATGCACCGATGTGCATGTGCCAGCTCGTGGTTTCAGCGGACCAGAAGGCCGAGTCGACGCTCGACAGCCTGCTCATTTCAGGAAGGGTACGGACCCGCGCGGCAGCGCGACGCAGAATGCGCTGGAGGTCTGAGAGTGACGCGGCCTGCACCCGGGGGACGTCTCCAGTGAGAGTTACGGTAAAACTCTCGGTAGGAAGCGTCGTCGAAGGTGCGGAGGGATGCGTTGGTCGACCAAGGGGTCACGTCGGAGGCTTACTTCGCGTACGACGGCGACCGGTTCATCCCGAGCCGGTTTGCCAAGGGCGGATGGGGTGAATCGCTCAGCGGCCACGTCGTCGGCGGGCTGCTGGGCTGGGCGGTCGAGGGCGCGGTCGACGATCCGGAGTGGCAACCCGCACGGCTCACCGTCGACCTTCCGCGGCCGACCGCTCTCGAACCGATCGAGGTGCGCACCCGCGTGCTGCGCGACGGCCGGCGCCTGCGGCTAGTGGAGGCCACGCTCAATCAGCGTGGTACCGAAGTCGCCCGCGCGAGCGCATTGTTCCTCCGCCGATGCGAGCAACCCGCAGGGGAGGTGTGGTCGCAGGAGGTATCGATGCCACCCATTCCGCCCGAGGAGGAAGTCGCTGACGCAGCCTTGTTCGTCCGAACCTACGGCTGGGGCGCCCCCGTTCAGAATCCGGAATCCGGGTGGGTCGGGGAAACAGGGGCGAAGTACACGTGGTTGCACCTCGTGCAGCAGCTGGTCGACGGCCAACCGCTGACTGCGTTTACCCGCGCCGCGATGGCCGGGGACATCACGGCATCCCTGGCGAATTGGGGGACGGGAGGCCTGGAGTTCATCAACGCCGACTACACGGTGACGTTGAGCCGACTGCCAGAAGGGCCGGTGCTTGGCCTGGCGTCGCACAGTCACTACAGCGATGCCGGCGTGGCCACCGGATCGGCGACGCTCGTCGACGCACGCGGCCCCGTCGGGACGTGCGTAGCCGTCGCATTGGCGCACTCGGGTTTTCGTCCCCCGTCGCCCTAGGGCTCGATTACGTTCGACGGATCCGGGCGCCGCTCCGGCGGCGCCTGGCTGTAGTCGCCCCAAGGACCGTCGCGGCGCTCGACGGCCGCGCGCACCCCGTCGGTGGACGCAACGTCGATGAACGCCAATGCTTCTGGAGTGTTGCGCATCAGCCCGTCGAGGATGCCGCCAAGCGTCTGCGTCGACGCCAGCCCCATGTTCTCGTAGGCCTGGTTGACCATCATCTTCTGAGCCTGTAACTGCGACAAGGGAATCCGAGCCAGGCCCGCAGCGACTTCGGCCACGCGGGCCTCCAGCCGCTCGAACGGCACTGACTCGTTGATCAGTTCCACCGCGGCGGCCTCCTTGCCGGTGAACGGCTCCCCGGTCAGGGCGTGCCACTTGGCCTTGGCCAGGCTCAGCCGGTAGAGCCACATGCCGGACAGGTAGGCGCCCCACATCCGGCTGTACGGGGTGCCGATGACGGCGTCGTCGCTGGCGATGACGATGTCGGCGCACAGCGCGTAATCGCTCGCCCCGCCCACGCACCAGCCGTGCACCTGCGCGATGACGGGTTTGGTGGCGCGCCAGATCGCCATGAACTTCGGCGTCGGGCCGGTCGCCCGACCGGACACCATCGCGAAGTCCTTGCCCGGATCCCAGCGGCCGTCGGTGTTCATCGCGTCGCCCCAGTGCTCGAACCCGCCGCCGAAGTCGAATCCGCCGGAGAACGAGCGGCCCGCTCCGCGCAGCACGATGACCTTGACGTTCGGATCGCGTTCGGCCAGCCCGATGGCGGCCTCGAGCTCGTCGGGCATCGGCGGGACGATGGTGTTGAGGTGCTCGGGCCGGTTGAGCGTGATGGTCGCGACGGGCGGCTCCGTCGTGTAGAGCACGGTTTCGAAGGCTTGCGTCATGTAGCGCAGTCTGCCTGGTTCGGCGCCGCCGGTGACCGATCGATCCAAAAGCAGCCCGCTACTAGTCACCCTTACCGTAAGTTCATCGACATGTTGCGCATCGTGCAGTGGGCCACCGGTAGCGTCGGCCGCCACGCCGTCGCCGCCATCGCCGACCACCCCGAACTCGAGCTCGTCGGCGCGTTCGTCTACAGCGACGCCAAGGCCGGTCGCGATGTCGGTGAACTCTGTGGCATCGGCGACGTCGGCGTCGTCGCGACAAAGGATCCCGACGAGATCCTCGCGTTGGACGCCGACTGCGTGCTCTACATGCCGCAGGGCGAAATGAACCCGATGGGAGCGCTCGACGACATCTGCCGGCTGCTGGCATCGGGCAAGAACGTGGTCTCCACGGCGGTGACGGCGTTGATCTACCCGGCCAGCATGGGCTCTGGCGTGGTCGACAAGTTGGAGGCTGCCTGCGCGAAGGGCGGGAGTTCGTTTCACGCCACGGGCATCGAACCTGGTTGGGCGGCAGAGGTTTTACCGCTGACGATGTCGGGTTTGTTTGGGCGAATCGACTCACTACTAGTGCAGGAACTCCTCGACTACACCACCTACGACAGCGCCGACATGCTGTTCGACATCATGGGCTTCGGCATGGCGCCCGACGCACCCGTGCCGCTGGCCGATCCCGTGCTTGCCGGTTCGACGTTCAGGGCCTCGCTGATGTTGGTGGCCGACGGGCTCGGCGCCGCCATCGACGACTTCGACTACGACCGGCAGGTCGCCGTCGCCGACGAGCCGTTCGACGTGAAGGCGGGCCGCATCGAGGCGGGAACCGTTTCGGCACAACGGTTCAGCTGCACCGCGATCATCGGCGGAAGGCCCGCACTGACCATCGAGCACATCACCAGGCTCGGCGACGAACAGGCGCCCGAGTGGCCGACCGGTCGCGGCTGGAAGGTGACGGTGGAGGGCCGGCCGTCGATGGTGCTCGAGTCCCGCATCGCCACGCACGGCGAGGACGAGACGGAACAGGGCTGCCTGGGCACCGCGATGCACGCCGTCCACGCGATCGCGCCGGTGTGCGCCGCGGCGCCGGGCATCCGCACCTTCCTCGACCTGCCGACGATCATGGGCCGAGGAGTACTCGGCTAGCACTTCGCGTCGACGTACACCGTCATCGAGACGACCTGGCTCATCGGATCCCTCTGGGCGCCGGGAAAGCCGGAGTCGTAGCGCGAGTACGTCTGACCTTCGCGCACACCGGTCACCGTGCACTCCGAAAGCGGTTGCGTGCCGGTCCGGTTGACGATCACGGTATTGCCGCGCGCCTGCAACTGCATGACGATGTCGGAGGCGTTCGACGGGCTGACGGGCGCCGCGTTGGCGGTCCCGGCGAATGCCAGTCCTGCGGCGATGATGGCGGTTCCTGCGACGGTGGTCAGGACGGTCTTCATGGTTCCTACTTTCGGGTCGGTTGCGACACCGTGTGGCGCGCTTGTGAATTGGTAGTGCGCCGACCCGGGCTCTCCGTTACGCCGAATTAACGCCAATCCTTGAAGGCGGACATGAGTCGACTCCGAAATGCCGGATCCAGTTCGTCGAACGGGACCTTGCCGACGGTCGACACGGTGGCCCGGAACTGCTGCAGGTAGTTCTCGCAGCCGTCGCACTCGAGTAGGTGTACGTCGAACCGCGCTCGCTGGTCCAGGTCGAGGGAGCCGTCGAGGTACGCCGTCACGAGCTCGACGAGCTCGTTGCAGTCCATTGGTCCGGTAGTCACGTCGTTTCCTTCAGGTAGTCCTCGAGGACCTGCCGTACTGCGGCCCGGCCTCGATGTAGCAGCACGCGTTGATTGGCGACGCTGACGTCGAGCAGTGCGCAGACCTCAGCGGAGTCGAGTCCCAGCATGTCGCGCATCGTCACGACGACGCGTTGACGTTCGGGGAGTTTGTCGAGTTCCCGGCGGGCCAGCGCGATCAGCTCGTCGCCGAGCACTGACCCCTCTGGTGTATCGGGAAACGCGGACGGGACCTCGGTGGGGCGCCAGTGACCGGGGTACGGATCGTCGGCGTCGCGAAAGCGGGCCGGATCGACGGTGCCACCGGTGAACGCCATGACGGCCACGTCCGAGTCCCGCCGCTCTCGCACCCCCCGGCGCTTGGCGATGTTGATGAGCACCGTGAACAGCCAAGTGCGCAAGGATGATCGGCCCTCGAACGAGCCAATCCCCTTGAGCAGGGCGATCCACGTCTCCTGCACGACCTCTTCGGCGATCTCGCGGCTGGGCACGTAGCCACGTGCCACCCGCAGCATCGCCGGGGTGTGGCGGTCGACGAGTTCGGCGAAGGCTGACTCGTCACGGTCCTTCAGCGCGGCGACCAGCGCCGCCTCGTCCTCCGCCGTCCTAGTCATGACGATCAAGAGCGTAGTCCCTCAGCGGTACTCGGGGTTCGCGAAATCGTAGCGACAACCCGCATCCCATCCCGTGCGCAGGTTTCCGTAGGCCGGGACCCCGCCGGCGGCGCGCAACATCCGCGCGAAGTGCATGAGGTTCCACGTCATGAACGTGGTGTTCCGGTTGGTGAAGTCGTTCTCCGGCCCCCCGGACCCTGAGTCGAGGTACGACGGACCCGGGCCCGCCTCGCCGATCCAGCCGGCATCCGCCTGAGGCGGGATGGTGTAGCCGATGTGCTGCAGGGTGTACAGCACGTTCTGGGCGCAGTGCTTCACGCCGTCCTCGTTGCCGGTAATAAGGCACCCGCCGACCCGGCCGTAGTACAGGTACTGGCCGGCCGTGTTCAGTAGGTGCGAGCCGCCGTAGAGCCGCTCGTGCACCTTCTTCATGACGGAACTGTTGTCGCCCAACCAGATCGGTCCCGCCAGCACCAAGATGTCGGCGGCTAGCACCTGCTCGAAGATCGGTGGCCAGTCGTCGGTGGCCGACCCGTGTTCGCGCATGTCGGGCCACACGCCGGTGGCGATGTCGTGGTCGACGGCGCGCACCACGTCGACGTCGATGCCGTGGGCCGTCATGATCCTCGACGAGACGTCGATCAGGCCTTGGGTGTTGCTGGGCTCGGGCGACGGCTTGAGCGTGCAGTTGATGAATAGCGCCCGCAGCCCGGAGAAGTCCGACGACTCAGACACGACGGCCCGCCGCGCCGCGCAGCGCGTCGCCCAGCGTCCACACCGCAATACCAAGCAGTGCAACGTCTTTGATCAGGAACTGGCCGGTGGACGACAGAATGGGAAATCCGCCCGCGGAGGCCTCACCGATGCCCGGCGTGGTGAACAGGAAGCTGATCGTCGCCAGGAAGAGCCCGATGGCGATCACGCTGCCGACGGCCGACACCTTGGGCCACCACGGCTTGACCGCGAGCAGCACCGCCGTCGCCACTTCGAGGACGCCGAGCAGGGTGGAGAACGTCGTCACGGAGAACACGTCGTACATCCAGCTCATGAACGGGCTGTTTGCGACGAGGGGTTCGATGCCCTGCGCCTCGTAGGCGGTGAACTTCAGCAGGCCGATCCAGCCGATGACGACGACGAGGCCGTAGCGGGCGAGCGGGCCCCCGAGTCGCGTGACGGCAGACTCGACTGCGTGGAATCCCTGGGTGTGTTCGTTGACCGTGGTCATGTGCATCCTTCCGACGAATTTGGGATCGTTCGAATGTGCAGTGCTCCGAGATCGGCCAACCGTTACAGGCCGCGGCTACTCGGCCAGCATCCGCCACAGGAACTCGTAGGTCAGCGCCGCCTTGAACGCAGCCTGCGAGTTGTCGGCGGCGCCACCGTGGCCGCCTTCGATGTTCTCGTAGTAGTAGACCCGGTGGCCGAGTTCTTCGAGCGCCGCGGCCATCTTGCGCGCGTGGCCAGGATGCACGCGGTCGTCGCGGGTGGACGTGGTGAACAGCACCGGTGGGTAACGCTTCTCGGCCGAGATGTTTTGGTAGGGAGAGTATTTCGAGATGAACTCCCAGTCGTCGGGATCGTCGGGATTCCCATACTCGGCGACCCACGACGCGCCAGCCAGCAGCAGGTGAAAGCGCCGCATGTCGAGCAGCGGAACGCTACACACCAACGCCCCGAACAGCTCCGGGTACTTCGTCAGCATGACGCCCATGAGCAGACCGCCATTGCTGCCGCCCATGGCACCGAGCCGGTCCACCGTCGTGATGCCGCGGTCGACGAGATCGCTTGCCACGGCGGCGAAGTCCTCGTACACCAGGTGGCGACCCTCTCGCAGGGTCTGGGTGTGCCACGTCGGCCCGTACTCGCCGCCGCCGCGGATGTTGGCCAGCACGTACGTGCCACCCCTTGCCAGCCACAGCGATCCGACGACGCCGCCGTAGCCGGGGGTCATCGAGTTCTGGAAGCCGCCGTATCCGTACAGCAGGGTCGGCCCCGGCCCGTTGTCCCGTGACCGCCCGACGACGAAGTAAGGGATGGCGGTGCCGTCGGCCGACGTCGCGAAGTGCTGTGCGACGTCGATGCCCTCGGAGTCGAAGAACTCCTGCGCCGACTTGAGTTGGGTGAGCTCGCCGCCTGCCGTGCCGTACAGCAGGCGCGATGGGTTGGTGAATCCACTCGAGTCGTAGAAGACCTCGTCGCCCTCGTCGTCGACGTCGACCACGACGGTGGTGGCTGCCGGCGGGATGTCGCGGGCCGGTTCGGACTGCCATGTTCCGGGCGTGACGATGTGCACCTCGGTCGAGACGTCGCGCAACGTCACCACCACCAGCTTGCTCAGCGTCCAGCCGTAGTGGTTCAGGCAGGTGTGCGGATCCGGCTCGAATACGACGTGCAGTTCGCGGCCGCCGGAAAGGAAGTCCTCGAAGGTGGTCGCCAGTAGCGCACCTGCCGCGTACGTGGTGTCACCGACGGTCCAGTCGGTGCGCAATTCGATCAACATCCATTCGCGGTGAAGCGAGATGGACGCGTCCGAGGGCACCTCGATGTGGATCAGTTCGCCGTCGCGCACCTCGTAGCGGGTGCGGTGGTAGAAGTCGGTCCACCGCCCGAGCCGGAAGTGCTCGTAGCCGGGTGTCCGGTCGACGCCTGCGATGACGCGGACGTCGGTCGGTTCGGCGGTGAAGATCGTCTCCGCGGCGTCCAGCGGTTGCCCGCGCCGCCAGCGCTTGGCGATGCGCGGGTACCCCGACTCGGTCATCGAGCCGTCGCCGAAGTCGGTGCACACCAGCAGCGTGTCCTCGTCCTCCCACGACGTGCTCGACTTGGCCTCGGGCAGCTGGAAACCGCCGTCGACGAATTGCCGTGTGATCATGTCGAATTCGCGCAACACCGCGGCGTCCGCGCCGCCGCGCGAGAGCGTCACCATCGCCCGCGTGCGCTCCGGGTAGATGACGTCGGCGCCGCCCCACACCCAGTTCTCGCCCTCGGCCGCCGCCAACGCGTCGAGGTCGAGCACGACGTCCCAGTCCGGGTTGTCGGTGCGGTAACTCTCCAGCGTGGTCCGTCGCCAGAGCCCCTTCGGGTGCTCGGCGTCCTTCCAATAGTTGTAGAGGTGGTCGCCGCGGCGGCGGGTGTATGGGATGCGGGTGTCGGTGTCGAGCACCTCCAGCGCTTCGGCGCGCATCCGTTCGAAGCGCTCGCCGGAGAACGTGGCCACCGTCGGCTCATTGTGTCGTCGCACCCAGTCCAGGGCGTCCTCGCCGGTGACGTCTTCGAGCCAGAGTTTGGGGTCGTCGTCCACGAAAGCATTGTGGCCTGCGAGCGTAGTGTGAGCTCCGTTACACCGACCACAAGTCAGGGAGTCACGCAATGACCGTGTACGCACGTCCGGGTACCGCAGACGCCTCGATGGCCTACGAATCGCGGTACGCCAATTTCATCGGCGGGGAGTGGGTAGCACCCGTCGGCGGCGAATACTTCGAAAATCTGACCCCGGTGACGGGCCAGCCGTTTTGTGAGATCCCGCGGTCCACCGAAGTCGACGTCGAGTTGGCGTTGGATGCCGCCCACGCCGCGGCGCCGGGGTGGGGTAAGACCGCGCCGGCCGAGCGGGCCGTGATCTTGAACAAGATCGCTGATCGCATCGAGGCGAATCTGGAGTCGATCGCGTTGGCCGAGTCGTGGGACAACGGCAAACCGATCCGCGAGACGCTGGCCGCCGACATCCCGTTGGCGGTGGATCACTTCCGCTACTTCGCCGGCGCGATCCGGGCGCAGGAGGGCTCACTGAGCCAGGTCGACGAGGACACGGTGGCCTATCACTTCCACGAACCGCTCGGTGTGGTGGGGCAGATCATTCCGTGGAACTTCCCGATCCTGATGGCCACCTGGAAGCTGGCGCCGGCGTTGGCGGCCGGCAACTGTGTGGTGCTCAAGCCGGCCGAGCAGACCCCGGCCTCGATCCTGTATCTGATGTCGTTGATCGGCGATCTGCTACCCGCGGGCGTTTTGAACGTGGTCAACGGTTTCGGCGTGGAGGCGGGCAAGCCGCTGGCGAGCTCGAATCGGATCGCGAAGATCGCGTTCACCGGGGAGACCACCACCGGCCGGTTGATCATGCAATATGCGTCGCAGAACCTGATCCCGGTGACGTTGGAGCTCGGTGGCAAGAGCCCCAACATCTTCTTCTCCGACGTGATGGCCGCCGGCGATGACTTCCAGGACAAGGCCCTGGAGGGGTTCACCATGTTCGCGCTGAATCAGGGCGAGGTGTGCACGTGCCCGTCCCGGTCGCTGATTCAGGCCGACGTCTACGACGAATTCCTCGAGTTGGCCGCGATCCGCACCAAGGCGGTGCGCCAGGGCGATCCGTTGGACACCGAGACGATGATCGGGTCGCAAGCCTCCAATGATCAGTTGGAGAAGGTGTTGTCCTACATCGAGATCGGCAAGGACGAAGGCGCGAGGATCGTCACGGGTGGGGAGCGCGCCGAACTCGGCGGGGATCTGTCCGGGGGCTATTACGTGCAGCCGACCATCTTCACCGGGCACAACAAGATGCGGATCTTCCAGGAGGAGATCTTCGGACCCGTGGTCGCGGTCACCTCGTTCACCGACTACGACGACGCGATCGCCCAAGCCAACGACACCCTCTACGGGTTGGGTGCCGGGGTGTGGTCACGTGACGGCAACACCGCGTATCGGGCCGGACGTGACATCAAGGCCGGCCGGGTGTGGACCAACTGCTACCACGCCTACCCCGCACACGCGGCGTTCGGCGGCTACAAGCAATCCGGCATCGGGCGCGAGAACCACAAGATGATGCTCGATCACTACCAACAAACCAAGAACCTGCTCGTCTCCTACACCAACAAGGCCCAAGGCTTCTTCTAATGCCCGACGTCCCCAGTCGGGCGTTGGTCACCGCATCCGCCGCGGACCTACTGGAGAAGCTGCAGAAACGCCACGGCGCGTTGATGTTTCACCAGTCCGGTGGCTGCTGCGACGGCTCGTCGCCGATGTGTTATCCGGACGGTGAGTTCATCGTCGGCGACCGCGACGTGCTGCTGGCGATCCTCGACGTCGGGGACGGTGTGCCGGTGTGGATATCCGGTTCGCAGTTCGAGACGTGGAAGCACACGCAGCTGGTCATCGACGTGGTGCCCGGCCGCGGCGGCGGGTTCAGCCTCGAAGCGCCCGAGGGCATGCGGTTCCTGTCGCGCGGGCGGGCGTTCAGCGAGACAGAGAACCGCGTGCTCGACGAGCACCCGCCCGTGACCGGCGTCGGCTACGAACGCGGCGAGCGGCCACCCGACACTGGCACGCACGTCGTCGCCGAAGCGGTGGATGCCTGCCCGATTCCCGCGGCCCGCATTGCGCACTAGCGGCGACTATTAGGGTGGACGCGTGACTCACTATGACGTCGTCGTTCTTGGAGCAGGCCCTGGCGGGTACGTCGCGGCCATTCGGGCCGCCCAACTCGGGCTGAACACCGCCATCGTCGAACCGAAGTACTGGGGCGGGGTCTGCCTCAACGTCGGTTGCATCCCGAGCAAGGCGCTGCTGCGCAACGCGGAGCTCGCCCACATCTTCAACAAGGAAGCCAAGCAGTTCGGCATCAGCGGGGAGGCGACGTTCGACTACGGCGTCGCGTTCGACCGCAGCCGCAAGGTCGCCGACGGCCGCGTGGCTGGCGTGCACTTCCTGATGAAGAAGAACAAGATCACCGAGATCCACGGCTACGGGAAGTTCACCGACGACCACACGCTGGCCGTCGACCTCAACGAAGGCGGCACCGAGACCGTCACGTTCGACAACGCCATCATCGCCACCGGCTCGTCCACTCGGCTGGTGCCCGGCACGTCGTTGAGTGAGAACGTCGTCACCTACGAGGAGCAGATCCTGTCGCGGGAGCTGCCCGGATCGATCGTGATCGCCGGCGCGGGCGCCATCGGCATGGAGTTCGCCTACGTGCTGAAGAACTACGGCGTCGACGTCACCATCGTCGAGTTCCTGCCGCGTGCGCTGCCCAACGAGGACGCCGAGGTCTCCAAGGAGATCGAGAAGCAGTACAAGAAGCTCGGCGTGAAGATCCTCACCGGCACCAAGGTCGAGTCGATCGTTGATGACGGAACACAGGTGACCGTCACCGTCAGCAAGGACGGCAAGACCGAGGAACTCAAGACCGACAAGGTGCTGCAGGCGATCGGCTTCGGACCCAACGTCGAGGGGTTCGGGTTGGAGTCGACGGGCGTCAAGCTCACTGACCGCAAGGCCATCGCCGTCGACGACTACCTGCGCACCAACGTGCCGCACATCTACTCCATCGGCGATGTCACCGGCTTGCTGCAGCTGGCCCACGTCGCCGAGGCACAAGGTGTCGTCGCCGCCGAAACCATCGCTGGCGCCGAGACTTTGGCGCTGGGCGACTACCGGATGATGCCTCGTGCGACGTTCTGCCAGCCGCAGGTGGCCAGCTTCGGGCTGACCGAGCAGCAGGCCCGCGACGAGGGCTACGACGTCAAGGTCGCCAAGTTCCCGTTCACGGCCAACGGCAAGGCGCACGGGCTGGGCGACCCCACCGGCTTCGTGAAGCTGGTCGCCGACGCCAAGTACGGGGAACTGCTCGGCGGGCACCTCATCGGCCCCGACGTCGCCGAGCTGCTGCCGGAGCTGACGCTGGCGCAGAAGTGGGACCTCACTGTCAACGAGCTCGCTCGCAACGTGCACACCCATCCCACGCTGTCCGAAGCGCTGCAGGAGTGCTTCCACGGCCTGGCCGGCCACATGATCAACTTCTAACACCTTGAGAGCCACGATCGTCGCCGGGCTCGGCGGGCTGGTGATCGGTCACGTGCTGTGGCTGGTCGGGATCAAGCTGGCCACCAACTCGCAGAGCGTCAGCTTCTGGGTGTTGGTGGTCGCGGGCATCAGCTTCGCGCTTGCGCTCGGCGGCGGCTTGTTCGGCTGGGTGTTCTACCGCCGCAAGGCCTTTGCCAAGGCGGCGTTCCTGTGGGGGTTGCCGATCTCCCCGCTGCTGTTCTCGGTGGCCGTGCTCGGCGTGACCTACCTGTAGGTCAGTCCGGGAAGTCCAGCGGGATCTTCAACGTGGCGATCGTCGCCGCCAAACCGTCGTATTGTGCTGTGAGCAAGCAGAATTCGATGAGCTGACGACGGTCGTACTGCGCGCTCATCGCGGCCCAGGTCTCCGCCGACATCGACCGGGTGATGACGAACTCGTCGGTCGCGGTGATCAGCACGCGCTGCCGGTCGGTCAGGCCCTCGGCATCGGGCCCCTCGAAGATCTTCGCTTGGGTCTCTGCGTTGATCCCGCGTGTCCTGGCCAGCCTGCGGTGCTGTTGGAGCTCGTATTCGCAGTTGCGCAGATGCCCCACGCGCAGGATCACCGTCTCGGCGTCCCTGCGGGAGAGCTTGCCGAACCCGAGCAGCAGCGCCGAGAAGGGCGCCCACAAGAGGAACAGCAGCCGGTGTTGGCCAATGACGTCGAACAGTGCGAACCTCGGCGCGCGGATGACGCGGGCGCCGGCCTTGGCGATGACCCAGTTGAGCGGACCCAACTCGCGGAAGTCGCCGGGCGGGATGCGGGCGGGGGCGGCATCTGGAGCGCTCATCTGAGCGAGTCTAGGGATGCTTCACGAGGTAGGGGGACACCGTGCTGCGGTGCTCGTCGAGATCGAGCGCGCGGCCAAGGGCGGGGAAGGCACGCTGCGGGCAGTTGTCGCGCTCGCACACGCGGCATCCGGCGCCGATGGGCGTCGCGACTTCGCCCGACAGGTCGAGGCCCTCTGAGTAGACGAGCCGGTTGGCGTGCCGGAGTTCGCACCCCAGCCCGATCGCGAACGTCTTGCCCGGCTGGCCGTACCGCGACGCACGCCGTTCGACGGTGCGCGCCACCCACATGTAGTGCCTACCGTCGGGCATCTGGGCGATCTGCACTCCGATCTTCCCAGGGTTGGCGAACGTCTCGTAGACGTTCCATAGCGGACAGGTGCCGCCGCTGGAGGAGAAGTGAAAACCGGTGGCGGACTGGCGTTTCGACATGTTGCCTGCCCGGTCGACGCGCACGAACGAGAGCGGCACCCCTCGCATCGAGGGGCGCTGCAACGTCGAGAGCCGGTGCGCGATCGTCTCGTAGGACACCGAGTAGAAGGCCGACAGCCGCTCCACGTCGTAGCGGAAGTTCTCGGCGACGTCGTGGAACTGGCCGTACGGCAGGATCGTCGCCGCGGCGAAGTAGTTGGCCAGCCCGAGCCGGGCCAGGGTGCGCGACTCGTCACTGGTGAAGTTGCCGTCGTCGACGAGGCCGTCGATCAGGTCGCCGAACTCGAGGTAGGCCAGTTCGGTGGCGAGCTTGAACACGTATTGCCCCGAGGACAGGTGGCCGCCGATCTGCAGCGTCTTCGTCTCGGGGTCGAACCGGTGCAGCACGGTGTCGCCGGGGTCGATGCGCGTGACGATGCGGACGTCGTGCACCGAGATCAGCCGGTTCGACAGGTCGCGGGCCAGCTCGGCGCGGTGCATCCGCATGCGAATGGTGAGCTCCTCGGCAGCGGTGTCGAGTTCGTGCAGGTAGTTCTGGCGCTCGTAGAAGTAGTCGCGCACCTCTTCGTGCGGCATCGTGATCGAGCCGCTGCCGCTGCCGTCGGAGAACCGCCCCTCGGTGGCGGCGGCCAGCTGTGCGGTGGTCAGCCGGTAGCGGCGGTGAAGGTTCACCAACGCCTTGGCCAAGTTCGGATGGGCACTGACGACGTCGGCGAGCTCGGACTGATCGACGTCGACGCCGATATCGCGGTCCATCGTGACCTCGCGGAGCTCGGCGACCAATCGGGTGTCGTCCTGTGAGGCGAAGAACGTCGCGTCGACGCCGAACACCTCGGTGATGCGGAGCAGCACTGCCACCGTCAGCGGACGGACGTCGTGCTCGATCTGGTTGAGGTAACTCGGGGAGATGTCGAGCTTCTGCGCGAGCGCCGCCTGGCTGAAGCCGCGTTCGCTACGAAGCTGGCGCACCCGCGACCCGACGAAGGTCTTTGCCACGTCAGCAAGCATAACGGGCTTGTGAAGACTACCTTCGCAGTCTTGGCATCGGTTCGAGCTATGGCAGTATCTCGAACCGTGAGCAGCACCGGTGAGGTCAGCGGCCCGGCGACAGGCCTGGCCAAGGCGATGATGCCCGTCCCCGATCCGCACCCCGACGTCTTCGACATTCAGTGGCCACTGCGCGTCGCCGACGTCGACCGCGAGGCTCGGCTGAAGTTCGACGCCGCGACGCGGCACATTCAGGACATCGGCTCGGACCAGCTGCGCGAGATGGGCTTCGAGGAGACGCACCCGCTTTGGATCGTGCGCCGCACCATGATCGATCTGATCAGGCCGATCGAGTTCAAGGACATGCTGCGCCTGCGCCGCTGGTGTTCGGGAACCTCGAACCGGTGGTGCGAGATGCGGGTGCGAATCGACGGGGTGCGCGGCGGCGGGTTGATGGAGTCCGAGGCATTCTGGATCAACATCAATCGGGAGACGCAGGGCCCCGCCCGCATCTCCGACGACTTCCTCGAGGGACTGCAGCGCACCACCGCCGTCGACCGGCTGAGGTGGAAGGCGTACCTGAAGGCGGGCAGCCGCGATGACGCTGCCGAGATCCGGGCCTACCCAGTCCGGGTCAGCGACATCGACATCTTCGACCACATGAACAATTCTGTGTACTGGAGCGTCGTCGAGGACTACCTCTCCACGCAGCCCGAACTGATGGCCTGGCCGCTGCGCGTCACGATCGAGCACGATCTCCCGGTCGCACTAGGGGACCAGTTGGAGATCATCAGGCACGTGTATCCGGCCGGCTCCACCGACAAGTTCGGCGCAGAGCTCACCGATCGGACTGTTACAACGCTCACATACGCGGTCGGCGACGAGACCAAAGCCGTCGCCAGCATCTTCTCGCTCTGAACCGATCCCGCTAACAGTACGAGCGTACTGACCTGCGAAAACCCGCTACTGGGCGGTAACTTCTGAACCGGTTCAGCTAGTGGTGGTCTTCGCAATCTTCGCAAGTAAACGATTGGCGTTGGCAAAAAATGGCACGGTAATCGACTGGACCTGCAGATATGCAGTGGTGCATGCTCGTAGTAGCACACCAGTGAAGCTGC
The DNA here is from genome assembly GCF_033804605.1 of Mycobacterium sp. RTGN6. NCBI lineage: Bacteria > Bacillati > Actinomycetota > Actinomycetes > Mycobacteriales > Mycobacteriaceae > Mycobacterium > Mycobacterium sp. RTGN6. The sequence goes on from NZ_JAPZKZ010000003.1 coordinate 138,545, forward strand.
GCCGACGTTAACAATTCATCCAAGGTCGACGCTCCCGCAGCGACGAACCGAAGGAGCACTGAATGTCCACCGTTGGCACGCCGAAGAGCCCCGAGCAGATCCAGCACGACTGGGACCACAACCCGCGCTGGAAGGGCATCACCCGCACCTACACGCCCAAGGACGTCGTCGCCCTGCAGGGCCACGTCGTCGAGGAGTCGACCCTGGCCCGCCGCGGCGCCGAGGTGCTCTGGGAGCAGCTGCACGACATGGAGTACGTCAACTCGCTTGGCGCGCTGACCGGCAACCAGGCCGTGCAGCAGGTCCGCGCCGGCCTCAAGGCCATCTACCTGTCCGGCTGGCAGGTCGCCGGTGACGCGAACCTGTCCGGCCACACCTACCCCGACCAGAGCCTGTACCCGGCCAACTCGGTGCCGCAGGTGGTCCGCCGGATCAACAATGCGCTGCTGCGCGCCGACCAGATCGCCAAGGTCGAGGGCGACCGGTCGGTCGAGAACTGGCTGGCCCCGATCGTCGCCGACGGTGAGGCGGGCTTCGGTGGCGCGCTGAACGTCTACGAGCTGCAGAAGGCCATGATCGCCGCGGGTGTCGCCGGTTCGCACTGGGAGGACCAGCTGGCGTCGGAGAAGAAGTGCGGCCACCTCGGTGGCAAGGTGCTGATCCCCACGCAGCAGCACATCCGCACGCTGACCTCCGCCCGCCTCGCATCCGACGTCGCCGACGTGCCGACGGTCGTCATCGCCCGTACCGACGCCGAGGCCGCCACGCTGATCACCTCCGACGTGGACGAGCGCGATCAGCCGTTCATCACCGGTGAGCGCACCAAGGAAGGCTTCTACTTCGTCAAGAACGGCCTCGAGCCGTGCATCGCCCGCGCCAAGTCCTACGCGCCGTACTCCGACCTCATCTGGATGGAGACCGGCACCCCGGACCTGGAGCTGGCCAAGAAGTTCGCCGAGGGCGTCAAGAGCGAGTTCCCGGACCAGATGCTGGCCTACAACTGCTCGCCGTCGTTCAACTGGAAGCAGCACCTGGACGACGCGACCATCGCGAAGTTCCAGAACGAGCTCGGCGCGATGGGCTTCAAGTTCCAGTTCATCACCCTCGCGGGCTTCCACGCCCTGAACTACTCGATGTTCGATCTGGCCCACGGTTACGCCCGCAACCAGATGAGCGCCTACGTGGAGCTCCAGGAGCGCGAGTTCGCCGCCGAGGAGCGCGGCTACACCGCGACGAAGCACCAGCGCGAGGTCGGCGCGGGCTACTTCGACCGGATCGCCACCACCGTGGATCCCACCTCGTCGACTACCGCGCTCGCGGGCTCGACCGAAGAGGGCCAGTTCCACTGAGTTGATGAGTTGACAGCGCAGGCCCCGCTCGGGTTTCTTGAGCGGGGCCTGTCGCTATGCAGAGGAGCTTTGAGTGAGCATCGAACGAGTGGGCGTCATCGGCGCCGGGCAAATGGGCGCGGGCATCGCCGAGGTTTCGGCCAAGGCCGGTGCCGACGTTCGCGTCTACGAACCCACCGAGAAGCTCACGGAAGCCGGTCGGAAGCGCATCACTGCGTCGCTGGAACGGGCCGTCAGCAAGGGCAAGCTGGACGCGGCCGAGCGTGACGCCACACTGGCCCGGCTGTCGTTCACCACCACGCTTGCCGATCTCTCCGATCGCCAGCTGGTGATCGAGGCGATCGTCGAGGACGAGGCCGTCAAGGCGAAGGTGTTCGCCGAGCTCGACGAGGTCATCACCGACCCCGACGCCGTGCTGGCGTCGAATACGTCGAGCATTCCGATCATGAAGATCGCTGCGGCGACAAAGAATCCGGGCCGCGTGCTGGGGCTGCACTTCTTCAACCCGGTGCCCGTGCTGCCGCTGGTCGAGTTGGTCAGCACGCTCGTCACCACCGACGAGGCCGCCGCGCGGGTCGAACAGTTCGCCAGCGCCGTGCTCGGCAAGCAGGTGGTTCGCTGCTCGGACCGCTCCGGGTTCGTGGTCAACGCCCTGCTGGTGCCGTACCTGTTGTCGGCCATTCGCATGGCGGAGGCAGGCGTCGCCACGGTCGAGGACATCGACACCGCCGTCGTCGCGGGCCTGTCGCATCCAATGGGGCCGCTGAAGCTATCCGACCTGATCGGACTCGACACGCTGAAGCTGATCGCGGACAAGATGTTCGACGAGTTCAAGGAGCCGCTCTACGGGCCGCCGCCGCTCCTGCAGCGCATGGTCGAAGCGGGTCAGCTAGGCAAGAAGTCGGGCCGGGGCTTCTATTCCTACTGAGTTGCTGCAGCTGCCACTAGTTAAGCTACTTTGCCGCCAGGTAATTAGCTAAGCTACCTATGGTAGGGTCGGGAGGTCCGTGTCCGGGGGACGTGTGGGTCAGAAATTCTGTTGCGCCCCGCCCCCCGGCCGTCCTGATTTTGGACGTCCACGAGGGATAGTTGTCATATGTCACAGGTTGAGTCCGAGCTGTCGCCGTTCTACGAAGAGTCGCAGTCGATCTACGACATTTCGGACGACTTCTTCGCTTTGTTCCTAGGCCCGACCATGGGCTACACCTGTGCCTACTTCGAGCGCGACGACATGACGCTGGAAGAAGCGCAAGTCGCCAAGTTCGATCTCGCGCTCTCGAAGCTCGACCTTTCGCCCGGCATGACGCTGCTCGACATCGGGTGTGGGTGGGGTGGCGCGCTGAAACTGGCCCTGGAGAAGTACGACGTCAACGTCATCGGCATCACGCTGAGCCGTAATCAGTTCGAATACAGTTCCGCGAAGCTGGGAGGCGTTTCGTCGGCGCGCTCGGTGGACGTGCGGCTGCAGGGCTGGGAAGAGTTCGACGAACCGGTCGATCGAATCGTGTCGATCGGCGCGTTCGAGGCGTTCAAGAAGGAACGCTACGGCGCGTTCTTCGACAAGGCGCACCGCATCCTTCCCGACGACGGCCGCATGCTGCTGCACACGATCCTGGCGCACACGCAGAAGTTCTTCCGCGAGAACGGCATCGCCGTGACGATCAGTGATCTGAAGTTCATGCAGTTCATTGGCAAGGAGATCTTCCCGGGTGGCGAGCTCCCGGCCACGGAGGACATCGAGGCGCTGGCGGCGGATTCGGGCTTCACGTTGGCCCGCACCCATCTGCTGCGCCCGCACTACGCCCGCACCCTCGACATGTGGGCAGAGAATCTGGAGCGCAACAAGGCCGAGGCGATCGCCATCACCGACGACGAGGTCTACGACCGCTACATGCGGTATCTGACTGGTTGCGCGGACTTCTTCCGGCGCGGCATCACCAACGTCGGTCAGTTCACCCTGGTCAAGTAGCGTCAGCTACTGGCCAGCCGCTTCTTCTCCGCCTCGACGTCGAAATCAGCTGGCGGCCAAGACAAGTCGAGCCCCTCGAGCGCCTCGATCAGCAGTTCGGTGATCGCCAGCCGTGAATACCACTTCCGGTCGCAGGGTACGACGTGCCACGGCGCGTACTCGGTCGAGGTGCGATCCAGCACCGCCTGGTAGGCCTCCTGGTACTTGGGCCACAGGAGCCGCTCGTCGATGTCGGCTGGGTTGTACTTCCAGTACTTGTCGGGGCGCTCGAGCCGTTCGGCCAGCCGCGCCTTCTGCTCGTCGAGGGAGACGAACATCGCGACCTTGATGATCGTCGTCCCACCGTCGACGAGTTCCTTCTCGAATGCGTTGATCTCGTCGTACCTGGCCCCCCACACCTCGGGCGGCACCAGCTCGTGCACCCGCACGATCAGCACGTCCTCGTAGTGCGAGCGGTCGAACACGCCGATGTGTCCCGCCGTGGGCAGTGCATTGCGGATCCGCCACAGGTAGTGGTGGGCGAGTTCCTCCGCCGTGGGCTTGCCGAAGCTGGTGTAGCGGATACCCTGCGGATTACCCGCTCCCACAACGTGTTTGACGATTCCGCCCTTGCCCGCGGTATCCATGCCCTGCAGCACCAACAGGATCGAGCGCGTGTCGCCCGAGCGGCTGTTGGCGTACAACCTCTCCTGCAGTTCGGCGAACCGCTCGTTGCGCTGCGCCTGCAGATCGGGGGCGTCGCTCTTGGACCCCTTGAACCCGGGGGTGGCGTTGGTCTTGATGTCCGACACCCGCTCGCCCGGCTTGAACTCGAGATGGATGTGCGGTTCGTGCGTCCACAACGACGGCAGCTCGGTGTCACTCATCCGATCAGTCAAGCAGTTGCGGCGGCACCACCGGAGACGGATGCGGCATCGCGTTGAACTTCTCCAGTGAGCCGCCCGCCTCGACGATGCCGCGCAAGGCGTTCCACGACAGCATCGTCAGGTAGTCGATCAAGTCATCCTTGGGCATCCGCGGATTCGACATCCACGAGTGGGTGGACAGTTGCACACCGCCGACGATCATGAACGCCCATGGCTCGGCGCCGTGGGTGTCCATGTCCTCCTGTGCCATCCGGCGGCGCAGCATCACGCCCAGCATGCGCGCGATGATCTGCTCGGAGTCCGCGACCGCCTTGCTCTTGCTCGCCGAGCTGTTCGCCATCACGAATGGGTAGATCTCGGGCTCGGCGGCGACGGTGTCGACGTACACCCGAATGATCTCCCGGGTGAGGGCGTAGCCGTCGAGATTCGATACGAGGGCGGCGGCCATGTTGGGGATCAGCGTGGTCTGCGCGAAACGCATCATCACGGCGGTCGTCAGGTCGTTCTTGTCGACGAAGTAGCGGTAGAGCACCGTCTTGCTGACGCCGATCTCGGCCGCGATCTCGTCCATGCTGACGTTGCTGCCGCGTTGGCGGATGGCCTCTAGGGTGCCGTCGACCAACTCATTGCGCCGGTCGACTTTGTGCTGATGCCAGCGTCGCTTGCGCCCGTCGGTCTTGATGACGCTGGCGGGGGTCTGTTGTGCCACTTTCGTCGTGTCCCGTTCCCTAGTCCCCTTGATAATACGGCCGAACACGCGCGCCGCAGCTCCGGCGGACTGCCGCCGCGCGAACAAGGGATGATGGAGGCGTGTCACACCGACCTTCCGCGCAAGCGCGGCCGAGCCTCGCCGAGTCGTTCGCGGGTGCCGACAGCGTTGCTGACGCCGAACGAGCGCGCGGATTGCGGCGGATGAAACTCGTCGCGCTGAGCTTCCTGCTCGGTGCGACGGTGATCTTCCTGGTGTGTACGTGGGCGCAGTCCCGCGGTGCGGCCGACTGGGTGGGCTACGTGCGCGCGGCCGCTGAAGCGGGCATGGTGGGCGCGCTCGCCGACTGGTTCGCGGTCACCGCGCTGTTCAAGCATCCGCTCGGCATCCCGATCCCGCACACGGCGATCATCAAGCGCAAGAAGGATCAGCTGGGCGAGGGGCTCGGCACCTTCGTCCGCGAGAACTTCATGTCGGCGGAGGTCGTCGAGACCAAGCTGCGCGATGCCGAGGTCGCCGGTCGGATCGGCAAGTGGCTGTCGGAGCGGGCGCACGCGGAGCGAGTGGCCGCGGAGGCGTCGACGGTGCTACAGGTGCTGGTCGAGATGCTGCGCGACGAGGACGTCCAGCAGGTGTTGGACCGGATGATCGTCAAGCGCATCGCCGAACCGCAATGGGGACCGCCGATCGGACGGGTGTTGACCTCGCTGCTGGAGGAGCACCGCCAGGAGGCGCTGCTTCAGCTGCTGGCCGACCGCGCGTTCCAGTGGTCGCTGAACGCCGGCGACACCATCGAGCGGGTCATCGAGCGCGACTCGCCCTCTTGGTCACCGCGCTGGGTCGACAGCCTGATCGGCGACCGCATCCACCGCGAGCTGATGGACTTCACCGACAAGGTGCGCCGCAACCCCGACCACGAACTTCGTCGCTCGGCCACCAAGTTCCTGTTCGAGTTCGCCGACGATCTGCAAAACGACGAGGCAACGGTCGCGCGGGCCGAGAAGGTCAAGGAACAGATCATGGCGCGCGAGGAGGTCGCGAAGGCGGCCGAGACGGCCTGGACCGCCGCCAAGCGCATCCTGCTGGAATCGGTCGAAGACCCGTCGTCGGCCCTGCGGGCGCGGATCGCCGATTCCGTCATTCACATCGGCGAGTCGCTGCGCGACGACTCCGACTTGCGCGACAAGGTCGACAACTGGATCGTCAGGGCGGCCCAACACCTCGTCTCGCAGTATGGGACGGAGATCACAGCGATCATCACCGAAACCATCGAACGCTGGGACGCCGACGAGGCCAGCCGCCGCATCGAATTGCACGTCGGCCGTGACCTGCAGTTCATTCGGATCAACGGCACCGTGGTCGGTTCGCTGGCCGGCCTGATCATCTATTCGATAGCCCAACTACTCTTCTGACCTGCGCTAGCTAGTGCTTGCAAAAGCTAGCACCCCGTCGTACGGTTGATTTCGAAGCCAACCGGTTACTGACGAAAAGGGGGTCATGCATGTCTCAAGACGAGAACCTTGCGGCTGTCGTGACCAACGCCGCTCAGGACATCGGTGGCTTCATCCGGGCGCAGCGCGAAGCTGCGCAAGTCTCGGTGCGGCAACTGGCCGAGAAGGCAGGGGTGAGCAACCCCTACCTCAGCCAGATCGAGCGGGGGCTACGCAAGCCGTCGGCCGATGTGCTGAGCCAGATCGCGAAGGCGCTTCGGCTCTCCGCCGAGGTGCTCTACGTCCGGGCCGGGATTCTCGAGCCCAGCGAGCCCAGTGAGGTTCGGGACGCGGTCATCGCCGACACCGCGATCACCGAGCGGCAGAAGCAGGTGCTGCTCGACATCTACACGTCGTTTGTCGACCAGAACGTCTCCGCAGCCGCCCCGGCGGTGACTTCGGAGGCAGCCGCTCCGGCGGCGACGGTCGACGAAGCGTTGGCCATCGAGACCACCGAGGAGCCCGCCACTGACTGACGACCGCTCCACCGTTGCACCAACCAACACCTGAGAAATCAACGAAGAAATTCACTGAGAAAGGAATCACCATGGCCGAGAAGAACCAGCCGACAATCGAAGACCTGAAGGCCCCGTTGCTTGCCGCCGTCGGAGCCGCCGACCTGGCGCTCGCCACGGTCAACGAGATCGTGCTCACCCTGCGCGAGCGCGCCGAAGAGGCCCGCACCGAGGCCGGCACGCGGGTCGAGGAGCGCCGTGCGCGCCTGACCAAGCTGCAGGAAGAGCTGCCGACCCAGTTCGGCGAGCTGCGCGAAAAGCTGAGCAGCGACGAGCTGCGCAAGGCTGCCGAGGGTTATGCCGACGCCGCCACCGCGCAGTACAACAAGCTCGTCGAGCGTGGCGAGGAGGCGCTCGCGCGCATCCGCAGCACGCCCGCGATCGAAGAGGCCGCGAGCCGCGTCGAGAGCGTGACCGACCAGGCCGTCGAGCTGACGCAGGACGCGCTGGGCACCGTGGCCAGCCAGACCCGCGCCGTCGGTGAGCGCGCCGCCAAGCTGGTTGGCGTCGAGCTGCCGAAGAAGGCCGCGAAGGCCGCCGCACCGGTGAAGAAGGCCGCTGCCAAGGCGCCGGCGAAGAAGGCCCCCGCCAAGAAGGCTCCGGCCAAGAAGGCGCCGGCCAAGAAGGTCACCCAGAAGTAGCTCGACACGAGCTAGTTCGCATAAGGGGACGTACCCCGCATAGGCTTGGAGCGTGCAGCTTCAATACCTTGCGGAGTACGTCCTCTTTGGTATTCACCTCGTCGTCCTCGCCGTGTCGGTCTACGCCCTGATTCACGCCGCGCTTCAGCGCACCGATGCGTATCCGGCGGCGGGCAAGATGACCAAGAACGCGTGGATGGCCATCCTCGGTGGCGCCGTCCTCATCTCGTTCATCACCAACATCATCGGGCTCGGCATCACCGGCGTCGCGATCGCCGCGGTGGCCGCAGGCGTGTACCTCGTCGACGTCCGGCCGAAGGTGCTCGAAGTCCAGGGAAAGTCGCGATAGTCCGTGCGCCGCTTGCTCGTTGCCGTCGCGTGGGCGGTTGGACTGCTGCTGGCCCCCGCCGGGACCGCAGCTGCGAACCCGATCCCAGCGCCGCCGTACGTCGATCACACCGAATGGGTGCACTGGGGTGACCTGTCCAGCCTGCGCGTCTATCCGACGCCTGCGGGCCGCGACGCGTCCGGCCGCCCCGGCGCCGCTGCCGACGAAGCGTGGGCCGAGGTGCTCGCGTCGGCGCCCGACGCCGCCATCCCCGGTATGCGTGAGCAGTTCATGTGCCACTGGAACGGCGCCGAATTCGTCGCACCCGGCAAGACCAGCTGGAACCTCGAGCCGTGGCGGCCCGAGGTCGACGCCACCCAGATGATGGCCGCCGGCTGCAACCCTGGCGGCACCGAAGAACCGTTCTGATGCCGACCTGGACGCGCGACCACGTCGCCGCGCTCGTCGATCACACGCTGCTCAAACCCGAAGCCACCGACGTCGACGTCAGGTTCCTGGTGCAGGAGGCCGAAGACCTCGGCGTGTATGCGGTGTGCGTCTCCCCATCGATGGTCCCCGTGGTGCGGTTGGCCGGCGGGGTGGGCGTCGTCACCGCCACCGTCGTGGGATTCCCTTCAGGCAAACACGTTTCGGCGATCAAGGCGCAAGAGGCCCGGCTCGCGGTCGAATCGGGCGCGGAGGAGGTCGACATGGTCATCGACGTCGGCGCCGCCATCGCCGGTGACGTCGAGGCCGTGCGTGCCGACGTGGCCGCCGTCCGGGAAGCGGTTCCGAACGCGGTGCTCAAGGTGATCGTCGAATCGGCCGCCCTGCTCGACCTCGCCGGGGAGCAGACGCTCGTCGACGTGTGCCGCGCCGCGGCCGACGCGGAAGCCGACTTCGTGAAGACCTCGACGGGGTTTCATCCCGCCGGCGGGGCATCCGTACGCGCCGTCGAGGTGATGGCCGCCGCCGTCGGCCCACTCGTCGGAGTCAAGGCCAGCGGAGGCATCCGGACCGCCACCGACGCCATCGCCATGCTCGACGCGGGTGCGACGAGGCTCGGGCTGTCGGGGACGCGCGCCGTCCTCGACGGGCTCGCGTGACTTCGGCGCGCTAACAGCCCGTGAGCGGGCAAAAGCGCGCCGAAATCGCAGGGAAACGGGGTCAGAGCCCGGCGAAGCAGGGATCCTCTCCGCCCGCCGGAATGGTCGCGTTCTGCGTGGAGAACTTGCTGATGACGCCCGTGTCGGTGACCTCAACGCTGTCGGCGTGGATGCCGAGCGGGTAGTTCTTGGTCAACTGCGAGCTGAACAGGTCGAGCGCGGGCTGCACCGTCTCCCGCGGCAGTGTGAAGCCCAGCCCGGTGAGCTGCTGAACTTCGAGCGAGATGCCGCCGTCGGTGACCCCAGGCTTGGCGATGATGCTGCCGAGGGCGCCCTGGAGTTCGATGGTGCCGTCCGACGGGTTCGCCGTCACTCCGGTGACGAAGCTGCCGATGAGCGGGATCGAGTTCTGGATCGTCTGCTTGATGCCCTCAGCGGACCAGGTGATGGTGGCGTCCAACGACCCGATGGTGCCGTTGGAGTTGCCGTTTTTCGAGATCCGGACGTCGTCGATCTCGATCTCGGCCTTCATGCCCTTGGCATCGCGAATCTGGTTGCCGGCGGTGGTGATTGAGATGTTGCCGTAGTGCTTCGTCAAGTGCTGAATGAGGAACGGGCTGGCGCCGAAGGAGGCCGACGCACTGTCCTGCACGACGCACGCCGTCGCCGCTGCCACCACTTCGTTGGCGCGGTGGCGGGCGTAGAGCTCGGCGCCGACGAGCCCCGCGACGGCCAGGGCCAGCACGATGACGACGACAAGCACGATCGACAGCGGGTCGCGGAAGAGGCGCTTGACGAACGAACCCTTGGCGGGCGGCGGGCCGTCACCGCCACCAGGCGCGGCCGGGGGAATCTGCTCCGGCGTCGCGCGCGGCGCCTGCTGGGTCGTCGGCTCGGAGCCCTGGGGGAACTGCAGGGTCGCCGGATCCGGGTACTGCCCGCGCTGCGGGAGTTGCTGCGTCGGGGGGTCGCCGGCCGGGGGCGGTGGCGTGGGCGGCTGGTGCGGCGGGCGAGCCCAGGGATCGGTCACCCCAGCGATTGTGCCCTACCGGATTGGGCGAACACGGTGCGGTTGCGCAGCACGGCGATGCTGTCACGTGCGGGGTCGACGGTGTCGAGGTCGAGGTCGGCGATGAGCAGCTCCGGGTCAGAGCCTGCCGCGGCCCACACCTCGCCGGTGGGGGAGCTCACCAGAGAGCCGCCGACGCCCGTCGGGCCGACGGCGGCGAGCTCCTCGCCGGGGTAGGGCTGGTCGACCGCCGCGACGATGCTGGTGGAGTCGAGTGCGCGGGCTCTGGCCAGCAGTGTCCACTGCTCGAGCTTTCCCGGTCCGGATGCGAACGATGCGTGCACCGTGATGACCTGGGCTCCGCGCTCGGCCAGCTCGACGTAGAGCTCGGGGAAGCGGATGTCATAGCAGGTGGTCAAGCCGACGGCGACACCGTCGACCGTGATGATCACGGGTTCGGAACCCGGTGCGACGGTGCGTGATTCGGTGAATCCGAAGGCGTCGTAGAGGTGGATCTTGTGATAGTGCGCTTCGACTCCCGGACCTGTGGCGATCAGCGTGTTGGTGACGCGGCCGTCGTCGCTCGGGCAGAACATGCCCGCTACCACCACCACGCCGAAGCGCGCCGCGATGGCGCGCACGCCCGTGGCCCACGGTCCGTCGAGCGGCTCGGCGATGGGCTCGAGTGGAACCCCGAAGCGGCACATCGTCGCCTCGGGGAACAGCACCAGGCGCGCGCCCGCGTCGGCGGCCCTGCGGGTGAAGTCCTCGACCAGCCCGAGGTTGGCGGTCGGGTCGGCGCTGGAGGTCAACTGCGCGAGGGCAATCCGCATGCCCAAAAGCCTACTGCGGTGCGACGAAGTCCCACGGGACGGAGAGCACGCCGTCGCGCATCCTCCGCCGGGGCGGCTCGACGGGGACGCCGTCCGCAGCGAGCAGTTGGAGCATCGCCCGCCAGCGCACCCGCGGGCCGAAGACACCGTGTCCGGCGGCGCTGGCCCAGGCCCGGTCGGCGGCGCTGAGCAACCGGTGAATGCGCTGACCGGGCACGTTGTGGTGGATCAGCACCTTGGGTAGCCGCTCGGCGAGGTCCGACGGGCGCTCGATGGCGAACGGATCGCACGCCAGCACCAGGCTGATCGGGCCGTGCTGGTCCAGTACCACCCAGCAGCAGTGCCTGCCCAGTTCGTCGCACGTGCCGTCGATGATCAGCCCGCCGGGCGCCAATCGGGCCTGCATCAGCGCCCAGGCGTTGGCCACGTCGTCGACGTGATACTGCCGCAGCACGTTGAACGCGCGCACCAGAACCGGTGCCAAACCGGCCAATTCGAAACCGCCGAGCGCGAATTCGACGTCGGGCGGCGCGGCGGATCGTGCGGTCGCGACCCGTTCGGGATGGATCTCGAGACCCACCACGCGGATGTCCGGGCGCACCGAGCGCAGCCGTGCCGACAGTTCCAGCGTCGTGACCGGCAGTGCGCCGTAGCCGAGGTCGACGACGACGGGGTCGGCGGCGGCCAGTAGCGCTGAGCGCACGCGTGGGGCGTGTACCAACCAGCGATCGCTGCGGCGCAACCGGTTGTACCCCGTGGTGCCACGCGTTAGCTGGCCCACGGGACTACCCATGGCCAGGCATTTTAGTGGCCAAGCGGGCGATCGCCGCGATCCACGCCGAGGGTGTGCGGTTACGGGTTGTCCAGCATCCATTCGGTGGTGAAGCGTTGCTCGGCGATCAGCAGGTCGACCAGCTGGTTGCCGATGAAGTTCTCGACCTTGCCCCCGACCAGCGGGATGCGCACCTCCACGGTGGCCTTGAACTGCAGCCGGGCCCCGTTGCCCTCCGGAGTCAGCACAGCGCTGCCGTCCAGGGTCGCAGGAGCACCGGTAATGGACCCCTTGACCACCGCGGACGCCTGCCCGTCGATGACCGGGCCCCAGGTTTCCTCGCGGACGAAACTCAAGTCACCGTGGTGGAACTGGGTCACCACACCGGGCAGTCGATCAGCCCTCAGCGTTTGCGTCGTCACGACGTCCACGCCCCCGTCGGCGGTGGCCTCCATCGCATCCAGCGTCGTCTTGTCCGCCCCGGAACCCGCCAGCCGCGCCAGCCAGTACCGCTCATCGCTGAATGCCCGGTAGACCTGTTCGACAGAGCCCTCGTACTCGGCTGCCATGTCGAAGGAACGCGGCATAGTCATTCACGCTACCGTTACCGCCCGTGGTCGGATCGGATATGGGGGACGCGGCGGTCCAGGAGTCGGTCCCGCTCGCGCCGCTGACCACCCTGCGCATCGGACCCGTCGCGCGCAGGCTGATCACCTGCGACAGCACCGAACAAGTCGTGGCCGCGCTGCGTGCGCTTCCCTTCGGCGATCCCACCGACGTACTGGTGCTGGCGGGCGGCTCCAACGTCGTGATCGCCGACGACCTGACGGATCTCACCGTGGTCCTGCTGGCCAACACCGAGATCACCGTCGACGGACACGTACTGCGTGCCGAGGCCGGGGCGCTGTGGGACGACGTGGTCGTCACCGCTCTGGCGTACGGGCTCGGTGGGTTGGAGTGCCTGTCCGGGATTCCCGGCTCTGCGGGCGCGACGCCCGTGCAGAACGTCGGCGCGTACGGCGCCGAGGTGGCCGACACCATCAGCCGGGTCCGACTGCTCGACCGGCGCACGGGCGAGGACCGCTGGGCCGCTCCCGACGAGTTGGGCTTCGGCTACCGGCACAGCGTGCTGAGACACTCCGATGCCGCGGTGGTGCTCGAGGTCGAATTCGCCCTCGACGCAACGGGACTCAGTGCACCGGTGCGCTATGGCGAGCTGAGCCGGGCGCTCGGCGTCGAGCCAGGTGACCGGGCGGATCCAAACCGGGTGCGCGAGACCGTGCTCAAGCTGCGGGCGGGCAAGGGCATGGTGCTCGACGCAGGCGACCACGACACGTGGAGCGTTGGGTCGTTCTTCACCAATCCCGTCGTCGCGCCCGAGGTGCTGGAGCGGCTGCGCGCCCGCCACGCGGACGTGCCCAACTACCCGGCTCCGGACGGCGTGAAGCTGGCCGCGGGCTGGCTAGTGGAGCGCGCAGGGTTCGCCAAGGGCTTCCCTGGTGATGGGGCTTCGGCCCGGTTGTCGACCAAGCATGCGCTGGCTGTGACCAATCGAGGCGAAGCGACAACCGCAGACGTATTGGCCCTGGCCAGGACGGTGCGCGACGGGGTCCGCGAGGTGTTCGGGATCGAACTCACCCCCGAACCAATTCTGATTGGCTGCCGTCTCTAGGTACCCTCGGAACACGTGAGCATCAACCGGCGACAAGCGCTGACCGCCATCGCGGTGGGCGCCTCCGGTGTGCTCGCCGCGTGCGCCGGTAAGTCGATCACCGGATCCGACGCGACGAAGGCGTCAGATGAGCCCACGGCACCGGCGATCACCTTCAAGCCCGCCAACGCGACCACCGACGTGGCGCCGACGGCACCCATCGGGCTCGACATCGACAACGGATGGTTCCAGCGCGTCACACTGACCAACCCCGAAGGCCGACCGGTCGCGGGTTTCGTCAACCGCGACCGCACGTCCTTCTCCACCACCGAACCGCTCGGCTACGGCGTCGAGTACACCTGGGGCGGCTCGGCGGTCGGCCGCGACGGCAAGCCGATGGCGCTCGCGGGCAGCTTCACCACGGTGACCCCGCAGAACCAGGTCAACGGCCAGTTCCAGCTGGCCGACGGGCAGACCGTCGGCGTCGCCGCGCCGGTCATCATGCAGTTCGACGCCTCGATCACCGACAAGGCTTCCGTCGAGCGCGCCCTGGTGGTGACCACGACCCCGCCCGTCGAGGGCAGCTGGGCCTGGCTGCCCGACGAGGTCGGCGGCTCGCGCGCCCACTGGCGCACCCGCGACTACTACCCACCCGGCACCAAGGTCCACGTCGCGGCCAACCTGTACGGAATCCCGTTCGGCGACGGTGCATTCGGCGCACAGGACCTGACGCTGGACTTCGAGATCGGGCGCCGCCAGGTGGTCAAGGCCGAGGCGTCGTCGCACCAGATCGAGGTCATCACCGACGCGGGCGTCATCATGACGCTGCCCTGCAGCTACGGCGAGGCCGACCAGCCGCGCAACGTCACCCGCAGCGGCATCCACGTCGTGACCGAGAGGTACGAGGACTTCTACATGTCCAACCCGGCCGCCGGATATAGCAACGTGCACGAGCGGTTCGCGGTCCGGATCTCCAACAACGGCGAGTTCATCCACGCCAATCCGAACAGTGCCGGCGCTCAGGGCAACACCAACGTCACCAACGGCTGCATCAACCTGTCGACCGCGGACGCCGAGCAGTACTTCAACACCGCGATCTACGGCGACCCCGTCGAGGTCACCGGCACCTCGATCGAACTGTCGTACTCCGACGGCGACATCTGGGACTGGGCCGTCGACTGGTCGGAGTGGAAGTCCATGTCGGCGATCACGCCGCAGGCCTCGCCGATGAACATCCCCAGCAATGCGCCCGCGACCCCCACCGACGCGCCGACGCTGTCCGGGACGCCCACGACCACCCCGCCGAGCCCAGCTACTTCGGCTCCGGGCGGGTGAACTTCCGCGTTGCGGTGGCCTGATCGCGCGGCCGGATGACGATGTGGTCGAGGTTGACGTGGCCGGGCAGCGACGCCACGTACCCGATCACGTCGGCGACGTCGGCGCCCGTCAGCGGTGTCATTCCCGTGTAGACCGCATCCGCCCGGGCCGCATCGCCCTCGAAGCGGACGAGCGAGAACTCCGTCTCCACCATTCCCGGGGCAATCTCCGTGAGCCGCACCGGCTTTCCCAACAACTCGCCGCGCAGCGTCTGGTGCAGCGCCGCCTGGCCATGCTTGGCGGCCGTGTATCCGGCTCCGCCGTCGTAGATCTCGAACGCCGCGATGGACGTGACCGTGACGATGAGCCCGTCGCCGGACGCGATGAGCTTGGGAAGCAACGCCCTGGTCACGCGCAGGGTGCCGATGACGTTGGTCTCCCACATCCAGCGCCAGTTGTCGAGGTCGGCGTCGGCGACGGGTTCCAGACCCTTGGCCCCGCCCGCGTTGTTGACCAGCACGTCGACCCGGTCGAGTTGCGCCGCCAAGGCGTCGACCGCGGCGGCGTCAGTGACGTCCGCCACAATCGCCGTCCCACCCACCTCGTCGGCGACCGCCTTCACCCGGTCTTCACGGCGGGCCACGCAGACCACGTGAAAGCCAAGTCCGGCAAGGGTTTTCGCGGTGGCTTCGCCGATTCCTGAGCTGGCGCCGGTGACGACCGCGACCCGCTGATGTGCTTGCAGTGCCGTCATATGCCCGACTTTAGTTGGCGTGCTAAATTCTTTTCGTGTCTACCCGTCAGGCTGCCCGCATCGCCGTTCGGCGTGCGTGTTGTTGTCGCGCATCCCTTCGCGCCTGACTGACCGCGGACCACATCCCGTCCTGCTGAGTCGTTCGGCGCGGCCCTAGAGCCCCTGCCGACAACTCCCCAAGGACACCCCCGTGAGCGCTCCCACCCTTCGCCCCACTTCAACCGGCCTCGCCCGGAAACGGACCGGCGCGACCGCCGCACGGGCCGACTCGCCCCAGGCCAAGCGGCTGCTGCTGGCCCGTCACCACGTCGTCGCGCCATCGCTGAAGGTCGCCGAGGCGGCCGCCGGTTCGGTATTCGGTGCCGCCCGGCTCCGCGGGCCGATCGCCAGGGACAGCATCGCAGGAGTCACCGGACTCTCGATCGCCACGGTGAACCGCCAGGTCACCGCCCTGCTCGACGCCGGAGTGCTCCGCGAGCGGGCCGACCTGGCGGTCTCCGGAGCCATCGGCAGGCCACGCGTCCCCGTCGAGGTCAACCACGAACCATTCCTCACCCTCGGCATCCACATCGGCGCCCGAACCAC
Source organism: Mycobacterium sp. RTGN6 (assembly GCF_033804605.1). Lineage (NCBI taxonomy): Bacteria > Bacillati > Actinomycetota > Actinomycetes > Mycobacteriales > Mycobacteriaceae > Mycobacterium > Mycobacterium sp. RTGN6. Next base: position 154,439 of record NZ_JAPZKZ010000003.1, read on the forward strand.
CAGCATCGTGGCGACCGACCTGCTCGGCCGGACGCTCGACGTGGTCGAGATGCCGACGCCGCAGGGCGCTCAGAACGCCGCGCTGGCCTCGCTCGCCGACAGCGCCCGCCGCTACCTGAGCCGCTGGCACCGCCGCAAGCCGCTCTGGGTCGGAGTTGCCGCGGGCGGCGTGATCGACACCGCCACCGGGTACTTCGACCACGCCCGGCTCGGCTGGGTGGATGCGCCCGTCGGGCCCGTGCTCGCCGAGGCGCTCGGGCTGCCCGTCTCGGTGGCCTCTCACGTCGACGCGATGGCGGGCGCCGAGCTGTTGCTCGGGGTGCGCCGCTCCAACACGCCGACGGCCACCAGCCTCTACGTGTACGCCCGCGAGACCGTCGGCTACGCGCTGTCGATCGGCGGCCGGGTGCACTCGCCCGCCAGCGGACCCGGCACCATCGCCGCCCTGCCCGCTCAGTCCGAACTGCTCGGGAACACCGGCCAACTGGAGTCGACGGTCAGCGACGAAGCCGTGCTGAGCGCGGCCCGCAGGTTGCGGATCGTCCCGGCCGACGGCCCGACGTCCACCATCGCGGGCGTACTGCGCGCTGCCCGGCAGGGCAACGACGGCGCGGCGGCCCTGCTGGCGGAGCGGGCCCGCGTGCTTGGCCAGGCCGTCGCGATGCTGCGCGACATGCTCAACCCCGACGACCTCGTCGTTGGCGGGCAGGCGTTCACCGAGTACCCCGAGGGCATGGAGCTCGTCGAGGCCGCGTTCGCGGAACGTTCGGTGCTCGCGCCGCGCGACATCCGCGTGACGGCGTTCGGCAACCGGGTGCAGGAGGCCGGTGCCGGGGTGGTGTCCCTCGGCGGGCTCTACGCCGACCCGGTCGGTGCGATGCGGCGCGCTCAGCGCTCGGAGTCGACGGCCTGACCTGCCAAGAGCCCGGCGACCGCTGAGCACTGCCGGCGCAGTGCAAGGATGGATTGGTGCGCGTCGCCGTCTTGTCCGTCCACACCTCACCGTTGGCTCAGCCGGGTACCGGTGACGCGGGCGGGATGAACGTCTACGTGCTGCAGAGCGCGCTCGAACTGGCACGCCGCGGCGTCGAGGTTGAGATCTTCACCAGGGCGACGTCGTCCACCGACAAGCCGGTCGTCCGGGTGGCCCCCGGAGTGCTGGTGCGCAACGTCGTCGCGGGCCCGTTCGAGGGGCTGGACAAGCACGACCTGCCCACCCAGCTGTGCGCGTTCACCGCCGGGGTGTTGCGCGCCGAGGCCAACCACGAGCCCGGGTACTACGACATCGTGCACTCGCATTACTGGCTGTCCGGCCAGGTGGGCTGGCTGGCCCGCGACCGCTGGGCCGTGCCGCTGGTGCACACGGCGCACACGCTCGCCGCGGTGAAGAACGCCACGCTGGCCGAGGGGGACTCGCCGGAGCCACCGCTGCGGGCCGTCGGCGAGCAGCAGGTGGTCGACGAAGCAGACCGGCTCATCGTGAACACCGAAGACGAAGCGCACCAACTGATTTCGCTGCACCACGCGGACCCCGACCGCATCGACGTCGTGCACCCCGGCGTCGACCTGACCACCTTCACGCCCGGTGACAAGCACGCTGCGCGCGTCGCGCTCGGGCTTGACCCCGAGCACAAACTGGTCGCGTTCGTCGGTCGCATCCAACCGCTCAAGGCGCCCGACGTCCTGCTGCGGGCCGCCGCCAAGCTGCCCGACGTGCGCGTGGTCGTCGTTGGCGGCCCGTCCGGCTCTGGTCTCGCGACCCCCGACGGGTTGGTTCGGCTCGCCGACGAACTGGGCATCTCCGACCGGGTGACGTTCCTGCCCCCACAGCCGCGCGAGCAGCTGGCCAACGTGTACCGCGCCGCCGACGTGGTCGCGGTGCCGAGCCACTCGGAGTCATTCGGACTGGTCGCCGTGGAGGCGCAGGCGTGTGGCACGCCGGTGGTGGCCGCCGCCGTCGGCGGACTGCCCGTGGCCGTGCGCGACGGCGTCAGTGGGGTGCTGGTCGCGGGCCACGACATCGATGACTGGGCCGCCGCCATCGCGGGCGTGTTCGAGCGGGGCCCGGAGACGATGAGCGCCGCGGCAGTCGAGCACGCGGCAACCTTCTCCTGGGCGCACACCGTCGACGGGCTGCTGGCCAGCTATGGGCACGCGATCACCGACTACCGGGCCCGTCATCCGCGGGACGTCCCCGCGCGGCGCAATGGACGCCGGTTCTCGCTGCGGCGCGGCGTCCGAGCATGAGCCAGTCCGGCGACGCGGCGCAGGCCGCGCATCGGCTCATCGAGCACGCCGCCAAGGAGCAGGAGCTCGACTACGCGCTGCACCCGAGCGAGTCCGGCGGGCTGCCCGGCATCGTCGTCGCGCTGCCCGGCGAGCGGCGCCTGATCACCAATACGATCCTGTCCGTCAGTGCGCACGGGGTGCGCGTCGAGGCGTTCATCTGCCGCAAGCCCGAGGAGAACTCCGAGGGCGTCTACCGCTACCTGCTGCGGCGCAACCGCAAGATGTACGGGTTGGCCTACACCCTCGACAACCTCGGCGACATCTACCTCGTCGGCCGCATGTCGTTGCATTCGGTGACGCCCGAGGAGCTCGACCGCATTTTTGGGCAAGTTGTCGACGCCGTCGACAGGGACTTCAACACCTTGCTGGAATTGGGTTTTCGCACCAGCATCCAGAAGGAGTGGAAGTGGCGGGTCTCGCGCGGTGAGTCGCTGAAGAACCTCGAGGCGTTCGAGCACCTGATCGGCGACGACTCCGACGACTGATTCGCGTGCGGGATAGGCTCTAGCCCATGGCGACCCTGGTGCTGCTCCGTCACGGCGAGAGCGAATGGAATGCGCTCAATCTGTTCACCGGCTGGGTGGACGTCGACCTGACGGACAAGGGCAGAGCCGAGGCCGCTCGCGGTGGTCAGCTGCTCGTCGAGCAGGGCGTGCTGCCGGACGTGCTGTACACCTCGCTGCTGCGGCGGGCCATCACCACCGCGAACCTAGCCCTGGACAAGGCCGACCGGCTGTGGATCCCGGTGCATCGCGACTGGCGGCTCAACGAGCGCCACTACGGTGCGCTGCAGGGCCTGGACAAGGCCGCGACCAAGGAAAAATACGGCGACGAGCAGTTCATGGCCTGGCGACGCAGCTACGACACGCCGCCGCCGCCGATCGAGAAGGGCACCAAGTACAGCCAGGACGCCGACCCGCGCTACGCCGACATCGGCGGCGGCCCGCTGACGGAGTGTCTCGCCGACGTGGTGGCCAGGTTCGTGCCGTACTACGAGCAGACCATCGTTCCGGAATTGCAGGCCGACAAGACGGTGCTGATCGCCGCGCACGGCAACTCGCTGCGTGCGCTGGTGAAGTACCTCGACGGCATGTCCGACGAGGACGTCGTCAGCCTGAACATCCCCACCGGCATCCCGTTGCTCTACGACCTCGACGCCGACCTGAAGCCCAAGGTCACGGGCGGGGTGTACCTGGACCCCGACGCCGCGGCGGCGGGTGCGGCGGCGGTCGCCGCTCAGGGTGCGAAGTAAACCCGGTGAAACGTCGCTGATGGCCCTGCACAGGCGAATTGTTGGTGAACTCGGATGAACGCCGGCCAAACTCCTGTGTTTGGGTGTGTGACTTGTACCGATTTGGCCGCACGCTGCTGGGATGACGTTCACCGGAAACGTACGATTTGCCTGTGAGTGTGCTATCCGCACTGCTTGTGGTGGCAGTCGTGGCGCTTCTCGCGCTGGCGGCGGGTGCGGTGATCGGGATCGGGATCGCGCCTCGGCTAGCCGAACGCCGCCGGCGGCGTTCCGTCGACCAGGACGGCATCACCGTTTCGCAGATGTTGCAGCACATCGTGTCGCTGGCTCCGGTGGGGATCGTGGTCGTCGATACCTATCGTGACGTCGTCTACACCAACGACCGGGCCCGCGAGCTGGGGCTGGTCCGTGGCCAATTGCTCGACGACCGGGCCTGGACCGCCGCCCAGCGCACGCTGGCGACCGGTGAGGACTTCGAGGTCGACCTGGCCCCCGTCAAGAAGCAGAACCCCGGTCGGTCGGGGCTGTCGGTGCGGGGTCACGTGCGCTTGCTCACCGAGGACGACCGCCGCTTCGCCGTCGTCTACGTCGACGACCAGTCCGAACACGCGAGGATGGAAGCGACTCGCAGGGATTTCGTCGCCAACGTCAGCCACGAGTTGAAGACGCCGGTGGGCGCCATGGGCGTGCTCGCCGAGGCGTTATTGGCCTCCACCGATGACGCCGTGACGGTCGGCCGCTTCGCCGAGATGATGGTCACCGAGTCGAACCGGCTGGCCAACATGGTGGGCGAGCTCATCGAACTGTCGCGGCTCCAAGGCGCCGAGCCGCTCCCCAACCTGGATTCCGTCGACGTCGACACCGTGGTGGCCGAAGCGCTGTCGCGCTACAAGGTGGCCGCCGACAACGCCGACATCGAGGTCACCACCGACGCCCCGACGGGGTACCGGGTGCTCGGCGATCAGCCACTGTTGGTCAGCGCGCTCGCCAACCTGGTTTCGAACGCAATCGCATACTCGCCCAACGGTTCTCCGGTTTCGATCAGCCGGCGCAGGCGCGGCGACAACATCGAGATCGCCGTTACCGACCGCGGTATCGGCATCGCGCGGGCCGACCAGGAGCGCGTGTTCGAACGGTTCTTCCGCGTCGACAAGGCGCGTTCCCGGGCCACAGGCGGCACCGGGCTCGGGTTGGCCATCGTCAAGCACGTCGCGGCCAACCACAACGGATCCATCCGGCTGTGGAGTCAGCCGGGCACCGGGTCGACGTTCACTCTGTCGATACCGGCGTACCCCGACACCGATGACGAATCGGACGAACGGTCGGATGACCAATGAGGAGGGCCCTGAACCAATGACCAGTGTGCTGATCGTGGAGGACGAGGAGTCCCTGGCCGATCCCCTGGCATTCCTGCTGCGCAAGGAGGGGTTCGAAGCGACGGTCGTCGCGGACGGCCCCTCGGCCTTGGCCGAGTTCGAGCGCTCCGGCGCCGATATCGTGCTGCTGGACTTGATGCTGCCGGGAATGAGCGGTACTGACGTCTGCAAACAGCTGCGTTCGCGCTCGAGCGTGCCTGTGATCATGGTCACTGCCCGGGACAGTGAGATCGACAAGGTGGTCGGGCTGGAGCTCGGGGCCGACGACTACGTCACCAAGCCGTACTCGGCGCGCGAGCTGATCGCCCGCATTCGCGCGGTGCTGCGTCGCGGTGCCGACAACGACGACTCCGGCATCGGAGACGGGGTGCTGGAGGCCGGACCCGTGCGCATGGACGTCGAACGTCACATCGTCTCGGTCAACAGCGAACCGATCACGTTGCCGCTCAAGGAGTTCGACCTGCTCGAATACCTCATGCGCAACAGCGGCCGGGTGCTGACGCGCGGCCAGCTCATCGACCGCGTGTGGGGCGCTGACTATGTGGGCGACACCAAGACGCTCGACGTCCACGTGAAGCGGCTCCGCAGCAAGATCGAAGCGGACCCCGCAAACCCGGTCCATCTCGTCACGGTGCGGGGGCTGGGCTACAAGCTGGAGGGCTAACTCGCAAAAACTCCCGAGAGTGCAAATCTAGCAACGCTCGCGGACTTAGCCACAACTTGCTACTGTGGCCTCTCGTAGGCACGTGTGTTTGGCGTTCGATTGGCGTCGGGCCCGCGTGCGATCGGGAGAGAAGCAAAGGCCCCACCAATGCCGTGCCGTGTGTGTGAGTCGGATCGCCTGCTGAGCGTGCTGGACCTCGGCGCCACGCCGCCGTGCGAGAAGCTGCTCGATCAGGACGCATTGGACCTGGTAGAGGCCACGTACCCACTGCATCTGAGGGTCTGCGAGAACTGCCTTCTGCTGCAGCTGCCCGCGCTCATCACGCCCGAGGACACGTTCACCGAGTACGGGTACTTCTCGTCGTTCTCCGATAGCTGGGTGGCGCACGCCGGCCGCTTCGTCGGCACGTGCGTCGAACGGCTCGACCTGAACGCAGATTCGTTTGTCGTCGAAGTTGCCAGCAACGACGGTTACCTTCTCAAGCACGTGGTCGACGCGGGCGTTCGTTGTCTGGGCATCGAGCCGTCGGTCAACGTCGGTGCCGCCGCCGTGGAGCGCGGCGTGCCCACCCTCACCGCGTTCCTGGACGAGGCGACGGGCAACGCGGTCCGGGCCGAGCACGGGCCGGCCGACCTCGTCGTCGCCAACAACGTCTACGCCCACATCCCCGACGTGCTCGGATTCACCCGCGGACTGCGGGCGCTGCTCGCCGATGACGGATGGCTCTCGATCGAGGTGCATCACGCCCTCAACCTGGTGGCGCTGGCCCAGTTCGACACGATCTACCACGAGCACTTCCAGTACTACACCGTGGCGTCGGCCACTACGGCGCTCGCCACCGCGGGCCTGACGGTCGTCGACGTCGAGACGATTCCCACCCACGGCGGGTCGATCCGGTTGTGGGCCAGGCCCAATGGCTCGGCAGGCGACCCGAGCCGCCGGGTCGCCGACGTACTCGCCGTCGAGGCCGAGGCCGGGCTGCACGACGTCACCGGTTACGTCGGCCTTCGCGCCCGGGTCGAACGACAGCGCCAGGAGCTGCTGCGGTTCCTGCTCGACTGCCGCGCGGACGGCAAGCGCGTCGTCGGTTACGGCGCACCGGGCAAGGGCAACACCCTGCTGAACTACTGCGGCATTCGCACCGACCTCATCGAGTACCTCGTCGACCGAAACCCGTACAAGCACGGCAAGTTCACGCCTGGCGCGCGGTTGCCCATCCATTCGGTCGACCGCTTGGACAAGGACCGGCCGGACGTCATCGTCGTGCTGCCGTGGAACCTCGAGGCCGAGCTCACCGCACAACTGGCCTACACCGCCGAATGGGGCGCCCAGCTGGTGTACCCGCTACCCGAGCTGCACGTCGTGAACCCAGGGAAGGCACCCTCATGAAGGTCGTACTGTTCTGTGGCGGTTACGGAATGCGCATGCGCAACGGGGACGACGACACCATCCCCAAGCCGATGCAGATGATCGGCTCCCGTCCACTGATCTGGCACGTCATGCGCTACTACGCGCACTTCGGGCACACGGACTTCATCCTGTGCCTCGGATACGGCGCGACGCACATCAAGAACTACTTCCTGACCTATCAGGAGTCGGTGTCAAACGACTTCGTGATCCGCGGCGGCAAGGTCGAACTGCTGCAGTCCGACATCAGCGACTGGTCGATCACGTTCGTCGACACCGGGCCGGAGTCCCCGATCGGGGAGCGGCTGCGTCGGGTCAAGCAGTTCGTCGAGGGAGAGGAGTACTTCCTGGCCAACTACTCCGACGTGCTCACCGACGCCCCCATGAACGACATCATCGACGAGGTCAAGGAATCCGGCGCCGCAGCGTCCATGCTGATCGTGCCGCCACAGTCGTCGTTCCACTGTGTGGACATCACCGACAGCGGCGCCATCACCGGTATCACTCCGGTGTCGCACCTGCCGATCTGGGAGAACGGCGGATACTTCGTGTTGTCCAGCGACGTGCTCGACATGCTCACCGAGGACTGTGATCTCGTCGAGGACGTGTGCGGCAAGCTCGCCGTACAGGGTCGCCTGCACGGGCACAAGCACCTCGGCTTCTGGAAGCCCGCCGACACGTTCAAGGAACGGGCGGACCTCGAAGCCGCGTACAAGCGCGGCGACCGGCCGTGGATGCTGTGGGAGCACGCGAAGCCTGCGGTCGACAAGGTGCCGGTGGAGGTCGCTGCGTCGTGATCGGTTTGCGCACAGGCGAACTCGCCGAGATCGCCGTGCTTGGTGCGCATTGTGACGACATCGCGATCGGAATGGGCGGCACGCTGCTCACTCTGGCCCGCGCACATCGCGGGCTGCGGGTGCACGCCCTGGTGCTCAGCGGGGGCGGCACCGAGCGCGAAGCCGAGGAGCGGGCGGCACTGTCCGAGTTCTGCCCCGACGCCGTCGTCACGGCGACGGTGCTCGACGTGCCCGATGGCCGCGCGCCGCAGCACTGGGATCGAATCAAGGACGCGTTGAGCGCGTTTCGCCAGTCGTGCGATCCCGACGTGGTGTTCGCCACCCAGCGTCGCGACGCGCATCAGGACCACCGCGCGTTGGCAGAGCTGGTGCCGACGGAGTTCCGTGACCACCTGACCCTTGGTTACGAGATCCTCAAGTGGGAGACCGACACTCCCACCCCGAATGTGTTCTCCCCGTTGGACGTCGCTACCGCGGAGGAGAAGGTGAAGCTTCTGCACGCGCACTACCCGTCGCAGGTCGGACGGGACTGGTTCGACGACTTGTCCTTCCTGGGGCTGTCGCGGCTGCGCGGCGTGCAGTGTCGTAGTCCGCACGCCGAGGCGTTCGTGGTGGACAAGTTGACGATGAACTTTGGAGGAACGACATGACGCAGCGAGTCTTGGTCACAGGACACCAGGGTTACCTCGGCACCATCATGGTGCCCATCCTGCGTGCGGCGGGTCACGACGTCGTCGGGCTCGACAACGGCTACTTCGCGGACTGCGTGCTCGGGCCGGAGCCCGACGACCCGCCGGGGCTGCCTGTCGACCTGCGCGACGTGACGGTCGAGCAGCTGGAGGGCTTCGACGCCGTGGTGCACCTCGCGGCGCTGTCCAACGACCCGCTCGGCGCGCTCGAGCCGGAGCTCACCTTCGACATCAACCACCACGCGTCGGTGCGGTTGGCCCGGCTGGCCAAGGACGCTGGCGTCGCGCGGTTCCTCTACGCGTCGACGTGTTCGGTGTACGGGGCGGCGGGTGACGGGCTTGTCGACGAGAACGCCGAACTGCACCCCATCACGCCGTACGCCATCAGCAAGGTGCGTGTCGAGGACGACGTCGCGGCCATGGCGGATTCGGGCTTCACACCCGTGTTCCTGCGCAACGCAACGGCTTTCGGATTCTCGCCGCGGTTGCGCGCGGACATCGTGCTGAACAATCTGGTGGGCCATGCCGTGCTGAGCGGGGTCGTGCGGGTGCTGTCCGACGGCACCCCCTGGCGGCCGCTGGTGCACGCCGTCGACATCGCGCGCGCGTTCGCGAGGTGCCTCGACGCGCCCGCCGAACTGATCTCCTGCCGCGCGTACAACGTGGGCACCGAGGCCAACAACGTCACCGTCGCCGAGATCGCGAACGCCGTCTGCGACACGGTGCCGAACTCGGAACTGCTGATCACCGGGGAGAGCGGCGCCGATCCGCGGTCCTACCGCGTGGACTTCAGCCGAGCCCGCGCCGAACTCGGGTTCGAGGCGATCTGGACAGTCCCCGATGGGGCGGCCGAGCTGTATGCCGGTTACACCGCGCTCGGACTGACCAGGAACGACTTCGAGCAACGCTTCACCCGGCTCGCCCGACTCGAGGCGCTGCGGGCCGAGGGCGGGCTCGACGAGACGATGCGGCGTGTCAGCGCAGCAGTGTGACGAGCTGCGCCCAGCTGCCCGCCGCGCGGTCGCGCGCCGACATCGTGCTCACTGGCAGCGGCCACGCGATGGACAGGTCGGGGTCGTCATAGGCGACGGCGAGATCCTCGGCGGGGTCGTGTGGGCGGTCGATGCGGTAGCACACGTCGGCCGTCTCGGTCAGCGCCTGGAATCCATGCAGCAGCCCCGGTGGCACGTACAGATGCCGAAACTCGTTGTCGTCGAGCGTGAACGCCTCGTGCTGACCGAACGTCGGCGAATCCGGCCGGGCGTCCACCAGGACGTCGAGCACGGCTCCGTTGGCGCACCGCACCAGTTTGGCCTCGCCCCGCCCGCCGCGCCCGTGCATGCCGCGGATGACGCCCATGCCCGAACGCGACTGGGAATCCTGGACGAACGTCGCGGACGTGCCTGGCACGCCGATCCAGGCGTCGAACAGCTCGGCATCGAAGGTCCGGGTGAACAGTCCACGCTCGTCGAAGAACGGTTCCGGCGTCAGTACGGCGACCCCGGCGAGCCTTGTCTGCTCGATGCGCACGCGGACATGGTCGCATGACGAGGAGGAAAAGGGGCTCGAGTTGCCGGGCATGCGGAAACGATGAGCTATACCGCGTGCTCGATCTCGGCAACGTGCCTGCCGCCGACGACTTCCCGCCCGTCGACCAACCCGTTGAGCTCGCGGAGACGACGCACCCGCTCGCGATGGACCTTTGCGCCGACTGCGGGTTGGCGCAGCTCGCCGACGACGACACCGTCACCTCCGAACCCCGCGCCGTCGAACCGCAGGCGTTGCGCGACCAGGCGCGCGACGCCGTCGCCCGCGTGGCCGCCTCGGGATGGCTGAGGGGGGAAACGGTGCGGGAGTTCGGAAGTCCGCACGGCGGCAGCTGGCTCGAAATGTTGGCGCAGAGTGACATCACGCCAGTGCCGGGGGTCGCCGACATCGTGCTGGACTGCTTCGGCATCATGCACGAGCCCGACCAACGAGGCGCGTTCGCGCAGCGGGCGGCCGCGACGGCGCCGGGCGGGGTGCTGTTGTTGCAGTACCACTCACTGGCCACCATCGTCGGGCAGGGCCAGTGGAATGCGTTGCGGCACGGACACTTCGCCTACTATTCGCTCCCCGCCGTGACGCGCCTGCTCGCGGACTCGGGCATGCGCCCGGTGACCGCCTGGGAGTTTGGCCTGTACGGAGGCACCACGCTGCTGGCCGCGGTGCACGATGACGACGAGCGCACTGCCGAACCCGTCATCGCCCAGCTGAGCGCAGCGGAGGTCGAGATGCTGGACCCGGTGACGGTGGGCACCCTGCAGGCCGCCGCCGACGGTCACGCCCTTGCGCTGCGGTCGTACCTTGAGCATCAGCGGATCGCGGGACGTCGGGTATTCGGTTACGGGGCGGCCTCGCGGGCCGTTGCATTGTTCGCGCGGGCGGGGCTGGACCACCACCTGCTCTCGGCCGTCGCCGACGCGTCACCCGCCAAGCAGGGGCGTCGCATGCCGGGCACCGACATTGCCATCATTTCGCCGGACGCGCTGGTCGCAGCCGGTCCCGACGAGGTCGTGCTTACGCTATCCGATCTGTTGCCAGAGGTGTCGGCGCGGCTGCCGGAGCTTGCGGGTCGATGGGTGACCGACGATTGGATCGCCAAGCAGACCGGCTGATGACGAAGCTGCGGCGCGCCTGCATGGTGACCGCACCGATCCATCCGATCATCACGTCGGCACACCCCACGCGCCACTTGCCGTCCTTGACGATCCGCCTGCTGAGCTCGAGCTGCTGGCCGAACTGGGACCGCGCGGAGGTGAACGCGGTGGCCCCGTCAGCCGAGATGCGGAAGGCCGCAAGTGGATCGGGCAGTCCGACGAAGTCGCCGCGCTTGAGCAACCGCGTCCACAGTTCGAGCTCCATGGGGTAGAGCAGATCACCCCGAAAGCCGCCAACCGCGTGAAAGTCACTGCGGCGGAACGTGACCGCCGCCGATGGGCCGATGGGATTGCCGCCGCTGCGCAACACGTGCCTGACCACGGTGCGACCGTCGTGCTTGCCGGTCAGCCTGCGCAGTCCGGTGGACCTCCGCAGCGACTGGCCGACGTCGTCGATCAGGTTCGTCTTGCACGACACCAGCGCGACGTCGGGACACGTCATCAGGATGGCAGCCTGATCGGCCACGCAGTTCTCGTCGATGAGGTCGTCTGCACAGAGCAGTTTGATCAAAGGGGCCCTGCACATTTCGACGACGCGATTCCAGTTGTCCGGCATCGACAGGGTGTGGTCGTTGCGTTCGATCCGCAGTCGCGGATCGTTCGCCTCCTCCAGAATCTTCCGCGTACCGTCGGTCGTGTTGTTGTCGAGGACGACGATCTCCATGTCGGTGAAGGTCTGTGAGAAGGCAGCGTCCAGCGTCTCACGTAGGTGCCGCTCGGCCTGGTATGCCGGAATGCACAGCGAGACCGCGGGGGTGCTTCTCACGACCGAGTCCTCACCGTCTCGTCTTGCCCTTCGAACGCCGCACCCGTCGGTGGGTGGTCAGGATCGCGCCGATGGTCTTGGCGCCCGTGTCGTGCAGCGTGGCGACGGTGTCGGCCACGTCCTCCTTGGAGGTGTGGCCGCACTCGACGACCACGATGGCCCCGTCGGACGCGGCGCTGACGATCGCGGCGTCGGCCGCCTTGAGCACCGGCGCCGCGTAGACGACGACGAGGTCGAACTCGCCGCGCAGCGAGTCGAGCACCTTGGGCAGGTGGCCAGAGGCCAGTAGTGCGGTGGCCGTGGTGCCAGGCGGGACGACGCCGGCGCCGAGGATGTGAATCGGCGGGTTGTTCCAGGTCGGCAGCCGCTCGGCGATCGTGATGGTCATCTCGGGTTCGCGCAGGAGGTCGGCGAGTCCGTGGTGGCTACTCGGGGCGGAGCCAAAGTTCTGCCCTGTCCGCATGTCAGCGTTCAGAAGGAGCGTGCGCCCGCCCGCCTCGCCCGAGGCGCGGCTCAGATCGACCGCGGCTGCGAACGCCGCTTCCTGGGAGTCGACGCCGACGACGGTCAGCACGTTTCCGGAGTGGCCGACCGACATTCGCAACCTGCGGAACGCCTCGACGCGTTCATCGCCGTCGGTCCACGCCGTCGTCGCGTCGTTCGGCGGTTCGCACAGCACCGGCAGCCCGGCTTCCTCGACGTCGTCGGGGTTGTCCACCGTGGTGTCGAGGCGGTCGCGCACGATGGCCCCGAGCACGCCGACGATGAGTCCGGCGAGTGCCCCGAAGAGCAGGTTGACCTGGGTGCTCGACCCCGTCTTGGACGCTTCCTTGGCGGCCTCGACGACCGTCAGGTTGGTGAAGGGGTTGTTCTGCTGGCCGGTGTTGCGCAACTCGACTTCGGCGACCATCTGGACGAACTGCCGCGCGGCGGAGTCGGCCATCCGCCGGGCCTCGGCGGGGCTGTCGTCGGTGACCGTGATCTCGATGAGCGCGGTCTCGGGCTCGGCGATGGCCGTGATCTTGCTCGCCACGTCGCCGGCGGCCCGGTTCAGCTGCAGATCGTCGACGACGCGCTGCGCGAGCACGTCACTGGTGACGAGCGCGGCGTACGACAGCGCGCGGTCCTTCGTGAACATGCCGCACTGGTAGGCCTGTTCGATCGAGCCCTCGGCGCACGTCCCGACGAGCACGCGCGTCGAGCTGTGGTACTCCGGCGGCGTCATCGCCGATACGGCGCCCGCGCCGAGCAGGCCAAGCAGCATCGCCGCGACGATGATCGGCCAGCGGCGGGTGACCAGTCGGACGAAGTCGACCAGTCCGGCCTGGCTGGTCCCGTCGTCGCCGGGGGCGGGCGGCGACGGGACCAGCTGGTCCGGGGTGGTGGTTGGCGTTGTCATGGGGTCGGGCTCCTATCAATCCGCCGACGCCCGCGTGGGAGTCAGCTCGGCACCACCCAACTCGCTGAGATCAGCGAGTCGGGGAGAATCTTGTAGTCGTAGAACCCTGACTACGAGGGGGACACAGTTGAGGGCCATCGCCGTGCAGCCGCCGATGGCGGCGCCGACGGACCCGTAGAGGTGCCCGCCGAAACCGATGGCGGTCACGAAGGTGACGGCGAATCCGATCCCGACCTTGGCGACGAACTGTTCCTCGCCCTGGGCCTGGAGGATCGCCCCGAGCGCGGCGGCGAGCACCGCGAACGGGATGCCGATGAACAGCACCGACAGCGTGAGCCCGGCCGGCCGGTACTCGGCGCCATAGAGCAACTGGCACAACGGCTCTGCGACGAAGTAGCCGACTGGCCCTGCGAGCACCAGCACGACGGGTAGCACCAGGATGAGGCGTACGCCGACGCGCCTGGCCTGGGGCGCCGTCGCCCGCGCGGCGGGCGGCAGCACCGTCGACGCCAGGGTGCCAGGGATCAGGATCAGCGGGCTGGTCACCCGCGACGCCGCGGCGTAAAGGCCTGCGCTGTGCGCGCCCGAGAACACGGACACCAGGAAGGTGTCCAGCGTCGAGATCTGAGCCGTCACGCTGTTGACGAAGAACGCGTACGAGTTCTTCAGCACCGTCTGCCATGGCAGCCGCGCGGCGACCTTCACCACTCTGGCGCGCAGGAAGTGGGTGCTCTGCAGGTAGCCGACCAGCGTTCCGATGAGCTGCGCGACGGCGTACGCCCACAGCGCGGGCATACCGCCGATGACGAACGCGATGAACGCGATGAACTGGACGCCGCGTCGCAACAGAATCGACGATGCGGGAACGACTTTGGAGTCCGCCGCGATCGGCACGCTGAGCCGGTACTCGACGCAGCGGTCGATGGCGACCGACAGGATGAGAATGGTCATCGACAACGGCATGAAGCCCTTGGCGGACAGGCCGACGCCCACCGCGAAGGCCAGGCCGCCGAACGCCCACGTCGTGATGGTGGTGTAACGCAGCGCCGAGGCGACCATCACGTGATCTTCACGCGCGTAGGACTTCGAGATCAGCGTCGCCAGCCCGAAGTCGGTGACGGTGAACAGCACCATGCAGAACCCGATGATCGCCGACGTCATCCCGATCTCGGACGGGGTGACCGCGCGCGCGAGCACGATCACGTTGACGGCCTGCAGCACGTTCGCGAGGATGCGTGCCGACAGGATCGAGGCGAACTGGGCGTTCATGCCGCGTGACTGACCTGCCGCAGTCGACGCACCGCGAACGGCGGCCAGCTGATCGCCGCGCCGGCCAACAGGACGGTCTTGGCCGCCTTGCTCGAGGTGCCCGCCAGCATGGACCGGCGGTACAGGCCGAGACTCAGAGTCTCGGCGCGGATCTTCAGTTTCGACGCGACGTCGAGGTGCTCGAGGTAGGTGGCTTGGTTGAACTCGATGAGGCCGTTCACGCGGCGGTAGTGGTTGAACACGGCGAGCCCGATGTTGGTGCGGACGGTGCGCATGCTCGTCGCGTTGATGCCACCCTCGTGAAACGTGTAGTCCAGGACGTGACGGTCGACGTTGGCGACCTTGCCGACCTCGGCCAGCCGCAGGTACAGGTCCCAGTCCTCGGCGACGCCGTGCTCCCAATACCCGCCGATTACGTCGAGCGCCGAGCGCCGGATCACGATGGCCGAGTGGCACACCGCGTGTTGTCCGTGCAACAGGTCCGCGACGATCTCGTCGTGCTCCAGCGGCAGGCGTGACTGGGATTCGGCCTCGCCGTTGATGACTCGCCGGATCTGACCGCCGACCATGACGACGTCGGGGTGGTCGACGAGGTATTGAAGCTGGACCTCGAACCGGTCGGGCATGCAGACGTCGTCGGCATCCATGCGAGCGATGAACGGCGCCGTCGCGCACGCGATGGCTTCGTTCAGCGACGCCGCCAACCCCTTGTTCGGCCGCGAGATCACCCGAACGCGGGGATCGGCCTCGAGGTCGGCGACGGCAGCACCGGTGCCGTCGGTGCTGCCGTCGTCGACGATGATGAGCTCTAGCGCGGCAATGGTGCCGTTGAGCACGCTTTCGGCGGCAGCGCGAACCGTCGCTGCCGCGTTGTAGGCAGGTAGCACGACACTCAGAACGGGCAACCCCCAGTCGCCGGCCCGTTCCGTGTTAGTGCCCACGTATGACCGCCAGGATGAACCGGGCATTGCCGAAGAGGTACCGGCGCCACAGCCGACGGGGTTCCGAGCACAACCGGTAGGCCCACTCGAATCCGGAGTTCTGTACCCACTTGGGCGCCTCGCGTACGGACCCCGCGACGAAGTCGAACGCCGCACCAACGCCGATGTAGACGCCGGGCAGCCGCTGCGCGAGCCGGGCTGCGGCGAAGTCCTGTTTGGGAGTGCCCATGCCGATCCAGACGATGTCCGGCTTGGCCGCAGCGATCCGCTCGATGCACGCGTCGTCGATGGTCTCCTCGACCGGGCCGAACGGCGGGGCGTAGGAGTCGACGATGTGCAGCCCCGGATAGCGCGCGTGGGCTTCGTCGGAGAGCTTGGTGAGCGTCTCGTCGGTGGCGCCGAGCATGAAGTGACGCAAACCTGCCGAGCGTCCACGGTCGAGCACCTCGACGAAGAACGACGGTCCACGGACGCGTCCGGTCTTCTGTGGTTCGCGTGCTCGGCTACGAATGGCCCACGCCACCGGTGCGCCGTCGGGCAGCGTCAGCCCGGGTCCGTCGAAGAGCCGACGGTAGTCGGCGTCTTTGCTAGCCAACGCGACGCAATAGGCGTTGGACAGCCGCACGGTGAGGCTGGCTTCGGTGTGAGCACTGGCGACGGCAATCACGTCGCCCACCGCCGTGTCCATGTCGGTTACCTCGAACGGCAGACCGCCGATGAGCACGCATTCGCGGGCGGTGGCGAGGTCGAGGTCTTGGAAGTCAGTCACTTGCTGGTCCAGAGTTTCTGTTTGCCACATTATTTGCCTGCAAATAAAGTTACAGAGCTAACCGATCGCTGTGCGTGGTGGCCGTCCGGTCCGGCGAACTGGTCGACGGTGCTCGTGCTCCAGGACTTCATAGCTTGCCAATCCTCCGACGAACGACCACCTTGCGGTGCTTCTCCTGCTGATTTATACACCAACATCTCAGATTGGTAAATCGCTGGACGGCTCACCCGCCTGTGATCCCCGCCACCGATCATGATCTCGAACTTCCGCGTGTATACGCAGATTCAGCAAACTATTGCTAGAGTGCGGAACGAGATAACCGTGATCGGTCGAGGTCAGGCCGACGCACGCATGCCGGCATAGCCCGGCTGAGCAGGAAGGGAGGGGAGCAGATGACCGGTGATCACCGGACGAGCAAGGGTTGCGGCAGGGCTTACGGCCGCGGTGCTGGAGGTGGCGGCGGCGGTGGCGGCAGGTACGGCGCCGAGACGAACCAGCCGGTCACGCCCCTCAACGCGTGCCGCACCGACCCATCGGTCTCGTCTCGGAGGACGGCAGTGCTCCCGACGACGGGCGGGATCGCGAAGTCCTGGTCGACGGCGGTCCGTTTGCCTGGGCCGGAAAGCACCTTCGTGGCGACGCCCTCGCGGCCGATCACGGCGGGCAGCACGGACGGTTCGTCGAGCGCCAGCAGCATCGAGAACTGGCCCGCGCTCGCGTTCAGCACCCCTTGGGGCTGGACCTGCCCGTTGGAGGTGATGAATTGATCGACTTCGAAACCGGTGCTGGTGTTGACCACCAGTTGACCCGAGTCCGGACTCTGCTCGACGGCCGTCCCGTACTTGGTCCAGCGCGAGCTGACGAAGGTCAAGGCGTCGCCACGGATGAAGCGCACCGAGACGGGTCCCTTGGTGACCCGCAGGAAACGGCAGCCGTTGACGGAGATCGCGGCGGGGCCGGTCTTGCCGTCGCCGATCGTGATGTCCTCGCCCCGGATCCGCTCGAAGTTCAGCCCGTGAAGCGAAATCGATCGAGTCTCGTTGCCGAACAACAGCATTCCGCGGCCGCACTCGGAGAAGTCGCCGCCGACCCACTCGAGGGTCTCGACACCGTTCTCGACGAGCACCGCGACGTCGCACGTGACGGCGCTGCAGTTGCGCAGCCCCACCGGCGACGACGGGGCGAAGTCGGTGCGGGGGAACAGCCAGCCCGTGCCCGATTTCGAGACGCTGACTCCGTCGTAGCCGCAGTCCCAGCCGGACTCGTGCCGGACGCCGATGCCGTGTCCGATCACCGTGACGTCGCTGACGGTGAACCGGTTGGCGAGCTTGATGCTCAGCCCGACCTGGTTCGGCTGGCGGTTCGCGCTCGTCAGGCTCAACCCGGAGATCGCCCAGTCGGACAGGTACTCGGTGCCACCCGGCGTCCCGTGCGCGGTGACCGACGGATCGCCGCCCTCGTTGCGCAGCACCGTGACACCGCGGCCCGCGCCACGGATGTTGACCCCGCCCTTGACGGGCAGCGTCATGCCGACGAACCCGAATTCGCCGCCCGGCAGCACCACGTCGGCGCCCGTCGACGTCGACTCGGTGATGGCGGCGTTGAGCGCCGCGGTGTTCGCCTTCGCGTCGGCGGTGCTCGACAGCTTCGGCGCCACGCTGCGGGCGCTGACCTCGACCTCGACCGAACTCGGCTTCCCGGAGGTCGCCACCGCCGCGACACCGGCGCCGACCGCGGCCGCGGCCGCGGCGGTCAGAAGCCCACGACGTCCGCTCATGACACCCTTGCCCTCGCGGGTGTTGGGCGCGGACGACTGCGGGTCGACGGTACTCACGTGGATTCCTTACGGGTAGGCACGATCGGGAACATACGGCGGTGCCACCGGAGTGACATGGTAGTTGTTGCTGAGCCTTCGGCAGCACGTACGAAGGTTGGGTGTTGAGTTGACGCAGCTCCGTAGTGCCGCGCCGTGGGCGCTGGCGGCCGCAGCAGTAATCGCGGTCGGCGCCGCGGTGGCCATCGACCCGCGGTTCCTCGCCGTCGTGGCGCTGCTGCTAGTGACGGCGGTTGCCACGCTGTATCCCAACAGCCGCTGGCAGCTGGCGCCGCTGCTGGTCGTCGTGATCTCGCCGGCGATCTTCACCGACGCGGCAGGCGACCCATTGCCCAACGGCGACGCCGTGCAGAAGACCATGCTGATCGTGGCGCTCGGCTGCCTGGCGATGACGGCCGGGTTGCGCTGGTCGGCGATCGGCGCCGCTGCCGTCGGGGCCGTCGGCCTCGCGGGAGTGGTTTCGGTGCTGAACATCGGCGGCGACGTCGACGTCACCGCCGCAACGGCCGTGCGCGCCCTCATCGGCTACGCCTTGCCCTGGCTGTTCCTGTTCGTCGACTGGCGTCGGGTCGGCCTGTCGCGGGCGCTCGGGTTCCTCACCAAGCTGGCCTTGTGGTCCATCGCCGCTGGGGTGGCACTACAGGTGGCAGGCGTCACGACGGTGCTGCGCATCGACGAGGACAGCAAGGTGCCGCGACTGCAGGGCGCCTCCATACCCGCGCACCTCGCGATGCTCGCGTTGGTCGGGCTGGCGGCCGGACTGTGCCTGCTGAGCATGCCGCGGGTCGACCGCAACCCTCGCACCTACCTGTGGGTGGGGCTCAACCTCGTCATCGTGATCGCGACCGCCACCCGCGGCCCTATCGTCGTCGCGACGATGTTGGTGCTGGTCTTCGTCATCCATGCCCTGCTGGTGAGCAGGCGGGTGCCTCGTCGTGCGCGTAGCGCGGCCTGGCTGATCTCCGGCGTCGGGATCGTGGGCATGGTGGTCGCGGCCCCAGAACTCATCCAGCGCAGCATGGGCAATAGCTACGAGGGCACCTTCAACACGTCCGGACGCGACCAGGCGTGGGAGTTCTTCTTCGGCCTGGCGAGTCAGAACCCTTACACCGGAAAGGGTTTGGGTTTCGCGACCGTCGCGGTCGAGATGTACCTGCCTCCGCACGTGCAGAAGCAGTTCGTCGCGCCTCACAACGAATACATTCACCTGATGTTGGACGGCGGCGTGTGCTTCCTGGTCGCGATGCTCGCGGCGATGATGGCGCTGTTCTACACCGCCGCACGGGCACAACGCGGCACCACGAGGTGGGTGATCGGTACGTTCGCGTTCGCGGTGCTGTTCTATGCCGCGATCGACAACGTCTTCTCGACGCCGCAGTTCACCGTGCTGGTGGTGGTCATGCTCGGCCTCCTCGCCGCCCACCCCGCGGTGCGGAGAGTGCCCGTGGCGGGTGGGCCCGCCCGCGTTCCCGAAGCGGTACCGGCCGGAGTGTCATGACGGGCGTCGAATCGGGGGTGCGTGCATTCGCGCGGTCGGGTGAGCTTCAGGACCGACTGCACGACCTGGTGCCGGGCGGCGCGCACACCTACGCCCGCGGCGCGGACCAGTATCCGGAGCACATGGCGCCCGTCCTGGTGCGCGGTGACGGCTGCCGGGTGTGGGACGCCGATGGCAACGCCTACGTTGAGTACGGCATGGGACTGCGCTCGGTGACGCTGGGCCACGGTTACCGCCCCGTCGTCGACGCAGTCGCCAAGACCATCGCCAATGGGGTGAGCTTCAGCAGACCCACCCGCCTGGAACTCGTCGCGGCGGAAGACTTTCTGAGCCTGGTTCCAGGCGCCGACATGGTGAAGTTCGCGAAGAATGGCTCCGACGTCACGACGGCCGCGATCAAGCTGGCCCGCGCGGCGACCGGTCGCGACAAGGTTGCGGTGTGCCGTCAGCCGTTCTTCTCCACCGACGACTGGTTCGTCGGCACCACCGAGATGAACAACGGAATCCCCGGGTCCGCGACGGCCGACGTCGTGCGGTTCGAGTACAACGACCTCGGCTCGGTGGCGTCCGCACTATCCAGCGACGACGTCGCGTGCGTCCTCCTCGAAGCCGCGACGGCGATGGCCGAGCCTGCGCGTGGTTTTCTCGAAGGTGTTCGCGCACTGTGTGATTCGCACGGCACGTTGCTCGTCTTCGACGAGATGATCACGGGCTTCCGCTGGTCGATTGGCGGTGCCCAGGCCGTCTACGGCGTGGTACCGGATCTGTCCTGCTGGGGGAAGGCCATGGCCAACGGCTTTCCGCTGTCCGCGCTCGCCGGCAAGCGCGAGTACATGGAACTCGGCGGGCTGCGCACCGAGCAGGACCGCGTCTTTCTGTTGTCCACGACCCACGGTGCCGAGACCGCATCGCTCGCGGCGTTCCGGGCGGTGGTGCAGGTGTATCGGACCGAGGACCCGATCGGTCAGATGGAGTACGCGGGACGGCTGCTGGCCCGCGGCGTGACCGAAGCCGTCGCCGAACACGGCCTTGCGCCCTACGTCGAGGTGGTGGGCAGGCCGTCGTGCCTGCTGTTCGTCACGCGCGGCGCGGACGGCGAACCATCCCAGGCGTACCGGACGCTGTTCCTTCAGGAACTGCTGCGCCGCGGCGTGCTCGCCCAGTCCTTCGTCACCTCGGCCGCGCACGGCGCCGTCGACGTCGACGCCACCTTGGCGGCAGTGCGCGACGCCCTGCCCGCCTATCAGCGCGCCATCGAGCAGGGCTCGGTCGATGGGCTGTTGGAGGGTCGTCCCGTGGCACCGGCGATCCGTCGTACCGCAGAGCCGCATTTGCGAGTCCCCGATACTGAAGACACCGGGATTTAGTATGGGACAGTTGCTCTTTCGGCCCAATGCGGTCGGGCTCCATCGCCGAAAGGCAATGCCGGACGCAAGCAGGCGTGCAGGCACTGTCCTGTGGCCCGGCGCGATCGCGTTGGTGGTGTGCCTGTTTTGGACTCTCGTGGAGAGCACGCGTCTCAGCGTGCCTGCGCCCTTCGAGGATGCGGCGATGCTGTTCAAGTACGCCGAGAATCTCGCGCACGGGTGGGGCATCACCTGGAATCCCGGTCAGGCTCCCGGCCTGACCGATGGCGCGACCGACCTGGGGTTCGTCCTCGCACTCGCGCCGTTGAAGTTCGTCGGCTTGTCGACCGTGGTGGCCGCATTGCTGCTAAATCTCGCGGCAGTCTTCGGTATCGGGACGCTGTTCGGCGTCCTCAACAACATGCTCTGGCATCGGCCCCTGTGGCTACCGGTGGCGCTGGCCGGACTCGTCGCCGGTGGGCCGGCGAACAGGTACGTGCTCAGCGGGTTCTCACCGCCGGTGATGGGCCTCGTGCTTCTCGGGGCGTTCACGCTTGCGGTGGCCGCACCGCTGGCGCACACTCACCGCCGCTCGCTGCTCCTGCTCGCAGCCGCAGGTGTGACCGCGGGGATCGCCGGTTGGTGGCGGCCTGAGGGGTTCGCCTTCGGACCACTCGTGGTGCTGTTCGGGCTCCTGCTGACGTGGCGCGGTGGCCGACTCCGACTGAGCTCAGTTGCGACAGTGACGTCACTGCTAGCGCCGTACGTCCTGCTCGTCGTCGGGTGGGCCGCTTTACGAATCGGCTACTTCGGACAACTGCTACCGACGTCGGCGGTGATGAAGTCAGGTTCGCTTCACGGCCCGAACATCGTCTTCTCACTGCAGTTCTATGGCTCGCTGATGCTGCCGCTAATTGGCGTCTTGGTGGTTCTGATGTTGGGCCGAGGCACGTCCCACAACTGGTGGACATCGACCGCCCTGCTGGTCGTACCACTGCTGTGGGTCAATTCGGCGCTACCGCAAGAATTCTGGGACAAGATCGGGCTGCACTTCATTCCGACTGTCGCGAATGTCGCCACCGTCGTCGTCTTTGTTCCGCTGATGGTGGCGCTCGCTGTCGTGGGTATCAGGCGGCGTGACGGATCGTGGTTGTTCACCGCAGCCTTGTTCAGCTTCTCGCTCCCGTGGATCGCGCTCGCCACGACCCTCAACTGGTGGGGGCGCATGCAATGGCCCTCGTTCCGGTGCTCGTTGCGATCGCCGCCAGCCAAGCCATAGCCACTGCGGCCTCGGCGCGGCCAGCGGAATCGAACGACACCCGGCGACTCCCCGTCGTCGTGCTTGCGTTCCTCACCTGCGTGGGAATACTGCCCTTCCACCTTCCCATCGGCAGTTACTTCGAAAGTCCGTTCCAAACCAGCGTCGCGGCCGCCTTGAAGGCAGTCGACACGTCGCGCGTTCGCATCGCCACCACCGAGGCCGGGCTCATCCCGCTGGCGGTGACCGGACCTGCGCTCGACACCTACGGGCACAACAATCGGAACATCGCCCGGACCCATGGGCGCGGCCTCGTCGATGAACTCAACGAGTTCCGGCCCAATGTCGTAGCCTTACACGGTCTTCCGCCGGAGCCGGTCCGCCTGGACGACTGCTCGCCACAACAACGGGCCGGTGTGACCAAGTTCCCCGCAAACTGGTCACAGATGGTGAGCGAGCTCTACGACTACGCGGAACAGCACGGCCTGGCACTGGCGCGAATCAGCGAAACCTCACCCTGCGAAACGTGGAGTCTGTGGTTGTCCGACGACGTCGACCCGCAGGTGCGACAGGCCATCGACCAGCTCTCGATGCCAGGAACCGAAGTCGCGGTGAACAGATCTCGGCCCAACGGCTGAGGACTACTCGGCGGCGCGCGTCGCCGGGTGGATGGCGATGAGTCCAAGGGACTTGCGCCGCTCACACATCGCAGCCAGTTCGGCGTACGCCTTCTCACCGAGCAGCGCGGTCAGTTCGGGTGCGTAGGACTGCCACACCTGGCGGGCGCCGACGTGGGCAGCGGGATCGCCGGTGCAGTACCAGTGCAGATCGGACCCGCCCTCGCCCCAGCCGCGGCGGTCGTACTCGGTGATGGTGGTGCGCAGGATCTCCGAACCGTCGGGCCGGGTGATCCACTCCTGGCTGCGCCGGATCGGAAGCTGCCAGCAGACGTCGGGCTTCATGGTCAGCGGTTCGACGCCGAGCTTGAGCGCCTTGCTGTGCAGCGCGCACCCGATGCCGCCGGAGAACCCCGGTCGGTTGAGGAAGATGCAGGCGCCCTTGTACTTTCGCGTCCGAAAGTTGGGCTTGCCGTCGTACTCGTCCATCTCCAGGTAGCCCTTGCGGCCAAGGCCCTTCTCCCGGAACTGCCAGTCCTCGTCGGTCAACTTCTCGACCGACGTCTCGAGCTGCGCGATGTCGTCGTCGTCGGAAAGGAACGCCCCGTGGCTACAGCAACCGTCGTCGGGCCTGCCCTCGACGGTGCCCTGGCACGCCGGCGTGCCGAACACACACGTCCACCGCGACAACAGCCACGTCATGTCCGCAGCGATCAAATGCTCGGGGTTGTCGGGGTCGTAGAACTCCACCCATTCGCGGGCGAAGTCCAGCTCTACCTCCCGACCATGCGATCCGCTCACGGAAAACAACGGTAGACCCGATAACGTGGGTTGCGTGCGATTGGGCGTGCTCGACGTGGGCAGCAACACAGTTCACCTACTCGTGGTCGACGCACGGCGCGGGGGCCACCCGACGCCGATGAGTTCCACGAAGGCTTCGCTGCGGCTGGCCGAGGCCATCGACGGCTCCGGCAAGCTGACGCGCAAGGGCGCCGACAAGCTCGTCGACACCATCGACGAGTTCGCCAAGATCGCGGCAAGCTCCGGCTGCGCCGAGCTGATGGCCTTCGCCACCTCGGCCGTGCGCGACGCCAAGAACTCCGAGGACGTGCTCGCCCGCGTCAACGCCGAGACGGGCGTCGCGCTGCGCGTGCTGTCGGGCGTCGACGAATCCCGGCTGACGTTCCTGGCGGTCCGACGCTGGTACGGGTGGAGCGCGGGCCGGATCATCAACATCGACATCGGCGGCGGGTCGCTTGAGTTGTCCAGCGGCGTCGACGAGGAGCCGGAGGTCGCGTTGTCGCTTCCGCTGGGCGCCGGCAGGCTCACCAGGGAGTGGCTGCAGGAGGATCCGCCGGGCCGGCGTCGGGTCGCCATGCTGCGGGACTGGCTATCCACCGAGTTGGCCGACGCGGGCGCGAAGGTGTTGGAGAGCGGGGTGCCCGACCTGACCGTGGCGACCAGCAAGACGTTCCGCTCGCTGGCGCGACTCACCGGCGCGGCGCCCTCCGGTGCTGGACCCCGGGTGAAGAGGACACTGACAGCTGCGGGACTCAGGCAGCTCATAGCCTTCATCTCTAGGATGACCACCGCGGACCGAGCTGAGTTGGAAGGGGTGAGCGCTGAACGGGCGCCACAGATCGTGGCGGGCGCCCTGGTGGCCGAAGCGAGTATGCGAGCCCTTTCGATCGACACAGTGGACATTTGCCCGTGGGCGTTGCGTGAGGGACTAATCTTGCGGAAACTCGATAGCGAGGCCGACGGGACCGCCTTCGTTGAGGCGTCCGCGAGCTTAGCTAGGGCCAGAGGCAACAGACGATGACAGAACCTGAAGACCACAGCAGCACCAGGCCGATCTCGGTCGCCGAGTTGCTGGCCAGAAATGGCAGCATCGGCGCACCGCCGGTCGGCGGTCGTCGACGCCGTCGGCGGGGTGACAGCAACTCCGTGACCGTCGCCGAACTGACCGGCGAAATCCCGATCATCACCGACGCCACACACGTCCCCGACGAGGACGAACCGGCCGAGGAGCCGGCGTCGACCAACGGTGCCGCCGAGCACGTCGAGTCGATCGACGTGGCGGAACCAGTCGAAGCCGAGGAGCCGGCCGAGGTAACCGACGAGGTCGAGGCGATCGACGTCGAGGAGACCTCCGAAACAACGCCCGAACCGGTGGTGACCGAGGCCGAGGCCGACTACGAAGCCCATCTCGAGCAGCGCGATGCCGAGGTCGACCCGGTCGAGTTCACGCCGCCGCCCCGCCGTGCTCCGGTCGCCACTCCGCCCGCGTTCTCGGGACCCGCGGGTGGCGCCGAACAGATGAGCCCCGATCCCGTCGTGGATGACGACATCGACGACGACGAACACGACGGCGACCTCATCGAGTCGCTCAAGGGCGAGGCTCCGCTGTCGGCCGCCGACGACGCCACGCAGGCGGCGTTCGAGGTGCCGTCCTACCTGCGCTCCAACTCCGACACGTTGTTCGGCGGCCAGTCCGTCGCCGACGACCTGGCCCGTCGCGGACGTCAGCCGGGCCCGGAGGACATCGACCTCGGCGAGGACGAGCGACCGGACGTCGAAGCGTCCGAGGACGTGAAGCCGCAAGGCTCGTCGTTCCTGCGGGGCGTGTGGGTGGTCGCGCAGTGCATCCTCGCCGTGGTCTTCGGTGCGGGCCTGTTCATCGCCTTCGACCTGTTGTGGAATTGGAACAACATCGTCGCGCTGGTCTTGGCGGTGCTCGTCATCCTCGGGCTCGTCGTGGGCGTGCGCGTGGTCCGCAAGACCGAGGACATCGGCAGCACGCTGATCGCGGTGGCGGTTGGCGCCTTGGTCACATTGGGACCCCTGGTTCTGCTCAAGACGCACTGACGCGCAAAAATAGTTCCCCAGTGCGCCCTTCCATCAAGGTTGGTCTGTCCACGGCCTCGGTCTACCCATTGAGGACCGAGGCGGCCTTCGAGTACGCCGCCCGGCTCGGCTACGACGGTGTCGAGCTCATGGTGTGGGCCGAGACGGTCAGCCAGGACGTCGCGGCGATCGCCAAGCTGTCCGAGCAGTACGGGATGCCGGTGCTCAGCGTGCATGCGCCGTGCCTGCTGATCTCGCAGCGGGTGTGGGGCGCCAACCCCATCCCCAAACTCGAACGAAGCGTGCGCGCCGCCGAGGAGCTCGGTGCCCAGACGGTGGTGGTGCATCCGCCGTTCCGGTGGCAACGCCGCTACGCGGAGGGCTTCGCCGAGCAGGTCGCCGAACTCGAAGCGTCCAGCGACGTCCTGGTCGCCGTCGAGAACATGTTTCCCTTCCGGGCGGACCGCATCTTCGGAACGGGTCAACCGTCGATCCAGCGGATGCGCAAGCGCGGCGGGTCACCCGGGGCGGCGATCTCGGCGTTCGCCCCGTCGTTCGACCCGCTCGACGGCGGCCATGCCCACTTCACGCTGGACCTCTCGCATTCGGCCACCGCGGGCACCGACGCCGTCGACATGGCCCGCCGGATGGGCGACGGCCTCGTCCACCTGCATCTGTGTGACGGCAGCGGGGCTTCCACCGACGAACACCTCGTCCCCGGCCGCGGTACCCAGCCGACCGTCGAGATCTGCCAGATGCTGGCCGCCAGTGACTTCTCCGGCCACGTCATCCTCGAGGTGACGACGTCGCGTGCCCGGACCTCGGCCGAGCGCGAGGAGCTACTCGTCGAGTCGCTCGAGTTCGCGCGCGAACACCTGCTGCGCTAGGAGCGTGATGACTGAGTCCACCAGCTTCGCCGACGCGATGATGCTTACCGCCGCCGGTGACGGGGTCTATGAAGGCGTGCTGAACGAGCACTGGACCATCGGGCCCAAGGTGCACGGTGGCGCGATGCTGGCGTTGTGCGCCAACGCCGCCCGCACCGAGCATGCCGGTGACGTCCAGCCGATCGCCGTCTCCGGAAACTTCCTGTGGGCGCCCGATCCGGGGCCCATGCGGGTCGCCACCACCGTGCTCAAGCGCGGCCGCCGCGTCAGCCTGATCGACGTCGAGTTGAGCCAGGGCGACCGGGTTGCCGTGCGGGCGGCAGTGACGCTCGGCGATCCGGAGCACCGCGTCGTGCCGTTGTTGTCGGTCAACCCGGTGATCCCGCTGATGCAGCCCGACCCTCCGCCCGGGCTGGAGCCGATCGGGCCCGGCCACCCAATGGCCGACATCGTCCATCTCGCGCACGGCTGTGACATCCGGCCGTCGCTGACGACGATGCAGCCGCGTTCGGACGGCGGCCCACCCGTCATCGAGTACTGGGTCCGCCCGAGGGACGTCGCGCCGGACGCGCTGTTCGCGCTGCTGTGCGGCGACGTGTCCGCCCCGGTGACGTTCGGCGTCAATCGGTTCGGCTGGGCGCCAACGGTGCAACTGACCGCTTATCTGCGGGCGCTGCCAGCCGACGGGTGGCTCCGGGTGCTGTGTACCACCGTCCAGATCGGCCAGGACTGGTTCGACGAGGACCACATCGTCGTCGACTGCGAAGGCCACATCGTCGTGCAGAGCAGGCAACTGGCGATGGTGCCGGCCGCGCCCTAGCCAAACCGGACGTGCCATGCTTTCCCCGTGGCCAGAATTGCGATCATCGGCGCCGGGAGCATAGGCGAGGCACTGCTTTCCGGACTTCTGCGGGCGGGACGTCAGAGCAAGGACTTGGTGGTCGCCGAAAAGGACCCGGGCCGGGCGAAGTTCCTGGCTGAGAAGTATGGGGTGCAGATGTCGTCGGTGGCCGACGCCGCGGAGAACGCCACCTACATCGTGGTCGCGGTCAAGCCGTCGGATGTCGAGTCGGCGCTCGTCGACATCGCCGAAGCCGCGGCGCGGGCCGAGAACTCCAGCGCGGAACAGGTTTTCATCACCGTGGCGGCCGGGGTCAGCACGGCGTACTACGAGTCGAAGCTTCCGGCGGGCGCACCCGTCATCCGCGTCATGCCCAACGCCCCCGTCGTCGTCGGCGGGGGAGTCAGCGCGCTGGCGCGCGGGCGCTTCGCCACCGAAGAGCAGCTCAAGGAGGTCTCGGCCATCTTCGATGCGGTCGGTGGGGTGCTGACGGTGCCCGAGTCGCAGCTCGACGCCGTCACCGCGGTGTCCGGTTCGGGTCCTGCCTACTTCTTCCTGATGGTCGAGGCCCTCGTCGACGCGGGGGTCGCAGCGGGCCTGCCGCGCGGGGTGGCCACCGATCTGGTGACCCAAACGATGGCCGGTTCGGCGGCGATGTTGCTCGAACGGCTCGACGAGCAGGAGACGGCCGGGAATGGCGGTATGGGCTCGGCGACCGACACCAGCGCGGCGCAACTGCGGGCGATCGTGACGTCGCCGGGCGGCACTACCGCCGCTGGGCTGCGGGAACTCGAGCGGGGTGGCCTGCGCGCGGCGGTGGCGGACGCGGTGGCTGCTGCAAAAACACGCTCTGAGCAGCTAGGAATTACATCAGAGTAGTTCATCGATTTCTAACGAATTCCTCCACACCCGTCGCAATAACCCCATTGGCCACGCTATTCTCCTCGTTGTAAGCACGCTCTTGCGCCAGCGGTGGGGAAGCCGCTGGAGCGGCGTGCCTGATGGATTGGGTTGCGATGACGTCTATGAACGGGCCATCGGCACGCGATTCCGGCAGCGGAAAGTCGGCCGCGGCTGGCGGTGTTGGTGATGGCCAACCGCCCCGGGCTCAATTTCTCACTGTTGCCGAAGTGGCGAGCCTCATGCGGGTGAGCAAGATGACCGTTTATCGGTTGGTCCACAACGGAGAGCTGCCCGCGGTGCGGGTCGGCCGGTCATTCCGGGTGCATGCCAAGGCGGTTCACGACCTGTTGGAGACGTCGTACTTCGACGCGGGCTAGTTCGCCGCCAACGGGTGCGTTTCGTTTCCTAGGGCCGCCTTCGGTAAGGTGACCGGGTTAAGTCGTGTCAGTCTCGTGCGCGGTTCGCCGAGACTGCGGTGAGATCGCCCATTCCGCTGGAATTGCGATCTGCCCGCAGTTTCGCGCCGTGCATCGGTAGGTAGGTAGCGGAGTTTATGGGTTCAGTCATCAAGAAGCGTCGCAAGCGCATGTCGAAGAAGAAGCACCGCAAGCTGCTTCGTCGCACGCGGGTGCAGCGCAGAAAACTTGGCAAGTAGCGTCGAGCTTCTGCCGTTAGGCTGATCGCGTGGATGCTGACGGGCGAGCTGGGGGCCGACCCCAGCAGGGTTCCGGAGGCTCAGACTCCCAGGACACCGTGCACTACCCCAAGGTCGTGCTCGTCACCGGTGCATGCCGGTTCCTCGGCGGCTATCTGACCGCCAGGCTGGCGCAGGACCCGCTGATCAACCACGTCATCGCCGTCGACGCGATCGCGCCGAGCAAGGATCTGCTGCGCCGGATGGGCCGGGCCGAATTCGTTCGGGCCGACATCCGCAATCCGTTCATCGCCAAGGTGATGCGCAACGGCGAGGTCGACACCGTCGTGCACGCGGGAGCGGCCTCCTACGCCCCGCGCTCGGGTGGTCGGGCGGCGCTCAAGGAGCTCAACGTCATGGGCGCGATGCAGTTGTTCGCGGCCTGCCAGAAGGCTCCATCGGTGCGCCGGGTGGTGCTGAAGTCCACCTCCGAGGTGTACGGCTCGAGTCCCCGCGACCCGGTGCTGTTCACCGAGGCCGGACTATCGCGTCGCCCCCCTGGCGAGGGTTTCGCCCGCGACAGCGTCGACATCGAGGGTTACGCGCGTGGCTTGGCGCGGCGCAGGCCCGACATCGCGGTCACGATCCTGCGGCTGGCCAACATGATCGGCCCCGCGATGGACACCGCGCTGTCGCGCTATCTCGCGGGTCCGGTGGTGCCGTCGGTGCTCGGCCACGACGCGCGCCTGCAGCTGCTGCACGAGCAGGACGCACTCGGGGTACTCGAGCGGGCCAGCGTGGCGGGCCGTGCGGGCACCTTCAACATCGGCGCCTCCGGCATCATCATGATGTCCCAGGCGATCCGTCGGTCGGGCCGCGTCCAGCTGCCGGTGCCGCGTTCGGCGCTGGCGGCGGTGGATTCGCTGAGGCGCGCGACGCGCTACACCGAGCTCGACCGCGAACAGCTGAACTACCTGAGCTACGGCCGGGTGATGGACACCGTCCGCATGCGGAAGGACCTAGGTTACAACCCGAAATGGACCACGACGGAGGCTTTCGACGATTACGTGCGCGGTCGTGGATTGACGCCGATCGTCGACCCCGGCTGGGTACGCTCTGTCGAGAGAACCGCGGTATCTGCGGCCCAGCGTTGGGGGCGCTAGACTCAAGGTTCACCGGGGTGGGAGAAGGTATCGAAGTGGCGGGCGAGTCAAAAGCGAAAGTAATTCCGCTGCACTCGAATTCGAGCCGTGCATCGGCTCAGCGGCGGGCAGCTGCGCGGGCGGAGAGTTCGCGCCGACATCCGTCTCTGCTCTCCGACCCGGGAACCAGGGCTTCGGCCGAGCAGGTCGCTGCCGTCGTCCGTGAGATCGACGAGCGGCGCAGCTTCTCCAGCGGTGCGCCGCACGCCGCCGAGGGCCCCAACGAAATGGCCCAACGGATCGCCGGCATCGCCGAGTTCGTCCGCAGGCGGATGGCTGGCGACTACACCGTCGACGAGTTCGGCTTCGACGAACACCTCAACGAAGCAATCTTTCTGCCTTTGCTGAGAGGGCTCTTCAAGCACTGGTTCCGCGTCGAGGTCAGTGGCATCGAGCACCTGCCGTCGGAGGGCGCCGCGCTCGTCGTCGCCAACCATGCGGGCGTGCTGCCGTTCGACGGGTTGATGACTCAGGTGGCGGTGCACGACGAGCATCCCGCCAACCGCAACCTTCGACTGCTCGCCGCTGATCTCGTGTTCGACATGCCTGTGATGGGCCAGGCCGCGCGCAAGGCCGGCCACACGATGGCCTGCACGGCCGACGCGCATCGCCTGCTGGCCGCAGGGGAGCTGACCGCCGTGTTCCCCGAGGGGTACAAGGGTTTGGGCAAGCACTTCCGTGACCGGTACAAGCTGCAGCGGTTCGGCCGCGGCGGGTTCGTGGCGGCCGCGCTGCAGGCCAAGGCGCCGATCATCCCGTGCTCGATCGTCGGGTCGGAGGAGATCTACCCGATGCTCGCCGACGTGAAGCTGCTGGCCCGGCTGCTGGGACTTCCGTACTTCCCGGTGACCCCGCTGTTTCCGCTCGCCGGGCCGCTCGGGCTTGTTCCGCTGCCGTCGAAGTGGCACATCCAGTTCGGCGAGCCGATCAGCACCGAGGGCTACGACGAGTTCGCCCCCGACGATCCGATGGTCACCTTCGAGTTGACCGACCAGGTTCGCGAAACCATCCAGCAGACGCTCTATCAGCTGCTGGCCAATCGCGGGAACATGTTCCTGGGCTAAGCCCGAAATCGCTTGGCGTAAGTGCACTTACGCATTTTGCCCAGCAACCATCTTCGCGATGGCGGCGTCGCGGGCGGCCGCGATCTGGGCAGTGATCTCGTCAGTCTCTTCGGACGCCGACGCCTCACCGAGAATGGTGACGGTGCTAGTGAGCACCGGGTTGCCGTCGTCGTCGGTCACCTCGCCGCGGACCTCGGTGAGCACGGCGCCGTGCGACTCGATCACCGAGTCGAGGTACGAGTCGAACCAGAGCTTGTCACCGGCGACGATCGGGCGGTGGAAGACCAGCTTCTGGTCGCGGTGCAGCACGCGTTCCATGTTGAACGGCAGGTCGAACTGGTTGAAGATCTCCGTCTGCACCCGGCGCCCGGCCACGGCGACGAAGGTCAGCGACGCGACCAGCGTGTCGTAGCCGATCTCCTTGGCGGCGTCCTCGCTGTAGTGGGCCGGGTGCTCGTCCTTGACGGCCCGCGCGAACTCCCGCACCTTCTCGCGATTGACCTCGAAGTAGTCGGGATACCGGTAGTGCGTCCCGATGATGTCCTGGGCGATGCTCATGGTCAGCCTTGCTCCCCGCTCGTTCTAGCTGCGCGAGCTTACCAACTGTCGCTCAGCGACCGCCCTGACGCCGCGAGACGACCGCCGCGAGCGCCCCGCCCGCGGCCCCGAGCGCCAACGCCGACGGCACGCCGATGCGGGCGGCCTTTCGGGCG
Organism: Mycobacterium sp. RTGN6; assembly: GCF_033804605.1. Taxonomy (NCBI): domain Bacteria; kingdom Bacillati; phylum Actinomycetota; class Actinomycetes; order Mycobacteriales; family Mycobacteriaceae; genus Mycobacterium; species Mycobacterium sp. RTGN6. Next base: position 186,400 of record NZ_JAPZKZ010000003.1, read on the forward strand.
GTGCGGAAGTCTCGGATCTCCCAGCCGCGTTCGCGGGCGACGTCGCGCAGCGCCGCGTCGGGGTTGATGGCGACGGCCGTGCCGACCAACGACAACATGGGCACGTCGTTGAAGCTGTCCGAGTAGGCGGTGCAGCGCTTCAGGTTCAACCCCTCGCGGATGGCGAGCGACCGCACGGCGTGTGCCTTGCCAACGCCGTGCAGGATGTCACCGACGAGCCGGCCCGTGAACACGCCGTCGACGGATTCTGCGATGGTGCCAAGCGCGCCGGTGAGCCCGAGCTTGCGGGCGATGGTGGCGGCGAGTTCGTAGGGCGTCGCCGTGACAAGCCACACCTGCTGGCCCGCGTCGAGGTGCATCTGGGCGAGCGCACGGGTGCCCGGCCAGATCTTGTCGGCGATGATCTCGTCGTAGATCTCCTCGCCGACCTCGGCGAGTTCTGAGGTCTCACGGCCCTCGATGAACGCCAGGGCCTTGCGCCTGCCCGCGGCGACGTCGTCGCTGTTCTCCTTGCCCGTGAGCTGAAACTTGGCTTGCGCGTAGCCGAATCGCGCGAGGTCGCCGTAGGTGAAGAACTTGCGGGCCGCGAGTCCGCGCGCGAAGTGCACCAGCGACGAGCCCTGCACAAGCGTGTTGTCGACGTCGAAGAACGCCGCGGCCGTCAGATCGGGTGGTGGCGCGGGCGGCGCGCTCGGCGCATCGTCGACGACCTCGGCTGCGACGTCGCCGGACTCGGACACGGTTCAACAGTAAGTCACGGAATACTGGCGTTCATGGAGCATCAGGTGATCTTGCTGACACGCGCCGGGTGCAGTCTGTGTGACAAGGCGAAGGACCAGTTGGTCCGTTTGTCGGAGGAGTTCGGATTCGACCTCGGCGCCACCGACGTCGACGAAGCCGCTGCTGCAGGCGAGCCCGCGCTACGGACCGAGTACGGCGATCGACTGCCCGTCGTGCTGCTCGACGGGCGCGAACACAGCTACTGGGAGGTCGACGAGACCCGCCTGCGGGCCGATCTGAGCGCTGAGTAGGTGCCCAGCAAATTTGGTAAGCGGGCTGGTGAGCGGCTACCTTTGACGGCGTGGTGATGCGGCCGTGAGCGTACTGCTTTTCGGGGTTTCGCACCGGAGCGCGCCGGTTTCCGTGTTGGAGCAATTGAGCACTGACGAGTCCGATCAAGCCAAGATCGTCGAGCAGGTGCTTCAGTCTTCGCTGGTTACCGAGGCCATGGTGCTGTCGACCTGCAACCGGGTCGAGGTGTACGCCGTCGTCGAGGCGTTCCACGGCGGTCTTTCGGTCATCGGCTCGGTGCTCGCCGAGCATTCCGGCATGTCGCTGGGCGACCTCACCAAGTACGCCTACGTGCGCTACGCCGAGGCCGCCGTCGAGCACCTGTTCGCGGTGACCAGCGGCCTGGATTCCGCGGTGATCGGCGAGCAGCAGGTGCTCGGCCAGGTCCGCCGCGCGTATGCCGCCGCCGAGGCCAACCACACCGTCGGACGCATCCTTCACGAACTCGCGCAGCGGGCGCTGTCGGTGGGCAAGCGGGTGCACTCCGAGACCGGGATCGACGCCGCAGGCGCCTCGGTGGTGTCGGTGGCACTGGACATGGCCAGCGCGAAGCTCGACGGCTTGGCCGGGCGCTCGGCCGTCGTGGTCGGTGCGGGCGCCATGGGCGCGCTGGCCGCTGCGCATCTGGTGCGGGCGGGCATCGGCCGGGTCCACGTCGTGAACCGTTCGTTGCCACGCGCCGAGCGGTTGGTGCAGAACCTGCGCGAGCAGGGCGTCGACGCGAAGGCGTTCCCGTTCGACCACCTTCCGCCGGTGCTCACCGACGCCGACGTCGTCGTCTCCTGCACCGGTGCGGTGCGTCCCGTGGTGTCGCTGGCCGACGTGCATCGCGGTCTGGCCTACGTGCAGAAGCCGAAGCAACTGGTGATCTGCGACCTGGGGATGCCCCGCGACGTCGACCCCGCCGTCGCCGGCCTGCCCGGCGTGTACGTGGTCGACATGGACCGAATCCAGCGCGAACCCACCGCCAAGGCCGCGTCCGCGGACGCCGAAGCCGCCCGGGCGATCGTCGCGACAGAAGTAGCCAACTACCTGGCCGGACAGCGCGTCGCCGAGGTCACGCCCACGGTGACGGCGCTGCGTCAGCGGGCCGCCGACGTCGTCGAAGCCGAATTGCTGCGCCTCGACAGTCGCCTTCCCAGCCTGGAAGCCGCGCATCGCGACGAGGTCGCCCGCACCGTGCGACGCGTCGTCGACAAGCTCCTGCACGCGCCAACGGTGCGCGTCAAGCAACTGGCCAGCGCGCCCGGTGGCGACAGCTACGCCGAGGCGTTGCGAGAACTCTTCGAGCTCGACCCACAGGCGGTCGACGCCGTCGCTGGTGGCGAATTGCCTTTGGTGACAAGCGATTCCCGACTCGATGTCGACGGGACCGAGTAAACGCTTGCCGAACATTCCGCGTGATGCGGTGATCCGGATCGGCACGAGGGGCAGCCTGCTGGCGACCACCCAGGCCGGCATCATCAAGGCCGCCATCGAGGCCAAGGGGCGCGCGGCCGAACTCGTGATCATCTCCACCGCCGGTGACCGATCCGATGATCCGGTCGCCGAAATCGGCGTCGGCGTGTTCACCGCTGCGCTGCGCGAGGCCATCGCCGAAGGCACGGTCGACATGGCGGTGCACTCGTACAAGGATTTGCCGACCGCGCCCGACGACCGGTTCGTCATCGCGGCCATTCCCCGACGCGAGGATGCCCGCGACGCCCTGGTGGCCCGCGACGGAATGGTGCTAGGGGAGTTGCCCGCAGGCTCGGTGCTCGGCACGTCGAGCCCGCGGCGGGCGGCGCAGCTTAGAGCACTGGGTCTCGGTTTGGAAATTCGCCCCCTACGAGGCAACCTAGACACCAGGTTGAACAGGGTAAGTAGTGGTGATCTCGACGGCGTCGTCGTCGCCCGGGCGGGTCTGGCTCGCATCGGACGGCTCGGCGATGTCACCGAGACTCTCGAACCGGTGCAGATGTTGCCAGCACCGGCTCAAGGAGCCCTCGCGGTCGAGTGCCGCGCGGGTGACGGGGAGCTCGCCGCGCTGCTGGCGGAGTTGGATGACGCCGACACGCGCGCCGCAGTCACCGCGGAGCGAACCCTGCTCGCCGAGCTCGAAGCGGGGTGTTCTGCGCCGGTGGGAGCGATCGCGGAAGTGGTCGAGTCCATCGACGAGGAAGGCAACATCTTCGAGGAGCTGTCGCTACGCGGCTGCGTGGCGGCGCTGGACGGATCCGACGTGATCCGTGCGTCCGGCATCGGGACTCCCGAGCGGGCACGAGAGCTAGGGCTCTCGGTGGCCGCGGAGTTGTTCGAGTTGGGCGCGCGGGAGCTGTTGGTGGAGCGGACTGAAAGCGGGAGTGACGGATGACCACCCGAGGGCGCAAGCTGAAGCCCGGCCGCATCACGTTCGTCGGTGCCGGACCGGGTGACCCCGGTCTGCTGACGACGCGGGCACGAACAGTGCTCGCACACGCGGCCCTAGTATTCACCGACCCCGACGTGCCGGAGGCGGTGCTGGCCCTCATCGGCTCGGACCTGCCGCCCGCGTCGGGCCCGGCCGAGGCGACGAAGGAAACCGGCGACGCGACCGACGCCGAGCCGCCGACCCTGCCACTGCCGAGTGGCGTCGAGGTCCGCCCGGCCCTTGGCGACCCCGCCGAGGTGGCGAAGCTGCTGGCCAACGAGGCCCGCGCAGGCGCCGACGTCGTGCGGCTCGTCGCAGGTGATCCGCTGTCGGATGACGCCGTGATCACCGAAGTGACCGCATTGGCGCGCGCCCACGGGCAGTTCGAGATCGTGCCGGGGCTTCCGCCGACGACGGCGGTGCCGTCGTACGCAGGCCTTCCGCTCGGCTCGTCGCACACCGTGGCCGACGTCCGCGGCGACGTCGACTGGGCGGCGCTGGCCGCCGCGCCGGGGCCGCTGATCCTGGACGCCACCGCGTCGCACCTCCCTGAGGCCGCCCGCACGCTCATCGAGTACGGACTGGCCGAGACCACGCCGTGCGTGGTGACCGCCAACGGGACCACCTGCCAGCAGCGGTCGGTCGAGGCCACCTTGGCCGGACTGCTCGACAAAGCCACCCTCGCGAGTCCCGACCCCGCGGGTCCGCTCGCCGGGCCGCTGGTCGTGACGATCGGCAAGACCGTCGCCAACCGCGCGAAGCTGAACTGGTGGGAGAGCCGGGCGCTCTACGGCTGGACCGTGCTGGTGCCCCGCACCAAGGACCAGGCCGGGGAGATGAGCGACCGGCTCGTCAGCCACGGCGCCCTGCCCGTCGAGGTGCCGACCATCGCCGTCGAGCCTCCGCGCAGCCCCGCCCAAATGGAGCGTGCGGTCAAGGGTTTGGTCGACGGCCGCTTCCAGTGGGTGGTGTTCACCTCCACCAACGCAGTGCGTGCGGTGTGGGACAAGTTCAACGAGTTCGGTCTGGACGCTCGGGCGTTCTCCGGGGTGAAGATCGCGTGCGTCGGACAGGCCACCGCCGACCGGGTGCGGGCCTTCGGCATCAACCCCGAGTTGGTGCCGATGGGGGAGCAGTCCTCGCTGGGGCTGCTCGACGAGTTCCCGCCGTACGACGACATCTTCGACCCGGTGAACCGCGTGCTGCTGCCGCGCGCCGACATCGCGACCGAGACGCTGGCCGAGGGACTTCGCGAACGTGGCTGGGAGATCGAGGATGTGACGGCGTACCGCACGGTGCGCGCCGCACCGCCGCCCGCGCACACTCGCGAGATGATCAAGACCGGCGGCTTCGACGCGGTCTGCTTCACCTCGAGCTCGACGGTGCGCAACCTCGTCGGCATCGCGGGAAAGCCGCACGCGCGCACCATCGTGGCGTGCATCGGGCCCAAGACGGCTGAGACCGCAGCGGAATTCGGGCTGCGCGTCGACGTCCAGCCGGAGACGGCCGCGGTCGGCCCGCTGGTCGAGGCGCTCGCCGAGCACGCTGCCCGTCTGCGCGCCGAGGGTGCTTTGCCTCCGCCGCGCAAGAAGAGCCGTCGCCGCTAGGCTCGGTTCGTGACCTTTCCGAGGCATCGACCGCGCCGGCTGCGTTCCAGTCCGGCGATGCGTCGACTGGTATCGCAAACCTCCTTGGAGCCAAGGCATTTGGTGTTGCCGATGTTCGTCGCGGATGGCATCGACGAACCGAAGCCGATCGAATCGATGCCGGGCGTGGTTCAGCACACGCGTGAGTCGCTGCGGCGGGCAGCCGTCGCGGCCGTCGACGCGGGCGTCGGTGGCCTGATGATCTTCGGGGTGCCCTCCGACGACGACAAGGACGCGACGGGTTCGGCAGGCATCACCGAGGACGGCGTGCTCAACGTGGCACTGCGCGACCTCGCCGACGAGGTCGGCGACGCGACCGTACTGATGGCCGACACCTGTCTGGATGAGTTCACCGACCACGGCCACTGCGGCGTGCTGGACGCCGAGGGGCGGGTGGACAACGACGCCACCCTCGCTCGCTACGTGGAACTCGCTGTGGCGCAGGCGAATTCTGGTGTCCACGTGGTCGGGCCAAGCGGCATGATGGATGGCCAGGTCGCGGCGATCCGCGACGGGCTGGATGCGGCCGGTCACGTCGACGTTGCGATCTTGGCGTATGCGGCGAAGTTCGCATCCGGTTTCTACGGGCCGTTCCGCGAGGCGGTGTCCTCGAGCCTGCAGGGCGATCGTCGTACCTACCAACAGGATCCGGGCAATGCCCGCGAGGCGCGCCACGAGATCGAGCTCGACATCGCCGAAGGTGCGGACATGGTGATGGTCAAGCCAGCGATGGCCTACCTCGATCTGGTTCGCGCCGCCGCCGATGTCTCACCGGTTCCGGTGGCGGCCTATCAGGTGTCTGGCGAGTACTCGATGATCAGCGCGGCCGCGGCCAACGGCTGGATCGACATGCGGACCGTCGCGCTGGAGACGTTGATCGGCATCCGCCGCGCAGGCGCCGACATCGTGCTCACCTACTGGGCGGCCGACGTCGCCGGCTGGCTGGCGTGAGCGAACCCACCGCAGGCTCGCCAAAGGACTTGCCAGAAGACGTCGTCACCGGCTTCTGGCTGTGGGTCGTCGCGCTGCCGCTGATGGTCCTCGGGTACGTCGTCGCGGTGGTGAGCGCACCCGGCTCGACCCCGGCTTGGCTGGTCAATGCGACGACCGCGGTGTTTGCGGTCAATACGGCGGCGATCGTGACGACGTTCCTACTTCTGATGCGGCAGGGCTACCGGTGGGCGCGCACCGCACTCACCGGGGGTGGCGCCGCGTCGGTGGTGTTCGTCTGTTCGAACCTCTTGCGGTCGGACCCGCCTCCCGCGGTGGCCGTGGTTTTCGCGGTCGCGGCGATCGTCGGTTCGGTGCTGATCGTGGGCGGCATCTTCGTGCTGCACCGCAAGGACGCCCACGATTACTTCGTTCGCTGAGCCGCTAGGCTGACCCGAACATGTCCGCATCACCGCCAGCGCCGCCGAGTCGGCCCCGGGTCGTCAACGCCGCTTTTTGGGCATGGCTGGCGGCCGCCACCCTGACCGCGGCGCTCGGGCTGCTGCAGCTGAGCGAGCCTGCGCCCCTCTTCTTCCGGCTGATCGGCGCGGTACTTCTGATCGTCGGGCTCGCTCAGGGCTTCCTGACGGGACGCGCCCGCAACGGCGACCCCCGCTTCGCGCGGGCGGCCCTGGCGCTGGCGATGACGACCGTCGTGCTCAACGCGATCATGCTGTTCATATTCGGCGCCGGGCCGCTGGCGCTGGTCTTGATCGCCCTCATCATGGCGTTGCTCATCATGGGCACGTTCAGCATCACCAGGCCGGAGGCGCAGGCATGGCTCAATCGGAAGCCCGAGGCGTGACCGACAGCGGCAACGTCACCGACGAGATCCTGTTCTCCGAGCCGGGCGCGAGTTGGAAATGGATACTTGTCGGTCCGGGTTCGGGCATCGCGATGGCGCTCATCCAGATGTCATCGGGGCTCGGCTTTCAGCCACTGGTGCCCAGCGTGTTCCTGGTGCTGGTGACGGGGTTCCTCTGGATTCAGATCAAGGCCGCTCGCATCCACACCTCCGTGGAACTGACGGCCCAGTACCTGCGGCAGGGCGCCGAAACCATCCGCCTCTCCGAGATCGTGAAGATCTATCCGGAGGCCGGGGGTGCCGAGCTGCAGAAGTGGGAGTCGGCGCGTGCACTCGGCGAGCTGACGGGCGTGCCACGCGGCCGCAAGGGCATCGGGCTCAAGCTCACGGGAGACCGGATGGCGCAGGCGTGGGCGCGCAAGTACAAGTACAAGCAGCTGCGTGAGGCGTTGATCGCCGCGGTGGGCGAGCGGCCGGCGTGACGAACCGGAGGATCGCGGTCGTTCAGCTGGCCGTGGCCATCGCGGCGGCCGTCGGATGCGTGCTGTGCTGGTTCGCGTCCCGCTCGTTGGAGGTGGTCGCACCCATCCTCGATGGCGAGCCCGCGAAGTCGTCACTGGTGTACGACCCGCCCTGGATTGCATTGGCGGTGCTCCTTGCGGCGGTCGCCGGAGTGGCCGCGGTGTCCGGGGTCGCCCGGCTGCGTCGCAGCTGATCCGCTGCGCCCTACCGCGAGCGCGCGTGTCTGCGGGCGACGCGCCGCTGACAAACGGGAGAACGCGCGCGCTCGCGGTCAGAACAAGCCACGGTGAGCCCGCTCACATAAGTTCGGTACAAAGTGCGAAATCTGTAACACTGTTCCGCATGACCGAATTGGCAGAGAACGCCCAGCAGACGGATGCGCTCCCACTTGGTCCGGAGTCGCTGGTGTGGCGCTACTTCGGCGACAACCGGATGTACCTGATCGGCCCCAGGCCAGCGGTGCTGCAGAACATGCTGGCCGAACTGGGCCAGGGCGTGCTCGATCACTCGGTGTTCTTCGCCGATACCGCGGCCCGGGTCAAGCGGTCGATCCCGCCGATCATGATGACGGTGTACGGCTCCAGTGACGACAACCCCGGCGAGCAGGTGCGCGACTTCCACCGAAACATCAAGGGCGAGCTGCCCGACGGAAACCGCTACCACGCGCTCGACCCCGACACCTACTTCTGGGCGCACGCCACCTTCGTCGAGCAGGTGCTCTACTTCGCCGACACCTTCGTCAAGCGCCTGACCGACGCCGAGAAGGAGCAGATCTATCTCGAGTCCAAGACGTGGTACCGCCGCTACGGCGTCAGCGACCGGCCGATGCCGACCGACTATGCGGGTTTCCAACAGTATTGGGACCGGATGATCGACGAGACCGTCGTCGCCCATCCCACCGCGCAGTACGGCGTCGGCTACGTCACCAAGGGCTTCCCGCGCCCCAAGGGAGTGTCGCCGGTGGCGTGGCGGCTGGTGGCTCCGGTGTTCAACCCGATGGCTGCGTTCCTCACCACCGGCGGCATGCCCCCTCGGGCACGTGACCTGCTCGGGCTGCCGTGGAGCGACCGCAAGGAGAAGGCCTACCAGCGCTTCGCGGCGGCGTGGCGGAGCAAGCCTGTCAACTGGATCTGGGATCGTCTTCCCATGCGGTTGCGGTACAACAAATTCGCGCAGACGGGCTATGGCCGCGGCTGATCCCGGAGGGGCCATCCTCGACGCGGCGCTGCTCGAGTTCGAGCGGCACGGCGTCCGCCGCGTCGCGCTCGACGACGTCGCGCGGCGGGCAGGTGTCAGCCGCACCACCATCTACCGGCGCTTCGCCAACCGCGACGAACTGGTGGCAGCCGTCATCGAGCGGGAGAACGCCGACCTCTTCGCCGACATCGCCGCCGAACTGAAACACGCAGGGCCACAATCGAACTACTACGTCGAGGCCTTCACGCTGTCGATCCTGCGGTTCCGGCGCCACCGCGTGCTCAACCAGCTGGTGACCGAGGATCCAGCGTTCGTTCTGGAGCTCGCCCATCACCACTGGAGTGCGGCGATCGAGCGGATGGCCGAGGCGCTGCGGGTGATCTTTCCCGCGGGCTTCGCGGACCGAATCGGTGAGCAGGCCGTCAGCGACCTCGCCGACACCATCCTGCGGTACGCCGCGATGGTGCTGATGCTGCCAAGCGCCACCCCGTTGGACACGGCCGATGACATTCGGGCGTTTGCCACCACCCACTTCCTGCCGAGCCTGCCCGCTGCGCTGCGCTCGGTGCCGGTGTAGGGCTGCTCAACCGAAGAAGATGCAGGTGGGGTCGTCGTCGATTTCGGCGAGAAGTGTCGCGACGTCCTGCGTCGGCTCGACGAGATCGTAGACGTGAAAGTTCGAATCCCGATCCGCCCAGTAGAGCTCCCATCCTCGGGATCGGGTAAACCGCAGTCGGGCGAACGAGACTCGGAACCAATCGCTGCCGGGATCGTCGGGAAGTGTTGGCCGGCATTCCACCAGCGTCAGTGCGTTGCGATACAGGTCCAATTCGTATCGCAGCTGGCTGGCCACATGCGCGGGCATGTCCGAGTTGAGCGCTTCAACCCAATTGCGGACAACCGCGACGTCTTCCTCCGGCAGGGGCATCGTCTGTCTAGGGTAAATGCGCATGACGCCGCTGGATCGCATTGCCCCCGCATTCATCGACATGGCGCACTCCATCGTGTGGGCCTCGGTCGTCACCGTCGATCGTGACGGCAAGCCGCGCAGCCGCATCCTGCATCCGATCTGGGAGTGGGACGGCACCGACCTCGTCGGCTGGGTCGCCACGGTGCCGACGCCGCTGAAGCACGCCCACCTCCACGCCCATCCCGAGGTGGCCGTGAGCTACTGGACCAGCAGTCAGGACACCTGCAGCGCCGAGTGCACCGCGCAGTTGTACGTCGACGACGACACGCGAAAAGCTGTGTGGGACAAGTTCGCCAACGGTCCCGACCCCGTCGGCTACGACCCGTTCGTCATCCCGATGTGGGCCGACGGGCCGACGTCCGAACAGTTCGCAGCGATCCGATTGAGCCCCTACCGGCTACGCGTGATGCCGGGCACCGTGATGACCAAGGGCGAGGGCGAAACGCTCACCTGGCATCACGGCTGAGCAGCACGGCTTCGTCGAAGGGCAGCCGCGCGAAGATCGGCCGCCACGCGCCCTTCACCGACGGCGCCGCCTCGGCCTTCGACATCACTCGCGGGTCAACGAGTTCGAAGGTCTTGCCGTAGCGGCGCATTCGGCCGCCGCCGGCGGCGGTGATGTTCTTCAGCCAGTCGCGGTTCGGCCCGTAGGTGAGCAGAATCGCCACTCCGTCGTCGGTGCTGAACACCGTCAACGGCGTGCGGAACTGCTTGCCCGACTTGCGGCCGACGTGTTCGAGAATTCCCATGGTCGGTATCCAGCCGGCCCACAGCCGCTGGATGGGGTTGGTCACGTGACGGTTGAACCGGGCCAACCATTGCGGTAACTGCATGACACCATCCAACTCGCACCCGGTGGTCTACTCAAGTGCCTCGTCGACCTTGAGCGGTCGGTGCTCGATGAGATCGCGTACCCCACCCGCGCCGAGCCGCTCTCGGAACTCTTGCACCGTGTAGCCGATGACCGTCGCCTCGGTGCGGGCACGAACCGTCGCAGAGCGTGGCAGGTGGAAGAGCGGCCCGATCTCGCCGAAGTAGTCGCCAGGCGTGACGAGCTTGAGGAATTCCTCTCCGCCGCCTGCCAATTCGCGCACGATCTCCAACTCGCCCTCGGACACGACGTAGATCAGATCGCCCATCGTGCCCTGCTCGAAGAGCACGGTGCCCGCATCCACCGACACCGTCTCGGGGGACCGGTTGGTGATCGCCATTTCCGGCACCAGCTCGACGATGCGGTCGGCCAGCGGCAGGATCCTGCTGTCGTGGGTGGCGACCACCACCATGCGGTCGCCCGAGGCGAGCTCGCGGATGATTCGCAACACTTCTTCGACCTGGATGAAGTCCAGGTGTGCCGTTGGCTCGTCGGCCAGCACCAGGGGTGGGTCCAGCGCGATCGCCCTCGCGACGGCGACGCGCTGCTGCTGGCCTCCGCTGAGGTCGCGGGGATGGTGGGTCATCCTGTCTTGCAAGCCGACTCGGGTAAGCAGCTCCTTCGCCCGCGTGCGCGCCTCGCTACGGGGAATGCCTGCTGCGTGCATCGGCACCATGACGTTTTCGAGCGCGCTGAGGCTTGGCACCAGGTTGAACGCCTGGAACACGATGCCCACGGTCTCGCGCCGATAAGTCGAGAGCCCGCGGGCATCGAGGGAGGTCACGTCGACGTCGCCGAACTTGATCGCCCCGCCCTGGGGGCGCAGGATTCCGCCGAGGCACGACAACAACGTCGTCTTTCCACAACCGCTGGGACCCAACAGGATTACCAGTGATCCGGCGGCCACGTCGAGGTTGAGCCCGTCGATTGGCCTGACCGCGTATCCGCCGCTCGAGTACTCGACGACGAGGTTCTGGATGGACAGATCTCCCACGGTCTAGGGACCTCCGAACGCCAGCGCGGGATCGACGGATACCGCACGATGAAGTCCAGTGGCGCTGGCCACCAGGCCGATCACGACCGCGATCACCGGCAGTGCCACGAACGCTGACACCGGCACGATCACCTGCATCGGGAACAGTGGCCCAAGCAGCATCGAGAGCACGGCGCCCACTAGTGCCGCGAGCAGTGCCACGATGATCGACTGCATGGCCAACCCGGCGGCGATGCTACGAGTCGGGACGCCGATTGCCTTGAACACCGCGAAGTCTCGAAGCCGTTCGAGCGCGGAGAGGTAGATCACCGAGCCCACGATCAACGCCGCGACGATCCACAGCAGGATGGCGACGATGGTGATCGCGTCGACGGCCACCTTCAGTGGCCGCATGAGGTCGGCGATGGCGCCTGCGCGGTCGATGGCCTGATAGCCGGCCGGGACGCGATCGAGCTTGCCCTTGATGCCGATCGACGCGACCAGCTGCTGGCCGCCGTACACCACTTGTTGAGCGCCCGCGGTGGTGAAGAAGATGTTGGGCAGGTTGGCCAGCGCTGTCGAGTTGTCCACGATGCCGACGATGCGCAGCTTGCGCGAGGCGATCTCGATCTCGTCGCCCAGCTGGCGTCCAAGCGTGCTGGAAACCGCCACCTCGTCGGGTGTCGATGGGGCCCGGCCTTCGGAGGTGACGGGCATGCCGGGGCCGTGCTCGGGGGCGCCGAAGAGGTCGGCATTGCGCGTCGAATCACCGCTGGTGACCGTCCCGCCCGCGTACGTAAGCGGTGCCGATGCGGTGACACCCGGGGTCGCGGCGATCCGCCCGAGTTCAGTGGGGGCGAATGGCGTCGCCCCGACGAACGGGCCCGACGCGCCCTCCTTCACCAGGAACACGTCGACGCTAAGCGCATCGACGGTCTTCGCGGCCTCCACCCGGAAGCCGTTCGCGAGCCCGGTGAGCACCAGCGTCATCGCGAAGATGATGGCGGTGCTCAGCACCGCGATGACAAAACGCCGTTTCCGCCACTGCATGTCGCGCAGCGCGGCGATCAACATGCTTCGACGTTACCGACGCCTGCTGATCCTCACCTCCGGTTTCGATCAGGTTCAGTGCCAGCGAACCTTTGCATTAGGCCGTCACGGCGACCAAACTCGTAACTCATGGCCTACCTCAAGCCCCCGTGGTTCACCGCCAGGATCTTCAACCGGCTCGCGATGGCCTTCGGCATCGGCGGCAGCGAAACGCTCACCGTGATCAAGCGCGGCAGCAAGCAGCCCCAACAGATTCCGGTGGTCGTGCCGGAGGTCGACGGGATCAAGTACCTGGTGTCGACGCGCGGCGAGTCGGAGTGGGTGCGCAACGTGCGGGCCGAGCCGAACGTCACGCTCGGCGACACCAGGTTCGTCGCAGCCGAGGTGCCCGTCGAGCAGCGCGCCCCGATCATCGCCGCCTACCGGCCGCTGGCGGGCAAGGTCGTCGAGGGCTACTGGCGCCAACTTCCCGACGACGCCGACCACCCGACCTTCGCGTTGACGCCCCTGTCGTAGGCATGCTCGATTCAACGACAAGACCGGGCGACGTCAGCGCGCTGCCGCTCACGCCTAAGAACCCACTGCCGTACTGGCGGCTACTGAAGGCGGTGCGGGCCCTCGACACCGGCCAAGAGCTGATCCGGGATGCGGGCGGCCCGATCACCCGCGTCGGCTTCGGGCCGAAGTGGCTGCTGCCCCAGCTGGTTGCGGTGATGTCGCCCAACGGGATTCGTGACGTGCTCGGCCGCAACGACGCGTTCGCCGAGCGCTGCGTCGTCCATGACGAAGTGCGGCACCTGGCCGGCGACAGCTTGTTCGTGCTGCCCAACGAACCGTGGCGGCCTCGCAAGCGTGCGCTGCAGCCGGTGTTCACCAAACTCAACGTCCATTCGTTCGGCGGCCACATGGCCAAGGCGGCGCAGGCCGTCGTCGACACGTGGCGCGACGGGATGGAGGTCGACCTCGACGCCGCGTGCCGCAGGCTCACCATGCGGTCGCTGGGGCGGTCGGTGCTTGGCATCGACCTCAACGACAACGCAGAGGTCATCGCCGAGCACATGCACGTCGCGTCCTCCTACACCGCCGACCGTGCGCTGCGGCCGTTCCGAGCGCCGCGCTGGTTGCCGACCCCGGCACGCAAGCGGGCCCGCACCGCCGTCGCGGCGATGCGCCAGGTCACCGCCGACATCTTGGCGGCCTGCCGGGCCGACCCGACCCGCGACGCACCGCTAGTGCGTGCCCTGCTTGCGGCGTCGGATCCGGAGACCGGGCAGCCGATCTCCGACGACGACATCTGCAACGACCTGCTGATCTTCATGCTGGCCGGTCACGACACGACCGCGACCGCGTTGACGTACGCGCTGTGGGCCCTCGGGCACCACGACGACGTCCAGAGTCGCGTCGCCGCCGAGGCGGCCGAACTCGGCGACCGCGAACTGACGGCGCAAGACGTCACCCGGCTCGGATACACCACCCAGGTGCTCCGCGAGGCCCTGCGCCTGTGCCCGCCGGCTGCCGGTGTCGGGCGGTTGGCGGTGCGCGACATCGACGTGGACGGCTACCGGGTGGAGGCGGGCACCCTGATCGCGGTCGGGATATACGCCCTGCACCGCGACCCGGCGCTGTGGCCCGACCCGCTGGTCTTCGACCCCGATCGGTTCAGCCCCGAGCGCATGAAGGGACGCGACCGCTGGCACTTCGTTCCCTTCGCAGGCGGGGCCAGGTCGTGTATCGGTGAGCACTTCGCGATGCTGGAGACGACGCTGGCGCTCGCCACGATCGTCCGCTCCACCCGGCTCAGCTCGCTGCACGACGAATTTCCCGTCGACGTGCCGTTCACCACCGTCGCGCGGGGCCCGATCCCGGCCCGTGTCGAGACGCGGCGCTGACCAACCCTCGCGAGATCGACATGAGGGTCGTTCCGCGATCGAGATCACGACCCTGGTGTCGAACTCGTCGATGAAGTGCGCTTGCTAGTCGAACGCTCAGCGTCCCCCGGCTGAACTAAATGCACGTAATGCTGCGGTCATCTGGGGCACCTGGACGCGTTACAGCGCCGCCCTACCGTCCGGGGAACCTAGGCACGCGGCCCGGGGAGAGCGGAGTAGGCATGTCGACGACCCCTGGCGTTCAAGACGCGAGCAGCGAGTACCTCGCGAAGCGAACACTGAAGCGGGGTAGCGCCGGCTGGCTGCTGCTCGCCGGCCTCGGCGTCAGCTACGTGATCTCAGGCGACTACTCGGGGTGGAACTTCGGCCTCGCCGAGGGTGGCTTCGGGGGACTGCTGATCGCTGGTGTGGTGATCGCGGGCATGTATCTGGCCCTGGTGCTCGGCATGGCTGAGATGTCCTCGGCGCTACCGGCGGCGGGCGGCGGCTACACCTTCGCGCGTCGGGCACTGGGACCGTGGGGTGGGTTTGCCACCGGGACAGCGATTCTGATCGAGTACGCGATCGCGCCCGCGGCGATCGCCACCTTCATCGGCGCCTACGTCGAATCCCTTGGCCTGTTCGGCATTACCGACGGTTGGTGGGTGTACCTCGCCGTGTACGCGTTGTTCATCGGCATCCACCTGAGCGGTGTCGGCGAAGCGCTCAAGGTCATGTTCGTCATCACCGCGATCGCGCTGGCCGGTCTGCTGATCTTCGCGGGCTCGGCCATCGGCAGCTTCGATGCTTCGAACCTGACTGACATCGCGCCGACCGATGCGGCGGGCGCTTCGTCGTTCCTGCCCTTCGGGTACATGGGTATCTGGGCGGCGGTGCCGTTCGCGATCTGGTTCTTCCTGGCCGTCGAAGGCGTCCCACTGGCGGCCGAGGAAGCCAAGGAGCCCGAACGCAATGTGCCAAAGGGGATCATCGCCGCGATGGGCGTCTTGCTGGTCACCGGCGCCACCGTGTTGGTCCTCACCGCCGGCGTCGGTGGGGCCGAGGCCATGAGCGCGTCGGGCAACCCATTGGTGGAGGCCCTCGGCGACTCGGGCATGGCCAAGGTGGTCAACTACATCGGGCTGGCCGGGCTGGTCGCCAGCTTCTTCTCCATCATCTACGCCTACTCGCGGCAGCTGTTCGCACTGTCCCGGGCCGGCTACCTCCCAAAGAGCCTGTCGGTAGTCAACTCCCGCAAGGCACCGACACTCGCGTTGGTGGTACCCGGCGTGATCGGCTTCGCGTTGTCGCTGACAGGTCAGGGCGCGATGCTGCTGAACATGGCGGTGTTCGGCGCCGCGCTGTCCTACGTCCTGATGATGGTCAGCCACATCGTGCTGCGGATCCGCGAACCGCATATGCCGCGGCCGTATCGCACTCCGGGCGGCATCGTCACGACGTCGTTCGCGCTCGTCGTCGCGGCGCTGTCGGTGGTGGCGACCTTCGTGGTGGACGTCACGGCCGCGTTCTGGTGCCTCGGGGTATTCGCGGCGTTCATGGCGTACTTCGGGTTCTACAGTCGCCACCACTTGGTGGCGAACTCGCCCGACGAGGAGTTCGCGGCACTCGCGGCCGCCGAGGAGGAGCTGGAATGACCGGCCCGCGGCTCAAGCAGCACACCGCGCGTGCCGGCGGAAAGACCTACACCTTCAACGGCCTGGTGGAACTGATGGCCAAGGCCACGCCGCTGCGATCGGGTGACGAGCTGGCCGGCTGCGCGGCATCCTCGGATGCCGAGCGGGCGGCCGCTCAGTGGGCGCTTGCCGACACCGGCCTCGAGGTCTTCCTCGAAGAGATGGTGGTTCCGTACGAGGACGACGAAGTCACCCGGCTCATCATCGACAGCCACGACAGGGTCGAGTTCCAGTGGATCTCGCATCTGAGCGTCGGCGGATTGCGCGACTGGCTGCTCGACGTCGCCGCCGGGCCCGACCCAGTGGCTGCGGCTGCGAAGATCGCCGCAATCTCGGGGGCGATCACCCCGGAGATGGCCGCCGCGGTCAGCAAGATCATGCGCAACCAGGACCTGATCGCGGCCGCACGGGCGATGACGGTGACATCGGCCTTCCGCACCACCGTCGGCCTGCCGGGCACACTTGCCACCCGCCTCCAGCCGAATCACCCCACCGACGACCCGCGCGGGATCGCCGCGGCCACATTGGACGGCCTGTTGCTGGGATGCGGCGACGCGGTGATCGGCATCAATCCGGCCACCGATTCCCCGGAGGCCACCGCAGACCTGCTGGTGCTGCTCGACGATATCCGCGCCCGCTACGCGATTCCGGCCCAGTCGTGCGTGTTGTCGCACGTCACCACCACCATCGAACTGATCGAGCGAGGTGCTCCCGTCGATCTGGTATTCCAATCGGTGGCAGGCACCGAGGGCGCCAACTCGGCGTTCGGTGTCGACATCGCGCTGCTGCGTGAGGGATTGGCGGCCGGACGGTCGCTGAACCGTGGCACCGTCGGGGACAACGTGATGTACCTCGAGACGGGCCAGGGCTCCGCGCTGAGCTCAGGTGCGCACCTCGGCATGGGCGGCCAGCCGGTCGACCAGCAGACGCTGGAGACCCGGGCCTACGCGGTCGCGCGGGACCTGGAGCCACTGCTGGTCAACACCGTGGTCGGGTTCATCGGGCCCGAATACCTCTACGACGGAAAGCAAATCGTGCGCGCGGGCCTCGAGGATCACTTCTGCGGCAAGCTACTTGGCCTGCCGATGGGTGTCGACGTGTGCTACACCAACCACGCCGAAGCAGACCAGGACGACATGGACGTACTCGTGACGCTGCTGGCCGCGGCCGGCGTGGCGTTCGTGATCGCGGTGCCGGGTGCCGACGACGTGATGCTGGGTTACCAAAGCCTGTCGTTTCACGACGTGCTCTACGCCCGTCAGGTGCTTGGGCTACGGCCCGCGCCAGAGTTCGAGGCGTGGCTGCGCGGCCTTGGGATGAGCGACGCGCACGGGCGGGTGATGCCGGTCGAGGTCGACCAGTCACCATTGCGCGCACTCACCGGCAAGCTGGGCGCATGACTAGCCCTGCGGCGCAAGAGTTTTGGGATCGGCTGCGCCTGACGACGCAGTCCCGCATCGGCCTCGGCCGGGCCGGCAACGCGCTGCCGACCGCCCGCGTGCTGGAGTTCACGACCGCCCACGCGGAGGCGCGCGACGCCGTGCACATCCCGCTCGACGCACCGGCGTTTGCGGCGAAGATCGCCGCGGTGGGCGTCGGAGCTCCTGCCGTGGTGGCCAGCCAGGCCGCCAGCCGCAGCGAGTACCTGCGCAGGCCCGACCTGGGCCGGCTACCCGCCACCCTGGAGTCCGTGCCTGCCGGCACCGCCGACATCGGTGTGGTGCTCGCGGACGGATTGTCGGCCCGCGCGCTGGAGGAGCACGGCGTGGGCTTGCTGACTGCGTTGGTGGAGACCCTGGGCGAGCGGTATTCGATCGCCCCACCCGTGATCGCCACTCAGGCGCGGGTCGCGCTTGGTGATCACATCGGCGCAGCGATGGGCGTGCGCACGTTGATCGTGGTCATCGGCGAGCGGCCGGGCCTGTCGGTCGCCGCCAGCCTCGGGATCTACCTGACGCACCTGCCGCGTCCCGGGCTGACCGATGCAGACCGCAACTGCATCTCCAACATCCATCCGCCCGAAGGCCTCGGTTACGCCGCCGCCGCGCGGGTGGTGGCCGGCTTGGTGGAGGGTGCGCGGCGGCTGGGTCGCTCCGGTGTCGAGCTGAAGGACACGTCACGTGCCGACGAGTTGACGACGCGGCCGACCCTCACCCTGGAGTGAGTTCGCGGAACTAGACGCGCCCACACCACTCAGAGGCCTCGCAGAATGGAGATCAGCTGTTCACGTCTGTTCGTTCCGACACGTTGGGAGGCGCGGAAGAGGTGTCCTTCGACGGAGCGGATCGACATGGTGAGCCGGTCGCCGATCTCCTTGTTCGATAGTCCTTGTGCAGCAAGCGATATGATTTCTCGCTGTCGCGCCGTGAACGGCTGCGCCGTTGTCGCCGCCCGTATTGCCGGGGTCTGGGCGCCTTGGCATTCGGCCACCAGGCGCTGGACGGTGGTGGATGCGCCCAACGCCGCGCCGCCCAACCCCGCGTTTCGGTACGCGACGACGGCTTGCGCTGCGGCGTCGGCGGCGGCGATGCGGTCACCGAACCCCTCGTATTGGTGGGAGACGTCGATGAGTGCGTCCCCGCTTCCCGCGGCGAGTGCTGCGGCATGAGCCGCGGCCGCGGGTGCGCGGGGACCTTTAACGACGTCTGCCAGCTCGGCCAGCCTCGAGGCCGTCGTGTGATCGCCGAACTGGGTCGCGGTCTGCAGCACAACGACTTCCCAGGCGGGTCGGCCTAGCTCACACTCTCTTGCAGCCGCGTCGCGAGTGATCGAGATCGCCTGCGACACGGCGCCTTCGGCGGCGCACGTCCAGGCCTCCGCGATCGATTTCTCCGAGTCCACCATGCAGGCGTCGGGCTCTTGGGCCCACCACTCGATGGCATCGAATTCCCGGCGCGCATCGGTGGCTCGTCCGACCATTGCGGTGACAGTCGTCAGCCACGCCCGCGCGAAGGTCTTCATCATGCGCCCGCGCTCGCCCGTACCTAGATACGCAACGGCTTCCCACAACGAACGCCGCGCGTCATCCAGCGCACCCCGGCTCATCGCCGACATGCCGACAAGCACGCTGTGCCACGACTCCTCATAGGGAACGTCGCGCGTGTCACGCCAAATCCTGGCAATCACGGCGTCCGATTGTGTCAGCGCACCCGCGAGTCGGTAGCCGTAGCTCTGCAGGAACGCCAGTGGGTGCCGCAGGTGTGACACCTCTGGAGATCTGTCGGCGACTGCGTAGCCGCTGTTTGCCGCAGGCTCGAGCTCATCGATGCGACCGAGGTCGCCGAGCCCGGCGACCAACACCCAGGCCAAGAGCACTTGTTCGAGGTCGCTGGTGGGTGTGCCGGCGCGGATGGTAATGGCGCGGTCGACGGCAGCCCCGGCGTTCCCGCGCACCACGTCGATCAATACTCGCAGTGCCGAGGCGAGTGCTTGCGCGGCATCGTCGTCGGCTGGTACTTCGTCGAGTTCCCGCTCGGCGCTTGTCGTTTGACCGAGTGCAACCGTGAAATTCAAAGCGCGAAGAATCGCAATCTGGGCCCGCAGCGGGCCGGACGTTTGGTCGGCGAGTTCGGCGTAGATGGCCTCCGCTTCGATGCCGCGCTCTTGCCAGGCGATCGTCATCACGTGAGCGATCTTGGCCCCTGCCCCACCACCGGCGGCCACTGCGCGCTCGGCGAGGGTTTCGGCGAGCCGCTGATCCAGCAGTTGCATCGCGGCCGAGGCCGCGGTGAGTAGGAGCTCTGGGTCAGCCGCGAGATCGGATTCGATGGTGAGGGCCGCGCGTCGCACGAGCTCTCGCGCATCTGTCGAGCCCTTTCGGGCGAGTTCTCCTGCGATGCGCCCGCGCAGGCGTCGCATGCGCAGGGTGCCGGTGCGGCGGATCTCGCCCAGCATCGGGTGGGCGAGCCGCACGGATGCGGGTCGCACGCTGGAATCGACGCTTATCAGGCCCAGTGATTCGGCCTCGTCGATCGCGTCGGAATCGGCGATCACCGCCAAGACGTCGGCTTCCAGTGGCTCGGCCACGGCAAGCGCATCGAGCACATCACCAATGTTGTTGGGCACTTGGGCCAACCGCGCCGCAAGCAACTCTGCGAGTGTCGGTGAGAGCTTGGGGTGCCCGTCCCACACCCACACGTTTGAGCGCTGTGCCATCCGGCCGGCGTCCACCTCGTTCTCGAGGAGGTGGCGCAGATACAACGCGTTGCCTTGGGTGTATTGCCAAAGCCGTTGTGCACTAACGGAATCCACCGGACCATCGAGTACGTGTTCCACCAGGTGTATGGTCTCGGCCGCCGAAAGCGGTTGCAGTTCCAGGCGTTCCAGATGCTGGTCTTTCCAGATCGCCGTGATGGCGTCTGGTGGCGATTCCCCAGAGCGAACCGTCATGATGACGGTGGCCAGTCGGCGCGTGACGAGTTGGTGAACCGTGAACGCCGACAGGTCGTCCAGGAGATGCGCGTCGTCGACGCCGACGATCACCTCGCCACTTTCCCGGTCGCCAATGAGCCCGTCGATCAGCTCACGCACCCGTCGTAACGGATCGGGGCCGAAGTCGCTGGCGATGTCGGCGAAGGCGCCCAACGGAACGCTGCGCGCCGAGGCAGTGCCGACGATCCAATGCCGGCGCGCCGTTCGGGGACCACAGTCGGTGACGGCTTCGCGCGCGACCCGCGTCTTGCCCACACCGGCGGAGCCGGACAGCACGACCCCGCGGGCGCGCTCGGCGCCCGCCTGGGTGGCCTCGGCGATCACCGCAAGCTCTTCGGATCGCCCGACCAGGGGCCACTGGCGGATCACCGGCAGATTCTAACCGGCACAGACACCCGACTTCCGATTTCAAGCAAGCACGAACATTGGCGCGCGCGAAGACAATTAGCTAGGTCAATGCCCGCATCGCGCAACCACAGTGTGGTCGCATCGGGCAGTGGCAACCGCGGTAGGGACTTGGTCCCGGGCGCATCGGTGGGCATATGCGAAAGATGGACTCGGTCAGCAACGTTCGGCTGAGTGAACGGCTATCCCAATCCGGATCCGATTCAGAACTGGGGTAGTCATTTACGTCAGCCGGTCCGCGGTAGCGCACTTAGTTTCCCTGGCAACACATTGCGAATTCGCAATCGGGTGTTCGGGTAGATGGAGGGGCGACGATGGGTAACGCAAGATACATCGGCCGGGTCGGTGCGCTGGCGGTCGCGCTGGGCATCGGGACTGCGGTGGCCACCACGCCGGGGGTTGCGATGGCCGAGCCTGCGTCGGATTCGTCGTCAGCAGCTGACTCCTCGCCATCGGCTGCCGCGGACTCGACGTCGAAGGACGACGACGCGAAACCCGCGACGTCAGTGGGCAGTTCAGGTGGCGCTCACGCAGCGGGGGACACCCGTGATGTCGCGCAACCGGCTGCGGAGGAGCCTGCCGCTGAGCCCGATGAGGATATCTCGGCAACACCCCAAACCCCGGAACCGACCGCCGAGGAACCCGTCGACGCCGAACCCGTCACGGGCCCCGAATCGAGTGCGCCGGAACAGCCGCTGGTCTCCGATACCCCGGCCGCGCCACCAACCACCGCGGCCGTCGCCCGCACCGAACCTCCGGACAACGACCGCCCCGCGCCTGCGCAACCGGTGACCGTCGATCTGCCGCAGGCCGAACAATCTGACAGCACCGACCCGGACGCCGCGGTGCCCGCCGTCCGCGGTTTGGCCGTTGTCCACCAACCGGCGACCACGGCGTCGTCGGCGCGCAGCACCGCCGCCACGGCCTCCGCCGTGCCCAGCTCGCTGGCCGAGCCCACCACCGCCATGGCGGCGCAGGTGCTTCCCGCTGCCCCGGTAAACCCGCTCGGCGCGGTGTCGGACGTGGTGTCACGCGTCGTGTCGGGGTTGTTGGCGTGGGTGGGGTTGGGTCCGTCGATGACGGCCGCCCCCGCTGCACCGGTGCAGTCGGTGGGGCTGTGGGGGCTGCTGGCGTGGGTGCGCCGAGAAGTCCAGCGCACGTTCTTCAATCAGGGCCCAGCCATTGGCTATGACCCCGCGTTGAACAGCCAGACCCTCGACGGGGTGGTGACCGGTGACCTGAATGCCGTCGATCCCGATGGCGATCCGTTGAGCCTCAGCGTCGTCGAGGCACCGAAGTACGGGTCGGTGTTGATCAACCGGGACGGCACCTTCACCTATACGCCCAACCCCGATTTCGCGCGCACCGGCGGCACCGATGAGTTCACGGTTATGGCCGCGGACACCGGGTTCCACCTGCATGGACCGGGGGGTGTGTTCGCACCCAGCTTCGGCCACACGACATTGGTCAAGGCAAGCGTCGACTTGTTCGCCATCCCGACCACCATCGACGTCGGCGACGGCCCGAACGATGTGGCGATCAGTCCCGGCGGTGCCACCGCCTACGTCACGAACAGCCTCGGCGACACGGTGTCGGTGATCGACACCGCCACCGAATCAGTCACCGCCACCATCACCGTCGGTGATAATCCGCGCGGGGTGGCAATCAGTCCTGATGGCACCCTCGCCTACGTCGCCAATAGCTGGGACGACACGGTGTCGGTGATCGACACTGCTACCAACACCGTCACCGCCACCATCGACGTCGGCGAAGCCCCGCTCTTGGTGGCGGTCGGCCCCGACGGCACTACCGTCTACGTCACCAATAACTTCGACGCCACCGTGTCGGTGATCGACACCGTTACCAACACCGTCACCGCAACCATCGACGTCGTCGCCGATCCGTGCGGGGTGGCGGTCAGCCCCGACGGCGCCACCGTCTACGTCGTCGAGTTCTTCGGCGGCTCCGTGTCGGTGATCGACACCGCTACCAACACCGTCACAACAACCATCGACGTCGGCGACGGCCCGTTCGCCGTGGCGTTCAGCCCCGACGGCGCCGTCGCGTACGTCACCAACGGCGCCGGCGGCACCGTGCGGGTGATCGACACGGCCACCAACAGCGTCACCGCCACCATCACCGTCGGCAACGGACCGGACGACGTCGCGTTCAGCCCCGACGGCGCCACCGCCTACGTCACCAACCAGAGCGACGACACCGTGTCAGTGATCGATACCGCCACCAACACCGTCACCAAGACCCTCACCGTCGGCGACTGGCCGCTCGCTGTGGCGGTCGGCCCCGACGGCACCCGCGTCTACGTCACGAACTTCAAGGACGACACCGTGTCGGTGCTCGATGTGTCGGCGCAGCTGAATGTTGCTGCGGTGTCCGCTGTTCCGGCGAACCCGGCGGCCTCGTCCGTGCAGACGAGCATCGTGTCCGATGTGGTGTCGGGGCTGTGGGGGCTGCTGGGCTGGGTGCGCCGAGAAGTCCAGCGCACGTTCTTCAATGAGGCTTCAACCATCAGCTACAACCCCGCGTTGAACAGCCAGTCCCGCGACGGGGTGGTGACCGGTGACCTGAATGCCGTCGATCCCGATGGCGATCCGTTGAGCCTGAGCATCGTCGAGGCACCGAAGTACGGGTCGGTGTTGATCAACCGGGACGGGACCTTCACCTATACGCCCAACCCCGATTTCGCGCGCACCGGCGGCACCGATGAGTTCACGGTTATGGCCGCGGACACCGGGTTCCACCTGCATGGGCCGGGGGGTGTGTTCGCACCCAGCTTCGGCCACACGACATTGGTCAAGGCAAGCGTCGACTTGTTCGCCATCCCGACCATCATCGATGTCGGCGACGACTGGCCGCAGGGTGTGGTGGTCAGACCCGATGGCGCCACCGTCTACGTCACCAACCAGCTCGACGACTCGGTGTCGGTGATCGACACCGCCACCAACACCGTCACCACCACGATCGGCGTCGGCGATAACCCGTTCGGGGTGGCAGTCAGTCCCAACGGCGCCACCGCCTACGTCGCCAATCGCTCAGGCGACTCGGTATCGGTGATCGACACCGTCACCAACACCGTCACCGCGACCATCACCGTCGGCGACGGTCCGTTGGGTGTGGCGGTCAGCCCCGACGGTGCCATCGTCTACGTCGCCAATCGCCCAGGCGACTCGGTATCGGTGATCGACACCGTCACCAACACCGTCACCGCCACGATCGGCGTGGGCGATGGCTCGTCCGCGGTGGTGGTCAGTCCGGACGGTGCCACCGTCTACGTCGCCAACGCCAACGACGACTCGGTATCGGTGATCGACACCGTCACCAACACCGTCACCGCCACGATCGCCGTCGGCGAGGACCCGCACTCGGTGGTGGTCAGTCCCGACGGCGCCACCGTGTACGTCGCCAACGCCCACGACGACTCGGTATCGGTGATCGACACCGTCACCAACACAGTCACCACCACGATCGCTGTCGGCGACTACCCGGTCAGCGTGGTGGTCAGTCCCGACGGCGCCACCGTCTACGTCGCCAACGGCCACGGCGACACGGTGTCGGTGATCGATACCGCCACCAACACCGTCACCAAGACCAAAACCGTCGGCGACTTCCCCGTCGAGGTGGCGGTCAGCCCCGACGGCACCATCTACATCAGCCATCACGGCGACGGCACCGTCTGGGCGATCGACCTCCCCTGGTGACATTCGCCGGCGTCGTCCGTCTGCCGGCAACGGCCCAGCGCCCTTGGAAAGGAAACATCATGAAACGAACACTCATCGCGGGGTTGGCAACTGCTGCCCTGGTATCGAACGGGCTTTTGCTGGCCGCGGGCACAGCGCAGGCCGCCAACGAGGGCCCGTTCGTATGGTGCCCAGGGCAAACCATGAGTTACCCGGGACCGGGGGGCGAATTCCTTTGGGACATGAATGTCTGCCACACCTGGTACCGCGTCGACTTCGGGAAGGGCAATGTTCCGCGGAATTCCCCTCCGCCTCCCGAATCGAACATTTGGGACGGCGATAATCCCCCACCGAGCGATCGGTGCTATCCCTGGTGCTTGTAGGCCGCCGATGCGACGGTGAATGCCCTATCGGTATAACTACACCCTGTAGTTGACGCTGTAGGTGTGACTGGGACACTGGTGGCCATGCGTGCTGACACATCGGCGCGGCTGTTCGCCGAGGCGGCCGCCGTGATCCCCGGCGGGGTCAACTCGCCGGTGCGGGCCTTCACCTCCGTGGGTGGGACGCCGCGGTTCATCACGAAGGCCGCAGGCTGCTGGCTGACCGACGCCGACGACAACCGCTACGTCGACCTGGTGTGTTCGTGGGGCCCGATGCTGCTCGGGCACGCGCACCCCGCGATCGTCGAGGCGGTTCAGCGGGCCGCCGCCGACGGGCTGAGCTTCGGAGCGCCGACGCCTGCGGAGACCGAGTTGGCCCGTGAGCTCATCGGCCGCGTCAGCGCCGTCGAGAAGGTCCGGTTCGTCAACTCGGGCACCGAGGCCACCATGAGCGCGATCCGGCTGGCCCGCGGCTTCACCGGTCGCCCCAAGATCGTCAAGTTCTCGGGCTGCTATCACGGCCACAGCGACGCGCTGCTCGCCGACGCCGGCTCGGGCGTTGCGACGCTGGGCCTGCCGTCCTCGCCCGGCGTCACCGGCGCAGCCACCGCCGACACCATCGTGTTGCCGTACAACGACGTCGCCGCCGTCGAAGCCACCTTCGCCGAGCTCGGCGACCAGATCGCCTGCATCATCAGCGAAGCCGCCGCGGGCAACATGGGCACCGTCGCCCCGCTGCCCGGCTACAACGCCGCGCTGCGCCGCATCACCCAGCAGCACGGTGCGCTGCTCATCCTCGACGAGGTGATGACCGGCTTCCGGGTCAGCCGCGCGGGCTGGTTCGGCGTCGACGGGGTCGCGGCCGACCTGCTGACCTTCGGCAAGGTGATGAGCGGGGGGCTGCCCGCCGCCGCGTTCGGTGGTCGCGCCGAGGTGATGGATCGACTCGCCCCGATCGGCCCGGTGTATCAGGCGGGCACGCTGTCGGGGAATCCCGTCGCGATGGCCGCCGGCCTGGCCACGCTGCGCACCGCCGACGCCGCTGCCTACGCCACCGTCGACGCCAACGCTGACCGACTGGCTGGCCTGCTCAGCGACGCCTTGACCGAAGCATCTGTGGCGCACCGGGTTTCGCGGGCCGGAAACATGTTCAGCGTGTTCTTCTCCGAGTCGCCGGTCACCGACTTCGCGTCGGCCAAGGCCACCGATACGTGGCGCTTCCCGCCGTTCTTCCACGCCCTGCTCGACGCAGGCGTGTACCCGCCGTGCAGTGCGTACGAGACGTGGTTCGCCTCCACCGCACTTGACGACGACGCGTTCGACCGGATCGCCGCCGCGCTGCCCGCCGCCGCCCGCGCCGCGGCCGAAGCGAAGGTGCCGGCGTGACCGAACTGACGACGGTGCACGTCATGCGCCACGGCGAAGTGCACAACCCGGACAAGGTGCTCTACGGCCGGCTGCCGGACTTCCACCTCTCCGAACGGGGCCGGGCGCAGGCCCAGGCGACGGCAAACTGGTTGGCGCGCAACGACATCGTCTACATCGTGGCCTCGCCGTTGGAACGGGCTCAGGAGACCGCCGAGCCCATCGCGGTGGCCCACGGCCTTCCGGTCGACACCGACGCCGACCTC
Source organism: Mycobacterium sp. RTGN6 (assembly GCF_033804605.1). Taxonomy (NCBI): domain Bacteria; kingdom Bacillati; phylum Actinomycetota; class Actinomycetes; order Mycobacteriales; family Mycobacteriaceae; genus Mycobacterium; species Mycobacterium sp. RTGN6. The sequence continues at coordinate 212,991 of NZ_JAPZKZ010000003.1, forward strand.
ATCGAGTCGTGGAACGACTTCGAGGGCAACAAGGTGGCACCGGGCGACGGCGCGCTGCGCGACCCGAGGAACTGGCCGAAGCTGCGCAACCCGCGCAAGCCGTCCTGGGGCGAGCCCTATGACGAGATCGCGCCCCGCATGATGGCGGCGTTGCACCGGGCGCGGGAAAAGGCGGTCGGCCACGAGGCGGTGTGCGTCAGCCACCAGCTTCCCGTCGAGACGTTGCGCCGCGCGATGACTGGACGCAAGCTGCCGCATCTTCCGTTGCCGCACAGCAGGTTGTGCAACCTGGCGTCGGTGACGTCGTTCACCTTCGATGGCGACCGCATGATCCGCTGGGGTTATACGGAGCCCTGGGGAATCTAGTGAGATGGGTGGTGGCTTCGCTGGCGGTGGCAGTGCTTCTGAGCGGCTGCTCCACCGGTGACGACGCGGTGGCCCAGGGTGGCACGTTCGAGTTCGTCGCTCCCGGCGGAAAGACCGACATCACCTACGACCCACCGGCGTCCCGCAACCGGCCTGGCCCAATCTCCGGACCCGAACTGACCGACCCGGCCAAGACGGTGTCGCTCGACGACTTCGCCGGCAAGGTCGTCGTCATCAACGTCTGGGGGCAGTGGTGCGGCCCGTGCCGCTCGGAGATCACCGAGTTGCAGAAGGTCTACGACGCCACCAAGGACAAGGGCGTGGCGTTTCTCGGCATCGACGTCCGGGACAACAATCGTGATGCCGCAGTCGATTTCGTCGTCGACCGCAAGGTGACCTTCCCGTCCATCTACGACCCCGCGATGCGGACGATGATCGCGTTCGGCGGCAGGTATCCGACCACGGTCATCCCGTCCACCGTCGTGTTGGACCGACAGCACCGCGTCGCGGCAGTGTTCCTGCGCGAACTGCTCGCCGAGGACCTGCAGCCGCTCGTCGAACGGCTGGCCGCCGAGAAGTGACGGTCCTGGCAGCCACCCTCGACGAGGTCGACCAGCTGATGTCGACCGGACCGATTGCGCTCGCGGTATGCGTCAGTGTGCTGGCCGGTTTCGTGTCGTTCGCGTCGCCCTGCGTGGTGCCGTTGGTGCCCGGGTATCTGTCCTACCTGGCGGCGGTCGTCGGCGTGGAGGACGCCCCGACGGGAGCCGACGGCGCGCACGTCGCGGTGCGCGCCGCCCGGTGGCGCGTCGCCGGGGCCGCGCTGCTGTTCATCGCCGGGTTCACGGTGGTGTTCGTGCTCGGCACCGTGGCGGTGCTTGGGCTGACCACCACGCTGATCGCGAATCAGCTTCTGCTGCAACGCATCGGTGGCGTCATCACCATCGTCATGGGTTTGGTGTTCATCGGGTTCATTCCGGTGATGCAGCGCGAGGTGCGGTTCGCGCCGCGCCTGCTGTCGACCATCGGCGGCGCCCCGCTGCTCGGCGCGGTGTTTGCGCTCGGCTGGACGCCGTGCCTCGGCCCGACGCTGACGGCCGTCATCGCGGTGGCCTCGGCCAGCGACGGTGGCACCGTGACCCGCGGCGTGGTGCTGGTGGTCGCCTACTGCTTGGGATTGGGAATTCCGTTCCTGCTCTTGGCCTTCGGCTCGGCGTGGGCAGTGCGCGGACTGGGTTGGCTGCGCCGTCACACGCGGACCATCCAGCTGCTCGGCGGCATATTGCTGATCATCGTCGGGCTCGCACTTGTGACCGGGTTGTGGAACGAGTTCATTTCGTGGGTGCGCGACGCGTTCGTCAGCGACTTCAGGTTGCCGCTGTGAAACTCGTTGCCTACGCCCGCAACACGTGGCGCACCCTGACGTCGATGGGCACCGCACTGGTGCTGCTGTTCCTGCTGGCGCTGGCCGCGATACCCGGAGCGCTGCTGCCCCAGCGCAGTCTGAACGCGTCGAAGGTCGACGAGTACCTCGCCGAGCATTCGACCATCGGGCCGTGGCTCGACCGGCTGCAGGCGTTCACCGTGTTCTCCAGCTTCTGGTTCACGGCCATCTACGTGCTGCTGTTCATCTCGCTGGTGGGGTGTCTGACGCCGCGGCTGTTCGAGCACGTCAAGAGCCTGCGCGCGACGCCCGTCGCCGCGCCGCGCAACCTGTCCAGACTGCCCAAGCACCACGAAGCCGTCGTCGCGGGTGACGCAGAGGACGTCGCAGCCGAGGTGTCTGAACGGCTTTCGGGCTGGCGACGCACCATCCGGCGCGAGGGCGAGGCCGTCGAGGTCTCCGCCGAGAAGGGCTACCTGCGCGAGTTCGGCAACATCGTCTTCCACTTCTCGCTGATCGGCCTGCTGGTCGCCGTCGCGGCGGGCAAGTTGTTCGGCTACGAGGGCAATGTCATCGTCGTCGCCAACGGCGGGCCCGGCTTCTGCTCGGCGTCGCCCGCGGCCTTCGACTCGTTCCGGGCGGGCAACACCGTCGACGGCACGTCGCTGCATCCGATCTGCTTGAAGGTCAACGACTTCGACGCACGGTACCTCCCGTCGGGGCAGGCCCTGTCGTTCGCGGCGAACATCGAGTATCAGAGCGGCGAAGACCTCAACAGCGATACCTGGCGGCCGTACCGGCTCGAGGTCAACCATCCGCTGCGCCTCGGCGGAGACCGGATCTATCTGCAGGGCCACGGCTACGCGCCGACGTTCACGGTGACGTTCCCCGACGGGCAGAGCCGCACCCAAACGGTGCAGTGGCGGCCCGATGATCCGCTGACGCTGCTGTCGTCGGGGGTGATCCGCGTCGACCCGCCCGGCGGCACCTACCCCGACGCCGAGGAACGTCGCAAGCACCAGATCGCGGTGCAGGGGTTGTTCGCCCCGACCGAGCAACTCGACGGGAAGCTGCTGTCGTCGAGCTTCCCCGCGCTGAACGATCCCGCAGTGGCCATCGACGTCTACCGCGGTGACACCGGGTTGGACACTGGGCGCCCGCAGTCGCTCTTCTCGCTGGACCCCAGCCTCATCGAACAGAAGCGGCTGACCAAGCAGGCCCGGGTCAACCTGACGGTAGGCGAGTCCACCCGGCTCGACGACGGTACGACGGTGCGGTTCGACGGCGCGGTGCCGTTCATCAATCTGCAGGTGTCGCATGACCCGGCTCAGGTGTGGGTGCTGGTGTCCGCGCTGACGATGATGGCCGGATTGCTGGTGTCGTTGGTGGTGCGGAGGCGGCGTGTTTGGGTTCGTGTGACGCCCACGACGCCGGGTACGGTAAGCGTCGAACTCGGAGGCCTCGCACGCACCGACAATTCGGGCTGGGGTGACGAGTTCGAGCGGTTGACCGCACGGCTATTGGACGGCCGGGAGAGTAGGGACGAGTGAACACCGACCACATCGACATCGGCCTTTCCCGCTATTCGGACTTGGCCTTCACCTCGTCGATCGTGGTGCTCGTCGTCGCCTTGCTGCTGCTCGCGTTCGAACTCGCGTACACCCGCAGCCGACGCGTCGAGGCGCGCGAGACCGTGAGCGCGGGCGTCGCGGCAGGCGATGGTCGACCGGGCCTGGTGGCGGACGCGCCGCGGCGGTCGTTCGACGAGCGGGTCGGCGGCGCCGGGTTGGCCCTGGTCTACCTCGGCATCGCGATGCTGCTCGGTTGCATCGTGTTGCGCGGCCTGGCGACCATGCGCGTGCCGTGGGGCAACATGTACGAGTTCATCAACCTGACCTGCTTCTGCGGTCTGGTTGCAGCCGCCGTCATGCTGCGCAAGCCGCAGTACCGCTCCCTCTGGGCGTTCGTGCTGCTACCCGTGCTGATCCTGCTGACGGTGTCCGGACGCTGGCTATATGCCAACGCCGCCCCGGTGATGCCCGCGCTGCAGTCGTACTGGCTGCCCATCCACGTCTCGGTGGTGAGCTTGGGCTCGGGAGTCTTCCTGGTCGCAGGCGTGGCCAGCATTCTCTTCCTGGTCAAGATGTCGCCGCTGGGCGAGCCGGACCGCGACGGCGTCGTCGCCCGGATCGTGGCGCGGCTGCCCGACGCGCAGACACTGGACCGCATCGCGTACCGCGCGACCATCTTCGGTTTCCCGGTGTTCGGTTTTGGCGTCATCTTCGGGGCGATCTGGGCCGAGGAGGCGTGGGGCCGCTACTGGGGTTGGGACCCCAAGGAGACGGTGGCCTTCATCGCGTGGGTCATCTACGCCGCGTACCTGCACGCCCGTTCCACGGCAGGCTGGCGTGACCGCAAGGCTGCGTGGATCAACGTCGCCGGGTTCGTCGCAATGGTGTTCAACCTGTTCTTCATCAACCTGGTGACCGCCGGACTGCACTCGTACGCGGGGGTGGGCTGAGCTTGAGTCACCCGCCGGCATCCGAGAGGCCATCGGGGTTCCGATCGCAGGAGCGGTTCAGCGACCCCGCACAGTCGATACCGCCGGAGTGGACGGCGCCGACGCCACCCAACGGGTTCCCGGCGCTACGTCCGCCGACCGCGGCGCCCGTGCCCGTCCCACCGGCACCTGCACCCGAACCGCTGCCAGACGCGGGCGCGTCGCCCTATCTCGACCTCTCGACGGTCGCGCTGTTGGGCCAGCCGAAGCGCAAGCCGTCGAAGGGGTGGCGACGCTGGCTGTACGCGTCCACCTTCAGCCTGGTCAATCTCGGCGACGGTTCCAAGGCGACGCGGCACAAGTCGCTGACCACGCAGGTGAATCGGCCGCTGCGCGGGTGCTACCGGATCGCGCTGCTGTCGCTCAAGGGCGGCGTCGGTAAGACCACCGTCACGGCGACGCTGGGTGCCACGTTCGCGTCGATCCGCGGCGACCGGGTGATCGCCGTCGATGCGAACCCGGACCGCGGCACGCTCAGCCAGAAGGTGCCGCTGGAGACTCCTTCGACGGTCCGGCACCTGCTGCGCGACGCCGAGGGGATCAGCAGCTACAGCGACGTCCGCAGCTACACCTCGCAGGGGCCCAGTCGGCTGGAAGTGCTTGCCTCCGAGTCGGATCCGGCGGTGTCGGAGGCGTTCAGCTCCGACGACTACTCCCGGACGCTCGAGGTCTTGGAGCGGTTTTACAGCCTGGTGCTGACCGACTGCGGGACGGGTCTGCTGCATTCGGCGATGTCGGCGGTGCTGAACAACGCGGACCTGCTGGTGGTGGTCAGCTCGGGTTCGGTCGACGGGGCGCGAAGCGCGTCAGCGACGCTGGACTGGCTGGACGCCCATGGCCACCAGCAGTTGGTGCGCGACTCGATCGCGGTCATCAATGCGGTGCGGCCCCGGTCCGGGAAGGTCGACCTGCGCAAGGTCGACGATCACTTCGCGCGCAGGTGCAGAGCCGTGATTCACGTGCCGTTCGATCCGCACCTCGAAGAGGGCGCCGAGATCAATTTGGACCGGCTCAAGCCGCCGACCCGCGATGCGCTGCTCGAAATGGCGGCGGTGGTGGCAAACGGCTTCCCGGACACCCGCTAGCGCGGGTCGTTGTCGGGGTGGCCGATCCTCCGTAGGAAGTCCGGGTCGTCGTCCGGCCCGATCATCCTGGTCTTGGGCCTACTGGCGACGGTCCGCGACAACCGCCAGACCGTAAAGCCCAAGCCCGCCAAGATGAGGACGAGGAGTAAGAACTGCAGCACGCAAAAAACCTCCTTGGAGTCAATATACGCGCCATCGGTACGCTCGGTTCGTGGCTGATGCGGACAGCGGGAGCGAAACGACTCCGGAAATGAGCGGTCGGCCCGGCACGCGCGTGGCGTTCGACGTCGCTGCCTACCTGTTGGCGCGGCTGGGGTTGGCGGCAGTGCTGGCGGTGGTCGTCTACGCGGCGGGTCGGCTCATCACCGTGGACTTCCCGGTGACGGTGGCGGTGCTGTTCGCGATCGTGTTGGCCTTCCCGTTGGGCATCTGGGTGTTCGCGCCGTTGCGGCGTCGCGCGACGGTCAGCATCGCCGACTTCGACGAGCGCAGGCAGCGCGACCGCGAAGACCTCAGGGCACGGCTGCGCGGCGACGAACCGTCCGACACGTGACGGCGGCGCGTTCGGCATTCGGAGCTGAATTCGTCGGTGCGGAAGGCTTTCTCAACTCGCCGACCTACGGCCTGCCGCCGGCCTTCCTCGTCGACGAGCTGCGTACCTGCATCGACGCCTGGCAGGCGGGCACGATGGATGCCCGATCGTTCGACGAGCCGGTACGACGCGGGCGTGCCGGGTACGCCGCGCTTGCTGGGGTACCCCTCGAGTCCGTTGCGATGGGCGGCAGTGTCTCGGCGTTGCTGGGTTTGATCGCTGCCGCGGTTCCCGATGGTAGTCGGCTCGTGACACTCGCCGGCGAGTTCACCAGCACCACGTTCCCGTTCGCCGCGCAGGCTGGTCGTGGCGTCACGCTGACCGAGTTGAGCGCTGCGGAGTTGGTGGCGACGGCGTCCGACTACGACGGTGTCGTCGCGAGCGTCGTGCAGTCGGCGAACGGTGACGTGCTCGACGTCGAGGCGTTGCGGGCCGCGGTGGCGGGCAGCGACACGCTGACGGTGCTCGACGTCACGCAGGCGGTCGGATGGAAGCGGCTGGAGCTCGGCTGGGCCGACGTCACCGTCGCGGCGGTGTACAAGTGGCTGCTGGCACCGCGCGGCACCGCGTGGATGTCGTTGAGCGACCGCATGTCTGGGCTCGTGACGCCGCACGCCGCGAATTGGTACGCGGGGCCGGAGCCGTGGTCGACCATCTACGGGTTGCCGCTGCGGCTGGCCGACGACGCGCGCCGGTTCGACACGTCGCCGGCCTGGTTCGGTGCGCTTGGGGCGGGGCTGACGCTGCCGTGGCTCGCTTCGCTGGACGCTGTGGCGGTGGAGGCGCATTGCGTGGGGCTGGCCAACCGGACGTGCGCTGAACTCGGGCTACCGCAAGCTGATTCGGCCATCGTGTCGCTGCCGATCGAGGACGCCGCCGACAAGTTGGCCACGGCCGGAATCCGGGCGTCGGTTCGGGCGGGCGCGGTCCGGGTGGGGTTTCACCTGTACAACACCGAGGACGACCTCGATCGCCTGCTCGCCGCCCTCGCCACCTAGCGACTTCGGCGCGCTTTCGCTCGCTGAGCGTCCGTAACCGCGCCGAAATCGCCGGGGTTGCTCAGTTCGTCGAGTACTCCGCCTCCTCGGCTGAGGTCAGTTGCCTGACGACGAGGCTTCGGGCCAGCGAGAGGACCGCTGGAAAGGGCATGGCGAAGGCCGTTGGCACGAGATGGAGTCCGGTCGTGTCATTCACGGCCAGCAGGAACGCGTCGGGGTTGATGGCCAGGTGGGGTGCCACCTCATAGCGCCCCACTTCGATCGGAGCTGAGTCCGGCTGCAGGTCCCACACCCCGACATAGCCGTCGTCGGTCGAAACCGCCAGCGTCGGACCGTTGTCGGCCAGGGCGAATTGGCTCGGCCCGTAGTCGGGCAGCACCTCGGTCACGGTCTGTGCGGTCAGGTCCCATATGGACGCGTGGCTAGAGGTCAACACGATCTTGGACGGCGTGAGGTACGCCACTTGGAACAGCCCGTCGGAGTTCGTTCCGTCGGGCAACGACTGCAGCACCGTCGCCGGCCCGGTGCCGTCCCAGGACTGGAGGCCGTTGGTGCTGTCGTCGATGAAGTCGACCCGTTGGTCGGGACGCCAGCCGAGTAGCGCCGTCACGCCCGCGTCGGATCGGCCGTGAGGTCGGAGCGTGACCGGCGGTTTGGCCGACGCCCACGGCCAGATGAGCAGGCTGGCGGGGCGCTCGGTCTGGTCACGTACGGCGAGGACTCCGCCGGTGGGGTCGAATGCCACCTGGAAGTCGCTGATCGCATACCCGGGGATGGTGTCGAAATCGTCCCTGTTGGACACCGCCAGGCTGGCGATCCGTGACCGAGTGTTCAAGTCCCACACCGTGATCGCGTTGGCTTGCTCCATCGCAAGGTGGCGACCGTCCGCGCTAAAGGCGAGCGGAATGCCGTGGCCAAGCGGTGTTGACACGCCCCTCGTGTCGACCAGGACCGTGTCGATGGCATCGGTGGCGACCGCGACGGTGTTCCCGTCCGGGCGCATGATCGGAAGTCCCTTGGCCGTGCCGGCATACTCCCGCGCGCTCCCAGCCGTCCACTCCCAGATCGCGACTTGGCCGCCTCCGGTGGCGATGTACTTCCCGTCGGTGCTGAACGCGACGCCACCGGACGTCGAGACGTTGCCGTTGAGGTACAAAGGCGTTGGGGAATTGCCCTCCCACACCCGCAGCGAGGCATCGCTCGTGCCCGCCGCCAGTTGCTTGCCGTCGGGACTCCACACCAGCAGCGGTGCGTTGACGTCGCAGCAATGTGCAGGATGGCCGGGCGGCGGATCGATCGACAAGGTTCTGGCCTTCGCCACTGTCTGCGCGGGATCCGTTGTCGCGGTGAGGTCCAACACCTTGGCGGATTGGCCGACGGCGACGGCAAGCCGGGAGCCGTCGGGACTGAACGCCATCGATCCACCGGCCACGTCCTCGCCGATCGGATACGTCGCGGGTCGGGACAGGTCGGCGAGGTTCCACACGTCGACGTCGGTGTCTCCGTTGGTCGCGAGGTACCTCTCGTCAGGACTGAGTGCCACCGCCCGCACCGCTTTGCCCGCGACGAGCCGTATGGTCCGTCCACCGTCGAGCGGCGTCAACGTCACGAGGCCGTCGACATTCAGGTAGTCGAACTCGATGGCGTACTTGCCTCCTGGGCTGAGCACTGGAGCTCGCCCAACACGAGTGATCGTCCGAATGGCTTGCGCCGCTTGACCTTGACGCCAGTCCCAAGCGAATACGGTGCCGTCGCTCGTCGCGAACACGACGTCGCCATTGGCGCGAAATTCCGACCCGACCACGGAGCCATGTTTCTGGCCGACGGTCTTGGCGGCCACGTCGGCGGGGTCGCCGGCTGGCGAGCGGATCCAGTCCCACACCTGCACTTCCAGCTCGGTGTGTGTCACCACGTGTTGGCCGGAGGCGTCGAAGGCGTGCTGACCGATCGTCGTGAGTTCGTTCGTGTCCGTATCGGGGGGCGGCATCATCGCCCGAACGGTGGACTGGCGCACGGCTTCTCGAACCGCGGACATCGCCCCCTCGGTGGGGGCACTGTCGTACGCGCGCAGTGCCAGTATGAGCGCGAGCTGGGGGTCGCCAATGAGGTTGGTCTGAGACTCGGCCGCCAACTGTCGCGATACCGCGATGGTCCGCTGTAACGTCGCGGCATTGCGCTGAACCGTGGCGTTGTGCCAGAAGAAGATCGCCAACGTGGCGACGATGGCCATCGTCGTGGCGATGGCCACCGCAGCGGCGATCGATCCACGCTGTCGGCGGCTGGCAGCGCGGCGGCTGGTGGCGATGAACCTGCTCTGGACGGGGACAGTGGTTGGCTTGCGGTCGGTCTGGCCTTCGAGCCACTGCTCGGCCTCGGTGAGTTGTACGCCACGGAGCAGCAGGCTCGCGTCACCGCCACGCGTATCCCACTCGGTGGCGCGCACCAGCAGGCGCGTGTGCTGATGAACGCGTGCGATGTCGGTCTCGAGCACTTCGACGAGGCGGGCGACGTCGTCGTCGAATGATTCGCGAGTTACGAAGTGCCAGTTGATATCTGGTAGCGGAGGCGGAACCGAGGTCGTCGGCGTGTCCCGGATGACCACGGGAACGATCCGTTTCGCGAGTTGCACGGCGTGGTCGAGCTCGGTGCGGCACACGTCCGACGCTGCGGAATCGGGGGAGATGAAGAACAGCATGGAGTCGGCGGCCGCGATCGCCGATCTGATCTCGTCCAGCCACACCGCCGAGGGCTCGATCTCGTCGGTGTCGACCCAGACGTTCTCGCCGGCGCTGCGCAATGCGTCGATGATCGGCGCGACGATGTCGCGATCGGTTCGCGCATACGACACGAAGACGTCCGACATTGGCGTGTCCTCCCGGCTTGCCATGAAAGTATCGGGAGCGCTTGGGCGGCGCCGGTCAGAACGCCGATTCAACCGGAATCAGTCGAAGAGATCGGGCTGCTCGCGGGTGATGCGGTCGTAGAGCGGCTGGAAGCTGAACCAGCCGGCGAAGTGGGTGCCCACCTGGCCCGCGGTGAGCTTGGCCATTTCGGGGTCGATCAGCACCGGTTTCCCGACGGCTTCGGCCATCAGCTGGGCGTGGCAGGAGCGTTCCATGGTGATGAACCACCACGCCGCCTCCTCGACCGAGTGTCCAACGGTGAGTAGGCCGTGGTTGCGCAGGATGGCGGCCTTGCCATCGCCGAGCGTGTGCGCGATGCGCTTGCCCTCCTCGAGGTCGAGCACGACGCCGGAGTACTGGTCGAACAGCGCGTGGTCGTCGTAGAAGGCGCACGCGTCCTGGGTGATGGGGTCGAGCAGCCGACCCAGGGTGGACCACGTCTTGCCGTAGACCGAGTGGGAGTGAGCGGCGCCGATCACGTCGGGCCGGGCGGCATGCACCTGCGAATGGATCGCGAACGCGGCCTGGTTCAACGGCTTGTCGCCCTCGACGATCGTGCCGTCGTGGCGGACCAGCAGCAGGTCACTGACGCGGATGTGGCCGAAGTGCATGCCGAACGGGTTGACCCAGAAGTGGTCGGTCAGTTCGGGGTCGCGGGCGGTGATGTGCCCGGCGACGCCTTCGTCGAATCCGAAGCGGCTGAACAGCCGGAAGGCCGCGGCCAGGTTCTGCTTGCGGTGCAGGCGCTCTTCTTCGACGGTGCGCTCCTGCGGCATGAGTGATGCAGTGTTGCCACCTGCGAGGCGCTGGGCCTGCTCGGCGTCGGTGTCGGTCATTAACTCAGCGTAGGCGCGTCCAACGTGAGCCCACTGCGAAATTCCGGCCCGATTCTCGCGGTGGCGGCACGCTCGGCGAACCCGTCGCGTCAGCCGAATGTCAACGCAAGCGCCACGGCGACGGACCACACCAGCATCGTCAAACCGGTGTCGCGGAGCACGGGAATCAGGTCCTTGCCGCCCAAGCCCTTGCGCACGGGCGCGGCGGCCCGCCCGGCTAGCGGCAGCGCTACCAACCCGACCGCCGCCCACGGCGTCGCCAGCATCAGCACCAGCGTCAGCACAAAGGCGACCGCCACCAGCAGCTGGTACAGCACCCGAGTTCGGCCGTCGCCCAGCCGGACCGCGAGCGTGATCTTGCCGGATTCCTTGTCCGTCGGGATGTCGCGAAGGTTGTTGGCCACCAACACCGCCGACGACAACGCGCCGACGGCGACGGCGCACGCGGCGCCCACCCAATCCACCCGCAGCGTTTGCGTGTACTGGGTGCCGAGCACCGCGACGAGCCCGAAGAAGACGAACACTGCGACCTCGCCGAGGCCGAGGTAGCCGTACGGCTTCGATCCGCCGGTGTACAGCCACGCCCCGGCGATGCACGCCGCGCCGACCGCGATCAGCCATGGCTGGCTGACGATCGCCAGCGCCAGTCCGGCCAGCGCACCGACGGCCAGGCTCACCACGGCGGCGGTCAACACCGCCTTTGGGGAGGCCAGCTTCGAGCCGACGAGGCGCAGCGGTCCGGCGCGCACGTCGTCGGTGCCGCGGATGCCGTCGGAGTAGTCGTTCGCGTAGTTCACGCCGACGATCAGGGCCAGCGCGACGACGAGCGCCAACAACGCCTTCCACCACACCGCGTGGTCCAGCCAGGCCGCCGCGCCGGTCCCCGCGATCACCGGGGCGACGGCGTTGGGCAACGTCCGCGGGCGGGCGCCCTCGAGCCACTGCGCGAAACTTGCCACGGACGTCATCCTCCCATCAGGGGCGTGCCGGACAATGGACGGAGGTCTCGCGTTCGCGCGGTTGCGCGGTTAGCCATACTGTCGAGTGTGAAACTCGACATGTGTCAACAATTCGGCATCGACTTCCCACTCTTCGCGTTCAGTCACTGCCGCGACGTGGTGGCCGCGGTGACGAATGCCGGCGGGTTCGGGGTGCTAGGGGCCACCGCGTACACGCCCGAACAGCTCGACCAGGAGCTGTCGTGGATCGACGCCCACGTCCACGGCAAGCCGTACGGCGCCGACATCATCGTGCCCGCCAAGTTCGAGGGCAAGGGCGAGCACCTCTCGGGCAGGCAACTCGCCGACCGAATCCCGGACGGGTACAAGGACTTCGTCGCCGAGTTGCTCTCAGCCCACGGCATCGAACCGGAGTCGTCGCCGCGCATCGGCGGATCGTCCCTGTCGGGGGACACCGGCCAGGAACTGCTCGAGGTGGCGATGAGCCACCCGATCAAGCTGATCGCGAATGCGCTTGGCGTGCCGCCGGACTACATGATCGACGCCGGTCGGGAGCACGGCGTGCCGGTGGCGGCGCTCGTCGGTGCCAAGGAGCACGCCGTCAAGCAGGTCGCGGCGGGCGTCGACCTGATCGTCGCCCAGGGCACCGAGGCGGGCGGGCACTGCGGCGAGGTCACCACGCTGGTGCTCATCCCCGAAGTACTTGAAGCCATCGAGGCATCCGGATCCCAGGTGCCGGTGCTCGCCGCCGGGGGCATCGTCACCGGACGGCAGATGGCCGCCGCGGTCGCGATGGGGGCCGCGGGCGCGTGGACGGGCTCGGTGTGGCTGACCACCGAGGAGGCCGAGACGGCGCCCGCCACGGTGCAGAAGATGCTCGCTGCGACGTCGCGGGACACGGTGCGCTCGGCCGGTCGCACCGGAAAGCCTTCCCGGCAACTGGTTTCGGAGTGGACCGACGCATGGCAGCCCCATGAGGACGGGCGCAAGCCGCTGCCGCTGCCACTGCAGTCGATGTTGTGCGAGCCCGTGCTCCGGCGCGTCGACGCGCTGGCCGAACAGGGGCATCCGGGGGCGCAGGCGCTCGCCACCTACTTCGTCGGCCAGGGCGTCGGGTTGATGAACAAGGTGAAGCCTGCACGCGACGTCGTGCTCGAATTCATCGAGGACTACCTGACCGCCACCCAGCGGTTGAGCAATTCGTTGCCGGAGTGAACTCGCCCGGCGTTAGTCGAACGTGATCCGCACCGAAATCGGGTCGCTCTCCATCGCGCGCATCGTCATCGCGGTGGCGGACTGAGTGAGCTTGCCGTTGCCGCCGAAGCTGCGGGCGCGGGCGCGCACGTCGTCGTCGGGCTCGAAGGTGGCCGTGCCGGTGCGCCACTGATCCTTGATGCGGACGCGCACCCGCGGATTGGCGGCGATGTTGTACGCCCAGCCCGCGCGGCGGCCGTGTTGGCAGATCACCCACAGTCCGTGCTCATCCGCGCGGCCGGTGAGCGGCACGCGTCGGGGCTGGCCCGACTTGGCCCCGGTGGTCTCCAGTTCGACCGTCAACGGCGGGTGAATGCCGATTCGGCCGAGGGCGTTGACCACGGGATTCATCACGACGCGACCGACCCGTCGCTCGAATCTGAACTTGCGCAGTGCCTTCTCGGTACTCGTCTTGGCCATGGCTACCGACGATAGTAGAACGATCACTCAATAACAAGAGCCGGGCGGTCACTCCTCGCCGGCCAGCGGCAAGCGCACTTCGAAACGGGCGCCGGTGTCGCGGTTGTATGCGGTCAAGCTGCCGTGATGCGCCTGCACCAGCCCCGCCGCGATGGCCAGCCCCAGGCCCGACCCGCTCGGCAGCGACGAATCCTCCCGCGGAACCCGCCCGTTCGAGCCGCGGTACGCCACGTCGAAGACGCGCGGCAGGTCGGCCTCGTCGATCCCGACGCCCGTGTCATCGACCCGCGCCCAGGCGCCGCGCTCGTCGGAGCCGACCGCGAGTTCGACCGTGCCGCCGCCCGGCGTGTGGGCGATCGCATTCGCGACGAGGTTGGACAGCACCCGCACCAGCGCGCGGTCGCTGCCGATCACCTGGACGGGGTTGGCGGGCATGTCGGCACGCAATACGACCCCCGCGCGCTCGGCGGCTATCCGGTGGGCGGACATGACGTCGTCGACGACCTCGTCGAGGGCCACCTTGTCGTAAACGGGTTGCACGGCACCGGCGTTGATCTTCGACATCTCGAAGAGGTCGTCAACCATCTCGGAGAGCCGAATCGTCTCCTGCTCGATGTGCTTCGCATGGCTGCGCACCCCTTCGTCGGCGACCACCCCGTCTGCGATGGCCTCTGCGATCGCGCGAATCCCGGCCAGCGGGGTCCGCAGGTCGTGGCTGACGAAGGCGACCAGCCGGCGCCGGCTTTCCTCGGCCGCCTTCTCCGACTCGCGAATCTCGTTCTCCCACACCGTGCGACGGGCCTGGTAGCGGGCCAGCATCACCGCAGCGGGAATGGTGACGATGGAGACGATGACGAGCACGACGGCGATCCGCTCGAACCCCTGAGTGATCATGAACCCGCTGGCGCCGAGTACTCCCGTGAACGTCGCGAGCGTCGGGATGAGCACCAGCGCCACCATGCTCACCGCCAGCGACCACGACTGCGCGACGCGGATCACGATGGCCCCCGCCAGCACCACGGGCACTGAGCAGGCCAGGGCCAGCCCGACGATCTCCCAGAAGTCAGGCATCGGCATCCGGCGGCCCGCTCCACATGTAGCCGCGGCCCCACACCGTCTGGACGCGGTGCTCGTCGCCGAGCTTGGAGCGCAGCCGCTTGACGTGCACGGTGACGGTGGAGAGGTCGCCAAAGTCCCACTGCCACACCCGCTTCAGCAACTCCTCCCGACTGAACACCACGTCCGGGTGGGTGAGGAAGAACAGCAACAGGTCGAACTCGCGGTTCGTCAGGCTCACTGGGCGGCCGTCGATGGTCACCGAGCGTGCGGCCGCGGTCACGGAGAGCCGGCCGACCGTGATCGGGCCGGCGGGAGGCAGCGGCGACGCGGGCGCGCGCCGGAGCACCGAACGAACCCGCAGCGCCAGCTCGCGCGGGCTGAACGGCTTGGTGACGTAGTCGTCCGCGCCGACCTCGAGGCCCGCGATGCGGTCGGCCTCCTCGGACAGGGCCGTCAGCAGGATCACCGGAACGGTGAAGCCGCTACGTTCGCGCAGCGTGCGGCACAGCGCCAGCCCGTCGGGGCCCGGCATCATCACGTCGAGGATCGCGAGGTCGATCTGTTCCGACCCCAGCAGCGACATGGCTTCGTGGCCGTCGCGGGCGGTCGACACGTCGAGTCCGTCGCGTTCGAGATACCGGCGCAGCACGTCGCGCACGACGGTGTCGTCGTCGGCGATGAGCACCCGGGTCACGACTTTCCACAGTAGCCGGATGCGTGCGTTACCTGCGGGAATGTCACGAACTGTTAAGCGTTCACGACGCGTTCAGCACCGGCGAGTCCATTTATGGACCAGGTATTCCATAACGGCGTAGATTGGGCTGATGGCACGACCACGCACCTTCGACGAAGCCGACGTGGTGGAGGCGGCCCGCGACCAGTTCTGGAACCGCGGCTACGTCGCCACCTCCGTCGAAGACCTCACCGCCGCGACCGGGCTTGGCAAGGGCAGCTTGTATGGAGCCTTCGGCGACAAGCATTCGCTGTTCCTGCGGGCCCTCGACACCTACTGCGTCGCGGCGATCGACCGGGTGTCGGCGCAGTTGCGTGAGCCGGGCGTGCCCGCGTTCGAGCGGCTCTCCAACCACGTCCGCGCGATGGTGGCCGACGTCATCGCCGACACCGAACGGCGCGGCTGCCTGATGTCGAAGAGCTCGGCCGAACTCGGCGGTTGCGACGAGCAGGTTGATCGCATCGTCGGCGACGCGCTGCGCCGCTGGCGGGCCGACCTGGTCGACTGTCTGGTCGAGGCCAAGGCCGACGGCACGCTCGCGGCCACGGCCGACCCGGACGCACTGGCGACGATGGTGCTCGGGTTGATGCGCGGTTTCCAGGTGCTGCGCCAGGGTGGGATCGAACCCGCTGCGCTGAACGCGGCTGCAGAGCAGGTGCTGGCGCTCGTCGCTTAGCCGGCTGCCCGATCGGCGTCGAGCACGCGCCACCGTCCGTAGCTGATCGTCCGCACGGTAAGCCGCCCCTCGCCGACCATGTCGAGCATGTGTTCCGCCTCAGCCAGATCCTCCGTCACCATCAGAATCGTGTTGCTGTTCGGAGTCTGGATCCCGTACTGGACGTGTCGTTCCGCAGTTCCACTCCTGGCCATGTCGCCCGCCTTTCCCCACGGTCCTCAAGGCCCTACGTATCGGCACGTTTACCCACTTCAGCGCCTGTTCAACCGCGCGCTGGGATCGTCGGGGGGAGTCGCCAACGACCCCGACTTGCATCGCGGTGCCGCGGTTGGGTGCAATTGGTGCGGAAGCCGCAAGGTGGAGAGTGGACCGTTCGACGAGGTGGTGACCGATGACGAGAGCACATCCAGACGTAGTCATTACCGGTGTAGCCCTCACCAGTGGCCTTGCGCCAAACGCCGAGGACACCTGGACGGCGCTACTCGACGGCCAGACCGGCGTTCGCCCGTTGGGTGACGCGCTGCGCGGCGACATCGAGCTGCCCACCCGAATCGGCGCCGCGCTCCGCGAGCACGTCGACGCCGAGCTCACCAGGGTGGAGCTGCGCCGGCTCTCGTACCTGCAGCAGCTGTCGCTCGTCTTGACCCGCAGGGCGTGGCAGGACTGCGGCTCACCCGTCGTCGACCCCAGGAGGTTGGCCGTGTCCATCGGCACCGGCTTCGGCTCGGGCGAGGAAGTCATCGAGGCCTACATCCGGATGCGCGCGAAGGGCCTGAAGGCGGTGTCCCCGCTGTCCGTGCAGATGTTCATGCCGAACGGCGCGGCAGCCACGGTCGGGCTGGAACTCCAAGCGAAGGCCGGGGTGTCGGCGCCCATGCTCGGCGACGCCTCGGGCGCGGGCGCCGTGGCTCAGGCGTGGACGCAGATCGCGTTCGGGGACGCGGACGTGGTGATCTGCGGCGGAGTGGAGAGCCGCATCGAGTCCGTCCCCATCGCCGCCTTCTCCCAGCTCGACGGCGTGCTGTCGACGAAGGACGACGATCCGGGTGCGGCGTGCCGCCCATTCGACCGCGATCGGACCGGCATGGTCTTCGGCGAGGGCGGCGCGCTGTTCGTGATGGAGACCGAGGCGCACGCGAAGGCCCGAGGCGCCAACATCCTGGCCCGGGTGCTCGGCTCGGCGATGAACTCCGACGGCTACGACATCATGGCCAACGACCCCGACGGGGAGCAGGCGGCCGACGCCGTCGCGCGCGCGATCCGCGTGGCCGGCCTGCAGCCTGGAGACATCGACCACGTCAACGCCCACGCCGCGGGCACCGTCGCAGGTGACCTCGCCGAGGCGGTCGCGCTGAGGAAGGTGTTCGGTGGCGCGCAACCGGCGGTGTACGCGCCGAAGGGTGCGCTCGGGCACACCTTCGGCGCCGCTGGCGCCATCGAGGCGGTGCTGACGGCGTTCGCCCTGCGCGACGGTGTCGTGCCTCCGACGCTGAACCTCGAAAACCTCGATGCCCGAATGGAACTCGACGTCGTGGCAGGCGAGCCTCGCAAGGACGACTACCGGTACGCCGTCAGCACGTCGTTCGGTTTCGGCGGCCAGAACGTCGCGCTGGTCTTCGGCAAGTACTGAACGTCGGGGCTAGCCGTCGCCGGGATCCTCGGCGACGAGCACTCGCACGAAGCTGTTGAAGAACGCGATGGCGGGCACTGCGAGCAGCGCACCGAGGACCCCGGCGAGCACGCCTCCGGTCGCGATGCCGAGCACGACGGCAAGCGGGTGGATCGACACGGCGCGACCCATCACAAGGGGCTGCAGCACGTGTGCCTCGAGCTGCATCACGGCGATGACCAGGCCGAGCGTGATCAGCGCGTAGACCAGGCCCTTCGCGAACAGCGCGACGATGACTGCCAGCAGGCCAGTGATCACCGCCCCGAAGATTGGAACGAACGCGCCGAGGAAGACCAGCGAGGCCAGGGGGAGCGCCAGCGGAATGCCCATGATGGCGAGCCCGCTGCCGATCGCGACCGCGTCCACGAGCGCCACGACTGACGTCGCCCGCGCGTAACCGGCCAGGGAGTGAAAGCCCGCGGCGCCGGCCTTGCGCACGCGTGAGCGCTGCGTTCGTGGCACCGCCTTGGTGACGAACTGCCAGATGTTGCGTCCACCGAGCAGGAAGAAGATCGTCGTGAACAGCACCAGCAGAACGCCGGTGACGATCTCGGCGATGGTGCCAGCGGTCGACAGGGCCCCGGTGGTCAGCTGAGCTTGGTTGTTGCGCAGCGCATCGATGACCTGATCGCCGGCCTGGGTGAGCTGATCGCTGCGTAGTTTCAAGGGTCCGTCGACCAGCCAGCGTCGGACCCCCTCGATGCCTCGGGTCACTTGTTCGACGAGTTGCGGTGCACCGTCGACGAATTGGTTGACGACGAAGGCCAGGATTGCCACCAGTGCGGACATGCCGAGCACGAGCACGAACGCCACCGCCCCGCCGCGGGCGGCGCCGTATCGATCGAGGGCGTCGACCGCGGGCAGCAGCAACGCCGTCAGTATCAGGGCCAGGGCGACCGGGACGACGACCAGGCCGAGCCGGCGCATCGCCTCGAAGACGACGATCGCCGCGGCGAGGATGACGAGCAGTCGCCATGACCACGCCGCGGCGCGTCGTACCCGAGGAGTCACCGACTCCTGGTCGGTGTCGGGCACCTAGAACCAGACTTTTCGACCCCCAACGGGCCGTCCGACGGCGCCGAGCACCCACAGCACAACGCCGATGATCAGCAGAATTCCGCCGATCGTGTAGAGGATCGACAACCCCGTGAAGTAGCCGATCAGCAGCAGGATCACACCGAGCACGATCATGTGTTCTTCCGATCTATCAAGGGATGGTTCCCTGACGTCAGAATTTCCGTTTACGTCAGTTCCAAACCCCTGGCGAGCGACGACTTTCGCGCTAGTAGAGGAGCTTTCTGAGATTGTCCTCGGAGTAGTACCTTTCGAGTTCTTCGTCGCTCATGTCGGGCTTGATGGCCTTGGCTAGTTGCGCGACGCTCGGCACTGCCCCGGGATCCCAAGTCTCCGGCTTCCACGTCTCCGACCGCAGAAATGCCTTGGCGCAGTGGAAGAACACCTCTTCGACGGCGATCTCGAGGGCCAGGATGGGTCGCTTGCCGTCGACCATCATCGCGTCGAAGTAGTCGGCATCGGACACGATCGTGGCGGATCCGTTGATGCGCAACGTGTCTCCGCGGCCGGGGATGAGGAACACGGTGCCGACGTGTGGCCGCGCCAGGACGTTGAGATAGCCGTCGACGCGCTTGTTGCCCGGCCGTTCGGGGATGGCGATGGTGGTGTCGTCGACGATGTGGACGAATCCGGGTGGATCACCCTTGGGGGAGACGTCGACGCGTCCGTCGGCGCCCGTCGTGGCCACGAAACCGAGCGGCGAGTGCGACAACCAGTCCTGCTGGGCCGCCGACAGCCGGTCCTTGACCTTGTTCGCGACGGCGGCGACGGGCTGGCCGACGATGGCCCTCAGTTCTTCGACGGTGGTGACTTCACGACGCATGTCTCCATCATGCGCCAGCGCGGAACCGTGCGGCGAGCTCTTTTCGGTCCACCTTGCCGATGCCGCGCCGGGGGAGTGCGTCGACGACGTGGACCTCTCGCGGTGCTGCGGTGGGGTCAAGGGTCTGCACGACGTGTGGGCGTAGGTCGGCCACCGTCGGGGCAGGATGGCCTGCGGTCACGACGACGGCCGCGACGACGCGTTGGCCCAGCCGTTCGTCGGGCACGCCGAACACGGCGCAGTCATCGACGGCGGGATGCGTCGCAAGCGCAGCCTCGACGAGCTGCGGGAACACCGTAAGCCCGCCCGTGCTGATCGCGTCGTCGACGCGGCCCATGATCCGCAGTGTGCCCGAATCATCCACGATGCCAACGTCATCGGTACGAAACCAACCCGGCTCCGCGAACGGGTCGGGCGTCGCCGGGTTGCGATACCCCAGCGCGAGGGTCGGACCGCCCAGCACGACGCGGCCCCCCTCGATGCGGACCCGGACCCCGTCGAGCGGACGGCCGTCGTACACGCAGCCACCTGCCGTCTCGCTCATTCCGTACGTCCTGACCACCGAAATCCCCGCTGCCGAGGCTCTTTCGCCGACGGTTGCGGGCATCGGGCCGCCGCCGATCAGCACGGCGTCGAGGTCGGCGAGCGCCGCGGTGGCGGAAGGATCGCGCAGCGCCCTGTCGAGTTGCACCGCGACCACTGAGGCGTACCGTCGCCCCGTGCCCAAACGAGCTATGGCGGTGGGTAATTCGGCCGCGTCGAAGCTCGCCGTCAGCGCGACCGGCGTCGTCCCCGCCAGCGTGCTGCGCACCAGCACCTGCAGCCCGGCCACGTGGTGGGCGGGAAGGGCGAGCAGCCAGCGCCCAGGGCCGCCGAGCCGATCGTGGGTGGCCGACGCGCTGGCCGTCAACGCCGACGCCGACAGCATCGCGCCCTTCGGGACGCCCGTCGTGCCCGACGTCGACACCACCACCGCCACGTCGTCACCGATGGACTCACCGGCGCGCAACGACGTCGTCAACAGCCGTGTCTCGCGCGCGTCGTCCGCGGGCACGGGCAGCACGGCGTCCGCTGAACCCGCCAACGCGGCTTCGAGCGCGGGCATCAACGCCAGGGCGCCATCCCCGGCGCCGACCGGATGGGCGCGCAGGACTGCTATTGCGAGTCCTCCGCGTCGTCGCGTGGGTCGTCGAGCGGCCAGCCCTTCTTGGCAAGCCGCTCCCTGACCCGTTCGACGTCCTCCTCCCTGGGGAGTTCGTCGGTGAGCTCGGTGATCAGCACGCCGATGTCGATGTGGTCGAACTCGCCGCGGTCCATCAGATCCTGCGCGACGGCCTTCACTTCCTCATTGGTGAGCCTGCGGGTGAGCAGCGCCATCAACGGCACGCGGTCCGGACCCGGAACTCCCTCGGGATAGCCAGCATTCAGCCACGCCACGATCTTGGCGAGAAATCCGTTCATTGCGTCAACTCCCCCATCGGGGCGGCAGGTCGCCTCGGTGCTCGGACACGTCGATGTTAGTGGCGAGCGGGGTACCCAGGCGGCGCGGCGCGGAACCTGTGAGATGCCTGTACGCGCCGGGAAAACGAGTCGAGGCGGACAGGTGAACAGTGGATGAACTCCTAGCCCAGGCGGGCAAAGTGCCTGGTCGAAGCACTCTTTTAGCCCTGCTAGTGGCTGGTCAAATTTGACTACGTACCCCCAGAATTAGCGCCATGAGCGCAGAGCTAATCATCCTGGTGTTGTTGATTGCCACAGCACTGGCATTCGACTTCACGAACGGTTTCCACGACACCGGCAACGCGATGGCGACGTCGATCGCCACCGGTGCTCTCAAACCCAAGACCGCGGTGTTGTTGGCCGGCATCCTGAACCTCGTTGGCGCCTTCCTCTCCGTCGAAGTCGCGGTCACCGTCACGACGTCGGTGCTGAAGGTCCAGGACAGCAAGACGGGTTCGCTGTTGCCGAACATCGACGCCTCAATGGGCTTGACGATCATCTTTGCTGGCCTCATCGGCGGAATTCTGTGGAACTTGCTGACGTGGCTCTTCGGCATCCCGTCGAGCTCGTCGCACGCACTGTTCGGCGGGCTCATCGGCGCTGGGCTGGCGGCGCTGGGCACTGCGGGGGTCAACTGGGCGGGCGTCACCCAGAAGGTGCTGATTCCCGCCGTCGCAGCCCCGCTCATCGCTGGCCTCGTCGCGGCATGCGGAACGTGGCTGGTCTACCGCCTCACCCGCAACGTGGCGCAGAAGCGCCGCGAGGGCGGCTTCCGCTGGGGTCAGATCGCCACCGCGTCGCTGGTCGCGTTGGCGCACGGCACCAACGACGCGCAGAAGACCATGGGCGTCATTGCGCTCGCGCTCATCACCACCGGTCACCTGACGGGCGACGTGAAGGAGAACGGCCTGCCGTTCTGGATCATCTTCACCTGCGCGTTGGCCATCGGTCTCGGCACCTACCTCGGTGGGTGGCGCGTCATCCGCACCCTCGGGAAGGGGCTCGTCGAGATCGAGTCCCCGCAGGGCTTCGCCGCCGAGGCGTCGTCGGCCGCCATCATCCTGAGCTCGAGCGCCGCGGGCATGGCGCTGTCGACCACCCACGTCGCGACCGGCTCGATTCTGGGCAGCGGCGTGGGCAAGCCCGGCGCCCAGGTGCGCTGGGCGGTCGCCGGCCGGATGGCCGTCGCGTGGCTGGTGACGCTGCCGGCCGCGGGTCTCGTTGGCGCGCTCGCGTTCTGGATCTCGCACACGGTGGCCGGGTTCACCACGCAGCTGGTGGGTGACGGTCTGATCTTCCTCATCCTCGTCGGGCTGTCCGGCTACATGTGGTGGCGTGCGCAGCAGCAGAAGGTCGACTCGAGCAACGTCAACGCCGATTGGGACGACTCGACCAACTCCGTGGTGCCCGCCGACGTGCGCGAGGCCAAGCCCAAGGACCCGGCAGCCGTCTAGCCGCCCATCCGCGACAAGCAAAGGAAACGTTCATGGTTTACGCAGAGAGCATCCTCAAGGTGCTGGTGGTCGGCCTGCTCCTTGGGGCCGGTCTGCCCGCGGTCTTCGCGGCCGGTTTGGTGGCATATTCGAAGGGGGCTGGTGGCGCCGATGACGCCGGAACCGTAAGCGCCCCCAATCCGGCGTTGAAATACCTGGGTTTGGTGCTGTTTCTGTTCGTCGGCTGGGTGATCGTGACTGCCGTCTTCTGGATCACCAGGACGACGATCATCCACCACACCGGTATAGACCTCTTCCCCTTCATGCCAAAGAAGTGAGTTGATCGCAACATGACCGAGATCCAAAACACCCCCGGCTTCCTCGACAACGTCCTGCGCTGGCTGCACGAGGGCTTTCCGGAGGGCGTGCCGCCGAAGGACTACTTCGCTGTGCTGGCGCTGCTGAAGCGCTCGCTCACCGAGGATGAGGTCGTCAAGGCCGCTCAGACGATCCTCAAGAACAGCGATGGTGACGTGGTTACCGAGGACGAGATCCGCACCGCCGTGCAGGCAGTCATCGACAAGGAGCCCAACCCCGAGGAAATCCACCAGGTCGCCGCGCGGCTGGCTTCGGTCGGGTGGCCGCTGGGAGCAGCACCCGCACGCTGAACTAGTTGACGACTGGCAGCCCTCGGTCCGATTGGACCGCGGGCTGCTGGCGTTCTGGGGCTGTGCCGCAACGGAATTGGCTGGCGGCGGGTGCCCAGCAATTCATCTGGCATCGCCGAGTGTGCGGTTTCGTACGCGACTCTCCGATGCGGGCGTATGGATTTGCACGCTCAACGCCCAGGGGCCCTGTGGATAACACTGCGTGGGTTGGTCGTTTGTGTCGGATGTGGCTGCGAACGTCCGGCCATGGAGATCGAGTGGCCGTTCGTCGCGTCCGAGGCCTTGGATGCCGAAGCGCTGACGTTCCGCGAGTTGAGACGTCACCACCGCGCCGAGTATCCGGGGATCTGGCTGCCACGCGGCGCCGAGTTGACCCTTGCGCAACGTGCGCGGGCCGCTTGGCTGTGGTCCGACCGCGCCGGCGTGCTCAGCGGACTGGTCGCGTCGGCACTCCTCGGCGCCAAATGGGTCGATTCCGACGTCCCCGTCGAACTCATCCACTCGAATCGGCGGCCACCGCGTGGCGTCGCCGTGCACTCGGACACGCTTCTGGCGGGGGAGGTGCTGTTGGTCGACGACATGCCCGTCTCGACGCCGGCGCGCACGGCGTACGACCTTGGCAGGTGGTTCACCGAGGATGAAGGGGTGAAGCGCATCGACGCGTTGATGAACGCCACCGAGCTCACGGTCGATGAGGTCGCCGCCGTCGCCGCGCGGCACCCGCACGTGCGCGGTCTCCGGAGACTCAGCAGCACGCTCGGGCTCGTCGACGGCGGTGCGGAGTCGCCGTACGAGACGATGACGCGACTGCTGTTGATACGCGCGGGATTTCCTCCACTGCAGACACAGATCAAGGTCTTCGACCATCGCGGCAAGCTGTTCGCCCGCATCGACATGGGCTGGCCTGAGTATCTCGTCGGCGTCGATTTCGAGGGTGCCCACCATTGGACCAATCCGCGGCAGCGGTCCTGGGACGTCGAACGTTTTGCGAAGCTACCCGAATTGGGTTGGATCGACGAGAGGTTGACCAGTGGAATCCTGTTCAATCGGCCGCGGTACTTCCTCGACCGCGTCGGCGCGGCGTTGATCTCCCGCGGATGCCCGCAGACGTGGTGAGTGTGCGGATCGATACACCTTCATAGGCGAGTCGCGTATGAAACCGCACACTCGACGGGGCGCGCCGCTATAGGGCGCGGTTCAGCGTCTGGTGTCCTGACGCAGCGGGTGCGTCTCGGGGACCTGCACGAAGATGAGCATCACCCCATCGGGGTCGGCGACGTGCATTTCGTGAAGGCCCCACAGTTCCTGCTTGGCTTCCCTTGCGATCTCGACGCCGCGGCCTTCGAGCTCGGCCTGCGTCGCGTAGACGTCGCGCACCTGCAGCCAGAGCGCCCCGGGGAATGGCGGGGCCGATGCGGGCGGCGTGCCGTGCCCGGCGAGTTCGATGAGCGACTGTCCGGCGTAGAAGACTGTGCCGGCGCCGTACTCGCGTGCGATCGCCAAGCCGATGGCGTCGCGGTAGAACGCCAGCGAGCGTCGGTAGTCCGCCGGCCGGAACAGCACTCGGCTGGCGAGAATCTCCATGACGTCGTGTTTAACACATGTGGATGGTTGCTACGCGCCGGACTCGGCGGCGGCTCGGTAGCCGCGTATGGCCATCGGCCCGAACGCCGCGAGCAGTCCGGCCACCCACGCCACCGACTGCAGCACCGGCCAGAGCGTGGGCCCGCCGTCGGCCAGCGCGCGCATCGCCTCGATCGCAGGCGACATCGGTTGCGCCCTGACGAAGGGCTGCAACCAGCCGGGGAACACCGTGGCGGGCACCATGCCGGAGTTGAAGAACAGCAGCAGGAACGCGACCGTCGACAACCCCGTGATGATGTTCTTGCCGCCTGCTTTGACGCCGAACGCGATGATCACCGTCGAGAAGCCGATCACCATCAGCACCGGCACCAGCACGAAACCAATTGCGGCAAGCCAGCCTTCGTTGAAGCGCAGTCCCATCGCCACGCCGACCGCGGTGATCACCAGCGCCCCGACGAATGCTCGGCCGGCTTCGGCGAGCAGGCGTCCGGTGAGCGCGCTGGCGCGGTGCACCGGCAACACCCACAGCCGGCTGAGCAACCCCGACTCGCGTTCGTTGGGTAGGGCGGCGCCTGCGCCGATCGCACCGAACAGCGCCCCGGCGACGGCGCACATCGGGACCAGTCCGTAGAGGCTGTCGTCGCCCGTGAGGTGGTGGATCGACTGGCCGATCACCAGCTTGTAGACCACCAGTAGGAACGTCGGGAAGATCAGCGCCTGGATCAACACGACCGGTTCGCGGGTCCAGCGCCGCAGCAGCCGGCCGGCCTGCAACCGGCTCTGCAACGCCCATGTCGTGGGCGCAGTCACCTTGTCCGCCTTTGCATCCGCACCGCGATCGCGCCGAACGCGAGCAGCAACCCAACGCACCACGCCAGGCTGATGAGCAGGTTGCTCCGCTCGACGTCGCCGAGGGCAAGGGCGCGCAGCGTCTCGGCGATCTGCGAGACGGGTTGGTTGCGCACGAAGGGCCCGAGCCAAGCGGGAAACGCGGCGGCGGGCGCGATGCCCGTCGACAGCATCACCAGCAGCAGCTGGGGAATCAGCAGGGTCTGGCCCGCGGCCTCGGCGTTGGTGGACACCGATCCCATCGCGTCGGCGCCAAGCGACAGGGCCAGCGACAGCACCAGGGCGATCGCCACGAACGCAGCGACTTCGAGCGCGCCACCGTGGAATCGGAAGCCGAACGCGAAGCCGATGGCAAGCGCGCCCGCCAGTGCGCCCGTCGCGCGGATCAGGGATGAGAGCATCCGGGCCGTGACGGGAACCAGCGACGTCATTGGCATGGAGCGCAACCGAATACCCAAGCCGCTCAATTGGTCTCGTGCGGCGCGGTCGGCGGTCGTCATGGCCGTGAAGATCATTGCCTGCACCACGATCACCGGCAGGACGTACTGCTGATAGGCCATGCCACCGGTGTCGATGACGTTGCTCAGCGTGACGGTGAAGCACAGGAAGAACGCGACGGGCCCGCCGATCGCGAAGATCAGGTCGCCGTCGCGCAGGGTGCCGAGCACCGAGCGTTCGGTGAGCGCGCCGAGTGCCGTCACGCCGAGGCGTCCGCTGTGGAGCTCGCCGGCGCGCCCGTCAGCTTGAAGAAGACCTCGTCCAGCGACGGCTTGCGCAGCGAGATGTCGGTGAGCTCAACGCCGAGCGCGCCGACGCGGCGGAAGACCTCGGACAGCGTCCCGACGCCGTCGGGGGCCGGGACCGACACCGTCCCGCTGTCCTTGTCCGTTTCGAGTCCGTCGACGCCTGCGAGCGCCTCGGCGATGCGGGGCACGTCGGCGAGATCGACCGGGGTGACCTGGCAGTAGCTTCCGCCGACCTTGCGCTTGAGCTCGTCGGCGGTGCCGTCGGCGATGACCTCACCGTGGTCGATGACGACGATCGAGTCGGAAAGCGCGTCGGCCTCCTCGAGGTATTGCGTGGTGAGCAACGTCGTGATGCCCTGCCCGCTCAGCCCGGCGACTAGGTCCCACACCTCGCGGCGGCTGCGCGGGTCGAGCCCCGTCGTCGGCTCGTCGAGGAAGACGACCTTGGGTGGGACGACGAGCCCGCAGGCGATGTCGACGCGGCGGCGCATCCCGCCGGAGTAGGTGGACACCCGCTTGTCGCCGGCGTCGGTGAGGCTGAACGTCGCCAGCATCTCGTCGGCGCGCTCCTGGGCCGGGCGCCGGTCGAGGCCCCGCAGCCGGGCGAAGAGGACGAGGTTCTCGCGCCCGGTGAGCAGCTCGTCGACCGCCGCGTACTGGCCGGTGAGCCCGATGCTGGCGCGGACCTGCTTGGCCTGGTCGACCACGTCGTACCCGGCGACCGTCGCGCGTCCCGTCGACGGCCTGAGCAGGGTCGAGAGGATGTTGATGGTGGTCGTCTTGCCCGCGCCGTTCGGGCCGAGCACCCCGAGCACCGAACCTGCTGGGGTCGAGAATGTCACCCCGCGCAGTGCCATGGTGTCGTCGGTGGTCCCAAAACGCTTGGTGACGGCGTCCAGCTCGATCGCATTGTCAGCCACGCCGAGAGTATGGCATGGCTAACCTAATAAACTAGCCGCTGGGTTGCTTGCCGTAATGCCCCGAAGCGCGTCGCGATGGTGGCAGGGTTGTTTGCCTGAGTCGCCGGTGGCGGCGTGCGATGGGGGGCCCTCGTGTTCGGACTCATGCAAGATCATCCGCTACTCATCTCGTCGATCATCGAGCACGCGGCAACCTTCCACCCGGACGCCGAGGTCGTGTCGCGGCAGCCCGACGGAAGCGTCTGTCGGTCCAACTGGCGGGGGGTACGCGACGACGCCCGTCGGGTCGCCAACGCGCTTGCGGCCCTCGGAGTGGCGAGCGGTGACCGGGTCGGCACGCTGGCCTGGAACAGCCACCGCCACCTCGCCGTCTACTTTGGCGTCTCCGGTGCGGGCGCCGTGCTGCACACCGTCAATCCGCGCCTGTTCCCCGAGCAGATCGAGTACATCGTCAACCACGCCGAGGACCGGGTGCTGATGTTCGACGTGGACTTCGCACCGCTTGTCGACAAACTCGCGCCGCGGCTGAAGACGGTGACGACGTTCGTCGCACTCTGCGGACGCGACCAGCTGCCAACCCTCGACGTGCCGAACCTGCTCGCGTTCGACGAGCTCATCGCCGAACAGAGCAGCGAATTCAGCTGGCCGGAGTTCGACGAACGCACCGCGTCGTCGCTTTGCTACACCTCGGGCACCACGGGCAACCCGAAGGGCGTGCTGTACTCCCATCGCTCGACGGTGCTGCACTCGCTGATGGAACTCGCACCCGACACCTTCGGGATTCACTCCGGCGAGTCCTTGATGCTCATCGTGCCGATGTTCCACGCCAACGGCTGGGGCGCGCCTTATGCGGCGGCGATGGTCGGCTCGAAGTTGGTGCTGCCGGGCCGGTTCCTGGACGGGCAGAGCGTATTCGAGCTCATGCGCGACGAGCGGGTGACGTTCTCGATGGGCGTGCCCACCGTCTGGCTCATGTTGTTCGCTTACCTCGATGACCATCCCGAACTCGACCCGCGAACCCTGGCGCTCGAGCGGGTGGGCGTCGGTGGTGCGGCGTTGTCGCGCGCGATGCTCGAACGCTTCGAGGGTGACTTCGGCGTGCGGGTCGTCCAGGGCTGGGGCATGACCGAGACCAGCCCGATCGGCGTCATCAGCAATCTGCTGCCGAAACACGCCGAACTCTCCGGCGACGAACTCGTCGACGTCAAACTCAAACAGGGGCGCGGCGTGTGGGGCGTGGAGCTGAAGATCGTCGACGACGAAGGTCGGCCGCTGCCCTGGGACGGCATCGCCTTCGGCCATCTTCGGGTGCGCGGGCCGTGGATCACCAACGGCTACTTCAAGGGCGAGGGCGACTCGCCGGTGGACGCCGAGGGCTTCTTCGGCACCGGCGACGTGGCGACGATCGACCCGGATGGCTACCTGCACCTCGTCGATCGTGCGAAGGACGTGATCAAGTCTGGCGGAGAATGGATCTCGTCGATCGACGTGGAGAACGCGGTGATGGGCCACCCAGGCGTGGCGGAGGCCGCGATCATCGGGGTGCCGCATCCCAAGTGGCAGGAGCGGCCACTGCTGCTGGTGGTCAAGCGGGCCGGCCACGACGTCGACGGGGCCAGCGTGCTGGAGTACCTGAGCAGCCGGGTCGCGAAGTGGTGGCTGCCCGACGACGTGGTGTTCGTACCCGAGTTGCCGCACACCGCGACCGGCAAGTTGCTGAAGAAGGCGCTGCGCGACGAATACCGCGACTACACCTTGCCGACGGCGTAACCGCTTGGGCCATCAGGCGCTCGGCTGCACCCGCTGGCGCTTCATGATGGCGTCGACCGCGGCCGGGGCGAAGCTGTTGACGGCGTGGGCGGTGACGGCCATGCGGGGTGCGATTCGGACCGGACGGGTGCGCGCGGCGGTGACCATCCAATCGGCTGCCTCGTCGGCGGACAGCCCAGGCAATCCGTCGTAGGCACGGGTCGGAGCGATCATCGGCGTCTTCACCAGCGGATAGAACAACGTCGTCGAGTGCACGCCGTCGGTGCCCCACTCGGTCTCGATCACCCGGCTCACGGAGGTCAGTGCGGCCTTCGACGCGTTGTAGACCGCGAACAGCGGTGACGACTCGCTGAGCACGCCCCAGGTCGAGACGTTGATGATGTGGCCGTCGCGGCGCTCGCGCATGCCGGGGGCCAGGCCGCGGATGAGCCGCAGCGGGGAGTAGTAGTTCAGCGCCATCGTCCGCTCGACGTCGTGCCAGCGGTCCAGCGATTCGGCGAGCGGGCGGCGGATCGAGCGGCCCGCGTTGTTGATGAGCACGTCGATGCCGCCGAGCTCGCGTTCGACTGTTGCGACCAGCTCGTCGACCGCGTCGAGGTCGGACAGGTCGCAGGCGTGGGCGCGCGCCTCGCCGCCTGCGTCGATGATCCGGTCGACGACGTCGTCGAGCAGTTCCTGCCTGCGGGCGGCGACGACGATCGTGGCGCCC
Source organism: Mycobacterium sp. RTGN6 (assembly GCF_033804605.1). Classification (NCBI taxonomy): domain Bacteria; kingdom Bacillati; phylum Actinomycetota; class Actinomycetes; order Mycobacteriales; family Mycobacteriaceae; genus Mycobacterium; species Mycobacterium sp. RTGN6. Next base: position 242,561 of record NZ_JAPZKZ010000003.1, read on the forward strand.
TCGCGGGCGAGCTTGACGGCGCCTGCCTCGCCGATGCCCGATGACGCCCCCGTGATGAGGATGCGCTTGCCGCGCAGGTCGACGGGGTTGCGGCGGGGCCGCAGGGTGTCCATCAGTGGCGGGCGCATGCTGGCCAGCAGCAGGCCTTCGGACAGTCGACGCAGCGGGCTCTTGCTCACGTGGCCGAGCCTAGTTCGCTCAGGAATCGGGCTTCGGGGCGGCGCGCAGCACCCAGCGGGCATAGCCGATCCAGCAGACCGTCGCGGCCACCAGCCCGATCGCGAGTACCGCCAGCGGCGCCGCGGCCAGGTTGACGGCCACCGAGTCGCTGCCCGGTAGCCGTCGATCCACGATGGCCTTCAACCCGAACGGGAGCACGCCCGCCGCGACGACACCGATGCCGCCGATGAGCGCCGCGCCGAAGTTGCGCATCCGCGCGGCATAGACCATGAAACCCGCTGAGAGAAGGACGAGTACGCCGAGCGGAAGCGGACGCAGGCTGGCGTTGAGAGCACCGGTCGTGTGCCATGCGCCCCATCCGGCGAGCGTGGCCGAGCCTCCGACGGTGTGCGCGCTGTACCAGGGTGCGACGGTCGCGGCGGCGATGGCGAACACGCCGAGGACGACGATCGTCCACCTGGTGAGTGTGGCTTCGATGGTGTGGTCCCCCGATCACTGGTCGGGAAAATGCTAGCGCCCGCCGATGAGTTGTCCCGGCAGGGGGAGTCGGTACTGGTATGACCTTCGACGCAACGCTCGACACCCGATTCAGCCAGGCCGAGCAGCCAACCGACTGGGCCGACGCGAAGTCCGCCCTCGAGCGCGCGGAACTGTACTGGCTCACCACGATTCGCAAGGACGGCCGTCCGCACACCGTGCCGCTGGTCGGCATCTGGACCGACGAGACGTTCGTGTTCTGCACCGGGCACACCGAGCAGAAGTACCGCAACCTCGAGCATCGGCCGGAGTTGACGGTGGTGACGGGTACCAACACCTGGCAGGCCGGTCTCGACGTGGTCGTCGAGGGGACGGCGGCGCGGGTCACCGGGGCACAGACGCTGACGGCGCTCGCCGACGTCTATCGCGCGAAATATGGCGACGACTGGAGCTTCGCGGTCGACGACGAGGTCTTCGATCCGGACGGCGAGAGCGCGCACGTGTTCCGCGTGACGCCGACGAAGATCCTGGCGTTCGCGAAGTCACCGCACGGCCAGACCCGCTTCACCCCCTAGAAGTAGCGGGGGAATTGCGACCAGTCGGGGTCGCGCTTCTCCAGGAACGCGTCGCGGCCCTCCACGGCCTCGTCGGTCATGTACGCGAGCCGCGTCGCCTCACCCGCGAACACCTGCTGGCCGACGAGCCCGTCGTCGATCAGGTTGAACGAGAACTTCAGCATCCGGATGGCTTGCGGCGACTTGCCGTTGATCTCCGACGCCCATTGCAGCGCAACGGTTTCCAGATCGGCATGGTCGACGACCTCGTTGACGGCGCCCATCGCGAACATCTGCTCCGCCGTGTACGTGCGGCCAAGGAAGAAGATCTCGCGGGCGAACTTCTGCCCGGTCTGCCGCGCCAGGTACGCGCTGCCGTAGCCGCCGTCGAAGCTGCCCACGTCGGCATCGGTCTGCTTGAAGCGGGCCTGCTCGCGGCTGGCCAGCGTCAGGTCGCACACCGCGTGCAGGCTGTGCCCGCCGCCGGCCGCCCAGCCGTTGACCAGGCAGATGACGGGCTTCGGCATGAAGCGGATCAGCCGCTGCACCTCGAGGATGTGCAGTCGGCCCGCCTGCGCGGGGTCGACGGTGTCGGCGGTCTCCCCGGAGGCGTACTGGTAGCCGGTGCGGCCGCGGATGCGTTGGTCGCCGCCCGAGCAGAACGCCCAGCCGCCGTCCTTGGGCGACGGCCCGTTGCCCGTCAGCAGGACGACGCCGACGTCGGAGCACATGCGCGCGTGGTCGAGCACTCGGTAGAGCTCGTCGACGGTGTGCGGGCGAAACGCGTTGCGCACCTCGGGCCGGTCGAAGGCGATGCGGACGGTCGGCTGACGCTTCCCTTCGACGACGTGGCGGTGGTACGTGATGTCGGTCAGGTCGAAGCCATCGACGGGCTGCCAGCACGTCGGGTCGAACGGATTGTCGGTGCTCACGGCCTTGACTCTAGAGTCGGCTGGGTTTCACAGGAACAGCCCAGGGGTACAGACGGCACGACCGGGCAAAGTTGCCCACTTACGGAGAGGCCACGATGAAGCGGTCAGCGAGTGTGTTGGTGACGGGAGTGATCGCGGGCGTGCTGCTCGCCGGATGTTCGCCGTCGTTCACCGGTGGCGACACGAAGTGCAAGGACTTCGTCGCCGCCGATCAGAGCACGCAGACCGAAGCGGTCTCCAAGATGTTGAAGGACGAAAAGGGCTCCGACGCCGCCAGTCTCGAGATCACCGGCACGCGGCTATCGGTGCAGACCTGGTGCCAGACCCTCGGCACGCCGGACAGCAAGATCAAGGACGCGCCGCACCTGTGACCGGCTGAGCGTCAGGCCGGATCGAAGCGAAATACGGCGCAACGCCCGGCGAGCGCCTCGAACTCGTCGGGCGTTCCTTCGGTGACGAGCCCGGAGCGCTTCATGAAGCTGACACCCGTCGGCACCAGGGTGGGGAATTGCCGCAGGAGTGGACGGGCCTCGTCAGTGGAGAGCTCGACCATCCGCACCGTTTCGGAGGTCCTGCCCGCGGTCAACGTCGCGGTGGCCGCGGCGCGAGCGTTGCGCTCCCAGTCGGCGCCGGGGAAACCGGCGACGACGTAGCGCGTGCCGTCGACGTACATCGGCGTGATGGGCGTCGACCGCGGTTGGCCGGACTTGCGGCCGGGCACCGTCAGCACAAGGGGGCCCTCCTTGCCGGAGATGGGCAGACCCAGTCGCAGCATCACCATGAACACCTTGTTCATCGGCTTGAGCCACCACGGTGGTTTGAGGTTGTCGTCAGCCATGTTTCGAGCTTAGACGGCTATGACGTGCAGTCCTTCCCGGCGCTGTGGCGTGCTGGTCAGCGCAGCCCACTCATTGCAGCCGCAGCGCGACGTCGAACTGAAAGCCCTGATTCCACTGGGCCCACGAACCGGGAAACAACAGCAGCGTCGCGCCGTCGGGCACCTTCTCGCGGATCGTCTTGACCGCGTGGTCCACCGCGGTCATGCCGTCCCAGAACGCGTGAGCCGGGTCGCCGTACATGCCGTGCGCCGACGTCATCGCGAACTTCACCGCGTCCGAGAGCAGGCCGACCAGCGACGGCAGGATCATCAACAGCTGCAGCGGATTCATCAGCGCACCAACGGAGTTCGCGGGCCCGGTCGTCATCATCGGCGCGAGGCCGGAGAGCGCCCCGGCCACCGGGTCGTTGGAGTCCTTGAGCCCGGTGAGTTCCTGCATGGCTTGCATCGGGAACACCAGGAACAGCCAGGAGGCGAAGTCGAGGGTGAGTTCGGCTCGTGCGATCACCTGGTACAGGAAGAACAGCAGTCCGCGGGAGCGCGGGTACCAGTCGCCGTCGATCGAGTAGCTGTAGTAGCGGTCGACAACCCAGTCGGGGTGAGGCTCGCGGGCGATCCCCTCGCCGGCGTCGTTGCCCAGCAGCGAGCCCTCTGCGCGCATCGATGGATCACCGAAGTTGATGGACAGCTTGTACTGGGCCTGCATCTGGGGTGTCAGTCGGCATTCGTAGTCCCGTAGCGTCTTCGCGCCCATGCTGTAGCCGATGCCGACGATGGGTTCGTTGGGGATCAGGTTCGTCAGCCGGATGGCTTCGGAGGCACCCGCTGCGGTGGCCCGATTGAAGCTCGGCGCGTCGGGCGGCATGAGGTACGCGCGAGTGTCGTGACCGACGCCCTGGATGCGGTACTTCGGCCCGAGGATCGGCGGTACATGGGCGCCGATCCGGACCTGGATGGCGAAGTCGGCGATGCCGTCGGTGCGGAAGCTGGTGCCCTCGGTGCGGTTGACGTGCACCATCAAGTCGATGAGAGCATCGCGAGTGGCGGCGTCCCACGTGCCCGATTCGTGGACGCCGTGGGCGATGGCCTTGGAGTTCTTCGAATAGGCGAAGAGGAGTCGGTGTTGCACCTTGGCCACCGTTTCGCCGGTGTCGGGTACGCCGGTGATCTGGTCGAAGCCGAGCCCAATCCACTTGCCGCCATTGTCGTGTGCCATTGACGGAACCTCACTCTCTCGACTCGGAACGCATTTCCCTCGCCCATCGGAACCTAATGATGCGCGACGTGGACGGGATGCGTAGCCGACTACTCACTTTTGATCGCTCAATGCGGCGGCCCATTCGCCGAGGTCATGAATGACGAAGCGCGATACGAATAGTCCCGTCCATTTCATCCGAAACCCGTTCGCACTGGCACCGCCGGACGTCGACGAGGAAGCAGATTCGAGTAGTCCGATACTCACCCCGGCGAAACTGCTCGGGGCGTACCGTTTCGAATCGAATTCAATTCCCGAGGGGGGACATGACGTCGACGAAAGAACGCCACCCGGCTATCCGACGCCAAGGAATGGAACTCCGAGCGGCAAATGATTCTGCGTTCGGCGGCCCGATAGAGACGGGGTCGAGATGACTACCCGAACCACCGCAACGTTCGGCCGGCCGCACGCACAGCGGATCGAGCGGCTGGGCCGACGAATCTTCAAGCAGTGCATCGCAAGTGACGGTTCGCTGCTCACCCCGGACGCGGCGATCTGGACGGCGAAGAACCTCGCCGAGGCGCACCGTCGCGTCGTCGACTCGCCCGCACGCACCAGGGGCACCTTTGCCGCGCGGCTCGACGCCGCCCTCGACGGCGCCTCGGACAAGGTCCGCCAACTGCTCGCCGAGATCTGCATCGTCCATCAACTTCCGTTGAGCCAGGCGACCGCAAAACCGGTGAGCAAGGTGCGCTTGATCGAGGAGGTGCTGCGCCCCATCCCTTCGCTCGCCGTGACGCCGGAGCTCGAGAAGGCGTTCGCCGACGGGATGATCGAGATGAACCGCTCGGGACGCGGCAGGCGATGGACGCAGCTGGGCGTGATCATCGGATTCGCCGAACACTTCAAGGCGCAGCCGCCACGCATCCGCCGCCGCGCCGGATCGGATCCGGCGACGCTGCGGCAGCTTGTGTTCGCCGCGCCAAGCGACCCGGAGCCGGAACAGCGGCACGTCCTCCTCTACCTGCTTCGCCCCAACTACTTCCTGCCCGTCGTCGGCGCCCGCCACCGCACCCGGCTACGCGACGCGCTGGCGCCCGAATACCTGCCCGGCGGCGAGACGGACGACCTCGACGCCGACCTGCACGCCATCGACGAGGCCGTGCGCCGGCACGTCGGCGGACCCGTCGACTACTACCTGCCGCCCTGGCGAGCGCGCTGGCTGCCAGATCCTGCCGCCGCTCCCTCGAACGGCCACGTCTCGCGCAATGGACGTGGCCGCGGCTCCGCCGCCAGGGACGCCGCACCACGCGCGCCGCGCCGCCGCTACCTGCCGATGGTTCCGGGGACGTACCGGCAGAGCAGCAGCTTCCGCCCACCGGACCGCCCCGACCACCAGGGCCTCGACTTCGCTGCCGACCTCGGCACCCCGATCTATGCGCCGTCGGACGGAGTGATGGCCAAGGTCGGAATCCGCGACGACCCAAACGGATTCGGCTCGTGGCTGGTGCTGGACGCCCAGGCGCAGTGGGGCCTGGACTTCGTATTCGGGCACATGCCGCCGTCGTCGTTCATCAATCCCGACACCGGCGCACAGTGGCAGGTCAACGACCAGGTGCGCGCCGGGCAGCAGCTCGCCGTCGTCGGCAACGAGGGTGGCTCCACCGGGCCCCACCTGCACTTCGAAACCTGGGCTGCGCCAGGGCGGTTCGGCGGTCAGGTCCAAGACCCCGCCCAGTCCTGGATACCGGGCGCCGTCGATCCGCGACAGGCCGCGGCCGACCAGGCGGCGACGCCCGCGCCGGCCTCGTCGCTGGTGGGCAACATGTTGGTGGACTACTCCGCAGGCGTGCCGTCGGCCGACGACATCGCCGGCGCCGGCTTCGTCGGAGCGGTGCGCTACGTATCCGACCCCCGCGACGGCTGGATGGTCGGCAAGCCGCTGCGCAAGGCCGAGGCCGACGACCTCCGATCACACGGACTGGTGGTGGTCTCCAACTTCCAGTTCGGCAAGCGCGACTGGGACGGCGGCGCCGAGCAGGGGGCCCGCGACGCCGAACGCGGCATCCAATTGCACCGCGAGGCAGGGGGACCCGAGGATGCGGTGATCTACGTGTCCGTCGACGCCGATCCGACCGAGGACGAATGGAACACGAAGGTCGCACCGTATCTGCGGGCATGGCAGGACCGACTCGGCAAGGAGCGGTTGGGCGTCTACTGCAATGCCCCCTGCATCGACCGGGCCAAGCGTGATGGCCTGGGAACGTACTTCTGGCAACACAATTGGGGTAGCGCAGGCCGGGTCCACGACGACGCGCACCTCCACCAGTTCGAGATCGACAAGCAGCGGGTCGCCGGTGTCGGCGTCGACCGCAACCGGATCCTCAAGGACGACTTCGGGCAGTGGGACCGCAGCGTCGTGGCGGCGGCGGTCGCACCCGACGTCGACCGGTTCCCGCTGCCACCCGGGTTCTACTGGGGCCCCCTGGATGGCCCCGAGGAGTCGTGGTCGAATCTGGCCGGCACCGAGCCGCAGTACTCCACCGACGGACTGCGGCGATGGCAGGACAAGCTCGGGCTGCCCAGCACCGGAGTCTTCGACGAGGTCACCAAGGCGGCCGCGCTGAGGATCCAGCGCGCGATGGGCTGGGCCCCCTCCGGCAACGTCAACGAAGCGGAGTGGCATGCCGTCATCCGCGACGGCTGGTCTCCACCGGTCGGTGAGCACTGGCCACCTGCCGCGGCGCTGAGCACGAAAGACGGCTACGCCCAGGCGATCATCGCCGAAGGGGTGCGACGGAACATCAGCCCGCGCGGTATCAAGATCGCACTCTCGACGGCGTTGGTCGAGACCAACATGCGGATGTACGCCAACTCGAAGGACCAAGCCAGCCTGCTGCTTCCGCACGACGCCGTTGGCAGCGACGGCATGTCCGTCGGGTTATTCCAGCAGCAGAACTTCGCCGAGTGGAAGTCGCTGGAATGCCGCATGGACGCCGCGTGTTCGGCGGGCACGTTCTACGAACACCTCGAGCGGCTCCCGTACGACGACGATGGTCGCTCGCCGGGCAGCGTCGCCCAGGCGGTGCAGCGTTCGGCGTTCCCCGACCGCTACGACCAGCGCTTCGGTGAGGCGTCCGGGCTCTTCGACCGGCTGGTCGGCACCGTCGACGCACAGGCCGCCGCGGAGCCCGTCGATCCGGACCGCTACCCCCTTCCGCCCGGCGTCTACTGGGGTCCGATGGATGGGCCCGACGACTCATGGTCAAACCTCGCAGGCACGGAACCGCAGTATTCGAAGGACGGCCTGCGGCGTTGGCAGCAGTCCGTCGGAGTGCCCGGCACCGGCGTATACGACGACGCCACCAAGGACGCCGCGACGCGGATGCAGCACCTGTTCGGGTGGACCGAGACCGGAATCGTCGACGGCGACGAATGGGATCAGGTCATCCGCAAGGGCTGGTCCCTTACCCAGGTCGCCCTGGAGCCGGCGGGTGCGCCACCCACTGAGCCGGTCATTACGACGCCCGCGGCTGTAACCGGCGATACCGCAACGACTTCCGCGGCTCCCACCGGGTCGGCCACGGTCGCCGATCCCGACGCGTTCCCGCTGCCCCTTGGTCACTACTGGGGCCCGCCGGAGGACCCGGAGGAATCGTGGTCCAACCGCGAGGGCACGGATCCGCAGTCCTCGATCGACGGGCTGCGGCGCTGGCAGCTCGCGGTCGGTATCCCGGGGACGGGCGTGTACGACGACGCGACGAAGAATGCCGCCGTTGCGATGCAGCGGGCGTTCGGCTGGCAGGTCAGTGGCAACGTCTATCAGGGGGAGTGGAGCGGGGTCATCCGCCCGGGCTGGCGGCTGCCGACGACGACGCAACCCCAGGTGGTCGCGCCGCCCGTCGTCACGCCGCCGCCGGTCGTCACGCCGGTCATCGTGACGCCGCCGCCCGTCGTCACGCCTCCGGTCGTCACCCCCGTGCAACCGATACCAACGGTGAATTCGCCTGACGGATACCCGATCACGTGGGTCTCGGGCCCCGGCTACAACCAGGGCCACCGTGAATACGTGCGAATCTATCTGCACACCACCGAGAATCAGGACTGGATCACCACCGCGGAGGGTGTCGCCGCCTACCAGGCCCGTGAACAGGACGGCAGCTATCACTTCCTGATCGACGACACGCACATCGTCAACACCGTCGCGACCAAGAACACCGCGTGGGGCGTGTTGTCGGACAACGGCTACAGCGTGCAGATCGCCATGGTCGGCACGTCTGGGGAGATCGAGAAGTGGTCGAACAAGAACCCCAACCGGGAGGAACGCCCCAAGAGCCGAGCGCAATGGCTGGCCCACGACAAGATGCTCGACATGGTCGCCTACACGATCGCGGTCGTGGCACGCGACCATCGCATCCCCATCGAACGCGTCGACATCGACGGTGTCGGCGCCAACCGGCGCGGCGTGTCGAGCCACAACAACTACACCTACGGCTCGGTGAAGCTGAGGGGATTCAAGGACGGTACGCACTGGGACGTCCCCGACACGTTCCCCTATGACGTCGTCCTCGACGCGGCCAAGGCGTACCTCGCGATCATCACCGACCCCGACGCCTTTCCGCTGCCCGCAGGCCACTACTGGGGACCACTGGAAGGGCCGTCGGAATCGTGGTCCAACATGTACGGCGGCGAACCGCAGTCCTCCAAGGACGGCCTTCGGCGCTGGCAGGTTGCGGTCGGCATTGCCCCGTCCGGGATCTACGACGACGCCACCAAGGACGCCGCGACCAAGATGCAGCAGGCCTTCGGCTGGCCGGTGACCGGCCAGGTGTACGAGGGTGAGTGGAATGAGGTCATTAGGCGCGGCTGGCGGCTGCCGCTGCCAGTGCCTGCGCCGCCCGCTCGCCCCCGGTTGATCGATCCCGGCCCGCCGGTCGGAACGTCGAAGAAGGTCAAGGATGCCACCGGGCCTGGATGTACCGACGGATTCGGCATGGGTGCAACGGATCTCGGCGTCATGACGCGAACGCCGGCGGGCCGCATCCTGGCCGTCTTCGGCGACACGTTCCGCGGAGCGCGCGCGGGCGCGGGCGACTGGCGGGCGCCGGTCGCGCTGTTCTCCGACACGACGAGGCTCGACGACGGCATCATCTGGAGCGAGGCCGCTGGCGGAGTGCCGTCGTATGCGGCGCAGCTGTGGCCGTACCCGCACGACAATCCGGTGTTCAGCACGGTGCTGCCCTCGGACGTGATCACCGTCGGCGACACCGTCTACTTGCACGTCATGGTCAACAGGGGCCTTGGCAACGTGGTGTGGACGGAGATCTGGAAGTCCACCGACGACGGGCACACGTGGCAGCACAGCGGCGCGAAGTTCGACGCGGGACTGCACGCCGGACTCGCCCAACAGTGGACGTGGGATCTGTGCGAGGACGGCTGGGTGTACGTGCTGTCCACCGGATTTCAGCGTGACAAGCCGCTGATCTTGCGACGCGTGCAGCCGGACCAGCTCACCGACCCGACGGCATACCAGGGCTGGGGCAAGAAGAGCCGCAAGTGGGGCTGGGGCAACGAACCGGCTCCGGTGCTGCAAGGTTCCGGACAGGACGACAAGTTCGGCGAGCTGTGCCTGCGGCGCATCGACGGACAGTGGGTGCTGATCAACTTCGACTCGTCCAACGTCGGCGGCTATGACATCGACGTGCGCGTATTCGCCGACATCACCGGTGATCTCAACGCCGCGCACACCAGCACGCCGATCCGGGGGGTGGGCTGGGGACAGGAAGGGGACGACGCCGTCGCGCAGCTGTACGGTCCCTCGATCGTGCCGGGCTCGACCATCGACGGCGGATTTCACATTCTGTTGAGCCAGTGGAAGACCGAAGATCCCGGGAAGGGCTGGCCGTACCGGGCGATGCAGTTCAAGATTCCCGTGACTGCCGTGGCCGCAATCCAAGACGACGGCGCCGAGCAGCCCCATCGGAGTCGGGGCCGACGACCCGAACCACCAAGGAAGCGGCCGGCTCGCGAGGGTGACCGCTAGACCCTGATTCCCTCGCCGTCCAGTGCCGCGATCAGGCCGTGGGGTCGACGGTCGGTGGGCAGCGGGTCGACGAGCGCGAACCGGCAGCCCACGTTCACGGCACCACCGTCGGCTTCCTCGCTGTCGCCGATCATCACTGAGTCGGCGGCGGCCACCCCGAGCCGGCTCAGCGCGGTCTCGAAGATGCCCGGATTCGGTTTGACCGCACCCACTTCGAACGACAACACGAACTCGTCGACGTCGTCTGCTGCGCCGATCGCCGCGAACGCCGGCCGTACATCGAACGCGATGTTGGACACCACCGCGGTCTTGATGCCTTGCCGGCGCAGGGCGTTCAGCACGGTGGCGGTGTCGGGGTACGGCGTCCAGTTCGCCGGATCGATCAACAGGGCGTACAGCGTCTCCGCGTGATGGTCGGCCATCCCCGACTCGCGCAGCACGTGCAGATACGCCTCCCGGTGCAGGTGCGGCTCAAGGTCGCGGTTGATCCAGTTGCCGTACTGCTCGTCGTTCATGTTCACGGAGCGCCCGGTGGGTGCCGTCAGCCGGCGCATGAGCTCGGCCTGAACGTGGCCGTCGACGGCCCGTTCGTCGACTTCGATGCCCGCGAACCAGCTGTCGTCCTCCTCGAGTCGGAAGAGTGTTCCGGAGTAGTCGAACAGGACCGCGCGTGTCGTCGTCATGCGCGGGCCCGGGTTGCCTTGTCCAGCAGCACGTCTCGTTCCCTTTCGTTGGTCGCCATCGTCGCGGCCTTGTCGAACTCGTCGGCGGCCTCGCACTGTCTGCCCAGCCGCGACAACAGTTCGCCGCGCACGCTCGGCAGCAAGTAGGACTCGCCGAGTCCGTCGATCCCGTCGACGACGGTCAGTGCGGTGGCCGGTCCGGAGTTCATCGCCACCGCGACCGCCCGGTTCAACTCGACGACCGGCGACGGCGCGATCTGTAGCAATCCGTCGTAGAGCGACACGATGCGCGCCCAATCGGTGTCCGCGGCGGCCGGGGCGACGGCGTGGCACTCGGCGAGCGCCGCCTGCAATGCGTACGGTCCCCACCCAATGCCATTGCGCCGCAGCGTCTCCGCGGCCCGCTCCAACGCCGCGGTCCCTCGCACGATCTGCGCCCTGTCCCACTTCGTCCGGTCCTGATGCTCGAGCAGCACCGGCTGACCGTCGGCATCGGTGCGGGCGGCGAACCGTGACGATTGAAACTCCATCAGCGCCACCAGCCCGTGCACCTCGGCTTGGTCGGGTACCAGTGCGGCCAGGATTCTGCCGAGACGCAGTGCCTCCGAGCACAATTCGTCGCGGATCCAGCGCTGACCAGATGATGCGGAGTAGCCCTCGTTGTAGATCAGGTAGATGACGCTCAGTACCGCGGACAACCGCTGCGGGTACTCGGACACCTCCGGCACCTCGAACGGCACCCCCGCGTCACCGAGGGTCTTCTTGGCCCTGGTGATCCGCGCCGCGATGGTGGGGGTCGGGGCGAGGAACGCCCGCGCGATCTCCTCGGTGGTGAGGCCGCCGACGACGCGCAGCGTCAACGCGAGCTGGCCCTCGCGCGGCAGGACCGGGTGCGCGGAGATGAAGACGAGCCGCAGCACGTCGTCGTCGATGCGGTCGGGGTCCCAGGCCTCGTCGACGTGGGTCTGGAGCTCGCGGGCCAGCGTGGCGTACTTCGCGTCGAGGCGGTCCTGGCGGCGCCACTGGTCGATAGCCTTGCGCTTGGCGACGGTCGTCAGCCAGGCACCCGCGTTGCGCGGAACTCCCGTCGCGGGCCACTGCTCCAGCGCGTCGATCAGCGCTTCCTGGGCCAGGTCCTCGGCGAGGCCGACGTCGCCGATGGCGCGCGTGAGCGTCGCGACGATCTTGGCGGCCTCCATGCGCCAGACCGCGTCCACCGTCTGCTGGATGTCGGTAGCGGCAGGCACGTCACCCATTCTGCCGAGCGCGCGTGTCTGCGGGCGACACGCCGGGACGAATGCCGACTTTGCGCGCGCTCGCGTAGAAGCGTCAGCCGACCGCGCGGCCCGCGCCCTCCCAGAACTGCGCCCGCACGGCCTTCTTGTCGGGCTTGCCCAGCGCGGTCACCGGCACCGAGTCGACGATGATCACCTGCTTGGGCGATTGGACCGAACCCTTGCGATCCTTGACGGCGGCCTGGATCTCGGCGGTCATGGTGGCGACGGACGCCTCGTCGGTGGCGGCGTCGGGTCGCAGCACCACGACGGCCGTGACGGCCTCGCCCCACTTCTCGTCGGGCGTGCCGATCACGCACACCTGCGCAATCGAAGGGTGTTCGGCGACAACGTCTTCCACCTCGCGTGGGAACACGTTGAAGCCGCCGGTGACGATCATGTCCTTGGTGCGGTCGACGATGTACCAGAAGCCGTCCTCGTCCTCACGAGCCAGGTCGCCGGTGTGCATCCAGCCGTCGCGGAACGTCTCCGCGGTGGCCTCCGGCAACTTCCAGTAGCCGCCGCACAACAACGGCCCCGACACGCAGATCTCGCCGACCTCGCCGCGCGCCACCGGGTTGCCGTCCTCGCCGAGCAGGGCGGTACGGGCGAACAGCGTCGGCCGCCCGCACGAGGTCAGCCGCTTCTCGTCGTGGTCGCCCTTGGCCAGGTAGGTGATGACCATCGGCGCCTCGGACTGCCCGTAGTACTGGGCGAAGATGGGCCCGAACCGGTCGATCGCCTCGGCAAGCCGCACCGGGTTCATGGCCGAGGCACCGTAGTAGACGGTCTCCAACGAGGACAGGTCGCGCGTGTGCGAATCGGGGTGATCCATCAGCGCGTAGATCATCGACGGCACCAGCATGGTCGCCGAGATCTTCTGCTCCTCGATCACGCGCAGCACCTCGGCCGGGTCGAACTTCGTCAACACGATGAGCTCGCCACCCTTGACGATCACCGGCGTGAAGAATGCAGCGCCGGCATGCGACAGCGGCGTGCACATCAGGAACCGCGGATTCTCCGGCCACTCCCACTCGGCGAGCTGAACGGTCGTCATCGTGGTGATCGACTGCGTCGTGCCCATCACGCCCTTTGGCCTACCGGTGGTGCCGCCGGTGTACGTCATGCCGCCGATGTGATCCGGCGGAAGGTCCGCGGCCACCAGCGGCTTCGGCGAGTACTTCGCCGCCTCGGCGGTGAGGTCGACGGCGGCGTGGCCGGCCAGTGCCTCGGGCACCGGACCGATGGTCAGGATCTGCTTGAGCGACGGCACCTTCTCCAGCAAGCCAAGCGCCCGTTCGACGAACATCGGGTTCGGATCGATGATCAGCGACGTCACCTCGGCGTCGGAGAGCACGAAGGCGTGATCGTCCAGCGAGCCGAGAGGGTGTAGTGCCGTGCGCCGGAAGCCCTGCGTCTGGCTGGCGCCGATGATCATCAGCACCTCGGGCCGGTTCAGCGACAGCAGCCCCGAGATGCTCCCGGTACCCGCCCCGAGCGCCTCGAAGGCCTGAATGTACTGGCTGATGCGGTCGGCCAGCTGTCCGCCGGTCAGCGTGGTGTCGCCGAGGAACAGCACGGGCTTGTCCGCGTGGCGCTTCAGCGCACCGACGGTGATGTGGCCGGAGTGGATGGGATGGCGCAGCAGCTCGTCGCTCATATGGACAGACTAGAACGTGTTACAGATTGGCCGGGCTCGGACTGCCCGAAGCCGCCGAAACCTACTTGGGCCACCGGTTCTTCCGAACGCAATATCCGTGCATGTTCGGTGAGTTAGCGTGCCGTTGGTTGTACCCCGTCGAACAGCGGGTGTGGGTTCATTTGCTTTGGTGTCAATAAGATTGGGCGATACGTCGCCCGCCCTAGGCCGCACAAGGGAGCGAATAGATGAGTTGGACGATAGCCTCCGGCGTCCGCAACGCGATGACGAAAAGTGCGGTGGCCGGTGCACTCATCGCAGTAGTCGCGATGGGTGCGGCTGTTCCCGCGGCCGCCGTGCCCGACTTCGCCGGCACGTCCATTGCGCCGGTTCCGCTCGAGCCTCCCAGCCCGGACCCCGGACCTCCCACGAGCCCGTCCGATCCCAGATGCGCACAGATGCCGACAGACCCCGTGTGCCAGGGCGGCCCTTATGCCCCGGCTGCCCCGGCCGCACCCCCCGGTATCACTGGCCCATCCGATCCCGCATGTGTCAGCCAGCCTTCGAATCCGGTGTGCCAGGGCGGCCCGTACGCGCCACCGCCACCGCCGGCGGCCCCGCCGCCGCCACCGGTAATGGCACCGCCGCCACCACCGCCGATCGCGCCGCCGCCGATCGCGCCGCCGCCCGTGATGGCGCCGCCGCCGGTGATGGCGCCGCCGCCCGTGATGGCGCCGCCGCCGGTGATGGCGCCGCCGCCCGTGATGGCGCCCCCGGTTATAGCGCCGCCGCCGATTTCAATGCCTACACCGGCGACGGGCGGAATGCCCGGAACCATATAAGCCTGCCAAGGCTTTTCGCCGCCGATATCCGAACCAGAGCAATGACAAGACCAGCGTCAAGAGAGGACAGCATGACCATCAGTGGCGAGCGGCCCGCAGCGTTCATCATCGCGGTCGGCGTGGCGATCGGATCAGCAGGCACCGCCTGGGCCGGCGGGCCTCCCCAGGCCTCAGCGGGCGACTTGAGCGGCACTTACACCTACCAGTCCAGCAACGGCAGGGTTAACACGTGGGAGATCACGCCCTGCGGTCCAGGATGCGCCGATGTAGCCGTCACACCCGTCACTGACTCGAGGATCACACCGCACGGCGGGCGGGCCTCGCTTGATAACGGTCGGTGGAGCATGAGCGTTCAGTCAGCCCAGGCAGTCCGGTGCAAGCCGCCCAACGACGATGTGACTGTGCCTGGAACAGCTGCGTTTTCATTTGACGCCGCGACGTTGAGCGGCACTGCAGTCAACACTCAGGCCGTCGCGGGCTGCGGCGATCCGGCGGGGGCAACCTATCAAGCCACCTTCACCTTGACGAAGGTCGGGTAGGCACGACCGACGGAGCCGTGCCCACCCGTGACCTCGATGTACCCGCGCAAAACCTAGCGGCCTGCGGCCTTCGCTGCCTGGTCGGCGATCTTCTGGGCGAGGTCGGCGCGCCACTGGATCTCCTTCTCGATCCACGGGTTGTCCATCGGGAACTCCTCGCTTTCGGAAACCCGGCGCACCTCGAGCTTCACGCCCTGCCCCAGTGGGCACTTCTGCGCCCACTGCTTCGCCTCTTCCTTCGACGACACGTCGAGGATCCAGAAGCCGTTGAACAACTCCTTGGCCTCGGTGTACGGCCCGTCGGTGACGACCGGCGGGTCGGCGTTGAAGTCGACGACGAACCCCTCCTCGGGTCCGGTCAGGCCCTCGCCGGCCAGCATCACGCCGGCCTTGATGAGCTCCTCGTTGTAGCGGCCCATCGATTCGATGATCTCGTTGAAGTCGATGTTCTGCTCCTCCATGGCCTGCTCGGCCTCGGGGGTGGACCGCATGATCAGCATGTAGCGCGACATTGTCTGTCTCCTTCTAGTGGGTGGAAGGGGCGCGTCCATCGTGCCCTCGCTACTACGTCGAATGGCAACCCCCGAAATCGACACGGCGCGCGAACTTTTCCGCCAAGATTTTGCCCATGCCCGCTGACCTGGTGATTCTCGGAACCGTGCTGACGGTCGACGAGGCGCAGCCCACCGCCGAGGCCATCGCAGTGACCGACGGGCGCGTCGTCGCGGTCGGTGCCCGCGCCGACGTCGAGCCCTTGATCGGTCCCAACACCGAGACCGTCGACCTCGGCGACGGATGCGTGATGCCGGGCCTCATCGAGGCGCACGGGCATCCGTTGATGGAGGCCATCGTGTTGTCGGATCGCATCGTCGACATCCGGCCCGTCACGATGCGAAACGCGGACGACGTCGTCGCCGCCATCCGGCGGGAGGTCGCCGCGCGTGGAGCTGACGGGGCGTACCTCAACGGCTGGGATCCGCTGCTCCAGGAGGGGCTCCCCGAGCCGACGCTGGCGTACCTCAACGACGTCGCCCCCGACTCGCCGCTGGTGATCACCCACAACTCGGGGCACAAGGCGTACTTCAACTCCGCGGCCGCGCGCAAGGCCGGGCTGACGCGCGACACCCCCGACCCGAAGGGTTCGAAGTACGGCCGCGACGCGAACGGCGAGCTCGATGGGACGGCCGAGGAGACCGGGGCGGTGTTCTCATTGCTGGGCGGCGCGATCGACCCGAATGGCTACCCCGCGATGCTGCTCGCCGAGTGTGCGCGACTGAATCGCGCCGGGTTGACGACGTGCTCAGAAATGGCGTTCGACCCGGCATTTCGGCCCGCGCTGGACGGCTTGCGCGACGACCTGACCGTCCGGTTCCGCACGTACGAGATGTCGACCGCGCAGCTGTCCACGACCGAAGCGCTAACCAACGGCGACGACGTCGTCAAGCAGGTCGGCATCAAGATCTGGGTCGACGGGTCCCCATGGATCGGCAACATCGACCTGACGTTCCCGTACCTCGACACCGACGCCACCCGCATCATCGGCGTCACACCCGGCTCGTGCGGGCACGCCAACTACACCCGTGAGCAGCTGACCGAGATCGTCGCCGCGTACTTCCCGCTGGGATGGCAGATGGCGTGCCACGTCCAGGGCGACGCGGGGGTGGACACCATCCTCGACGTATACGAGGAAGCGCTGCGGCGGTGGCCCCGAAACGATCACCGGCTGCGGCTCGAGCACGTCGGCGCCATCAGCGACGAGCAGCTGCGGCGCGCGTACGACCTCGGCGTGACGTGCAGCCTGTTCGTCGACCAAATCCATTACTGGGGAGACATTCTCGTCGACGGACTGTTCGGCGCCGAGCACGGCTCGCGGTGGATGCCGTGCGGCTCGGCCGTCAAGACGGGGATGAGGATCTCGCTGCACAACGATCCGCCCGTGACGCCCGAGGAGCCGCTGCGCAACATCAGCGTTGCGGCCACCCGCGTCGCCCCGAGCGGCCGCGTATTGGGGCCGGAGGAGCGGCTGACCGTCGAGCAGGCCATCCGGGCGCAGACGCTCGACGCGGCGTGGCAGTTGTTCTCCGACGACGTCATCGGCTCGCTGGAGGTCGGCAAGTACGCCGACATGGTGGTGCTGTCGGCCGATCCGCGCGCGGTCCCGCCCGAGCACATCGCCGACCTCGAGGTGCGCGCGACCTACCTGGCAGGCCGCCGCGTTTACGCCAAACCCGAGTGACGACGGCGCCCGTCATGGCACGCTCAAGTCATGTCTGACCTGCCTGATCCCCGCTTTCTCGACGAACGCCTCGCGCACTGGGCGGAAACCAAACCCGACGGCGAGGCGATGACCTATCTGGGCCGCACGTGGACGTGGTCGCAGTGGAACGACCGGGTGCGCAGACTGGCCGGCGCGCTGACCGAACGTGGCATCAAGCGCGGCGACGTCATCGCGTTCCTCGACAAGAACCACCCCGCCTGCCTGGAGTCAACCTTCGCCGCCTCATCGCTTGGGGCGGCCAACGCGATCATCAACTTCCGGCTCGCCGCCGACGAGATGGACTACGTGCTCAACGATTCCGGCGCCAAGGTGCTGATCGTCGGGGCGGAACTCAAGCCGGCGATCGAGAAGATCCGCGACAAGCTGCCGAACGTGGGGCACGTCATCGAGGTCACGCCGGAGGGCGCAGACGGCGACGAGTACGAGGCAGTGCTGGCGGCGGCGACGCCCGTGGACCGCTCGCCGGACGTCGACCCGGACGACGTCTGCATCATCATGTACTCGTCGGGCACCACCGGTCGGCCCAAGGGCGTGGCGTTGACGCAGGCCAACCTCATCGCGCACACCGTGAATGGCCAGGAGGGCTTCGAGTTCGACGACGGCGACAAGAACATGGTGGCGATGCCGCTGTTCCACGTCGGCGGGACGTCGTACGCCCAGTTGGGAATCCACAGCGGCATTCCGAGTGTGATGACGCGCGACGTCGACGGTGCCGCGCTGGCCGGCGCGATCCTGCAGGGCGCCAACCGCACGTTCCTGGTGCCCGCCGTGCTGGCCAAGGTGCTGGAGTCGGGCCCCGACGCGGTGAAGCTGTTCGGCGCGCTGAAGACGTATTCCTACGGGGCGTCCCCAATGCCGTTGCCGCTCTTGCGTGCCGCCTTGGAGGCGTGGCCGAACACCGACTTCATCCAGGCCTACGGGCTCACCGAACTGTGCGGTGTGATCAGCCACCTCATGCCGGAGGACCATCGCTCCGCCAACGTGGAGCGGCTTTCCAGCGCGGGCACGCTGGTGCCCAACGCCGAGGTCAAGGTGGTCGACCCGGACACGCTGGAGGAGGTGGCCGCCGGAGCTCAGGGCGAATTGTGGTTCCGCTCAAAGCAATTGATGAAGGGTTACCACAACAAGCCGGAGGCGACCGCCGAGGCGATCACCGACGACGGGTGGTTCCGCACCGGCGACATCGGCCGCGTGGACGCCGACGGCTACATCTTCGTCGAGGACCGGCTCAAGGACATGATCATCACCGGCGGCGAGAACGTCTACTCGATCGAGGTGGAGCGCGTACTCGCGGAGCATCCGGCCGTCGCCGAGGTGGCCGTCATCGGCGTGCCCGACGAGAAGTGGGGTGAAGCGGTGAAAGCCGTTGTGTCGCTTGACGGCGAGGCCACTGAGGCGGAGATCATCGCGTTCGCCCGCGAGCAGCTGGCCGCGTACAAGTGCCCCAAGACCGTCGACATCGTGGACGAGCTGCCACGCAACCCCACCGGCAAGATCCTCAAGAAGGACCTGCGCAAGCCGCACTGGGAGGGCCGCGACCGCGCAACCGTCTGACTCAGCGGCTAGCCGCCGCCGACTTCTCTACGACGCTCAACTCGACGCCGGACACGTCAAAACTCTCGGGCAGGAGCTCGTCGAGCTCCGCGACCAGAGTGGCGAGAGCGGCCGTTGCACCGTGGTCGACGGTGATGAGCAGTAGTCCGTACTGGCCCGGCTCCGCCGATCCGATGAAGAACTCGTAGCCCAGCACGTTGCCTGCGCGTTGGGGCGGTCGATCAGGCAGAGCCTGCGCGAATTGTTGCAGCGCATTCTCCAGGTCGAGTCGCGATGGTGGTGCTTTGACGGTGATTGCCCAGGTAGCCATGGTTTCTCCTCGTGTCCTGACGTGGGTGTGGTGAAGGCAGTTTCACTCGCTCCGCCGCATCAGGCGTAGGTAGTTCGCTACTCGACTTCTTCGTGCGGTCATGCAGTATTGAGACGTGATGCCGCCGCTGGACGACCTGCTGGAGGGGTTGCGCGTGGTCTCGCTGCCCATGCGAGTTCGCTTCCGCGGAATCGACGTTCGCGAGTTGGCGCTGATCGAGGGGCCACGCGGCTGGGGCGAGTTCGGTGCCTTCCTCGAGTACGAGCCGCCCGAAGCCGTGCACTGGCTGGCGTCCGCCGTCGAAGCCGCCTACGACAAGGCACCCGCACCGGTGCGCGACCGCATCCCCATCAACGCCACCGTGCCCGCCGTCGACGCCGCGCGCGTGCCCGAGGTGCTCGCGCGCTTCCCCGGCGCCGGCACCGCGAAGGTCAAGGTGGCCGAGCCGGGGCAGTCGTTGGTCGACGACGTCGCCCGGGTCAACGCCGTGCGTGCACTGGTCCCGACCGTGCGCGTCGACGCCAACGGCTGCTGGACGGTGGAGCAGGCCGTCGCCGCCATCGCCGCGCTGACCGCCGACGGGCCACTGGAATACGTGGAGCAGCCGTGCGCGACGGTGCCCGAACTGGCCGAGGTGCGGGCGCGCGTAGACGTCCCAGTCGCCGCCGACGAGAGCATCCGCAAGGCCGAGGACCCGCTGCACGTCGTGCGGGCGCGGGCGGCGGACGTCGCGGTCGTGAAGGTGGCGCCACTGGGCGGGGTGCGGCCGCTGCTCGACATCGCCGCGCACATCGACGTGCCGATCGTCGTGTCGAGTGCGTTGGACTCGGCGGTTGGCATGTCGCGGGGGCTGCTGGCCGCCGCGTGCCTGCCCGACCTGCGCCACGCGTGCGGGCTTGGCACCGGGGGGCTGTTCGTCGACGACGTCGCGGCGCCGCTGGTGCCCGTCGACGGCTACCTACCCGTCGCGCCCGTCGTTCCGGAGGCCGCGCGGCTGGACGCGCTGGCCGCCGCCGCCGAGCGCAGGCAGTGGTGGATCGAGCGGGTCGTCGCCTGCTACGCGCTACTGCGTTGACGGACTAGCCCACCAGGTCGTCGAGCCAACTGGGATCGTCGAAGTTGACGTTTGTCTCGTGGACGGTGTCGTAGATGGTCGGCGTGGCGGCGGGGACGCCGTAGTCGTCCATCAGTGCGATGTTCCCGTCGCTCACCTCGTCCGCGTCGATGGCGGGCTCGCCCGCGGCGATCCGGTTGACCGTATCTGCGGACACGCCAACGTCATTCGCGATTTGCGCGAGCCCGTCGTCGTTGGGCGGCGACGCCGTCGACAAGAGCTCCTTGTAGATCCCCTGGATGAACTCCCACACCAGTTCGGGCGTGGGGTGGTCGTCCGGCGAGGCGACGAGGAAGATCGCGTTGGTGGCCCGCGCCGAGTAGTCGTTGCCGCCGAAGTCCAGGAACGTGACGGGTCGGATCGTGACGGAGAGCTGGCCATCCTTGACGTGGTCGCCGATCGCGTCGCCGTACTGTCCGATGAACTGCCCGCAGTGGGGGCACTGCGGTTCGATGAACAGGTCGATCGCGGCGTCCTCCGACGAACCGATGATGACGCCGTAGCCGTCGTCGCTGAGCGACACTTCGGCCCCGACCGCGCTGGCCTTCTGTCCTGCGATGGCGCGGCCCGTGACGGTCGTCGCGCATCCCGCTAGGAGCAGCACCGACAGCATCGCAACCGAACCTGCCAGCCTG
The DNA here is from genome assembly GCF_033804605.1 of Mycobacterium sp. RTGN6. Taxonomy (NCBI): domain Bacteria; kingdom Bacillati; phylum Actinomycetota; class Actinomycetes; order Mycobacteriales; family Mycobacteriaceae; genus Mycobacterium; species Mycobacterium sp. RTGN6. The sequence continues at coordinate 263,648 of NZ_JAPZKZ010000003.1, forward strand.
CGCATCCACATGCTCGCGAACTCTATGCGTTCGCGCCCACGGGCGGCGTCCCTAGCCGACGGGAAACTGCAGCGGTAGTGACGTGAGATGAATGGTGCTCGACGGCCACCGCACCGACGGGGTCCCCGCCAGCGTGTAATCCGGAATGCGTGCGTGGAACTCCTCGATGGTCAGCCGCAGCTCACGGCGCGCGAGGTGCGAACCCAGGCAGCGGTGGATACCGCCGCCGAAGCCCAGGTGCGTGGCGCGCGCGGCTAGGTCGATCGTGTGCAGATCGGCTGAATGCGGACCCTCGCGGTTGGCGGTGCCGAGCAGCAGCGCCACGTGCGAGCCGGCCGGGATGAGCGTGCCTGCCACCTCGACGTCCCTCGTGGTCACGCGCGGCACCATCGGCACTGGCCCGTCCAGCCGGAGCATCTCCTCGACGAACGGCGAGATCAAGCCGGGGTCGTCGAGCAGTCGCTGTCGTAGGGCGGTGTTCTGTGCGAGCTCCAGCATGCAGAAGCCGATGGCGCCCGTCACGGTGTCGAGTCCGGCGAGCACCATCAGAAAGCACATGCCGAGGATTTCGGGCTCCGACCACGCGTCGTCGCCGGACATCGCGAGGATGTCGCTGAGCATGTCGTCGGCCGGGGTCGCCCGCTTGAGCGCCACGTGTTTCTGGAGATATTCGAATAGCGCCAACGAGCTGGCGAGCTGTCGTTCCGAGGGCTCGTTGGCCAGCATGTTGACGCTTTCGACGCGAATCATGCCGGCGATCCAGTCCAGGAACCTTGGCAGGTCCTCCAGCGGCAGGCCCAGCAGCGTCAGAATGGCCTGGGTCGGAAACTTCACCGCCAGATCGGCGACCACGTCACACGTCCCGGTGTCGGCGAACTCGTCGATGTGGGTCCGCACCTGGGCGCGCAGACTGGACTCGATCCGGTCGATCCGCTTCGGCCCGAACAGCGGGTCGAGCATCCGGCGATAGTGCCTGTGTGCCGGCGGGTCGATCGCGAGCGGGATCATCGTGATGGTGGCGCTGATCGCGTCGAACGCCTTGGCCGACGAGAACACCTCCGGGTGTGTCTGCGCGTAGCGCACGCCCTCGAAGCTGGTGATGTACCACATGTCACCAGCTCGGTAGACCTCGCCGGGGTCGCGCAGATACTTCATGGCCGCCGTGCGGTTCTCCGCAACGGGGGCCTCGTCGTAATAGGTGCTGGCAAGTTCGACCGTCGTCATGGAGCGAAGGGTAACGAGACCAGCAGTCTCGTATGCCGGGATCCGGCAGAAAAATTGTCGAATGCGTCAATGTCGTAAAACGACTCATGTCCTAATTGGTGGGGTCCACGGCATAGACGACACACGGTCGGTCGCCAACACTGAAGAGGTGATGCGTTCGGTGGTCGTGGTGGGGTTCGAGGGCGTGCAGGCGCTCGACCTCGTGGGGCCATTCGACGTGTTCACGGGGGCCACGGTGTGCCTGGCCGCCGGCGGGCGCTCCGACGACGGCTACGAGGTGTCGCTGGCCTCTGTCGGTGGCGGTCCCGTCAGCACCGGCAACGGGCTCGACCTCGTCGCCAAGGATCTGCCGGACCCCGCGGGGCCGTTCGACACCGTCGTGCTGCCGGGTGGATTCGGCACCGCTGCCGCGCGTGACGACGCGAATCTGATCGCCTGGATCGAGGCGGCGGCGCCAAACGCGCGCCGGGTGGTCAGCGTCTGCAACGGCGCCATGCTCGCGGCCGAGGCCGGGTTGCTCGACGGCTGCGTCGCCACCACGCACTGGGCGTTCGCGGCACGGCTGGCCGACGAGTACCCCGCCGTCAAGGTCGATCCCGAGCCGATCTTCGTGCGCAGCTCCGAGAAGGTGTGGACGGCGGCAGGCGTCACCTCGGGCATCGACCTGACGCTGGCGCTCGTCGAGGACGACTACGGCACCGAGGTCGCGCAGACGGTGGCCCGCTGGCTGGTGATGTATCTGCGCCGGCCCGGCGGGCAGACGCAGTTCGCCGCGCCGGTGTGGATGCCGAGGGCCAAGCGCGAACCGATCCGCGAGGTGCAGGAGGCCATCGAAACCCGGCCCGGCGCAGCGCACTCTGTGCCCGACCTCGCCCGGCGCGCCGCGATGAGCCCGCGCCACTTCACCCGGGTGTTCACCGACGAAGTCGGCGAGGCGCCAGGAGCGTACGTCGAGCGCGTGCGCACCGAGGCCGCGCGGCGGCAGCTCGAAGAAACCGACGACACCGTCACCGTGATCGCGTCGCGGTGCGGGTTCGGCACCGCAGAAACCATGCGGCGCAACTTCGTTCGACGAATGGGCATATCGCCCGACCAGTACCGCAAGACCTTCGCCTAGAGGAGTGGACATGCAGATCGCCATCGTGTTGTACCCAGGTTTCACCGCGCTCGACTTCATCGGCCCCTACGAGATATTGCGCAACCTGCCCGACGCCGAGGTGCGCTTCGTCTGGCACGAGCCGGGCCCCATCGCCGCCGACTCGGGTGTACTGCTCGTCGGCGCCACGCACTCCTTCGACGAAACCCCAACGCCTGACATCGTTCTGGTGCCGGGTGGCATGTCGACGTTCGAGCACGCCCGCGACGAGAAGGTGCTCGACTGGGTGCGTCGCGCCCACGAGACCAGCACCTGGACGACGTCGGTGTGCTCGGGATCGGCGATCCTCGCCGCGGCCGGGGTGCTGAAGGGCAAGCGCGCGACGTCGCACTGGATGGTGGTCCCGATGCTCAAGGCGTTCGGCGTCACGCCGGTCGGCAACGAGCGGATCGTCCAGGAGGGCAAGCTCGTGACGTGCGCTGGGGTGTCCGCCGGGCTGGACATGGCGCTGTGGCTGGCCGGCGAGATCGTCGGCGAGTCGAAGGCCAAGGCCATCCAACTCGTCATCGAGTACGACCCGCAGCCGCCCTTCGACTCCGGCCACCTGTCCAAGGCGTCCGCGGCGACGAAGGCGTTGGCCACCACCGCGCTGTCGAAGGACATGGTGCGGGGCGGACAACTCACCGCCCCGGTGCGGCTGATGTGGGACCGCGCCATCGGCGCCGTCCGCGACCGCGGCAAGAAGGCCCGCCAACCTGCGATTTCGGCGCGCTAACGGACGCTCAGCTTCCGAAACCGCGCCGAAATCGCAGGGGAGGCGCAGTCCAGTAGGGTCGGGCGCGTGAATTTGGCGTACGACGACCGCGGCTCCGGGGACCCCGTTCTGTTCATCGCGGGTCGTGGGGGAGCGGGCCGGACGTGGCACTTGCACCAGGTGCCCGCGTTCCAGCGCGCCGGCTACCGCGTCATCACGTTCGACAACCGCGGCATCGGCGCCACCGAGAACGCGACGGGTTTCACCACCGAGCAGATGGTCGGCGACGTCGCGGCGCTCATCGAGAAACTCGACGCCGCCCCGGTGCGCATCGTCGCGGTGTCGATGGGCTCGTTCGTCGCTCAGGAGCTCATGGTCGCCCGCCCGGAGTTGGTGTCGGCCGCCGTGCTGATGGCCACCCGCGGCCGCGAGGACCGGATGCGGGACTTCGGCCGCACCGCCGAGCGAGACCTCCTGGCCGCAGGCATCGAGCTCCCGCCGAGTTACGACGCGAAGGTCCGGCTGTTGGAGAACTTCTCCCCGACCACCCTGAACGACGACACGGCCGTGCGCGACTGGATCGACATGTTCACCATGTGGCCCACCAAGATGACGCCGGGGCTACACGCGCAGGTCGACGTGGCGCCCGCGCAGAACCGGCTCTCCGCTTACCGAAGCATTGCGGCTCCGGTGCTGGTGATCGGGTTCGCCGACGACATCATGCTGCCTGCGTACCTGGGGCGCGAGGTGGCCGACGCCATCCCGAACGGTCGCTACCTGCAGATACCCGATGCCGGGCACCTCGGCTTCATCGAGCGGCCCGACGTCGTGAACGCTGCGGCGCTGGAATTCTTCGGTGGTGCCGTATGACACGCTGTAGTGGTGGTTAACCCCTCGACGACGCAGGCTCGCATCGTCGTCGACGAACTGATCCGCGGCGGCGTCCGCGACGTCGTGCTGTGCCCTGGTTCGCGCAATGCACCGCTGGCGTTCGCGCTGTCCGACGCCGATCGGGCGGGCCGGCTGCGGCTGCACGTCCGCATCGACGAACGCACCGCGGGCTACCTGGCGATCGGGCTGGCCGTCGCCGCAGGCGCGCCGGTGTGCGTGGCGATGACGTCGGGTACGGCGGTGGCCAACCTTGGGCCCGCGGTCGTCGAAGCGAACTACGCGCGGGTGCCGCTGATCGTGTTGAGTGCCAACCGGCCCTACGAACTTCTGGGCACGGGCGCGAACCAGACGATGGAGCAGCTCGGCTACTTCGGCACGCAGGTGCGGGCCACCATCAGCCTCGGACTCGCCGAGGGTGCCGTCGAGACGATCGACGCGCTCAACGCGCAGTGGCGCTCGGCGACGTGCCGAGTCCTGGTGGCCGCCAAGGGTTCCCGCAGTGCCAACGCGGGTCCGGTGCAGTTCGACATCCCGCTGCGCGAGCCATTGGTGCCCGACGCCGACGACGCAGGGGAGACGCCGCCAGGGCGACCCGACGGCGTGGCGTGGACGTACACCCCGCCGGTGAGCTTCGATCAGCCGCTCGACGTCGACGTCACCCCCGACACGATCGTCATCGCGGGGCACGGCGCTGGCGCGCACGCCAACCTCGCCGCGCTGCCCACCGTCGCCGAGCCGACGGCTCCGCCCGCCGCGAACCCGCTGCACCCGATGGCGCTGCCCGGGCTGAGGCCGCAGCAGGTCATCATGCTGGGCCGCCCGACGCTGCACCGGCCGGTGTCGACGTTGCTCGCCGATTCCTCGGTGCCGGTGTTTGCGCTGACCACCGGCCCGCGTTGGCCCGACGTGTCGGGAAATTCGCAGGCCACCGGCACTCGCGCGGTGACGACCGGCACGCCCGATCCGGCCTGGCTGGCCCGTTGCGCCAAGGCCAACGCCCATGCCGTCGCGACGGTGCGCGCGCAGCTGGCGGCGCATCCGCTGACGACGGGGCTGCACGTGGCCGCGGCCGTCGTCGAGGCGCTGCGGCCTGGCGACCAGCTGGTGCTCGGGGCGTCGAACCCGGTGCGCGACGCCGCGCTCGTCGGGCTGATCCCCACGGACGTCAAGGTGCGGTCGAACCGCGGGGTGGCAGGCATCGACGGCACGGTGTCGACGGCCATCGGCGCCGCGCTGGCCCACGAGCGCTCGGGCGGCGACCAGGTGCCACGCACCGTCGCACTCATCGGCGATCTCACGTTCGTGCACGACAGCTCGGGCCTGCTGATCGGCCCCACCGAGCCGACGCCGAAGAACCTGACCATCGTGGTGTCCAACGACAACGGCGGCGGCATCTTCGAGCTCCTCGAGCAGGGCGATCCGCGGTTCTCCGACGTGTCCGCGCGCATCTTCGGCACTCCGCACGACGTCGACGTCGGCGCGCTATGCCGCGCGTATCACGTGGAGAGCCGCCAGGTCGAGGTCGACGGTCTCGCCGACGCGCTGAACGAACCGGGCGATGGGATGCGGGTGCTGGAGGTGAAGGCCGACCGCTCGTCGTTGCGGGCGTTGCACGCGTCGATCAAGGCAGCGCTGTGATCAAGCCGACGATCGCGTGGCTGAAGGCGTTGCGGCGCAGCCTGATTCCGCACCTCTTCGGGGGCGGGGCGGAGACCAAGGCCGAACGCATCATCCGACGGGTGCGGGTCGGTTTCGTGATCGCTGCATGCCTGGTGACGTTCCAGTCGGTACTGCTGGTGGTCGGCGCGTGGCGCAACGACCGGCAGATCGAGCGGCACATGGGCGTCGCGGCGGCCGAGGTGCTGGACGCCGGCCCCCGTCGGTCGACCATCGAGTTCGTCACGCCGGACCGCGTCACCTACCGCCCCGAGCTCGGTGTGCTGTATCCGTCCGAATTAGACACGGGCATGCGGATTTACGTCGAATACGACAAGACGAACCCCGACCTGGTCCGGGTTCAGGATCGTGACGCGTCCCTGTCGATCATTCCGGCCGGGTCGATCGCGGTGGTGGCCTGGCTGGTCGCAGGTGCGGCCCTGATCGGGTTGGGTCGGCTGCAGCGCAGGCTGGGTCGTCAGGAACCCATCACCTTGGAAAGCCAGTCGTCGTCGTAGATGTCGAGCTTCTCGTCCTTGTTCATGTCGTAGGCCGTCGGGGTGCCCGTGTCGACGGAATCGATCTGGTAGAGGAACTCGAAGTTGGTGTCCTGCATGTCCTTCGTGTCGACGGCGGGGTCACCTGAGCCGATGCGGGCTGCGATGTCATCGGGTATGCCTGCGGTGCGGGCCATTTCAGCGAGCTCGTCGGTGGTGGGGTGGTCGGCGCCTGCGGCGTACTGCGTCCATGCCTCCTCGACGAAACGCTGGAACGCGATCGCGTCGGTCGTCGTGACGTGCTCTTCGCCGCCGCCTGAGGTGGCCGCGTCGAACATGGCGTTGGCGACGCGATCGGAGTGCTGGTTGGCGCCGGTGTCCAGGAACGTCACGGGCCGGTAGGTGACCGCGAGCTGCCCCATCGCGATGTAGTGGCGCAATTGTTCACCGAAGTCGGCTTGCAGGTCGGCGCAGTGGTTGCACTGCGGTTCGGTGTAGAGCTCCAGTTGAACTGGGGCGTCGGCGAATCCAATCTTGATACCGAAGCCGTCCTCGACGATGACGACGGGCGGCTTGTTGGGGTCGGGCTGCGCGGTCCCGGTAACCTGGCGGGTGCAGCCGGTGGTGGCGACGAGGAGGCTTGCCACCAGCGCGAGGATGACGGCCGTGCGGCCCATGCGTCCAGTATGCCGTGGCCTCAAGGCTTCGCGTGTCGTATCCCTGTTCGCAACCTTTCAGACAGGCGGCGGTGGGACTGTACTCGTGTGCGCGTTGCGATCGTCGCAGAAAGCTTCCTCCCGAATGTCAACGGTGTCACCAACTCGGTGCTTCGGGTGATGGAGCATCTCCGTCGCACGGGTCACGAAGTCATCGTCATCGCTCCCGATACCCCGCCCGGTCAGCCACCCGCGGACCGCGTTTACGAAGGCGTGCGCATCCACCGGGTGCCGTCGCGGATGTTCCCGAAGGTCACGTCGCTGCCGCTGGGCATTCCGTGGCCGCGGATGGTCAAGGTGTTGCGCGGCTTCAACCCCGACGTGATCCACCTGGCATCGCCCGCGCTGCTCGGCTGGGGTGGAGTGCACGCCGCCCGGCATCTCGGAGTGCCGACGGTCGCCGTGTTCCAAACGGACATCGCGGGATTCGCAGAGAGCTACGGCGTCGGCGTCATGTCGCGCGTCGCCTGGATGTGGACGCGACGCCTGCACAGCAAGGCCGATCGGACGCTCGCGCCGTCCACGTCGGCCATGGAAAATCTTGTTGCGCATCGCATTCCGCGTGTTCACCATTGGGGCCGCGGGGTCGACGTGACGGGCTACGTTCCTTCGGCGCGCGACGATGCGTTGCGCGCCCGCTGGTCGCCGGACGGCAAGCCGATCGTGGGGTTCGTCGGGCGGTTGGCGCCGGAGAAGCACGTCGAGCGGCTCGCCGGGTTGGCGGCGCGCGACGATCTCCAGGTGGTGATCGTCGGCGACGGAGTCGACAAGGCCAAGCTCGAGACGCTGATGCCGTCTGCGGTGTTCACCGGAGCGCTGTACGGGCCTGCGCTCGCCACGGCGTACGCGAGCATGGACGTGTTCGTGCACCCGGGTGAGCACGAGACCTTCTGCCAGGCGGTCCAGGAGGCGATGGCCTCGGGACTGCCGGTGATCGCGCCCGATGCTGGTGGCCCGCGCGACCTGGTGACGCCGATGCACACCGGATTGCTGCTTCCCGTACCGGATTTCGAGGCGAAGTTGAACGCCGCTGCGGACCATCTGCTCGCCGAGCGGCAGCGGTATTCGGTGGCGGCGCGGCGCAGCGTGCTGTCCCGCACGTGGCCCGCGGTGTGCGAGCAGTTGGTTGGTCACTACGAAGAAGTCGTCGGCAAGCGCGGCGTCAAAGCCGCTTAACCGCTCAGCCCTGGGCCAGCTCCGCGACCGGCTGCCATTCCTCCCACGTCGCCAGGCGGCTCTCGTAGTCGGCCTTGGCCAATTCGAACGGCTTCTCGCCGAAGAAGACCCGCAGCGGCGGCGGGGAGGCGTCGACGACCTTGAGGATGGCCTTCGCCGACGCCGTCGGATCGCCGGGTGTCGGCATCCGCTGCGCGCGCTTGCGGTTGGCCTCCTCGTGGACCTCCGCGTAGGCCTCCAACTCTGTGGCCCGCTTGGACGACGGCCCGGACCAATCGGTGTCGAAGCCGCCTGGCTCGATGAGCGTGACGTGGATGCCGAACGTCTCGACCTCCTGCGCAAGCGCCTGCGAGAAGCCCTCGAGCGCCCACTTCGAGGCGTGGTAGATGCCGACGTTCTGGAACGCGGTGATGCCGCCGATCGACGACACCTGCACGATGTGCCCGCTGCGCTGCGCCCGCAGGAACGGCAAAGCCGCCTGCGTCACCCACAGCGCGCCGAAGACGTTCGTCTCGAGCTGGTCGCGCGCTTCGGCCTCGGTCAGCTCCTCGATGAACCCGAACTGCCCGTAGCCGGCGTTGTTCACGACGACGTCGAGCCGCCCGAAGTGTTCGTGGGCAGCCTTGACGGCGGCGAAGTCGGCTTCGCGGTCGGTGACGTCGAGCTTGATGGGCAGCAGCGCGTCGCCGTACTTCGTCAGCAGATCGTCGAGCGTCGACAGGTCGCGCGCGGTCGCGGCCACCTTGTCGCCCCGCTCGAGCGCGGCAATCGTCCATTCGCGCCCGAACCCGCGCGAGGCCCCCGTGATGAACCAGATCTTCTCAGCCATGTGCGGTACCAACGCCAGCACGGTCCACCCATTCCCGGACGGCCGAACTTCACAGGTAGCTTTGATCGCGTGAGCCGGGCGACGCTGGACAAGGATCCGCACGAGGTCGCGTCGATGTTCGACGCCGTCGCCCGCCGGTACGACATCACCAACACCGTGCTTTCGCTTGGCCAGGACCGCTCCTGGCGGCGGGCCACCAGGGCGGCGCTTCAGATCGGGTCGGGCGACAAGGTGCTGGACCTGGCCGCGGGAACCGCGGTGTCGACGGTGGAACTCGCCAAGTCCGGAGCGTGGTGCGTGGCCTGCGACTTCTCCGTCGGGATGCTGAAGGCGGGTGCGGAGCGCGACGTGCCGAAGATCGCGGGTGACGCGACGAGGCTGCCCTTCGACGACGGCGTCTTCGACGCGGTCACCATCAGCTTCGGCCTGCGCAACGTCAATCCGCACGTCGAGGGGCTGCGGGAGCTGGCGCGCGTGACGAGGCCCGGTGGCCGGTTGGTGGTGTGTGAGTTCTCGACGCCGACGAACCGGCTGTTCTCGACCGTCTACAAGGAGTACCTGATGCAGGCGCTGCCGCGGATGGCCGGCCTCGTGTCCAGCGACCCGGAGTCGTATCAGTACCTGGCCGAGTCGATCCGGGCGTGGCCCACCCAAGCTGAACTGGCGCGAGACATCGCGTCGGCCGGTTGGTCGGCGGTGCGGTGGCGCAACCTCAGTGGCGGCATCGTCGCCCTGCACGCGGCCGTCAAGCCGTAGCGCGCTTTAGTCGCAGTCGCCGCAGCGCCCGCTCGGAAGTAGCTGCAGGTTGCACTGCGGGCAGAACTTGGGCGCGACGGGTTCCGGCTTGGCCCTGACGACCTTGCGCACCTTGACCGTCGACTGCGGCGAGGGGTTGCGTCCGGTCAGCTTGGTCCGGTCCCATCCGGCGGCCTCGCGGCGTGAGAAGTGGTCGTAGCATTCGACCCGCGTCTCGGCGGCGGCACGCTGCAGATTCTTCGGAAGTGGTTGTCCGGCAATGGCATAGGTGCCTGCGTAACCGTCGCCCACGTCCAGTGTTCCCTCGCTGACCACCAGCGCAGTCAGCTGCGGCTCCCCGTTGCGCACGCACATCTCGGCCACCAGCGCCAGCGGCTTGCCGATCCAGTCTGCCGTCAGGACTGGCGTCTCGATGCTGGTGACGATCTGGACCGTGTCCGCGACATCCTGGTAGCTGATGTGGCCATCGGGTTGTCGCGCGACGTCGACGAGGGCGTCGTATCCGGCGCGGGCCCACGCGTACACGGCGTCACCGAAGTCGACCGGGGTTCCGTCGTCGCTCCGGAAGGGGCCGGGAACGACTTGCGCATCGGCTTCCATGGCTTGACCATAACGCCGCGGAGCGGCGATCCCCGCGCCGCGGCACGGCCAGTCTGCGAGCCTTCACCTCGGCTTCGCCGACCCGTCACGTCACCGTGACGCTCGACACCCCGCCGTCAGCCGATGGAACTAACGGCGCTGTTGGCGTCCGGCGCGACCGCGTACTCGGGGTGGGGCTGCTGAACCACCGGCGGCTGCTGTCCCCCCACGGGCACGCAGCTGCCGACGAACACGACTTCTTCGCACGGCGCCCCTGGATTGGCCGACGCTGGCACACAGAGCACGAAGGGGATCACCGCGCTGGCCACCGCGACCAGTGCGCGTCGCATCGTCGACCTCGTACCGGGCATATCGTGGACCTTCCGCCGACGAACATCCCGTGTGCGCAGCAGAGTAATCCCGCAATCGCGCAGGTAGCGCGTTTCTGCAAAACGGCCGTCAGCTAAACGGAGGGCGCGTGTCCAGCCGGCGCGAACCGGCCCCGGCACGACGCCAGACGCGCGCGGTCCAGTCGGCGTCCTCGTCGGTGACCAGGTTGCCCATCACCCGCACCGCGATGCCCATGAGGCGCTTTGAGCGCATCGCAACCGGTCCCGTCGCGGGCAGGAAGCGCGGGATGGTCAGCAAGAGGCCCAGCCGGCGGGCCACGGAGAAGCCGCGAGCGTAGTGACGCCGCAGTTCGGCGGGCCAGGCCAGCGTGAGGTCACCGGCGCCCAGCATTTCGGCGGCCAGCCGGCCGGTCTCGAGCCCGTAGTCGATGCCTTCGCCGTTGAGCGGGTTGATGCAGGCCGCGGCGTCGCCGATCAGCATCCAGTTCGGCCCCGCGACCCCCGATACCGCGCCGCCCATCGGCAGCAGCGCTGACAACCCGGCCCGCGGTTCGCCGGTGAAGCCCCACTCTTCCCGGTGAAGGCCCGCGTAGTACGACATCAGCGGGCGCAGGGCGACGTCGGCGGGTCGTTTGGCGGTGGCCAGCGCGCCGACGCCGATGTTCACCTCGCCGTTGCCGAGCGGGAAGATCCACCCGTAGCCGGGCAGCACGTCGCCGTCGGGGGAGCGCAGTTCGAGGTGCGACGTGATCCAGGGCTCGTTGGCCCGCGGAGTCGCGAGGTACCCGCGGATCGCGGTGCCGTAGACGGTTTCCCGGTGCCAGGTGCGGCCGAGTGCGCGACCGAGCGTGGAGCGCGCGCCGTCGGCGACGATGAGTTGTTCACAGCCGAGCTCGGTGCCGTCGTCGAGCACCACCGACGACACGCGTCCGTTCGAATCATGTTTGACGTCAACCGCTTTGACGCCGAGCAACATCTTGGCCCCGTCATCGGCTGCGACGGCGCGGATGCGCTCGTCGAGCTCGGTGCGCGGCACGGCGCTGCTCGTGGGCGGGAACGACGGGCCTGGCCAGCGGACCTCGACGTCGGCGCCGAAACCCGACATGCGCAGCCCGTGGTGGCGGATGCGGCCGTCGAGCCAGTCGCCGAGGCCAAGCAGTTCCAGTTCGGCCACCGCACGCGGGGTGAGTCCGTCGCCGCACGCCTTGTCCCGAGGGAAGTCGGCCGAGTCGATGACCAGCACGTCACGGCCGTTTCGGACCGCCCACGCCGCGGCGGAGGAACCGGATGGCCCGGCTCCGATCACCACCACGTCACTTTTGGCGGACATGCCTCACAGTATGTTGGACCAATGAAGACACCAGCGACTGTGGTCGCGGGCGTGGACTTCGGCGACGCCGACTTCGCCGCGCGGGTGCGCGACGGAGTGGCGCGTGTCGAGGACCTCATGTCGACGGAGCTGGGCAAAGCCGACGAGTTGATGGCCGAGGCGGTGTCGCACCTCTTCGAGGCCGGAGGCAAGCGGTTCCGGCCGCTGTTCACGGTGTTGTCGGCGCAACTGGGTCCCGACCCCGACGGTTGGCAGGTGACGGTCGCGGGGGCGGTCATCGAGTTGGTGCACCTGGCGACGCTGTACCACGACGACGTGATGGATGAGGCGCAAGTGCGTCGCGGTGCCGAGAGCGCCAACGCGCGGTGGGGCAACAACATCGCGATCCTCGCGGGTGACTACCTGTTTGCGACGGCGTCGCGGCTGGTGTCGCGGCTGGGGCCCGACGCGGTGCGCGTCATCGCCGACACGTTCGCACAGCTGGTCACGGGGCAGATGCGGGAGACGCGTGGCGCCGCCGAGCACGTCGACAACGTCGAGCACTACCTCAAGGTGGTGTACGAGAAGACGGCGTGCCTGATCGCGGCGTCCGGCCGCTTCGGCGCGACGTTCTCGGGCGCCGACGAGGAGCAGATCGAGCGGCTTTCGCGGCTCGGAGGCATCGTCGGAACGGCGTTTCAGATCTCCGACGACATCATCGACATCGAGAGTGACCCCGACGAGTCGGGCAAGCTGCCCGGCACCGACCTGCGCGAGGGCGTGCACACGTTGCCCGTGCTGTACGCGCTGCGGGAGCCGGGGCCCGACGCCGACCGACTGCGTGTCCTGCTCGCCGGACCCGTCGAGAACGACGAGGACGTGGCCGAGGCGCTGGGACTGTTGCGAAAGTCACGAGGCATCGTGGAGGCCAGGGCAACGGTCGCGCGGTACGCCGTTTCGGCACGTGACGAGCTTGCGTACCTTCCCGACGTCCCGGGTCGGCTGGCGCTGGCGAACCTCGTCGACTACACGGTCAACCGGCACGGCTGAGATCCGGAAACTTCCGGAGGCCCCCCGTGCGTTCAGTGCAGCGAGACTCCACACGAGGAAGAAGCTGATGACCTGGCACCCCCATGCGAACCGATTGAAGACGTTCCTGTTGCTGGTGGGGTTCTCGGCGCTGATCGTGTTCGTCGGCGCGCTGTTCGGCCGCAACATCATGATTCTGGCCGTGTTCATCGCCTTCGGCTTCAACGCGTACGTGTACTTCAACAGCGACAAGATGGCGCTGCGCGCGATGCACGCCCAGCCGGTCAACGAACTGCAGTCGCCCGAGATGTACAAGATCGTGCGGGAGCTGGCGACGACGGCCCATCAGCCGATGCCGCGGCTCTACATCAGTGACACCGCCGCCCCCAATGCGTTCGCGACCGGGCGCAATCCGCGCAACGCCGCGGTGTGCTGCACGACGGGCATCCTGGACATCCTCGACGAGCGCGAGCTTCGCGCGGTGCTCGGGCACGAACTGTCGCACGTCTACAACCGCGACATCCTCATCTCGTGCGTGGCCGGTGCGATGGCGACGGCCATCACGGCCCTGTCCTACCTGGCTTACTTCGGGAGCATCTTCGGCGGGAACCGTGAGGGCGGCACGAATCCCCTTGCCCTGCTGCTGGTTTCGCTACTTGGACCCATTGCCGCGACGGTGATCAAGCTGGCCGTATCGCGGTCGCGGGAGTATCAGGCCGACCAGTCCGGGGCCGAGTTGACGGGTGACCCGCTGGCGTTGGCCAGCGCGTTGCGCAAGATCAGCGCGGGCGTGCAACGCTCGCCGCTGCCACCGGAGCCGCAGCTGGCCGATCAGGCCCACCTGATGATCGCCAACCCGTTCCGCGCGGGCGAGAAGATCGGAAAGCTCTTCTCGACGCACCCGCCGATCGAGGACCGCATCGCGCGCCTCGAGCAGATGGCCGGCCGGGGGCCTGGCCAGTACTAGTTCGTTTGTCGAATGTGCGCGGCAGCGCTGCGCCCGGCGGTACCGTCCAGCTAACTCACAACCTGGAAGGTCGCTGCACATGGAACGCTATGGCAAACGGGCAGCTGCGGCCGTCATCGGCCCGGCCGCGATGGCGCTGGCCCTGTCCGGGCTGCTGGCCCCTGCGGCTTCGGCCGACACCACGCTCACCCTCTTCGAACGCGACGACGTGCAGAATTTCGTCGACCATGGCGAACCCGGGCCCGGTCCTGGGGATCAGTTCCTCTTCGCCGGCGATGTGTTCGACCGTCCTGGCGGTGTGTTCCTCGGGCGCTCGTCTGGCGTCTGCACCACCTTGACCGGTGATGGGCAGGCGGGCCAGACGACCTGCAGCGCTACGTTCGACCTCGCCGGCGGTCAAATCCTCGTGCAGGGTTTCGTGGACAGCAACGCATTGTTCGTTTCGGGCGGCACGAATCCCTTGGCCATCACGGGTGGTACCGGCGTATATCGCAACGCACGTGGTGACGGAACAATTCAGGTACCCGTGGACGTCCCCAATCAGACCGACGCGAACTTCGTGCTCAACGTCATCGACGGGTGAACGAGACCAAGCGTGCTGCGCCCCGGGTCGGCACCGTCTAGGGTGAGCGGGTGCTGAGCAGAATCCTGATCGGCCTGGTCGCTGCGGGGGCAGCTGTGATCGGTGCGCCCGGTGTGGCGTCCGCAGATCCCGAACCAGCGCCGGCCCCGCCCCCGCCCAATGCCAACATGTTCGCGCCCGTCAAGGCGTCCGACTTCGCCATGCAGAACGGCGAGGTCTACGCCTTTGCGGTGCCCGGTGACATCGCTTGCGTGATGACCCGCGGTACCGGCAGCTACGGCTGCAGTGGCCCCATCCCCGCCGCACCGGGCGGCGCCAACGCCGTCACCGGTTCACAGCAGGGCCCGGCCGGCTTCGCCAACGCGGACCGCCCGCTGTACATCTTCGAGACGCTGCCCAAGCCGTTGCCCCCAGGAACGCGCATCAACTTCCGCAACGTCGCGTGCGGGACTGACGGCACCAACACGGTCTGCAACAACAACTACGATGGCGGTGGCTTCGTCATCAGCCCCGCGGGCAGTTTCGTCATCGAACCCAACAATCCGCTGTTGACCAACGACGGCGGCGGGCGCAACCCGTACTTCAACTAGCGACACGTCCCGGGCCCATTTTCGGGCCGGGGTTCGGGATAGATGTCGATCTCGGTGCTATGGGCGAGAACGACGCCATGGTCGTGATTTTCGAAGCGACAGCCAAAATCGCAGCCCTCACATGCCATTCGGCCATAGCACCGAAGTAGGTAGTGACTCCCAGGTCCTCGATTGCCGAAATCGGCTAGAAGCCGGCGCCGTGCACCTCGTGGCCGGGCTTCTCGGCGGCCAGCCCGCGGTAGGCGTCCTCGACGGTAGAGCCGTGGTTGACGACGCCGTCGACTTCGCGCGCGATCGGCATGGTGATGCCGTACTTCTCGGCGAACTCCATGATGACACTGGCGGCCTTCACGCCCTCGGCGACCTGGTTCATCGCGGCGATGATCTCGTCGATGGTCTTGCCCGAGCCCAGTTGCTCGCCAACGTGGCGGTTGCGGCTGCGCTGGCTGGTGCACGTCACGATGAGATCGCCCATGCCGGCCAGTCCGGCGAACGTCTCGCGTGCACCGCCCATCGCGACACCGAGCTTGGACATCTCGGCCACCGCGCGGGCCATCACCAGGGCGCGTGTGTTCTCGCCGATGCCCAACGCGTAGCCCATGCCGACGGCGATCGCGTAGACGTTCTTGAGCGCGCCGGCCATCTCGACGCCAACGACGTCGTCGGTGGTGTACGTACGAAAACGCTGCGTGCGGAACAGGTTTGCGAGATTGGCGGCCAGATGCTGGTCGGGCATCGCCAGGACGGCGGCGGCGGCGTAACCCTCGGCGACCTCACGCGCGATGTTCGGCCCGGCCAGAATCCCGGCAGGGTGGCCAGGCAGCACCTCGTCGACGACCTGGCTCATCCGCATGTTGGTGCCCTGCTCGAGACCCTTCACCAGCGACACCACCGGCACCCACGGCCGTAGCTCCTTGGCCAGCTGCTCCAGCACGCCGCGGAAGCCGTGCGACGGTACGCCCATCACGATGACGTCGGCGCACTCGGCGGCTTCGGAGAAGTCGGTGGTGGCCTGCAAGGTGGGCGACAGCGCGACCTCGTTGCCCAGGTACTTCGTGTTGCGGTGCTTCTCGTTGATGTCGGTTGCGGTTTCCTCCGAGCGCACCCATTGCAGCGTCGGCCCGCGCCGCGCGCAGATGGACGCCACGGTGGTGCCCCAGGAGCCTCCACCGAGGACGACGACTTTGGGTTCGCGTTGTGCAGCAGCCATCCGGTCAGCGTATTGCCGACAGCGGTGGCGGGAGGTGGGTTTTGGCCTAGCGACGCGAGGTCACCAGCCCCAGCCGCCGCCGCCCTTGTTCTGGCCGGGAGTGGCGTGGGCGGGCGTCTGTGTGATCTTGGGGGCCACGCTGATGGGTGCGCGGGTCACGTTGGTCTGCGGCGGCTTCTGCTGGGTCGGCTCGGTGTAGCGGGGGTAGTACCGCGGCTGCTGCGGCGCTGCGGGCGGCGGAGGCTCTGCCGGGGGCGGCGGTGGAGGAGGCAGGGGCAGACCGACGGGTGGCGGGGCGAGCGGGGGCAGCAGGCTGGGTTGCTCGGTCTGCGTCGGCGTCGCCGAGGCGCTGGGCGACGGGGCAGGCGTCGTCGTGGTGCCGGCGTCCTGCGGCGCGGGGGTCGAACTGGGCCACAGCAGTACGACGATGGACGTCACCGCCGCGACGAGGCCGGCGACGAGCAGCGCGATCTTCGCCGCGTTGGAGCGGTACCAAGGCTCTGGCTTCGCGCGGAAGGTCAGCGTCGTGAAGGCCGGGGCGGTGGCGGGGTGCGGGGCGTAACCGTTGGTGTACTGGGGGGCGCCGGCGAAGCCGGGTGGGAGGTGGTCGCGGGTGGGATCGTCGTCGATCTCGTCGGGGAGTTCGACGATGGGCAGCCGCGGATCGGTGGGCGCCTCGTCGATCGCTTCTTCGGCGGCGCGACGAATTTGTCGTCGCTCCACGATGCGCTCTACGGGCTTGACCACCAAACGAGCTTAACCCCGTGGTACGCCCGTTTTCACCCCGATCAGCGCTCTCAGAGGGTCGGGGTGCGGGGTGGCGTTGGGAGGGAACGTCTTTCGCGCGTCAGCGATAGTTGACGAATTGCAGCGCCACGTCAAGATCGGCGCCCTTGAGTAGCGCGATGATGGCCTGAAGGTCGTCGCGCTTCTTGGAGCTCACCCGGATCTCGTCGCCCTGGATCTGCGCCTTGACGCCCTTGGGGCCCTCGTCGCGGATGAGCTTGGTGACCTTCTTGGCGTCCTCGCTGGAAATGCCCTGCTTGATGCTGCCAATCACCTTGTACGTCTTGCCCGACGGCTGCGGGTCGCCCGCGTCGAACGCCTTCATCGAGATGTCGCGGCGGATCAACTTCTCCTTGAAGACGTCGACGGCGGCCTTGACGCGCTCCTCGGTGGAGGAGACCAGGATGATGCCCTCCTCGCCCTGCCACTCGATGGTGGTGTCGGTGCCGCGGAAGTCGAACCGGGTGGCCAGCTCCTTGGCGGCCTGGTTCAGGGCATTGTCGACCTCTTGACGATCGACCTTGCTGACGACGTCGAACGATGAATCCGCCATTGGATCCGCTCCTCCTGTGCTCTGGTGCGTTTTCGTCTTGGGACCATCCTCGTTGTACTCTGCTTCTCGCACCAAACCCGGGTATGGGTTGGTGCAGCCAGGCAGGTTGCCCGAGCGGCCAATGGGAGCGGACTGTAAATCCGTCGGCTTACGCCTACACAGGTTCGAATCCTGTACCTGCCACCAAGTCAGGCCCCCCTTGAGGGGGCCTGACTTGTTCGAACAGCAGAAAGGTGCGCCGTCGGTGCACTCACGGCAACGAGCCGAAAATGGCTGCGAATCTTTTGGTTCTTCTGCAACGAGCGAACCTGCCGAGGGGAAGACTTTGCCCCGTGCGGTGCGATAGCTCCGCGCGAACTACTGGTACAGCGAAGTACTAGGGGGAAGAAATGAAGTATGTGATGGCCTGGACGAGCCGACTCGGCGGCTCCGGCAAGGAGAACGAAGCGGGCGTGGCACGCGCCTTGGAACTGTTCTCGAAGTGGCAGCCCGCTGCGGGCACGACCTTCCACCAATTCGTCGGCCGACTCGATTCCGAAGGTGGATTCGCCGTCGTCGAGACCGACAACCCCACGGAACTGCTGGAGTCGACGGCCAAGTTCGCTCCCTTCAACGTGTTCCAGATCCATCCGGTCGTGGACATCAACGACTGGGCGCAGACCGCGCAGGAGGCAGTCGAGTTCCGAGTGTCGATCGGCTAAACCTGGCGCGCACCGTGGCATAGGTCGACGAGCTGACTGGTAGTCCACGTCGGCGTGACCCTGGGCGTCCGGAGCAGATAGTCGGCGCGCTGCTCCGCAGTGCCGCCGAACGTCTCGGCGAGCCCGTCCAGCATCGTGCGCCGACGGCGCAGTGGGCTCGAGCATGTTCGAGAAGGCCGACAGTTGTCACCGATTGGAACAATCAGGGCGAAACTGAGCGCGGAGCGGATGAATTTACGGATCCAGCACCCGAAGGATGTCGTCGGCTATCCAGCGGTGGCGGGTTCCTGGACCTTCTCCGATTTCACGAACGATTCCTGCGGAAGTGAGCGTTCTGAGAAGATTTGTCGCTCCGGGTTGACTCATATCGAGTCGGGTCTGCACGGCACGAACGGTCATGATCGGGTTAGCGAACAGAAGGTCGGCGACCTCGATTGCGCGACTTCTGCTGCCTTGCAGTGCTATTCGATAGTGCTCACGTAAGTCGGCCAGTTCCTCCGCCCTAGTCACCGCGTCAGCGGCTTGACCAGCAATGCCTGCCAGGAAGAAGTTGAGCCACTCCTCGATTTCTCCGCGTTCTCGGACGAATTGGAGTCGGTCGTAGTACTCCTCTTTTCGCTGCTCGAAGTAACTCGAGATGTAAAGAAGAGGGGTGGGCAAGCGTCCAAGATTGAGCAGGTACAGGATGATGAATAGGCGGCCGATGCGGCCGTTTCCGTCCAAGAACGGGTGGATCGTTTCGAACTGGTAGTGCATGAGCGCGCAGCGCACGAGCAAGGGCAGCTTTGGATCTTTGTCGTGGAGGCATTTTTCCCAATCATTAAGAGCTGCCCACATGTTGTCGACGGTGGGAGGGACGAAGCGTGCGGTTCTTGGTTGATTGTCCGGTGACGAGATCCAGTTCTGCGTCTGGCGAAACTCACCCGGTGTGCGCTCTTGGCCTCGGACGCCGGTCAGCAATATCTCGTGCATCTCCCTGATCAATCGGAGTGAGATCGGAAACTCCGCGAGGCGGGCTAGGCCGTGTTCCAGTGCGAGGATGTAGTTGCGGACCTCCTGGACGTCGGCTCGTGTCGACGTGCCGGACACTGCAGCATCAAACACCTCGGTGACAGACGCTTGTGTGCCTTCAATCCTCGAACTCGCCACGGCCTCACGGGTGATGTAGGCGTTGACCAGCAGGTGTGGGTCTGGAAGAAGCCTCCCTGCGCCAGCTAGTCTCCCGAGGGCGGCGTCAGCTTCCGACAACAACATGATCGTGTGTGGAGCTAGTACGAGCTCGCGCGGGACTGGGCTTGGCTCAAACGCAAAGTAGGCGGCAGTCCCACCGGTCGAAACGGCGCGACCCCAATTGGGAGCTACAAACCTTGTTGGGTCCACAGGCACAAGCTATAACAAAACCGGCTTTTACTTATAGGTTGGCGCAGAACCTACAAACTAGTCTTTAACACAGCTCGATATGCAAGCTAACTACCGCGCTGAACAGGGCGGACGGGTGCAGCGGGTCCGATGGTCGAGATGGTCGCAACTCGGAAGCAAGGCGCGCAGGGCATCGAGTCCGAGGCTGGATTTCGGGTCCCCTGCGCCGCCACGCGAGCGCCCCAACATGCCTCTGAACTGCTGAAATGCATTGCCGTGGTCCAATGGCTATGTGTATCTGCGGCCTCTCTGTGGAACGGTCGCGCTCGTTGCGCTGGCGGTGTCAGTCGTGGGCTGTGACGACCCCGCCCCGCAAGCACAACCGCCCACGGCGACCACCGAGGCTCCGGTCTCCGGAACGCCTACCCCGACACCGGCCGCGCATCCACCACAGAGCTCGTCCGACCCGAGCTGTGATCGCGTGACGTGGCCGCGGCCGATGCCCGCCGTCGTCGGCTTGACCATCGACCGACTTAGCCCTGATATTCAACCGCTGACGTGTCTAGGCGGCGTGACGCTGGTCGGTCCGGACGGCTCGAGCTCGTCTGGTACCGATGCGGGGCAACTGCTGCGCATCGAAGCGGTCTCGGTCGCACCCGGTACGCCCGTGGGACGCGATGATCCCGTCACGGTGACCGTCGCAACCGCCGACACGGCCGGTGAGCCGGCCGGTGAGCCGGCCTACCGACCGTGCTCATGGGTGACCACCGCCGAAGCGGCTGGCTTCCTCGACGTCGCGCCGGTCATCTCCACTCCCATCGGCGATTGGAAGGGATCGACGGACGTCTCGTGCACCTATTTGTTCAAGGACGAGACCCGGCATCCTGAACGTGGGCAGAACGTCTCGTCCGAACTCCGACTGACGGCCGCACACATCGTCGACGCGGCATCCGAATTCGCCGCCAGCACCACAGCCGATTCCACGAGTATCACCGGGATTGGGATCAAGGCGGCGTGCACGCCCATGCCACCCGAGCCCATCACGCAGAAGACCACCTACCGGCTCAGCGTCTTGTTGCCCGACGAGCACCTCTACATTGCCTCCGGATTACGCGGTGAACCCTGCGACGTGCTCGAACGTTTCGCGCGGACTGCGGTATCCCGTATCTAGATCTAACCGCGGAAGCGACACGGGATCTACCAACCCTGAAGCGGCGGAAGCCATTTGAGGCTCTGTTGGCCGTCCGTGAGGTTCGCCTCGAGGGCCGCGGCCCGTGCAGAGACCGAGCTCGCACCACGCTGAGAACTCTGCGCATTCGCATCACCGCGAGCCAAACACTTCTTGGACGCTGGCTGTGAACCTACGTTCAACCGCGGGGAGCACCGCATGCACTAGGAGAACTGAATCAATGACCGTCACCCCAAACGACATCAGGGTGCCCACGCCAAGCGAGATCAAGGTTGGCGCCCAAGACGTGCACCGGTGGATCCAGGACATGGGGTGGGACGTTCCAGGCGGCCGCTCCAAGTACCCGACGAAGTACCAGTTCGACGGCGGAACTCGTGAGCAGTTCAAGGTGATCGTCGGCGAGTACTGCCGAATGGAGAACGAGAAGGACGACCGCCAATACGGCTCCCTGTTGGACAGCTTGGCCCGCATCCAGGCGGGAAGCCGAATCGAGCCGCGGTGGGCAGAGGCGATGAAGTTCGTCACCAACTTCCTCGAGTTGGGGGAGTACGCCTCGATCGGCGGGTCGGCGATGCTGTTGGACGCGGTGACCTCACCCGAACAGCGCAACGGCTATCTGTCACAGGTGGAAGACGAAGTCCGCCACACGAATCAGCTTGGCTACCTTAAGAAGTACTTCGCATCCCAGTACTACGACCCCGCCGGATTCACCGGCGGGCGGGGACACCGCGTCGGAAACCCACTGTTCTGGAACAACCGGCAACAGGCTTGCGAGACGTTCGTCTCGGGCGACCCGGTGCTGATCTCGCTCAACCTGCAGATCGTTGCGGAAGCCTGCTTCACCAACCCGTTGGTGGTCGCGATGACGGAATGGGCTGCGGCCAATGGTGACGAAGTCACGCCGACTGTCTTCTTGTCGATCCAGTCAGATGAGTTGCGCCACATGGCGAACGGTTACCAGACGATCGTGTCGGTCATCGAAAACGACCACAACATGCAGTACTTGCAGACCGACCTGGAGAACGCCTTCTGGATCCAGCACCGCGGCTTCAGCTCGATGGTCGGTAGGTCGTTCGAGTACGGAGCGGTCAACCGCGCCGAGCCGTGGGCGAAGACCTGGAATGACTGGGTAATCGAGGACTGGGGCGGCATCTGGATGGGCCGATTCTCACGGTTCGGCCTCGAATCACCGCGGAACTTGGCTGATGCCAGCCGGGATGCATACTCGGCACAACACGATTCCTTCGCCGTGGCGTACGCACTCTGGCCGTTCATCGGCTACCGCATCGAGCTTCCCAACGACACGGACAAGGAATGGTTCGAACGGCACTACCCGGGTTGGTACAGCACCTACGGCTCGGTGTTCGACAGGTGGCGTGAGATCGGTGTGGAGGATCCGGCGAATCGCACCAGCCCGGTAGAGCATCTGATCGAACTCGGAAAGGTGATGCACATCTGCCGGGTGTGCCAATCGCCCCTGCTGCAGATCGCGGAGGAGATCCAGGACGGCCTTTCAGGCCCGAGCGGCGTGCACACCCGAGTCATCGAGTACGCCGGTCGCAAGCACGCGTTGTGCTCCGACTCGTGCGAACGGATGTACCTCCAGGAGCCGGAACGCTACACCGGTGAGAATTTCCTGGAGATCTTCGACGGCTGGGAACTCTCCGAGATCGTTCGCGCCACTGGCGGAGTGCGCAGCGACGGCAAAACTCTGGTGGCCCAACCATCCTTGAACACCAAACGGCTCTGGACGCTCGACGATCTCGCGGCGTGCGCCATCGTCGTGCGCGATCCGCACGTGGCTGGCGTCAGCTTCGAGAAGTTCTGAGAGCCAGGGATAAACACAGTGACCAATACCTATCGGCGGAGTCTGCTCAATCCCGAGCACGACCTCGAGCGGGAGCCCATCGAAACACAGCGCACGGCGGTGTATTTCGCGAATCCATACCGCCGCCGCATCTCCGAGTACGAACAGGTGCTGCTCTACGCACAGCCGAACCCGGACTGGATCCGCGGCGGCATCGGCGTCGGTGGCTGGGGCACCCGGTTCCCAGGCGGACGAGGAGCGTGGGAGAACTACTTCACCGAGGCCCGCTGCACCGACTGGTTCGCGTTCAGAGATCCCGAGGGGCGCTGGCAGAAGCCGTACGTCGCGGAGAAGGCAGATCAATGGCGTTCGGCGGGTCGGCTGTTCTCGACCTACGGCACCCAATCACTGCACCGGGGCGCAGACCCGGCCTGGATCGAAACGATGATCGGTGAGCACCTCGGCGCGCTCGTGTTCCACGACTACGGCGTGTTCATGGCGCTCGCTTCACCGATACGCGACAGCCTCGTCGACACGCTCCGGGTAGCGATCGTCAACTGGGCCCTCGACTTCCTCGACAGCGCACAGCAGATCCAGGCCGAGAAAGTGTATCTAGGCCAGGCGATTTCAGAATCGCTGGCCGAGCTCGGACCGGCCAAGCAGCGCTGGCTGCACGATCCGGCCTACGTTGGCGCGCGGTCGTTCGTCGAACACCTCTGGCGCGACGGATACGACCACATCGAGGTCGTCTTCGCGCTCGCCCTGATCTACGAGCCCCTGTTCGGTCGATTCGTGCGCCAGGAGCACTTCTATCGACTCGCCCCGCTCTTCGGCGACCGGCTCACCCCGCAAGTTTTGTGGCCGACCTTCCGTTCGGCCGAGGCGGCCAACACCTGGACCCACGAACTGTTCGCCAACATCCTCGGCTCCGACAAGGAATTCGGTGCCTACAACCGCCAGATCATGGCGTGGTGGGCGAAGCGCTGGCTGCCGCGGGCGGTGAGCGCGGTCGCGGGAATCTCCACGATCTTCCCATCAGATGGGCCGATCTCCGGTGCGCACCACGAAACACCGCGGCAGGTCTTCGAAGTGCTTGCCAACGAGTGGATTCAGCACACCGCGCCGCTCTGGGACTCCGACTTGACCGCCGCTGACCTACTCGACTCGTATGACGCCAGTGTCGCGGTCGGTGCGCGGTGACCGAGGTGCAGGCAAGTGAGCCGAACGCCCATCAAGCCGCCGTCGACCGTCGGGTCGCGGATGTCGACGCCGAGCAGGTACGAGCCAACTTGTTCAATCACCGGGGGGTGGTCGAGAACCGCAGGGTGGTGCTGACGCTCACCAAGGCCGACGAGATCGAGGCAACGGTGGAATGGCTTGCCGAGCAATACACCGGCCAGCCAGGTTTCGGCATCGAGGACTGCGGAACCTACTACCGCATCGATTGCCTCGAGGGTTTCGAGATCGACGCCGACGAGATCGCCGAATTGCTGGGGCACCCGTTCTCCGTCTACGACCTGCTCATCAACGTCTCGACCACCGTTGGCCGGGCTTATGTGCACGGCAACGTGTTTGCCATCACCACCGACCTCATCGGGTGGGAGCGGGAGGTCCCTCGATGAGTACCGAGTACAAGGTCGCGCTGACCTTCGAGAGCGCCGACCGCATCGACATCGCCTGCAGGGCAGACGAAGACGTCATCACCGCCGGGCTGCGGCAGGGTCATCTGCTGCTCAGCGACTGCCGCGCGGGCAGCTGTTCGACGTGCCGGGGCTTCCTCGTCGACGGCGACTACGACGAGTTGCTTCCGCACAGTCCTCACGCGCTGACCGACGCCGAGGAGGAAGAGGGCTACATCCTCGCGTGCCGCCTGCGGCCGACGAGCGACCTCGAGATCGACTTCGACTACCCGGCTGATCGAGTGGGCCGCTACGAGGACGGAACGCGTACCGGGCAGATCGTGGAGGCCGAACGGCTCTCCGACACGGTTGTTCGAATCATCGTTCGCACCAACGCAACGCAGGACCCGTTCGCTTGGGATCCTGGCCAGTACCTCCAGGTCACCTTGCCCGCCGTGGGAGCCACCCGCGCCTACTCGATGGCCAACGCACCCGACGGCACTCGTCAACTCGAGTTTCTCATCCGGCTGCTACCCGAAGGGCGCTTCTCCGGGCACCTTGCCGCCGGGTTGGGGAAGGGCGAACCGGTCCGTCTTCGAGGCCCGCACGGACAGTTCACCTTTCGCGGTAAGCACAACCCGGTCTTCGTTGCTGGCGGGACGGGCCTTGCGCCCATCATCGCCATGCTGCGGTCGTTGGTCGGTACCGCGCCAACCACCGCGGCGCGGCTGGTCTTCGGCGTCGCGACGGAATCGGACCTGTTCTACGTCGACGAGCTGGCGTCGTTGAGTCAGGCCCTGCCCCACCTCGACGTCGTCACCACCGTGGAGCGGCCCACCGCCGGCTGGTCAGGCGCGGTGGGTACGGCGACCGACGAGCTCGGCGAGATCGACCCGACGAGGTCCTACTACCTCTGCGGTCCGCCCGGAATGATCAGCGCCGCTGAAGAACTGCTGCTCGGTCACGGGGTGCCCCGCGATCGCATCCACGTCGAACGATTCCTCGAGACAGGAGATCAGTAGCCATGGCACGGACGGCCAAGGCCGCTGCGGGCGCTACGCCCCGCACCGAATACCCGCCCTTTGGAGATCAGGCCTCCCGCGCGGAGTGGACGGAACGGCTCGCACAGGTGACGACCCTCGCTACTGCCCTCGGCCTGCTGATCGATTGGCGCGACGGGCGGGACAAGGCGCTCGAAGAGGCGGACTTCCTCTGGATCGAGTCACGCATCGAGGACAAGGTCGCGGTGTTCCGGTTCGCCGAACTGTCCGGCGAATTCATCGACACCACGACGCTCACCGGCGAGCCGATAGCACCGACATGCGACGCGGCACTCACCGATGCGAGGTCGGCCGTGGACGTGGCGACACTCGAGGCGATCGTGGCCTCGTTCCGACACCGATACAAGCCACCCGTCATGCCCACCGTGCCGTTCATGCGGACCGAGACCGAACTCACCGAACTGCTCATTCTGCGTCGCAACAAGGGCTGGTACGACGAGCCCCTCGAGGAGTTGCGGCGCCGCCGGGCAGCAGTCGTAGTCGATTAATCAGCCGAGACAACACCAACTCTCAACTCATACAAGGAGATCCGATCATGCCCCAGCTTGACTTCATTCAACAAACAGGCGCATTGGGTTATGCGCTGCTACTCGGCCCTGGACTCGTGCTGCTACTCATTGCCCTGGCCGTCAAGGGTGCCGTCAAGACCACCCACAACTTCGTGATCTCAGGTCGGCTGCTGGGCTTCGGTTTCGGCGTTGCGTCGCTGATTTCGGTGTGGACGTGGTCGATGGCCGTCATGCTCTCGTCCGCCCAGGCCTACACCTGGGGCACGTCCGGACTCGTTTGGTTCATCGTGCCCAACGGCCTTGCGGTGATCATCATGGTGCCCTTCGGGTTGAAGGTGCGCCAGAAGATGCCGGCCGGGTACACCTTGGCGGAGTTCATCCGCGCCCGCTTCCAGACCGGTCTCAGCAGCGTCGCGACGCTGATCTTTCTGATCGGCGCGCTGCTCGGCGTCATCATGATCAACCTGGCCGGACTGGTGTTGATCATGCACACCATCTTCGGGCTGACCCCGATCAGCATCGTCGTCACCGGCATCATCGTCGTCACCGTCTACTCGTACTTCGGCGGACTCACCACGTCAGCGGTGACGGGAACCTTGAACACCCTGCTGCTCGGGGTTGGGTCGTCCGTGGTCGTGCTCTACGCATTGGCCAAGGCCGGCGGAGCGCAACTGGTGTTCGAGGAGGTTGACAAGCTCGGGGACCAACACCTGAACCCCTTCAATCCGGTCACGGCAGCGAGTTTCGGGCTGGCACTGGCGCTCGGCCTGCTCACCAACGTCATTGCCGACCAGTCGTTCTGGCAGCGGGTGTGGGCGATCCGCCCCAACGATCTGGGCCGCAGCTTCCTCTGGGCGGGCGTGTGGTTCTACCCGATCCCGTTGGCGCTCGGGCTGCTCGGCTTCATCGGTCTCGCCGCCGGGGTCACCCTCGACGACTTGGGCTCGCTTGGCGCAGGAGCGGTCGGTCCCCATGTCATCGCCAGCCTCGGCCTGCCGGTGATCATCATCGCCCTCTACTCCCTCGTCGTGGTCAACGCCTGCTTCGCCGCCATCGACGGCGCGCTGTCGGGAGTCACCTCGCTGGTGGCGGTCGACATCGTCCATCGCTACTGGCCACAGGTGTCCGAGCGCAGACTGCTCGGCATCACCAAGACCAGCATGATCGTCGCCGCGGCAGTCGCAGGCGGGGTCGTGCTGACCGGTATCGACTACGTGAATCTCGTTACCACCGTGTACTTCTACGGCACCAGCCTGCTGATCCCAGTGACCCTGAGCATCTTCTGGAACCGCCTGACCGGGGCCGGATACGTCTGGGGCGTGGTCGCAGGCATCGTCGTCGGGGGTCCGCTGCGGGAGACGCTGGGCCCGACGTACGGGCCTCTGTTCGGAATCATCGGGTTGATTGCGGCGTCGGCCATCGTGTCCGTCGTCGTCAGCCTCCGCCAGAACCAAGTGTTCGACTTCGACAGTCTTGCAGAGGGCAAGGCAGCGCTTCTTGAGCGGGAAAAGACCACGGCGACAACCGATGACGCATCAGAACCGGAGGCCCCGGCAGTGGAAGACGCACTGCCGCAGCCAGCCGGACAGCAGTAGTAGACAGAACTAGAAAGGCACTGTCGTGACCATTTTCTATATCGGTGCGGGCATCGGCTTGATCCTTGCCGTGGTGTACCTGTACGTCGGCGCGCTCAGCTTCCTGCGGATCCGGCGAGAGTTGCTGAACGGAACCGGGATCGATGAACTGAGGGAGGAGGACGATTCGTCCGCGGTTGCGCTCGTACCCGGGTTCACCTGGAAGGCAACGTTGGCCGTGCTGACGTCGTTCGTCGCCTTGATCATCGCTTCGTACAGCGGTGCGTTCTGGTACGTGCTCGCCTTGAGCGGACTCGGCACCGCGGCGGCGGTCATCGTCGCCTTCGTGCTCGAACTGCGGGAGGATCGCGAACCGGCGGCGCAGAAGGCATGACCAAGAAGAAGACGCACCTGCTGGGCTTCGTCCAGCACGGGGTGATGAATCACGCGTCGACGATGTGGGCGCACCCTCGGGACAAGGTGGGCTATCACTGGTCGCGCCCGGAGTATTGGCGCGACCTCGGCCGCATCATGGAGCGGGGGTTGTTCGACGCGATGTTCATCGCCGACGAGCTTGCGCCGTACACCACGTACAAGGGCAACTCGGATCCGGTAGTGAAGTACGCCGGGCAGTGTCCGGTGCACGAACCCGCCACTCTGGTGCCGATCGTCGGGGCGTTCACCAAACACCTCGGGATCGGCATCACGCTGTCGACATCCTTTGTGCCGCCGTACATGATGGCGCGGCACCTGTCGTCGCTGGACCACCTGACGAACGGCCGCGTCGGTTGGAACATCGTCACCTCGTACTCCAAGAGCGAGTTCCAGGCGATGGGCAAGGAGAACCTCACGCCGCGCGACAAGCGCTACGAGGTGGTCGAGGAGTACATGCAGCTGCTGTATCAGCTGTGGGATTCGTGGGACGACGACGCGATCGTCTACGACCGCGAGAACGGGATCTTCGCCGACCCGTCCAAGGTGCGCGAGGTCGACTTCCAGGGCGAGTTCTTCAAGTCCAAGGGCCGCCACTTCGTTGCGCCGTCGCCGCAGAAGCGGCCGGTGCTGTGGCAGGCCGGATCATCCGAGCAGGGTCGCGAATTCGCTTCCAAGCACGCCGAATCCGTGTTCGGCATCTTCCCGACGCCCAAGAGCATGCGGGCCTACGCCGACGACATCCGCACGCGCGCAGACGATCACGGCCGCGACCCGGAGTCGGTCAAGCTCATCTACGGGCTGCAGACGATCATCGACCGCGACAAGTCCCGCGCCAACGACAAGTACGCGGAGTTCGTGGAGAAGGTGCAGATCGAAAGCGCGCTCGGAATCCTCTCCGGCCATACGGGTTTCGACTTCTCGACGCTGGGCCTCGACGACAACGTCGTGGACGCCGACGTGCAGGGCATCCGCGGGCTGTTCGACGCCATCCTTGAAGCCAAGGACGGCGCACCGGTGACCGTGCGGGAGGCCGCGCAGATCTACGGCGTGTCGATGGGAGCCCCGGTGGCGGTGGGCACTCCTGCGGACGTCGCCGACCAGATGGAGCACTACCTCGACGACGGCGGCTGCAACGGCTTCATGTTGCTGGCGACCGATACGCCAGGCTGCTTCAACGACGTGACCGAACTGCTGGTGCCGGAACTGCAGAAGCGCGGCCGCTACCGCACGCGGTACCCAGGCACGACGCTGCGCGAGAGCCTGCAGGAGTACTAGCAGGCTTGCGAAATCAGTATTGGAAGCTTGCGAAATCGTTAAGGAACGTTGGCCGCACAATGAGGGATTTCTCATAGTCGCGCTGCGCTGCGCCGCCGTTGGGGTTACGGTACGCGCGTGACGATTATGGACGACGTTGCGGCCGCGGTGGCTGCCGACGCCATGCAGGCGGCGCACTTTCGCGTGTCACTCGCTGCCGAACGGGACCAGCTGCTGGCCTCGATCGTCAAGCGCCGGGCGATCATCGACCGCCGCACCAACGCCAACCACATGCGTTCTCAAGTGCGGACCGCCGAGGCCGAAGTGCGCCAGCTCAACCGGCTCATCGAGCGGCTCGACCGCCGCTTCTCGTCCCACTGGGAGACGGGCAGTTAGCTCTGCAGCCGGCTGAGTTCATTCCGTGCGTCGCGCTCAACGAGAAGCGGCACGAAGTCTCGAATGCGACGCCCGTCGTACCGCGCGTGATTGTGGTGCACCGTCAGCGTGACGGTGTCCGGGGCGATCGCGGGAAAGCTTTCTTTTAGCCGGTCGACGACCTGTTTGATCGCCGTCCACTCGCTTGATCTGATCTCCACCCCTACGACCATCGTGGAATGGTCGCACCGTGTTCACTCGGCCGTCAACCTTTGGCCATGTTCGCGTTCGAACGCCTCGTAGGCGACCGCGATGTCGTCGGCGGTGGCATCGGGATGTGCGCGCGCCACCGAGTCGATCGCCATCCACGTCTGCGAGCCCAATGTCGCTGTTACGGTCGGCAATCGGCCACCCACGATGGCCGAGTTGAGCAGGTTCTGAAAGATCCAGCGCGGATCTCCCGACGGCGTCTCGGACGGCACGAATCAAGCTTATGCGGGGTCGCCGACGGCCTGCCCACTTCGCGAGCGCACTTTCCGCACCCCCGCCGCGGCGGTACTCTCGTTATTCGACCTGTGCTGAATTGGGGGGCGAGGCGTATGGACGTGGTCTTGGGGCTTTCGTTGACCCCGACCGCGGTGCGCTGGGTGCTCATCGAGGGGGCGACGGGTGAGGGCGCTCCGATCGACCGCGGATCGCTGCTCGTCGACGAGACCTTCGATGCCGACCGGCTGCTCGACGACCTGCTCGGCGCCGACGCGGATTACCTCGTCCACGCCGTGGGCGTCACATGGGCCTGCGAAGCCGAGGCCGCCGCGAGTGCAATCCTGGCCGCCTTCGACGCCAGGCAGTTGGACAGCGTCCTCGCGATCTCGGACGTCGAGGCCGTCGACGCGCTCGCGTCGGGGATCTCCGACGTCGCCGGTTACGACGACGTCGCCGTCTGCGTCGTGGAACCCGATGCCGCCGTGCTCGCGGTGGTCGACGCCGGCAGCGTGACCGTCGAGCGCATCGACCGCCTCGGTGACGCGGACGCCGCCGAGGTAGCTGCCGCCGCGACGGCGAGCTGGGAGTCCGCCGTCCGCCAGCCCGAGGCGGTCTTCGTGCTCGGGTCGGTCGACCTCGATCCGATCGTCGAGGAACTCTCCGCGGCGTCCGACGTGCCTGTCATCTCCGCCGCCGAAGCCGACCTCGCCATGGCCCGCGGAGCGGCGCTGGCCGCAGCGACGGCCGTCGGCACGCTCGACGCGCAGGCGGCTTCGGCTGGGCTGCTGAGGTATTCGCGGACGGGCGCGTTGACGTCGGTGCTCGTTGCCGCCGTGGTCACGTTCGTCGTGTCGCTGGCGGCCGTGGTCGGGCTCCAGGCGGTGCCGGACCAGCCGTCGCAAAGGGACGTCGTCGACGCCGCCGACCGCGCCGTCCCCGTGGCGCCAGTGCCGTCGGTCGTCAAGGCCGCTCCCATCTCGCCGCCTGCCGCTCCGAAGAAGCCCGCCCCAAAGGCCCTGCCGGGGGTTCTGTCAACCCAATCACCGCCCCAGGTCGCGGAGACCGTCGTGCTTGCCCCGCCGCAGGCCCCCGCGCCGGTGTACGTCCCGCCGTCCGCGCCTGCGTACGTTCCACCGCCGGCTTACGTCCCACCGCCCGCGCCCGTCTACGTGCCACCCGTGCCGCCGCCTCAGCCACGGCTCCGCGATCGGATCATCGAGAAGATCCCGATCATCAACCGATTCCACGAGCCTCAGTACCCGGGCTAGCGGCTGCCGTCAGGCGACGGCGAGGCCGAGCAGCACGTCGGCGAGCACCGCGGGCCGCGAGTAGAACGGCGAGTGGCCTCCGGGGAGTTCCACGAGGTCGGCGTGAAGTCGCTCGTCGGCGATGCGGCGCGCCCACTCGGCACCCACGGCCTGATCATCCCTACACATCACGTAAGTGGTTCTCACGGAGGGGAATTCGGACAGGGTGAAGCACTGCGACGGGGGGAGCGCGGACTGTGGGCTCAGCCGCGCGACGGCGGCGGCCGCGACGGAGTCGTCGCAGTCGGCGTAGAAGATCTTGCGGGCGAGTTCGAGATCGGCGAACGGGGTACGCATCTGGTCGTCGAGCTCACCAAGCCCTTCGTAGAACAGGGGAGAAATCATGTCGGGCTCGCTGGCCAGCTGCTCGATCACGCTGCTGCCGAGCGCAGGAACGACGGCGCACAGGTACACCAGGTGCTTCAGCGGTCGACGCGCCGCGACCAACGGGATGACGCAGCCGGCGAAGGAGTGCCCGACGAGCACGACGTCGTCATGCTCCTGCAGTGCCGCGCAGACCACGTCGGCGCAGTCTTCGAAGCTGGCGGCTCCGTCGTCGAACGGCATGTCCACGGCCACCACGTCGTGGCCGGCGTCTTGCAGCAGCGGCGTCAGTAGCTCCCAGCACCACGCGCCGTGGAACGCGCCGTGGGCCAACGCGAACGTCGTCATGCTGCGATAGTAGGGACGGCAATCGCCGATGTGTCCCGATCCCGGACGAAGGAGGGCCGCGTGGCCCGCACATTCGCAGTGTCAATGACCATCGCCGCGGTCGCGCTGCTGTGGACGTCGGCGGACGCGGCCGCGGAGCCACCGGACGGGACGACGGCCTACGCCATCGGCAAGTGCGTCGACCCGAATCAGCCCGTCCCGCAACGACCGGCCGAATTCGACTACAACTGCGACGCCACCGGCGTGATGCAGGACATGGTCTGGACCTCCTGGGATCGCGACGGCGCCAGGGGCAGCGGCACGGACGCCTCCATCGAATGCCAGCCGAACTGCGCGCAGGGTGCGCGGCTCACCAACCCCATCGTCGTCCACGCGTGGAATCCGTTGCCGCCGAGCAGCATCGAGTGCCCGCAAGGGGTGGAGTTCTACTCGGATCTGACCATCGCGTACCCCAAGGGCGTGCCACCCTGGATCCAGCCCGGCACCACGTGGGACGACGGAACCGACTTCGTGACCATCGACGGCATGCCCGCGGTCCACTTCTCGCACCTGTCGCCGACCTGCCTACCGCGGTAGCCCTTCCGTTAGCCAACGTCATTCAAGATCGTGGTTTGTGCTGGTAGAGCGATAAATCAAGATCACGACACTCGTCGCTGAAATTTGTCGATTCCCTTGCGAGGGTATTGACGGGCCAGTAACGTTTCGCGCAGTTCGACGCCGTCGTCAGGCCTTCGCCACCGCTCGGGGGGACGGCCGGGAAGGGCCTGGCGCGGCGACGAACGTGGGGAAGTCGGGGGACTTTGGCGGCGCGTCTCGCATGGGGGCTTGCGGGGCGCGTCGCCAACCCACGTTCGCATACATACCTTCTGCACAGCCTGCGCACACGTCTGGCGGCGTATCGTTTAGCTTGGGTAAGGAATTGACACCGACGTCGACTCCTCAGTCCCGCAAAGACTTTGGCCCGTGCCGGGGAGGACCAGAGCCGCTGTGTCCACTACAAGGTAATCGCAGGTATTCCCATGAAGCACATGAAGAATCTGAAGACCGTCGCGGCAGGTGCCGCCATCGCCGGAGCGCTCGGGGTGGCCGCGCTGGGAGTCGGCTCAGGCGTCGCGAACGCCGATCCTGGCTGGGGCCACGGCCACGGCCGCTGGGACCCGGGCTGGGGTGCGCCCGGGTGGGGACCGCCGCCTCCGGCTCCCTATTACGGGTACGGCGGGTACGGCGGCGGCTACGGAGGCTACGACGCGCCGCCACCCTGCATCACCGGTCCGCTGGGCTTCGTGCACGTCTGCGCGTAGCCCGGGTCGGAAGGCTCGCCGAAAGTACGGTTGATTGCGGCCCCACTCGGGCGATGTGTACATCAACCGTACTTTCGACGGTTGATCAAACTAGGGCGCTGGCGGCCGACCGTCGATCAGCAGCGGGCCCTTCGCACTGTTGAGTAGCGTCGCCCAGCCTGCGCCGGACACCGCTCCGATGAGGCACGCGACCTGCCGGCTGCCGGCGTCCCAACTCGCCTGCTGGATGGTGCTGAAGACGACGGTCAGCGTCGTCTCGCGCAGCGTGACCGGCGCGAGGTAGGCGTCGGTGGCCTTCACGCAGCCGTCCTTGACGAAGGCGTCCTGATCCGCCTCGGCGGGTAGGCCGCCGGGGAACCGTGCGCCGACGCCGACGGTGCCGGTCACCTCCATCGCGTGCGGTGCGGCGCAGGCCACGGGAAGGTCGGTCGGCAGGTGGCTCGCGGGGTCGATGCCGATGCACGTTCCCGCAGGCCACGTCTTCGACTGGTCCTGGTCGGCGACGCGCCCGACGAACGTCGGTTGAGTGCCGTTGGGGCCGCTCTGCTGCAGTCCGCACAGCACCAGCCGTGTTCCGGTATCGCGCCAGTGCCGTTCGCCGCGCCACAGCATGGCGATGGTGAACCGGCCGTTCGGGTCGTACTTGGGGCCGAGGTAACTCCGCGCCGCGGGCTGGCACCGCTGCTGGCTGAGTTCGCGGATCTCGGCGGTCGTCGGTGGCGCGGCGTCGGGGCCGTACTGGTCGGAGACGTCGACGACCTCGGCGATCTCGAAGCGGTGCGCTTGCGAGCAGTCGACGATGCGCGCCATGTCGGGCTGCTGCTCCGGCCAGATGAGGCAATCGCCAGGCCCGGCGTTCACCGCCTCGTCGACCATCCTGGCCTCACCAGTGACGACCTGGGTGGGCGCACACGCGACGAGACCGCTCACCACCAGGACGAGTGCCGCGACGGCCGAGCTCCGCCACCTTGCCTGCGCCACGAAACCTCCAAGCCTGAAAGGGCCTGTGAACAGCTAAGCACCGCTCGGCCGGGAAAGTGCCCGCAGAAAAGTGTCGGATTCCGAGCGGTTCGGTCCTCCTACCTATGAACGCAGCCATTGGGGCGGCGCCAAACGAAGGAGGCCAGCGATGAACATGCAATATGCGCAGGCCGTACTGATTCACGAGCGGTCCCACCGCAGAGCGCCCGCCGGCTACCTGAGCGTCTCGGAGGCGGCACGGGTCACCCGGCTGCCCATCGCGATGTTCACCAGCCAGCGCTGCTCCGAACGCATTCGTTGACGACGCCGGGAGGTGTGCTGGACGGATTGGCGATTCCCATCCTTGCTCGTCGTCGACTAGTGGACTGGGTTGCCTAGGCGATCAACCATCAGGGTGCGGAGCTCGTCTGTGAGTGCATATATCCGTAAGCCTTGATCATCGAGCGAGCCTGTTGGCTCCACGCCATAGAACATCTGCGGAGAACAGCCGTTTGGTCGTCCATTCCAGTTTGCTCGAATGTAGTCGCGAAGCTCCGCACCTCGACCGTTCCGGCTCGGTAGCCGTGATTCAGAGTTGACCATTTCGGCGATGGAGCCCCCAGGTACCCAGCAATCACTTAGCGAGTTGAAGGACACTTGACCGCTAGCTGATGCGCGTCGAACCGCTCCGAGGTAATTGAACTCAAGAAAGTTCGGAGCAGTCTTCAGTAAGACTTCGGCGCCACTGCAACAACAGGCACCGTCACCCAGAGGTAGTAGGTCCGTGTCCGCTGCGCCGAACGACATTCCGCAGGCATGTGTCTCCGCTCTCAACGAGACTATGGACTCGAGACGACGGGTCGCGGGGAGGAGCCATTCGCGTGCCGATCGTTCCGCCCCCTCGGCGGAATAGAGACGCCCAAGATCAACACCAACAGCCTGGCTCATCCGTTGCGTCCCACGCCATCGCTCCACTGGGAGCTTCAGGTACTCGACGCCGACGTGTCGCACCCCGGCGTCTGCCAGCTCGGCGATGAATGCGGCAGCTTCCTCCTCACGACCAGGCAGAAGCGGTTGCAGCCGAGCGGCGGTGGAGATACCTGCCCGCGAAAGATCTCTGAGCATTTGAATTCGTTCAGTCGGAGAAGGAGCGCCGCGATCCAGCTCCGCCGCTAGTCGGTCGTCCCTGGCGCTGAAGGACACCTGGACGACGAAATCGCCTTCACGGAGTAGCTCGAGGTATCGATCCTCGGCTAAGAGGACGCCCTTTGTGCTGATGATCGTGGGATAGCGCGTCGATGCGAGTTCCCGCAGAAGACTGCGTGATACGCCGAGTTCGGCTTCGAGAGGAGGGAATGGGTCGGACATTCCTCCGAAGTGGATCGGTTGTCGCCGCGTGAGCAAAGCACCGATCGCTGACGCTGGTTCATCGCCGCTCGTCGCTCTCCGCAAGGCCCTACCGATGGCCGCAGGATCCGCGACTTTGAGACCCTTCGGTGACCGCTGACCACCCCGCGCCGCCGCGAAGCAGTAATTACAGGAGAAGAGGCAATCGCTGTACGTGTCGAGGCGGAGCGGAAGGCCGCAAAAATAGAACTGGCTGGTCAGCGAGAGAGCGTATCGGTAGCTCTCATAGGCGCTCACTCAGT
This sequence comes from Mycobacterium sp. RTGN6, assembly GCF_033804605.1. Lineage (NCBI taxonomy): Bacteria > Bacillati > Actinomycetota > Actinomycetes > Mycobacteriales > Mycobacteriaceae > Mycobacterium > Mycobacterium sp. RTGN6. The sequence continues at coordinate 299,457 of NZ_JAPZKZ010000003.1, forward strand.
GCGAATCTCACGAAGATCGTCCGCGTCGGACGATGCGATCCAAAAGTGGCCGCTCAGCGTGACCGTCTGCTGTTTCGGGATATCGATGCGCGTCGCAGGGGTAGTCACGAATTCAGCCGGCAGCGACGTGCCAGAGCCGTCGCGCGCTACTAAACGAGAGACGCTCACGTCTCGATCCGAACGATTGACTACCGTCATCTCGAGCCTGTACTCGACGTCGCGCGACGAAAGTCCCGCTCCTCGCGCGGCTCCCGTGGACGACCACATTGCTCGAGCTTCCAACCCGTTCGAGATGACCTCGGAATTGTTGGCAGGAGGGTGGACGACTAGCATCGCAACACCGCCAGCGATCATTGCGACGAGTGCCGCGACAATGAGCCCGCGCGAAATGAGATTGCGCATTTCGGTGAGGAACAAGTTCTTGTAACGCTCGTCCAAGTGAAGCAGGTACAGCTGCTTCAGGTCCTGGGTGGCATCGATCCGGTCATTCGAAAGGCCCGTGACCTGCGTAGCAAAGATTTGCCACTGCTCGTCGGCGGCGTTTTTCTCGGCAGTCCGACCCGACTTTGAGTGCCGGGCCCACCGGTCGGGTCCGAACGCAGTCTTGTCTGGCAGGGCGCCGTGGTAGAACCACTTCCAGTTGGTTGCGGGGCCAAGCCAGGGATAGCTGTAATTCGTTTGCCGCATGTATAAGTACCAGACCGCGACTCCAAGCAACGCCAGGCTTACGCCGAGAAAGATGTATCCCACCCGCAGAGGTGTGATCGCGGTGCCGAGAGCGAGTGGGATGAAGGCGAGCCCAATGGGCGCCAAGGCTCCGCCGATTGCTGCGAGCTGGCCACGTCTCGTTTCGGCGTAGTGGATGCCGTCGATACGCTTTCCAATGAGTTGAGACAGCGAGTTGCGCACGCTTACGAGCTCACAGTCTTTGAGCAACGCGATTTTGGGATCAACGGAGAAGTCGTACGCCGGAACGGGCGGCGGCGAGAGGCCGGCAGGTGAATTAGATCCCTGCTGCCCAACTGGGCTACTGCTGTGGTGGTCCGAGCCGCTCACGCTTCCCCCTAGGGTAGGACGGCCGTAGCGTTCTAGCGTATGCGGAAAGTCCACGGGGCCGGGACGGCACGCCGAAGACCTCCGAAGACGCGGCGTCGTCGGCGACCGGGCCAAGATACGCGAAGACTGAAATCATTCGGCTAGCTGCGATTTCGAGCTCTCCGACCCGGCGCCAGCCCAGCTTTTCGTAAAGGCGGATAGCTGCGACGTTGTCTTGCGCGACGTCCAGGACGGGCAGCGCACCGTGGCGATGTGCGTAGTGCGTCGCCGCGGTAACCAAAGCTTCCGCGAGACCGTATCGACGGTAACTCGGCGACACAATCAGTCGGCTCAGGACCATCAGGTGTTCGCACTGGACACCCGAGGCCGTTGTCCAGATATCGCGAGCAGCATGGCTCGCGACCTCATGCAATGCGACGTGCCCTCGGACATTAGGGATGGCGTCGTGAACAACCCAGGCTGCGATCTGCTTGGGTGGCGCCAGCCAGCGAGCGGGGTCCGACGGCCATGAGATCGGATAACTATTCGCCAGGTGCACCGACCGGAGAAGATCGACGCACTTGCGTAGATCGTCCGGTTGCCTCGGCACCACTTCTGGGAAAGGTGCCCTTCTCGGGCTGTCCATAGGTCAAGTTTGACCGATGCCTCCGACAAAGTAGATGCGTAACCGCAGTCGTCGACGGCAAGAGGCGACGTGTCGACCGTGACGCGCGCGAGTGAAACCCGTCGGACGTGTCGCGCGAGTGCCACCGTCTATCGCGAGTGTCACCGTCTATAAGGTCTGGGTGCCGGCGACTCGGGTCGCTTAGAGGCACTAGCGCATGTTCACGTTGTACTAGCGAGGTCCGCGACCCTGACGACTATGGCGTCGGACCTCGTCAGTGCGATAGTCGCGGTCGAGCTCGGCTAAGCGGGTCTTCTCGTCAAGTACATGTGTCATTCCGATTCGCTCAATCATGACTGCTGCGGTAACAGTCGCCCGAATCGCCGAGTTCTGCAAACCTCGATCCGCTACGAAGCTTGCGACAAAGCTGCCAGCATAGGCGTCGCCCGCCCCCGTGTCATCAACGACGGAGACGGGCAAGGGGGGCACTTCATATATGTGCTCATCGCCGTGTGTGCCCACAAACGAGCCTTTGCTGCCCATCTTCAGCGTCACCACTGTAGGGCCAAGTCCGAGCAACGTTTCCAAGATCACTAGCGGGTGACCTGTTAGGTGCGGAAATCGGTTAGGGGTTATAGAGAGGATTGTGACTGCACGGAGAAGCCTTTCAAAATCTTTCTCGGTATCCGACTCCGCCGGGGCGTAGCTAAAAGGCTGAGGATCAACCGAGATGGTAGGAACTATCGCATGCAGCTTCTCCGCCCACGCGATCTGCTCGGCAAGAGGCATTGGGCACAGATGCACAAAGTCATACGGGCCATTTTCTAACAAATGTCCATACATCGAGACAGACGGTGTCGATTCCTCGATCGGCGTCGCAATGTGGGGACATTGCATCCCGATGCCGTCGGCCTCCCGGAGGATCCAGAATCGAAGCGAATCTCGCCGGACGGGTCCATCGAGAACCTCGACGCCATGGCCCGCGAGTGCCTCGATCGTTGCACGCGGATAATCTGAGCCAAGCACTGTAACTATCGTCACGCTCGCACCCCACGCAGCGGCGGCAGCAGTCGCGCCGAGGGCCGCGCCCTGGGGCACGTCGAACTGGGTCACACGTGCTTCTCGATCACAGAGCGTGTCGAGTGTCATGTGACCAACGACCAATCCCTTCATCGAGCGAAGTTGCGGTCGCTGCATTTTGTCCTAGAGACGAATCGCTCATCCCGGCTTGTCAGGCCGGCAAGTCGTTGTTTGCGAACTAGCGCCGGGGTCCTATGGGCTGAAGGAAGAACGCCGTGCAGATCTGGTGGGCGGCCGTCTTGGTCGTAGTTTCGGTGAGCGCCGCACAAGTCAGACCGATGTGGGCGCAAGCTCGTCACTCCCTGGTGCTCCAAACCTAGAAAGTCGTCGGACGATTTACTGACGCCATCCTAGTTACGGCCCCGCACAGATGTCGGCCGTTAGTCATCCCCATCTCGCGCCGCGCGACTCAATTTCGCGCGACGCCGCGGCCTCGCTCACCTCCCCTGGCCCTTGCCGATCGACTCGCCGAATGCGATGCCGATGGCGGGAGCTTCTTTGAGCCGGTGGAGAACTTGCGGAAATTTGCGCAGCTCGTCAAGAGTTTCGTCATCCCTGGCAACGGTGAGGTACTTTCAACCGACACACCGACTGGCCACTGCCGAGGAGTTCACCGGTGGATGGGACACCTTTCGGGAAGTACCAGCTGCAGAAGCTGCTGGGCCGAGGTGGAATGGGCGAGGTCTACGAGGCCTACGACACCAAGACCGACCGCATCGTCGCGCTGAAGGTCCTGCCCCATCACCTCGCCGCGGACGAGACGTTCAAGCAGCGCTTTCGGCGCGAATCCCAGGCCGCCGCGGGTGTCAACGACCCGCACGTCGTCCCCATCCACGGCTTCGGAGAGATCGACGGCCGGCTCTATCTGGACATGCGGCTCATCGAGGGCCAGACGGTCGGCGAGCTGCTGGCCGACCGCGAACGGCCGCTCTCGCCGACGCTGGCGGTTTCCGTGGTGGAGCAGGTCGCGACGGCTCTGGACGCCGCGCACGAGAAGGGGCTGATCCACCGCGACGTCAAGCCGTCGAACATCCTGCTGACGGTGCGCGAGTTCGCCTACCTGATCGACTTCGGGTTGGCGCGCACCGCGGGCGAGTCGGGGATGACGACGGCCGGCAACACGCTGGGCACCTTGGGCTACATGGCCCCCGAGCGTTTCGAAGGCGGGCCGATCGACGGGCGTGCCGACATCTACGCGTTGACGTGCGTGCTGCACGAATGCCTCACCGGCAACCGGCCCTACCAGGCGGACAGCCTCGAGCAGCAGATCGCCGGGCATATGATGTCGCCGCCGCCGCGGCCGTCGGACACCGATCCGAAGCTGGCGGCGTTCGACGAGGTGATCGCCAAGGGCATGGCGAAGAAGCCCGGCAAGCGCTACCAGACGGCCGCCGAGTTGGCCGCCGCCGCCCGGCGCGCGCTCAACGCGCCGATACCCAAGGCCGGCAGGTCTTCTGGGCGGCACTCCGCCGGTCGCGTCAAGACGACCGACCGTCCCAAGGTGTCGCGACGCGCGGTGCTGATCACGGTCGGATCGCTGGCGGTCGTCGCGGTGTGCGCGGCCGGGGCGTGGCTGCTGTGGGGCGGGCCGCTCTCCGGTGACACCCGGCCCGCGAGCATCGCCGAGAGTTCTACTCCGCCTTCGGCTCCCGCCGGCGCACTGCCGGAGCTCGCGGCGTCAGTGCCCGAGGCCATCCGCGGGACGGGCCGGCTGATCATCGGCGTAAACGTGCCGTATGCGCCCAATGAGTTCAAGGACTCGTCGGGCGAGATCGTCGGGTTCGACGTCGACCTGATGAACGCCGTGGCCCGCACGCTCGGGCTGGCGCCCGACTACCGCGAGACGGCGTTCGTGAGCATTCTCGGCTCGGTCAGCGGCAGCGACTTCAACGTGGGCATGTCGTCGTTCACCGACACGAAGGAGCGGGAGGAGCAGGTCGACTTCGTGACGTACTTCCAGGCGGGCACGCAGTGGGCCAGGCGCAGTGGGACGACGGTCGACCCAGATGCGGCGTGCGGCTTGAAGGTTGGGGTGACGTACGCATCGATTCAGGCGACGACGGAAGTCCCTGGCAAGAGCGACGCGTGCGTGGCGGCCGGGCTGTCGCCGATCGACATCGTGGTGTTCACCCGCCAGGACGACCTGACCACGGCGCTACGGAACGGTGAAGTCGAGGCGATGTCGGCTGACTCGCCGGTGACGGGCTTCACGGTGAAACTCAGTGCGGGCGAATTGGATACGGCCGGCCGAGTCGTCGACATGGCTCCATACGGATGGGCAGTGGCCAAGGGGTCGGGGCTGGCGGAGCCGATGAAGACAGCGCTCGAGCACCTGATGAAGACCGGTGAGTACCGCACCATCGCCACCAAGTGGGGTGTCGAGATGGGCATGATCCCGGAACCCGTGATCAACGGAGCGGGTGGCTGATCGGGTGAATGCTCCAGCCGTCGAGCGGGTTTCAGGCGCGCCGAACCTGCTCCTCGGTGCGTTTGACGTCGCCACCGTGGGCTATGCCGCGCAGGAGTTCTTCGTCGCGGGCACGGCTACCAGCTACGCCGACGCGTCCAGCGCGGACTACACCACGCGCATCGTCGTCCTGACGCCGACGGACCCGGCCCGGTTCAGCGGAACCGTGATCGTCGAGTGGCTCAACGTGAGCGGCGGAATCGACGCTCCCGCAGTGTGGTTCATGGCGCATCGCGAGATCATCCGCGCGGGCCACGCCTACGTCGCGGTGTCGGCGCAAGTGGTCGGCGTCGAAGGTGGGGCCAACCTCGTCGGGTTCGACATGTCGTTGAAGGCTCAGAACCCGACCCGCTATGGGGATCTGCACCACCCCGGGGACGCGTACGCCTACGACATCTACTCTCAAATCGGCTTACTCGTCCGGGACCGGGCGGACGAGCTATTGGGCGGCTTGACCCCGGAAACCGTTGTGGCGGTGGGTGAATCACAATCGGCGCTGTATCTGACAACGTACGTTAACGCCGTCGATCAGCGGGCAAAGGTGTTCGACGGATTCCTGATCCATTCGCGATTCGGTCTCGCCGCACCGCTGGACGGCGAGTCCATCTTCGACCCGTCGGGCGAGCCGGAGGCCGCGCCGTTGACCCGGGAGTTGCGCGTGCCCGTGCTGACGGTGATCACCGAGACCGACCTCCTCGGCGCAGTGCTGGCGGGCTATCACCTGGCCAGGCAGCCCGACTCGGATCGGCAGTGCACGTGGGAGCTCGCGGGAACCGCGCACGCCGACAACTACACCATCAAGGTCGGCTTCATCGACTCCGGTTCGGCGCCGCTGGCCGACCTCGTCGCCGCATACGAACCGACCACCACCTTGATGGGCCAGGAGTTGTCGTACTGCATCAACTTCGCCCCGCAGCACCACTACGTGCTGCAGTCGGCGCTCGCGCACCTCGTCGGATGGACGCGCACGGGTGAGACCCCGCCGACGGCCCCGCCGCTGGAGTTGACCGACGCCGAGCCGCCGCAACTGGTGCTCGATGCCAACGGACTGGCGACCGGCGGCGTGCGGACGCCATGGGTCGACGTGCCGATCGCGCGGACGTCGGGCGTCGGCAGTACGGAGCACGTGATGGCGCAGATCTTCGGCTCTGGTGAGGCGTTCGACGCCGACACCCTCGCGCGGCTCTACCCGGACGGCGCGGACGAGTACCTGGCCCGTTTCACCACGTCACTGGACGCGGCGATCGGCGCGGGGTTCCTGCTCGCCGCGGACCGTCAGGAGATCCTCGACCTCGCCGCCGCGACGTATCCGCGGTAGCTCAGCCGCAGGCCTCGTCGTCCGGAAAATCGGGTGGCGGGGAGTCGTCCTCAGTGCCATCGACGGATGGCGACGAACGCTTCCGGTAGCGCTGATATGCGTTTCCGCTGGCAATGCCCAGCGTGTCCCCGATCCTGGTCCACCCGACGCCGACGTCGCGGGCGGCGTCAACCGCCGTTTGCAGGTCGCGCCGCGAGTCCGCGGTGTCCTCGGCCTCGAATCGTTGCCTGGCGGCGGCCAGTAACTCGACGGCAGCCGCTTGCTTTGCGGCACAACCGTGCCCGCGCGGCCGCGGCGGGCCGCCTTGCTCCGTGATCATTGCTCCCTGCGAATTTGCTTGCGCGTCAATCACTTGAGGCCGGGTTGAGTCGACACCGTTGCCTACTCGGGTGATGACAGCGATCTGGTGATACGTCCACATTGAGGCACGAACCGGTCGAGAGTATTGACCATCAGCGACATTCTTTTATCGGTTCGCGACACAAGGGGGTGTCGACCGAATGGGCAATCTGATCGCTTCCAGCTCGCTGTGGGGATTCCGCGAACTCGTCGACGAACTCGGCGGCGACCCGGAGTCGTTCCTGTCCCGTTTCGACATCCCGCGCGGCGTCGAACAGCAGGACGACGCGTTCATCCCCCTCGGCGCGTACAACGACCTGCTGGAGGCCTGCGCCGCTGACCTGGATTGCCCGGACTTCGGACTGCGCCTGGGGCAGTGGCAGGGGCTGGACATCCTCGGGCCGATCGCCGTGATCGCGCGCAATGCGCACACCGTGCGCGAGGGATGGGAGGCGATCTCGCGCTACCTCTACGCGCATTCGACGGGGCTGAAGTTGACGTCCGTACCACTGGCGGCGGAGCGCGCCCTGACGTTCGTCTACGAGGTGAACTTGCCGACGCACGTCATCGTTCAGGGCTATGAGCTCGGCATGGCCATCGCAGCGCGGATCATTCGGCTGTTGTGCGGACCGGACGCGCACCCGACCGTGGTCGCCTTCCCGCACGACCAACAGGGTTCGGACGCGGCGTACCGCGACGCGTTGGGGTGCCCGGTGCGTTTCGGGCATACGCGGTGCGGTTTCCAGCTGTCGCAAGAGCTGGCCGACAGAACCATCGGAGGGGCGGACCCCGAGACCAGGCGCATCGCGGCGAAATACCTTGAGTCGAACTACCTTCCGCCGACGGCGCGGCTGTCCGAACGGGTGGAGGAGCTCGTGCACCGGCTGCTGCCCACCGGGCAGTGCAGTGCCGACGCCATCGCGAGTGAGCTGTCGATGCACACCCGGACCCTGCAGCGCCGACTGGCTGCCGAGGGCATGCGCTTCGGCGAGGTCATCGACCGGGAACGCCGCAGGCTCGCGGTCCGCTACCTCGCCGAACCCGACATGCAACTCAGCCAGATCGCCAGCCTGCTGGGCTATGCCGAGCAGAGTGCGCTGAACCGGTCGTGCCGCCGTTGGTTCGGCAAGACGCCGCGGCAGCTCCGGGCCGAAATGGCGAACTAGTCGTCGACCTTCGGAATCGGTTCCGACGCAGGCGGTTCGGGAACCTTCCCGTCGGCGAATGGGCGCTTGGCCGGAACGGTCGGCCCGTCCGGGGCCACCGGTATGTGCCGCGTGGCGTCGGCGGACGGTGGTGGCGGCTCGGGGCGCCGCTGGATCCGCAGGGCGGTCGTGGCGACCGGCACCTCCGTCGTAGGCACGGGGACCTGCGCGGTGGGTGCCGACGTCGCTGGGGTGGCGATGCGCCGCGTCGAATCCTCTTTGATCCGAACGATCTTCGGCATCGCCACGCGCTGGGTTGCCGCAGCGGGCGCGGCGGCGGTCGGCGGCGCCGGCTCGACGGGAGCGGCAACGGCGAGCGCCGGGGCCGCGGCGCGGGTTTCGCGGCGCCGGACCAACAAGCCGGCCAACGGCCCCGTGACGAGCGCGGCGACGAGGATGGCCAGGCTCAACGCGCAGATCGCCACGTCGAACGTACTGGTGAGCTGCTGGGCCAGGTCGTTGCCGTAGACGGCGTCGAGGCGCCGCGGCGCCGGGTCGGCGTAGCGCGGAGCGAGCGCGACGCCGATGACCAGCTGGGCGGCGGTGAAGACGGCGAGCACCGCGGTGAACGCGGCGATGACGGTCGACGTCAGCCCGCCCTTGGCCAGGTGACGGCGCAGCCACACGGCGATGGCACCTGTGACGACGTTGAACCCGGTCAGCGCGAAGCTGTCGTAGATGGCGCGCGGCAGGTCGAGCGACAGCGCGATCGCGTAGTCGGTGACGCGCAGCCCGGCCGCGGCGAACGACCAGAAGGCGATGAGCGTCAGGCACTTCAGCGCGGCCCCGCGATAGACGGCCAGGGTCGGCGGTTTGATGAGGAAGACGGCGTAAAGCGTGGTCGGAGCCACGATCGCGGCGGCGGCCGCCCAGAATAGGTAACCCTCGAACCCGACGGCGGCGGTCGATGTGTTCTCCGCGATGCCGTGGAAGGCGTCGACGTCGTTGCCGACGCCGGCCACCCACACCAGCACGCCGGCGATCCCGGCGGAGACGCCAAGCGCCGTCGTCGCGAGCCGAGCGGCGGCGGTCTTCTGCACCAGCCAAAGGGAGCCGATGACCAACGCGATCATCGCCACCGCGCCGTACAGCAGCGTGGTGATGACGACGGCGACGTCGCGGCCGCCGACGTCGACGTTGGTGACGAAGAGGTAGCGCAGCCGCCAGTACAGGTTGAAGACCACGAACAGCGCCGCGAGCGCGATCGAGACCACGCCGAGCACCCGGGCCGAGGCGAACCAGCCGCGAAAGTCGTTGTCCTCGATGGTGGTACTGGTGATCGGAGGCTGCGCCGCGAGCAGCGCGCCCGCGAGACCGAGCCACATCCCCGGCCCGACGCCGGGCGGCACGGCACCGGTTCCGCCGTAGCGGACGGTCTGCACGACGTGGAACCCGACGAAGACGAGCACGCAGACGAGATACGGCGCGCTCAGCGCGAACCGAACGCGGCTGGTGCGGCCGACGTCGGCCTGGGGCGCGCCGAGTCGGAACGGCCCGACGTGCGGGGCGAGTGCGGCGCCGATGGCGAGCAGCGTCACCGCAAGGACGGCCAGGAACGCCCAGACGCTGCTGCCGGGGATGCCGACGCCGAACTCGAGGCTCCACGGCAGCAGCAGGGCGGCGACGAGCAGCGCCACCGCCAGCCCGTCGCGCACCCGATTGGTACGGGTGGGGACGTAGCCGACCCGCGACGGGACGGCCGGGGGCGTGGTGGTGGCGACCTGGGCCGTCGCGCCGGCCGCGTCGTAGCGATGGTCGCTCACGTAACGTCCTCTCCGCTTGTGACGATGACATGTTGCTGGACTAACTGTTCCCATTTTCGGCCCGTCGCACAAGGTCGAGGATGTGCGGTATGCGCTGCTCGGGTGCTGGTCCCCAAGGATTTACCAAGCGGCTGCGGTAGCGTTGACGAGGTCGAATCGCAAGGCTCGGCGCGTCGGGGTGGCGGTCGCAGTGCGGTGGGTAAGAGCCCATCGGGCATGCGTAGGACACGCGGAGGCAAGGAGTAGGCCGGTGGACGTAGTCCTCGGGGTGGCGGTGACGGGACCCATGGCGCGGTTGGCCATGGTCGGGTCTCCCGCCAACGGTGGCCAGGTGTTCGACCAGTACGCACTCGACCTGCCCGGTGACGCGATGACCGACCTGGCCGACACCATCGTCGGCACCTCCCGCGCGGTGAACGAATCAGGCAACCGGCTGGCCGCGACGCGGCTGTGCCTGGACGATGCGGCGCAGGCCGACATGCTGCGGCAGATGTTGCTTAGCGCCGGGGTGTTGGACGTCGAGATGGTGTCGGAGGCCGAGGCCGCCACGGAACTGGTTCGGAGCACCGGCGCCGACGCTGCGCTGCTGGTCGACGACGACACCGCGACGCTGACGACCGTCGGAAACGACAGCATCGCGACGTCGGTGCTCGCGTCCCTGCCGATCGGCGCCGGAGGCGCGGCCATCGCGTGCGTGACGGTGTTGGAACGGTTGCAAGGGCAGGCGTTCGAACCCGTGCGGGTGATGCTCGTCGGGCATCGCGAGGACCTGGCTTCGGTTGCCACTGAGATCCGCGAACTCTCGTCGGTGGAGGTGACGCTGCCCACCGATGCGGGCTTCGCGCTCGCGCGGGGAGCGGCGAAGACCGTTGGTGGCGGGGCCTTCCCCATTGAACCGGACGTCCCGGCGGGGCAGCTGGCGCCCGCCGAAGTGGCTGCCGGCGCGGCCACGCAAATGGCCCCTGCGGCCCCGTCCGCCGGTGAGGCGACGGCGATGGGCGGCGCGGTGGGACCGCTGCTGGCGTACTCGATGGCCGAGCCCGACCCGACGCCCATGGAGCTCGGCGACTACGGCCCGGACGAGATGCCGATGGATGAGCTCGGCGAGCTGGTTCCCGAGTACGACGACGATCAGACGGAGTACGTCCCGGCGCTGCCTGCGCCTGCGGCGCCGCGAATGCTGTTGGTGGGCAGCGCGATCGCGTTCGCCGTCGTCAGCGTCGCGACGATGGCCGTGACCCTCGCGATCAACGTGCGGCCGACGGCCGTCGTCAGCGAAATGCCAACGCAGGCCGTGAAATCCGACACGGTCCCAGGGCGTTACCTGCCGCCGGTTCCGCACGAGCCCGACCCGGTGGCGCTGCCGGTCGCGGTGCTGACACCGCCGCCGTCGGCCCCGCCTGCGCCGCAGCAGAGCCCGCGGATCAACAACATCCCGGCCATCAACAACAACGTGCCTGTGGCCCCGCCGGTCGAGCAGCCGCCCGTCATCGAGGCGCCGCCTCCTCCGCCGGCCGAGCTTCCTCCGGCGCCGGGCATCCCACAGCTGCCGCCGTTCATCCCGATCCCGTTCCCGCCGATCGTGATCTTCCCGCCGAGCAATCAGTTCCCGCCGCCGTCGAGCCCGCCGTCGTCGCCACCTTCCAGCCCGCCGTCGTCGCCCCCGTCGTCCCCACCCTCGTCACCGCCGTCGAGCCCACCCTCGAGTCCGCCGTCGAGCCCGCCTTCGTCACCGCCCTCGAGCCCGCCGTCGAGCCCACCGTCCTCGGCGCCGCCCAGCATCCAGTACTCGCCGCCGCCGTCGATTTCGGTGGCGCCGAAGGCGCCGGAGTTCACGGCGCCAGCGCCGGAGCCCGTTTACACGGCCCCGGCCGTTCCGGCGTACACACCTCCGCCTGCACCGGTGCCGGCCTACACACCGCCGCCTCCCGTGGTGGAGCAGGCGCCGGCGTCCCAGGCTCCGGTCGTCCCGCAACTCCCGGTGACGACGGTCGCGGTCCCGTTCCCGTAAAGGGAGTCGCCGACCTCGGACCAGCCGAGTAGCGTCGGGATTCTGATGGCAGTCAGTGTCTTCGACCTCTTCTCGATCGGTGTCGGTCCGTCCAGTTCTCACACCGTGGGGCCGATGCGCGCCGCGAAGAGCTTCGTCCAGGAACTCGGCGAGCGGGTGTCGTCGGTCGTCGGCGTCCGCGTCGACCTGTATGGATCGCTGGCCGCCACCGGAGTGGGGCACGGCACGCCCGGCGCGGTGCTGCTCGGTTTGGGAGGCGAGTCGCCCGAGCACGTCGATCCAGAAGCCGGGCGCAAGCAGGTCGCGGCGATCGACGGCGGCGAATCGCTGATGCTGGACGGTGTCACCGCGGTCTCGTTCACCACCGCGGACATCGGCATGCATCCCGCCGAGATCAAGAACCGGCACACGAACGCGGTGCGGTTCGCCGTCGACTTCGCCGATGGCGGATCGCACGAGGCGATGTACTACTCGATCGGCGGCGGATTCATCGAACGCGATGGCCAGCCGCCCGCGGCACCCGCGGACGTGCCGCTACCGTTCGCCACCGGCGACGAACTGCTGTCGTTGTGCGAGCAGCACGACGTCTCGATGTGGGAGATCGTGTGGCGCAACGAGTGTGCGCTGCGAACCGAGTCCGACGTGCGCGCCGGGCTGCTGCGGATCTGGACGGCGATGGCAGATTGCATCGACGCGGGCTTTCACGCCGAGGGGATCCTGCCGGGTGGGCTCGACGTGCGCCGCCGGGCGCCGGGGCTGCATGGGCAGTTGATGCTTCACGAGGGTGGCGATGCGCACGCCGATTCGATGGACTGGTTGAACGTCGCGGCGATGGCGGTCAACGAGGAGAACGCCGGTGGGGGACGCGTGGTGACTGCGCCCACCAATGGAGCGGCGGGAATCGTTCCGGCCGTGATGTTTTGGGCGTTGCGCTACCTACCTGGGCTGGATGATCCGGAGCGACGCGACGACGCGGTGGTGCGCTATCTGCTGACGGCGGCCGCGATCGCCGTGCTGTACAAGGAGCGGGCGTCGATCTCGGGGGCTGAGATGGGGTGTCAGGGCGAAGTCGGGTCGGCGTGCTCGATGGCCGCGGCCGGGGTGGCCGAGTTGCTCGGCGGCTCACCGCGTCAGGTGGAGAACGCCGCGGAGATCGGCATCGAGCACAACCTCGGACTGACGTGTGATCCGATCGGCGGGCTGGTGCAGATCCCGTGCATCGAGCGCAACGCCATCGCCGCGGTGAAGGCCGTCAACGCCGCCAAGATGGCGCTGCACGGCGACGGCATGCACCGCGTGTCGCTGGATCAGGCCATCGAGACCATGCGGCAGACCGGACTGGACATGCACACCAAGTACAAGGAGACGTCGCTCGGCGGGTTGGCGGTCAACGTTCCGGAATGCTGAGCTTCGGTGTGTTTAGTCCTGGACGGCCTTGGCCAAGGTGACGAACCTCGTCAGCGTCGAGGGATCGCCGCCGCGGCTCAACGCGCGTGACGCTTCGCGGGCCACCCGGACGATCGTCCACCCGCGGGCGCGGTCCTCGTCGAACCCGGCGGCGTCGACCAAGGTGTAGAAGCGGCGCTGGACGCCGCCGCGGACGTCGCCGGCGAGCTCGTCCCAGCGGCTCCACAACATCGGCGCGAGCTCGTAGTGCGGGTCGCCGTTGAGCGGGGTGGGGGCGATCACCAGCCACGGTTCGCGGTCGCCGGTGAGCACGTTGCCGTAGTGGAGGTTGCCGTGCAGGACGCGGTCGGCTGGCTCGGTGGCCAGCTCGCGGCACAACGTGATGGCCTGTTCCACCAGTCGGTGCGGGATCGGGGCGCTGCGCGGGAGGGTGGCGAAGTCGTCGGCCCACTGCTCGAGACACGAAGTGAGCGAACGTAATTGCGGCATCGCAGCCACGTGAAGGCGTCGGTAGAGCCCGGCGACGACCTCGCAGGCGTCGATGTCCCAGAGCGTCTCTAGGGTCTCGGGTCGGAGCCGTTCCAGAAGCACGGCGCGACGGTGAGGGTCGGCGCGCAGCAGCCGGACGGCGCCGTCACCGCCCCAGCGCCGCAGCACGAGGTGCGCATGCTCGGACTCGGCGTCGGAGGTGCTGATCTTCAGTACGGCCGCAATGCCGTCGGCGCGCACCGGGAGCACCGTCGCGTGCGAAGTCTGGATGGCCGTGCCGTCGGGGCGTAGCTCCCACTCGGCGACGAGGTCGTCGAGTTCGGTCACACACTCAGCATCGCATCCAATCCAATCCATCCCCTGCCCAGCGTGATTGACAGCGAGTGTTCAGCGAGCGGACGCCAAGTTTGCAGACCGTGAGCCGTGGCAGCATGGATGCAATGGAACGTGGACGCGGCGCTCGATTCGGCCGAGCGGTCTCGGCGTTCGCGACTGTGGGCGCCGTGGTGTTGCTGGCCGCCTGCAGCACCACGATCGTGGGCAAGCCGATGGCGCAGCACGAGCGAGCGCAACAAGACCAGGTGCATAACAAGGTTCAGTGGGGGCAGTGCGAGGTCGAGGGGGGCGGCAGCGCGGACAAGCTCCCCTCCGGCACTCAGTGCGGCAACCTCGCGGTGCCGATCGACTACGCGAAACCCGGGTCTGGCGACGCGCAGCTCATGCTCGTCCGCTTTCCGGCCACCGGCGACAAGATTGGATCGTTGGTCATCAACCCTGGCGGACCAGGGGAGTCGGGCGTCGACGCCGCCGTCGGCCTCGTCGACTCGCTGCCCGGGCCGATTCGTCAGCATTTCGACCTCGTCGGCTTCGACCCGCGGGGAGTGGGTTCGTCGACACCCGCACTGCGATGCAACTCGGACGCGGACGAAGACGCCGAACGCGCCGATCCGCAGGTCGACTACAGCCCCGCCGGCGTGGCGCACATCGAGGACACGGAGAAGGCGTTCGTCCAACGCTGCGTCGACAAGATGGGCAAGGACTTCCTAGCCAACGTCGGAACCGCCACCGTGGCCAAGGATCTCGACGCGCTGCGTGACGCGCTGGGCGACGACAAGTTGACGTATCTCGGCTACTCGTATGGCACCGCGATCGGAACGGCCTACGCGGAGGCCTATCCGGATCGCGTCCGGGCGATGATCCTCGACGGCGCCGTCGACCCCGACGCGGATCCGATCCAGTCCACCATCGACCAGACCGCAGGTTTTCAGAAGGCGTTCAACGACTTCGCCGCCGACTGCGCGAAGGCTCCGGACTGCGCGCTGGGCGCCGACCCGGCCAAGGCGGTCGCGACATATCACGACCTCGTCGACCCCTTGGTCGCCAAGCCGGTTCCCGCGGGCGCCGGGCGCGTGCTCGGCTACAGCGACGCCATCACCGGCACCCAGATGGCGATGTATTCGCCGACGTTCTGGAAGTCCTTGCGGGACGGCCTTTCCGAGCTGTCGGCAGGCCACGGCGACACCCTCTTGAAACTCGCCGACAACTACTTGGACCGAGACCCGGCTGGCCACTACGGCAACTCGAACGACGTGCTGGTCGCGGTCAACTGCGTAGACCATCCGCCGATGGCCGACCGTGCGAAGGTCGTCGACGAAGACCGGCGGCTGCGGGAGGTGGCGCCCTTCCTGAGCTACGGGTCGTTCACCGGGAATGCCCCGTTGGACGCCTGCGCCTTCTGGCCGGTGCCGCCAACCAGTGCGCCGCACCAGGTGTCTGTCCACGGCCTCCCGCCGACGCTGGTGGTGTCCACCACCAACGATCCGGCGACGCCGTATCAGGCGGGCGTCGAGCTGGCCCGGCAACTCGGCGGCGGACTACTGACGTTCAAGGGCACTCAGCACACGGTGGTGTACCAGGGCGACAAGTGCGTCGACGACTATGCGACGTCGTACCTGATCGACGGAAAGCTGCCGCCGCCCGGTTCGACCTGTTGATCGTCAGCCGAGGTGAACGGTCTGGCGTGACACCGAGAAGTAGTGCCCGGTGTTGTTGTCGATGCACATGATGCCGACCGTCTCGCTGGAGCAACTGATCGAGCCGAGCGTCTGGTACGTGCCGTATTCGAGCGTGTGCGTGGGGGGAGGCAGCTCCTGGCCATAGCAGCCGAACCTCGCCGCGGAGCCCTCCTCCAGGTCGACACGGTCACCCCAGGCCGCCTGGCAGTTCGCCGGCTGCGAAGCAACCCAGTCGTGATTCGTGACCGCGCACAGGGCGGTGCTTTGGCCGCCGGTGGCGATGTACAAGTTGCAGCGGATGTTGCCCGAAGGGGATTGGAACGGGCCGCTCGCGACGACCTCGTGCGCGACGGGTGTCGCTGGGACCGGAGCATCCACCGTCACCGTCACGGGCGGGGGTGCGGTCACCGTGACGGTGGTGACCGGCGTCGCCGGTGGTGTCGATGGCGCCACCGGTGCCTGTGTCACCGTCGAGATGACGGGGGTGACCGTCGGGGCTTGCGCGGTAGTCGCGCCGGTCGACGGCGAGCAGGCGGCGAGCGCTGCGGCGGCGAGCGCGAAGACCCACACGTGGGGTCGCCGCGCGATCGTCAGGTGCTGGTTCTTGTCCATGTGGGTCTTCCTTTCGGGTGTTCGTGGTCGTGTCGTGGTGATGGAAGATTGCGCTGGAGCGCTTGGAGGAACCTTGGGGTGAGGCCGGCCTAGACCACCGCGCATCGCCCACCGAACGCGGGCGTGGTAACACGTGTACCCTGGCAAGCGAGCAATTGGCTTGTGCTGCTTTGACTTCGGTGTCGTCGCAGGTCGCCCGCCGCGGGGAGCGGGTTGGGCCGGCCAACATGCGGGAACATCGTCAACGCTGACGGGTTGACCTGCGGGGTCACCACGAATCGCAGCGAAAAGTTGGAAGGAACGCACATGGGCTCCCCGAGCGTCGGCTCACGTCTGGGCACGCATTTCGGGTCGTACGAGCTACAAGAGTTGATCGGCATGGGCGGGATGGGCGAGGTCTATCGCGCCTACGACACCGTGCGCGAGCGGATGGTGGCACTCAAACTGCTGCGCGCCGACGTGGCCGCCGACTCGAGCTACCAGGACCGTTTCCGGCGCGAGTCGCGCATCGCTGCGCGGCTGCAGGAGCCGCACGTCATCCCCGTGCACGACTTCGGTGAGATCGACGGCGTGCTCTACATCGACATGCGGCTGGTCGAGGGCGCCAGCGTGAAGGACGAGCTCCGCGTCAACCGCACACTCCCGCCGGCGCGCACGGTGTCGATCATCGCCCAGGTCGCTGCCGCGCTGGACGCCGCGCACGCCGCTGGCTTGGTGCACCGCGACATCAAGCCCGAGAACGTGCTGCTCACGCCGGACGACTTCGCCTATCTGGTGGACTTCGGCATCGCCTACGGCGGAGGCGAGGCGAGCGTGACGCAGACCGGGCTGGTCATCGGGTCGTGCGCCTACATGGCCACGGAGCGGCTGAGCGGCCAGGCTGGCGGCCCGGCGTCGGACGTGTACTCGTTGACGTGCCTGCTGTACGAATGCCTCACCGGTCGGGCGCCGTTCGAGGCCGGTGACCTGCGGGAAGTCATGATCGCGCACATGTTCACGGCGCCGCCGCGGCCGAGCGTCATGCGTCGGGGGATCAACCCCGCGTTCGACGACGTCGTCGCGAAGGGCATGGCCAAGAATCCGGCCGACCGGTACGCGTCGGCGGGCGCGCTGGCCAAGGCCGCCGCGGCGGCCGTCAACGGGCAGCCCGCGGCTAGCCCGGTCCCCCCGCAGAGCACGCGGCAGTTCCCGGCGGTTCCGCCGTCGTACGCGCCTCACCCACCTCCGGCCCCGGTCAAGAAGTCGCGATTCAGCAAGCCACAGGTGGCGCTGCTGGCCGGGACGGTCGCCATGTTCGCGCTTGCAGCGGTGTTGGCTGGGGCGATCGTCATGACGGGTGGCAGCAGCGGAGGCTCCGAACCGCAGAGCACGCTGGCCGCGCCGCCGCCGTCGACGATGACCGTCACTACGACGGCACCGGCCACCTCCGAGGAGACGACGACGTCCACCACTACGACGACGCCGTCGACGACCACGTCACCGTCGACGGGCGCGTCGATCGCGGGCATGTCGGACACCGACGGGCAGGGCTTCGTCGGCCATTCGGCGCGCTGCGATGCGGGGAGCACGCCCGCGGCGGCGATCAGGACGGCGAACTCGCTGGCCATCGTGTGCGAGACGGCACCCGGTAACTACTACTACCGCGGCGAGCGGTTGAGCGACGGCGCTCAGCTGCAGCTGGCGAATGCGGTGCCGGCGAGTGGTGGCTTCGACGCCATCAACCCGGCCGACGGCGCGCGGTACCAGGTGCGGCCCGACCAGCTGACGATCTCGAGTAGTCGTGGAAGCGAAACGGACCCGGCGCTGGAGTACGGCTCGGCCTAACTGGCCAACCCGGGTCTAGTCGTAGATGACGGCGAGTCCGCGGCGCTGAAGGTCCGCCAAGCCGTCCCTCATGGCTTGAAGCTGCTCGGGTGAATGTCCCACCCAGTCCGTGAGCTCGCCGATTATTCTCACGGGCTCCCGGGTCCGGTAGGAGCGAGTCGGATTTCCGGGAAGCTTCTTGTCTGTCACGTTTGGGTCGTCCTCCAGTGCGCCTTCCGGTTCCACGAGGTAGATCCGGCACCTGCCGTCGCCTTGCGCCAGCTCGGCACCCCACGCGGCAGCATCCAACGTCTGGGTCACGTAGACGTGGTTCATGAGGCGTCCTTCCTCGAAGTTCGATTGGCGCCCGGGCACCAGGAGATCGCCCACTGAGAGGTCGGCCCTGGTGCCGTGAAGGAACGCACCCGACTCGTGAACTTCGAAAGGTATCGGCACCGCAGCCCCATCCGTTGTCGTTGGTTGGGAGATTGTGCAGCACGTCAGGGGCCTTGCCGCAAGCCCCCCTTGCTGCCATAAAATGAGCACGGGACAAGCGACGCGAGGCTGCGCTGCCCGCTGATCGCGGTCCTAGGCAATGTCCCTTCCGCACTCCTACGGTCGAAATGCGCACCACGGTCGTGATTTTCGGGTCGACACCGCGATAGCACGACCATGGGGTGCCTCTCGGCCCTATCGGGTGGCGGGATTCGTGCGCTGAACCGTGTGTGCCGTGCAGCACAATGGTGGAGTAGAGGGCGCGCATAGGAGGAACGGTGCTTGTTGATCCGCAAATCTTGAAGGCATTTGCCGGAGAGGTCGACGGTGTCTCCGCCTCGATTAAGGCAGCGGACGTCGGAACCAAGGTGACCGCGGCTGCCGACGGAGTACCCGGTTCAACCACTCAGTGGGCGGCACACGCCGTCGGCGAGCACTTCGGTGCGATGGCCGGCAAGCTTGCCGACAACGTGGCCAAGATGGGTCAAGCGGTGCGCGGTGCAGGTGACACCTTCGAGGTGGCCGACGATGCCCTCGCGGGGAATTTCGACGGGCTGTTCTAACGGTGTTGCCTTCACGACCTACGCTGCGCGGGTGGAATCCCGATTCACTTGCGACGTCGGCCGTGGGTATCACCTCGGCGGCGGAGTCGGCCTGCAACGCAGTCAAGGGCATCGATGACGCATGCCAACGAATGCCTGAGACCCAGGCGTGGTCCGGACGATCGCACGACGCAGCAGTCGCGATGTTCGGACGGGCGGATCGAAATGCTAGCCGCTTGTTCGACTATGCGAATGGCGTAGCGCAGGCGTTCCAGCGCGGCAGTGAATCGATTGGTACTGCCCGAATCACCTTGCTGAACAAGGCCGACCAACTCGACGCTGGGCCGCTCAACGTCACCGATCAATGGGTGGTGCTGATCGATCCGGTCAGGATGTCCGCTGAGAAGCTGGCCCAATTCGAAAAGCTGGCCGAGGAGGAACAATCGACCGTCAACAAGATGCTCACCGCCGTCGGTGATGCGGACGATGACACCGCGAACGCGGTCGCGGCCGCGGGACGAGGGTTCGGATTCGTGGAGGAGGGTCCGTCGAATGACCCATTCACAATCCCGAAGTCGGCTCGGCCACCCAATCAGGTGCCTGATCCTCGCGATCCCGTCGGGATGCTCGCGCAGCAGGCGATCCGCGACGGGGACATGTCGATCACGATCCGGGACGTCAGCGAGCCGGTCAAGAATCAGTACGGCGACACCGTCACGACTGTCACCATGCAAGACGGCAGCAAACAGGTGATGACTCAGTACGAACCCTTCGACTGGCCCAGCAAGCAGAACTTCACGTCCATCGAGCAATTCGACAAGAATGGCAACGAAGTGTCGCGATCGAGTTCGTGGCACGACCCCGGCAACGCTTGCGACTACACGTCGGTCACGTGGCCCGACGGATCCAACTTCACCATGTCGATGGATTCGACCGGTCACCGCACAGCCGGGTTCTCCACGGCGGGCGGGAGGCACTCGGCCGTTCCCGTCGAACTCATCGACCAAATCTCCCTGATCAGCGGCTCGGGGCTTTCGGGACTGGAGCAGCACATCACTCATGGCGGATCGCTGCCGATGTTGACTGCCGAGTCGATCGAAAACGTAGGAAAGACAGCCAAATTCGGCGGACCGGCGCTGTCAGTAGCGACGACTGTCTTCGACATGATGGCGGCTGAAACCTCTCGCGACGCCTGTATCGCCGCGGTCGCCGGAGCAAGCGGTTTCGGGGGTGGATGGGGTGGTGCGGAAGCAGGTGCCGCGTTGGGCGGACTTTTCCCGCCGGCGGCGCCCGTCGCGGTTCCGGTGCTAGCGACCGTGCTGGCATTTGGAGGCGGATACTACGGCGCGGATCTAGGAAAGTTTGTGGGCGGAGTGGTGTGTCCGTACTGACGATGCCTGAACCCGCCAATTGGTCGACAGGACGCGCAAGGGTCTTATGGATCTGGGTTGCCGTAGCGGTCGTGCTCTCCGGCAGCATCTACTGGGCGGTGCGCGCCGTGCTTCGCGGCGAATATCTCACGGTTATCGGCCTCAGCGGGATCGTCGTATTCCCGCTCCTGATGATCATGGCGCTGGCTCTGGTGATGCTCGGAAGAACCTCGCTGCGTGGGAGTTTCGACTCCAGCGGATCGACGCTTCGCACCGATCGGACGTTTGACGGGTGCTTCTACATCGGCCTCGTCGTGACCATCGTTGGTGGGGCGGTGCTAGTGCGTTACCTCCCGACTGGGACGCTCGCGATACCCATGAGTCGTGGCTGGCAGCTCTTCTCGCCAGCCTTGGTGGTCGTCGCGATCGTCTTCTCAGTGATCGGACTGATCAGCGCCTGGCGTCGTGGCGGGCTCGGCTATGTCAAGCTCACTCCCGCGGGTGTTGATATCGCCAATATCCTCTCGACCCAGTCTGTCCGCTGGGACGACATCGTCGGCATTGCCGACCATTCTGACGTGAACCGGAAGACGCGCAAGGCAATTGTGTTGCGGCTCGCGGATGGCGCCGAGAAGGTCGTCGATGGGGCCGACTTCTACGTCCCGAGAGGTGCAGGCCTGTACTGGATGGTGCGGCACTACTGGCGCCATCCCGATGAGCGAGCTGAACTAACCGACGGCCGGGCATTGGAACGGTTGAGTGCGCAGCGGCTCGACCTCGAGGAGTAGGTGGGGAGCGACGACGCTAGTAGCCGGCTCGGCCGTCGCGGCAACCGTCAACATCTCAAAACGCCATCTCGCCTGCAACGTCGAGGTGGGCACTTCGGATGCCGACACTGCGGTGAGATCGCGAAATCGTCTTGGATCGCGATCTCGCAGCAGTTTCGACGACCACCAGAGAGCAAGCCGAGCGGCTCGGGCCGTGTTGCGTCGTGGTTCGCCGGTCCAGCCCCCCCGCTACGAGGGACGGCGTTTCGTGGAGACGAGTACTGCGGTACTCACCCCGATCGGCGGCACCCGGCGCACCCTGTAAGTAGGCCACGAAACATGGCCGCGAGGGGGATGGCGATGAGCGCCCAGCAGCAGCAGAAACTCGATTCCTTCTATGCGCTCGACAACGTGGTCACGGTGAAGATCACGATGCCGCAGGCCGATTGGGATGCGGTGCGAAACGAGGAGCCCAAAGGCGGTCGGTGTAACTTCGAATGGACCGGAGGCGCCAGATACACGTGGCGAAAGGCGACTTCGGTCGAGATTTCCGGCACACACTTTCCCGCAAGGACCACGTTCGCAGACGTGGGCATCAAGAAGAAGTCATTCTGCGGTTCGATAGACGGCAGCAAGCCGTGCCTGCACGTCGACTTCGGCAAGTTCGGCGATGCCAACGTCCCCGGGATCGAAGCCCTGATCGGGTCGCGGTACGTGACGCTCAACAACTCCATTCAGGACGAGTCCTACGTCAAGCAGACGCTTGGCTACCGGTTGTTGGGCATGGCCGGACTGCCCCATTCGCGATGCAACTACGCCAGGGTGTTCGTGAACGGAACGCCGATCGGCCAAGGCGGCGCCAGCGTCAACAGCCCCGGCGTCTACGTCAATGCCGAGCCGATCATGAAGCGCTACATCGAGCGGAACTTCAACGGCAACATGAAGGGCAATCTGTACGAACTCGAGCATCACGACGATTTCCTCGAAGAGCGGCTGAACTTGATCGGGGTGGAGTCCCTCTCCAAGTTCGAGGACAAAGCCGATCTGAAATTCGCGATTCGACACATCAAGGCGAACGGGCTGGCCGGCGCAGACCAGATGCTCGACATGGATCAGTTCCTCAAGGTCTATGCGATGGAGTTCTTCCTCAAGCATTGGGACGGCTACGCCGACAACACCAACAACACCTACGTCTACAACGACGTGACGGCCGTCGCGGCCCCCGGCGTGGGCAACGTCAAGTTCAAGATGATCCCGTGGGGAATCGACCAGACATTGCAGCCAGGCCGGCCGTTCAAACTGGGCCGTGACGGGGTGATCGCCCAGCTGGTGCGCAACGACGACACCCGTCGCCAACGATTGTTCGACCAGCTCCGGGCGTATCGGGACACCCTGTTCAGCCGCGAGCACCAGCAGACGGTCGTGAAGCCGTTGATCGACCAAATGCAGGCAATGCTCACGGGTTTCGGTGTGCCCGATGCCGTGGCGAAAGTCGGTTCGGTGCGGCAGCAACTGCGCCTTGCCGAATCGGCCGGATACATTGCTGCGGGTCTGCCTGGCGCTGCCAAACCGGTGTACATCCTCAAGCACGACACCAGTGCCTGTCTGCATGCCAGCAACACCGAGTCGATTCCGCCGGGCGTACCGGCTCCGGCGAACTTCGAGGTCTACCACCAACCGCTGCGCGACGACAACGACGCAACTGATCTGTGGGTCCTCAACGACCTTGGGACGGGAAAGTCACTGACCAATCAGGCCTTCAACCGCAATCTGCATGCCAGCGGAACGCAAGTCACGCCAAAGGGACACAAGTTTCTCTATACGTGTGCGCCGAACAACGGCTTACGTGCCGAGGAGTTCACGATCGCCCCTGTACCCGTCCCGGTCACGGACACGGCCAACCCGCCGGGCCGCTTCGCGTACACCGGCTACTTCAACCTCGTCAGCGTGCGGACGAATGAGATGGCGAAGTTCGGGCTCGACCTCACCCCAGGCGGCAGGGCCAGGGTCCACCAGGAGTTGCCCGGGTCGAACCTCTACTTCTACTGATCCATGCCGGGGTGGGCGAGCACTGCGTAGCCACCGCGGTCGTCGATGACGAGGATCTTCTTCTCGTTGCCGCTTCGAAAGGTCGTGACGCCTTCGGGTTTCATCTTCTGATGGAAGGTGACATCGAGCAGCCGGACCTTGTCGCTGCTGCCGTTCCAGGTGCCGAGTTGAAACGGTGCGTCGCTACCGCTGATCGAGCGCCCGAGCAGGATCAGGAAGCCACCGGTCTGCTCGTCGTAGTGGATATCGCGGATACCCTGTGTCGCCGTCGATTTCGGCACACGGATGCGGACGACGGACGGCGTCCCGAGCGCCGACGTGGTCCACGAAGCCGCGGCCACGTCGACGGGAACGCGGATGAGCGTGATTTCTCCGCGACCCGTAGGCCCGCGGAGGCCGAACAGAAGCGCACCTGCGTGCGAATCCCACGCCAGCCCTTCGATGTCCAGCCCACCCGCATCCGGGTCGCGTTCGCCGGCGTCCTCCAGCCAGTCCTCGTGGTCCAGTAGCCAGGCACGGAATCCGGCCATCGGTTCCGCGCGCAGGGCACCGTGCGGCGGGTAGCGCACGCGCACCAATCCGTCGGACCGGGTGGTGCCCAACAAGCACAGCGACGATGCGACGATGAGAAAGAGCTCGCCGTTCAGGTCGACGCGGGTGAGGCCTTCGGGATCGCCCAGATCTCCGCTCGTGATGCCTGCCAGTGGGCGTCGCGCAATGCGCTCGGCTACGGCATCGTCGTCATCGAGTACGAGTTCGAATAGTGCCGACGGATCGCGGTTGTCGACGAAGACGAATCGGTGCGGCCCCACCTGCGCGACGCCTGAGGCGTTGTACTCCGTATGCGTCCGGTCGTTGTTCTCGCCGAACGGCGTCGACCTGATCTTCGACCGCCCGCTGATCCGACTCGCGGCGTTTCGAACGGCGCGAAACCCGGCGGTGAGCTTGTCGGTCCAGTGCGCCACGTCGTCCTCCCCATTTAAGTATGGAGGCGAGGCCCCGATGGGAACGGCGAATTGCCACCCACGCGAAGTGCCCACCTCCGAGCGACAGAGGAGGATCGCTCGGAGGTGGGCAGGCGCGGCGGGTCAGAGCAGGCCGAGCAACTCCAGGTCGGTGACGTACTTGACGATCACCGGCTTGGTGAGGTGCGGGATGTCCTTGTCCGGCCCGATCTTGGCCTCCTGCACGGCGGCGCGGAAGTGATCCGCCGGTGCGAGCGACCCGTTGATCGGGTGGTCGGGCTTCTGGTAGTTGTGCAGCAGCGGCAGTAGCGACGCCTGGCGTTGCTTCTCGGGCAGCGCCCGCAGCGACGTCTCGAACCGCTCCAGCCACGGCGCGTATCCGGGCACCCGGGCGATCGGGTAGCCGGCCTCGACGAGCCAGTCGACGAAGGTGTCCATGCTGATGCCGTCGTCGTACGGGTTCATCACGTGATACGTCTCGAACCCCTCGACGACGTCCGCGCCCAGCGTGGAGATGGCGTCGGCGATGAATTCGACTGGCAGCCCGTCGAAGTGGGCCCGCTGCCTGCTGCCGCCGGCGTCCAGTTCGTAGAACGAATTCGGCGCGATGCCCGTCGCGACCACGCTCAGCATCATCCGCGTGAACATATCCGGCACGTTCAGCTGCCCGGCGTGGGTCGTGTCCGCCATGATCATGTCGCAGCGGAACACCGACACCGGCAGGCCAGCCAGGTCGTGCGCCTCGCGCAGCAGCACCTCGCCGCCCCACTTGCTGTTGCCGTAGCCGTTGGCGTAGTTGTCGCCGACGGTGCGCGTGGCGCTCATCTGCCGGACGTCGGTCTCCTCGACGAACGTGCCCGCCGCGATGCCGTCGCCCACGCCGATCGTCGAGACGTACACGTAGGGCTTGATGCGGGTGGTCAGGGCGATGCGGATGAGTTCCGCGGTGCCGACGACGTTGGGCCCGAACAGCTGGCTGTAGGGCAGCACGTGGTTGACCAGGGCGGCCGGGTCGACGATCAGGTCGACGGTGTTGGCCAGGCGTTGCCAGATCGCATGCTCCAGACCAAGATTCGCGTCGCCCTTGTCGCCGGCGAGCACTTCGAGGTGTTCGGCCGCCAGCGCGCGGTAGTGCTGCAGCAGCTTCGGGTCGCCGCTGTCGAATGTCGCGTCGAGCCGTTGTTCCGCGGCGTCGATGTCCTTCGCGCGGACCAGGGCGATGACCTTGCCGCCGACCAGGTGCATGCGTTCCAGCCAGTCGAGTAACAAGTAGCGGCCGAGGAAGCCGGTAGCGCCGGTGAGCAACACCGTGCGCACCTCGGAACTCGGCCCCGGCAGCGACGGTGCCGCCGCTAGGGTGGCCGCGTCGATGAACTTGTCCAGCGTGAGGTCGCTAGCGTGCACCTCGGTGGCTTCGCGGCCGTGCACGGCGTCGTAGGTGGGTCGCATGGTCCCGCCGGCCCGTTGGTCCTCGACGTAGGCGGCGATGGCGGCGAGGTCGCTGGCCGGGCTGACGATCACGCCGACGGGCACGTCGACGTCGAAGATGTCGCGCAGCAGGTTGGCAAAGGTCAACGCCGACAACGAGTCTCCGCCGAGGTCGGTGAACGCCGCATCGGGTGCGACGTCTGTGGACGCGGCGCCGAGCAGCGCTCCGGCGGCTCGTCCGACGGTCTCCAGCACGGGCCGATTCGCTCCGTCCCGCCGGAGCTCGCGCAGGACGTCGGCCTGACCGTCGGAGAGGTCGACGTAGAGCTGCTCGAGCTCGGGGCCGTAGTACTCCTTGAGTTGGGGGCGGGCCAGCTTGCGGATGCCGGTGAGCAGCCCGTTCTCGAGCGTGAAAGGCCGTGTCTCGACGAGGAAGTCGCGCGGGATCTCGAAGGACTGCAGGCCGGTTTCGCGGGCGATGCTCTGCAATGCGTTACTCAGCAGCGGCTTGACCGCGGCGAGATCGCCCCTCACGGCGGCCAGCGCGTCGTCGGTGGGGACGATCACGGCGAGCACGTAGGAGCGAGCGCTGTTGCCGTACACGAAGATCTGCCGGATCGACGGGTGGCCGCCGTAGGCCGCCTCCAGCTTGGAGACGGTGACGAACTCGCCCTGCGAGAGCTTGAGCACGTTGTTGCGGCGGTCGACGTACTCCAGCTGGTCGGGTCCGAGCTCGGCCATGACGTCGCCGGTGTGATACCAGCCGTCGGCGTCGAAGAGTTCGGCGGTGACCTCGGGGCGTTTGTAGTAGCCGGGGATGAGATCCGTTGACTTGACGTACAATTCGCCGCGCGGGTGGGGGCGGTCGGTGGCGAAGTAGCCGAGCTCGGGCACGTCGACGAGCTTGTAGTCGAGCACCGGCGGGCGCCGCAGCTTCCCGTCGACCAGGACGACGCCGTCTTCGGTCGAGCCGTAGCCGTTGATGAGGTGGATGTCGAGCAGATCCTCGGCCCAGGCCCGCAGTTCGCTGGAAATGGGCGCGGAACCCGTCATCGCCGAGAATTGGCGTCCGCCAAGGAGTTTCTCACGCGCGTTGGCCATGACCTGGACTTCGAGGGCTTCGCGGTCGGCGCCGACGGTGAAGCGGCGGTCGACTTCGCTCTGCACTTCCTGGAACAGCATCTCCCAGATGCGGGGAACCAGATCGAGCTTGGTGGGGCGCACCAGGGCGAGGTCGTCGAGCAGGGTCGACAGGTCGCTCTTGCCAGCGAAGTAGGCCGTGCCGCCGACGCCGAGCGTGGAGTACAGGATGACGCGGCCCATGACATGGCTGATGGGCATGAAGTTCAGGGTGATGGCCGGGAGCTTGCCGTCGGTGTCCCAGTCGGGGGCGAACCAGCCGCGCCAGCAGTTGGCCATGAGGCGGTCGGTGTACATGGCGCCCTTGGGGGTTCCGGTGCTACCGGAGGTGTAGATGAGCAGGCGCAGGTCGTCGTCGTGGCCGCGCAGGACCTCGGGTCCGTCGGTGTGCTTGGCGCCCTGGGCGATGATGTCGTCGAGCGTCTCGACGGGGACGGCCTTCTCGTTCAGCCTGGCGGTGGCGTCTTCGAAGGCCTCCCGGTGGTCGTCGATCTGGGGGTGGTAGTCGAAGACGACGACGCGCTGGGGTAGATGCGCGGTGAGCGCGAGTTCGACGGCGTCGGCGAGGTGGTCGACGCTGGAGAGGATCGCGACGGGTTCGGTCTCGACGAGGATCGGGTGCAGTTGCGTGAGGGGTGCGCTGGTTTGCAGCGGGACGGCGACGGCCCCGGTGAGGGACAGGGCCATGTCGACGACGGCGTAGTCGGCGCTGGTGAAGCCGAGCGTCGCGACGCGGTCGCCGGGGTGGACTGGGTTGTTCGCAAGGGAGTCGGCGAGGGCCTTCACGCGGGCCCAGGTCTCGGCGTAGGTGATGGTGTCGAAGCGGGGCTGGTACTCGGCGACGGTGCGGCCGGTGGCGTCGGTGACGAATTCGACGGCGCGCTGGCCCAGCGCAGGCCGCTCGGCGTAGCCGGTCATGACGGTGCGGATCACGTCGGCGAGCAGGGCGCCGGGGGCGTTCTGGGCGGCGGTGATGGATGGATCGGGCTGGGCGGCAATGAGTTGCGTGTCGCCAGAGGTCAACTGCTGGAAGCGGTATTGGAGCCGTGCTTCGCGGGCGTTGGCGGGAGTCATGGTTGTCTCCTCTGACAATCGGTATTCAATGTGGTAGTAGGTCGCACGGCGTTGTGCCCTATTTCGGAAAGTAGGTTAGGAAACCTATGTATTCCTGAGACTTGGCTGTGCGGCGGGGAGGTGGGCGATCGTTCGGCAACCTCGGTCAACGGCGGCGAGGTGCTATGTAACCGGGCTAGCAAACCAATCGCGCGGTGTTGGAGCCGCAGCAAGCGACCCGGTGACGTTGGTCACCCGCGGCTTCGCATTAGTCGTAAATGACGGCAAGCCCCTGACGCCTGAGGTCCGCCAAGCCGTTGCGCATCGCGTCGATCTGCTCGCGTGAATGCCCTCCCAGTCCAAGAGCTCGCCGATTACTCGCACGGGCTCGCGGGTGCGGTAGGAGTGAGTTGGATTCGGGGGAGCTTCTTGTCCGTCACGTTCGGGTCGTCCTCCAGTTCCGGTGTGCAGGGGTTCGGTCCAACTTCTTCACAGTCGAATCACAGCGCCAGAGAACGGCAATGACGGCGGAAACGCCCTCATCGGGGGCAGCGCGTCGATATCTTGACGTCTCAGAATTCAACACTGCACGGGGGGATTGAGATGACTGAGGCCATTGGTAACCCAGTAAATGACGGCGTGTCGAGAGCTCAGCAGAGACTCGAGAACTGGGGAGTGGACTTCTCGTTCGACGCCGTCGCGCCGACCATCCAGACCGCACTGGAAGTCCTACAGCAATCGGACGTGCCAACGCCACCACGGGGAGTAGAGATCGTCGTCGAGTTGACGACGATCGCCGCCATGATGCGCGTGCGATTCGAAGAGGATGCATTGACGGCCGACGAGATCGGCGGCTATACCGAAGTACTTCGAGGATTCCTGAATAGCTGGTTCCATGAGTGAATCGCCGCAGCCTCGGGATCACGACACCATCGCCCGAAGGCTTGAGAAATACGAGCGATTCGTCAGGCTTGGTGCGTACCTCGGTGGCGCGCTCGGAGGGCTTGCCCTGTTCGGCGACCTTGCCAAGGACTCCTTTCAGGACGCAGGGGCACCGCTTCGGGCTACGTTCATCACCCTCGCCATGGTGACCGCTCTGACGATAGGGACTGCGTTCAGCGGGTTCGAATGGGCTCAGACGGTGTTGAAGCGCAAGCTGGTCGATACCAAGAGCGCGGAACAGGACCTCGTTGGGGCCGTCGGACCCGACGAATGGCCATGGAGCGCGTGGCTTGCTCAGAGGTTCGCTCCGATCCTTCTTGTACTTACTGGAATCTCCCTCGTTGTCGCCACGTGGTGGAGCAACAAAGGCATTCGCCAGACGGTCGCGCGTGCTCGTGCCGCGCTAGATGGCCAAGCGATGTCGGCCCTTGTGGTGCTGTGGGTGCTGTTGGGCCTGGTGGTTGCGTGCGTCGTTGTATGGGGGTTCGTGCGTCTGGCGAAGGGTGAGCGAAAGAAACCCGACCGCGGGCTCGTCCTCGAAAGCCTCGCGGTGGTTATCACGAGCGATCTCAAGCACTTTGGACGCATCGGCACAGTCAAGTCGCTGACACTGGACTCTGACGGGTTCGACTTTGGGCTGAAGTTCCCGGACGACGTGACTGTCTACGGTTTCCCGGGCAACGCGGTCACACCCGTTCTGGAATCCGGCGTCGATGGATTGCCACAGTTCCAGCAGGCGGCAGACGACTCCCTCAAACGCCTGCCGGCACCCGCTGCGCGGACGCGCGCATCTCGTCACGCAGCGACGTGAACTCCGAGATCGTCCGCGTCGCCACTGACGCGACCGGGCGGGCGTTGCGGCCGGTGGCCTCGGTCTTGGACACCATCACCACACTGTCGATGTAGGGCTGAATGGTGGTGGCGTTCTGCACCGTCGCCACGATCACCAGCTGGAAGCCGAACTTGCGGAACGCCTGCAGCGCCTGCTGGGCGAACTGCGGATCGGACTTGGAGAACGCCTCGTCGAGCATCAACTGCGCGAAAACCGGTGTGTTGTCCGTGCTTTCGGGGCTGGCCAGGTTGAAGCTCAGCGCGCCGGCGAGGCAGAACGCCATCAGCTTCTCCTGCTCGCCGCCAGAGTTGTCGCCAGCGTTGCTGTGCGTGCGGATGAGCTCGTCGCTGGCCACGTCCCACTCGGCGCAGTCGAAGGTGAACCGGTTGCGCACGTCGAGCGCGTCGCGCGTCCACGCCTTGTCCTCCGGCGCCGTGGACGCCAGCCGGTTGCGCAGCCGCAGGATGTCGGCGTACTGGTCGAGGATCGCCTGCTTGTCGCCCAGCCCGACCTCGGCGATGCGCCGCGAGATGGACCGCACGATCTCGGTGAGCTCGTCCACCGCAGCCAGGTGACGCGGGGTGGCCCGCAGCGTCAGCCGGGTGCCGCGGTTGAACTCCACCGCGCCCAGTCCGGTGTTGACGCGGGTGATCTGATCGCTGATGCGCCGCGTCTCCTGCTCGGCGACGCGGTGCAACGTCAGGATCGCGTCGGGGGCCTGCTCGGTAACGAGGCGCATCATCCGCTCGTAGGCCTCGGGCAGTTCGCGCTCGTCGATGTGGCGGCACAGCGCGACGTAGTCGTGGACCCGCTCATCAAAATCGTCCGAGTCGTTCGGAATCGCGTCGGGGAACGACGTGTCGAACGTGTTGAGGATGCGGGCCAGTTCGTCGTAGGAGCGACGCCGGCTCTCCCGCAGCTGCTCGCGGTCTCGCTTTACCGCGGTGAAGAGCGCATCGCGGTGCGGCTCGGGGTCGAGCAGGTCCAAGCTGACGGGCAGTTGTGCGGCGTAGCGGTGCAACAACTCCGTCAACGGCTCCGACACGAACGCAGGCGACAGCCGGTCCTGAAGCTCGAGCAGCCGGGTGCGGCGCTCGTCGAGGTGGTCGCGGCGGGTCTGCAGCGCGCCGCGGCGGGTCATGAACTTCTGGATCTGCGACCACGCTTCGTCGGCGCGTGCGCTCAGGGCCTCGATGTCGGGATGGTCGGCCAGTAGGAGCTCGAACTGCTCGCGCAGCCGGTCGGCGTGCCCGTCGGCGGTCTCGGTGTCGACCTGGCTCCACTGCGGGAACTGCTCGCAGATCGCCTTGCACGCCGCGGCGCGGTCGCGCCACTGCTGGCGCTGGGCGGCGATGTCGTCGGCGGTGCGCCGGGCCTTCTGGTAGGCCTCCTCGGCGGTGGCCAGTTCGAGCGTCAGCGCGTTGAGCTTGGCCGACACGTCGCCCTGGTACAGGTACTCGGACTGCTTGACGGCCCGGCGGTCGTCCTTGATGGCGAGCCGGTCGGAGTCCTTGTACAGCCCGGTGTCGGTGACCGCGCGGCGGTAGCGGGCGAACAGGTCTGGGGTGTCGACGCAGACGTGATCGCCTGCGCTGGTGATGACGTCGACGGCCTCGGCGGCGCACGGGTGACTGGGGTCGACGGCGAACAGCTTGCCCGCCAACGTGTTCGGCTCGGGGTCGACGGGCTCGGCGCCGAGCATCTTCGTGCGAACGTGGTGCAGTTGCAGCCGTCCGCGCATGTCGGTCTCGTTGACGAGCCGCAGCACCTTCTCCCAGTGGTCGTCGGGCACCAGCAGTCGCAGCCCGGCGCCGCGCAGCACCTTCTCGACGGCGGACCGCCAGCGGGACTGGTCGGGCTTCAGGTCCATCAGTTCGGCGATGTAGGGGAGTGCGGCGGCGTCGACTCCGATGGCGGCGCAGATGTGGTCGCGCATGGCGAGCGCGAACTCGGGCAGCGCGGAGCCGACGTGCTCGACGCGCTTGAGTTCCTTGGCGGCGTCGTCGCGGGCGATGCGGGCCGACTTCTGGGCGTACTCGGCGTCGGTGGACGCCTCCCGGTTGCGTTCGACCTTGGCGAGCAACTCGGTGGCCTGGGTGAGCAGTTCCTCGCGCAGGTTCCAGAACTCGTCGGCGGTCTCCGGTATCTCCACGTCCTGCGCGTTCAGCAGGTCCTCGTAGGCGGTGCGGCGGCGCTCCACCTGCTCGGCCTCGGTCTCGGCGGCAGTCACCTGCGACTGCAGCGGCGCAAGATTCGCACTGGACCCGCTAATCTGCGCATTGAGCGAATCCGCTTCGGCCTTGGCCAGATTCAGGCTGCGGGTGACGTCCTCGTTCTCGTTCTCGAGTTGGGCGATGGTGCCGTCGAGCGTGGCGATCTGCTCTGGGGTCTGCGCGAGCCGGACGTGGTCGGTGAACGCCCGCACCATCGGCGCGTCGACGAGATCGATGATGCCGAGGTCCGAGGACTCGGAGGCATAGCGATGCTGGATCTGCTCGATGTCGCCGAGGATCTTGCGCTTCTTCTGCGCGACGGCGAGCAGTTCGCGGGCCTCGACCAGCGGGTCGATCTGCTTGAGCGCCTCGGGCAGCCGGGCCAGGCTGTCGGGCTCGTCGAGCATGAACTCGCGGACGAACTGCTCCAGTCCGCCAACGCTTTTCAGCGACTTGGCCTTGCCGAGCAGCTGCTGGGCGGCGTCGGAGGCGCGGATGCCGATGGTGGCGTACAGCTGCGCGAGGTACTGCGATTCGACTCTGGAGGAGAACCGCCACTCGTCCTTGAACACGCCGGCGTCGAAGCGGCCGGCGGCCCAGCGGTTGCAGACGTCTTCGACGTCGAGGTCGCCGTCGCCGAGCACGAACCGGCTCGACGAGTCGTTGCGTGATTCACCGGTGAGCCACTTGAGCACCAGACCGGTGACGGCGCGGCCGGACTCGCTGGTGTAGGTGACCGCGACGGCCGACCATGCGGTGCCGTCGCCGCGCAGGTACATCACCCGGCTCGTGCCGCCGTCGCTGCGCTGGCCCCAGGCACCGCGGACGTACTTGTCGACGGTGCGGCGGCCCGCGCTGGATCCGGCGGCGGTGTTGTCGCCGGAGGCGTTGAAGTTGCGCCGGTTGAACGGCAGGAAGCCGAGCGAAATCGCATCCAGCAGTGAGGATTTGCCGCTTCCCGAAGCTCCGGCGATCAGCGCCCCGCCGGGGCCGAACGGGATCGAGTGGTAGCCGTCGAAGACGCCCCAGTTGACGACCTGCAGCCGGGAGAGATGGAACTGTTCAGTCAAGGTCGGCCTCTTCGTCTGTGTCCTGCGGGGTGCCGCCGTTGAGCAGCTGGTCGAACTGCTGTTGGAGTTCGGTGATGACCGAAGCGGTCATGATGGCGGTGATGACGGGACTGATGAGGTAGCTGTCCTCATCGTCGCGGCTCTTGCGCAGAATCTCCAGGCCGGCGAGCCGGGCGATGGCGGCGTCGACGCGGGCGGCGAAGGCAACGACGTCGCGGTCGACGTCATTGAGCACGCTTGAGAACAGTCCGTGCATCTCCTCGCGGCTGATGAGCACGCTCTGCCCACCGGAGGCACGCATCATCTGGACGAGGTGCAGCGCGAGGATCGAGTCGTAGGTGCCGAGCGGCTCGCGGCGCAGAAGCTTGATGCCCCTTGCGGATTCGTAGCGGGCCTGTTCGACGTACGCGACGTCGGTACCGTCGACGATGCGCAGCAGCAGGTCGAGTTCGGAGAGCCGGACGGACAGTTGGCTGCGGTATTCGAGCACCCAGCTGTAGACGTCGGCGTCGGCCTCGGCGCTGATGTAACGCCGGGTGAGAAGGTGCTGCAGCGCCCAGCAGGCGCGGTCGGGGAGTTCGGAGACGTCGCCGTCGAAGCGCGGCCTGCGCTGGTGCGGGGGGCGGGCGGTCTGGTCGACCTGCGGCAGGGAGGAGAAGTCGATGTCGGAGTCGGTGGTCACGAGGCGGCTCCGGCGAGGGTGGTGATCGGTTCGGTGAACATCAAACGGGGAACCTCGATTTCGCGGTCGCGGCCGTCCAGGGAGCGGAAGCGGACGGTGGTCGACTCGGTGGTGTCGGCGTCGGGTTGTTTGAGCGCCCAGGACCACAGCACGATGACGTGGCCGAGGTAGGCGGTATCGAGCATGGCGACGGCCTGGGGCAGCGAGACGGGTCCGTCGCTCATGGCGGCGTTGAGCATGTCGGTCATGACGGGCGCGTCGACTTGGGTGGTGAGGGCGGAGAAGCTGGTGAGGTCGACTTCGCCCTCGGCGGTTACGGCGGGCTTCGGGTTGGACAGGTCGCCGATCTTGAAGCTCAGTGCGCCAACGGAACTGATGGCGTGGCGGGCGAGCGGGACGTCGATGTCGAGGCGGGAGTCGATGAGCGAGGTCTTGAGTAGTGCGCGGGCCGCGCCGATGGCCTCGTTGAGTTGGCGGGCGACGCCGCGGCTCTGCTCCATGGTGCCGAAGGCGGTGAAGCGCTTGACGCGTTGGGCGCAGCGCTGCTGGATGCGTTCGACTTCGTCGATCTGGTGGCCGACGAGTTCGAAGAACCCGGCCATCACCTTGCGCAGGGCGGGGTCCAGCGCAGGCAGGGCCTCGGCGACGGCGGCGACGTCGGCCTCGAACTCGGCGCGCTGGTCGGGGTCGTTGATCATGCGCAGGAAGGCGCGGTGGCTGTCGCGGCCCTGGGAGTCCCACGCGGCCTGGTAGTCGGTGTACATCTGGCGCTGCCGGTCGCGGTACTCGACGTTGGTGTCGATGGGGTCGTCGAGGGCGGCGGTGGCCTGCTCGATCATGGTGCCGTACTGGCCGATGTCGGTGATGAGGCGTTCCATCTGCAGGGCGATGGCGCTGGCCTCGTCGTAGCAGTCGGTGGCGTCGGGCTGGGGGCGCTGGCCGGCCTCGAGTTGGTCGAGTTCTTCGTGGAGAGCAGCGATTTCGGCCTCGATGTGCTTGCGGATGCGGGCGGGGTCGTTGCCGACTCTCAGCGCCACGTCCTTGAGGCGGGAGGCGATGCCGTGGATGGAGCCGCCGGTGGCGATGGTGTCTTGGCGGCGCATGCCGCGGAGGAAGTCGAGCGCGCGGCGCGCGTCCTGGGTGAGGTAGCAGACGTTCTGGTCGTGGCCGGCGCGTTCGTCGACGATGCGGTGCAGCCAGCCCTGGCTGGCCCAGGTCTTGATCAGCGCGAGCCCGGACTGGGCGTCGTCGAGTTCCTCGAGGTCGCGTTCGAGCCGGACGACGAGTTCGGTTTCGGGGACGGAACCGTCGCCGAGGTGGCGGTCCATGAGGGTTGCGTAGAGGTTGAGGTTGGTGGTGGCGAGCAGTCTTATCGCGGGTGACCCTTGCAGGTCGCGGTTGAGTTCGAGCAGTTCGCCGGCCGGCAGCACCGCGTCGTCGTGCACCTGCGCCCCCTCCGTCGGTTTGCGTCGATGTCCGGGCGCCCCAACATTAGGGCACTGCAACGACATTCCTGGCTCAGGGCAAGACTGTGTCGGGCTTGGCTTTGGCGCGCTCCTGCGTTTGCCGACGTCAGCCGAATCGGCTCGATCCCGGCGCGCTCATCCACATGTGTGCACTACGCGCACGGCGGTGAGGTGAGTGTAGAACGTGAGGCGAATGGTGCGTCGTGCGGGCGTGGCGCAGGTTTGGTGCCGCCGTAGCTGGGGTCGATGACCGTCGCGGCATTGTCGGTGGTCAGGCGGTTTGGACACGTGCCCCCGGCCTGGTCGGTGTCGGCTTGCGCTGTGGCTACAGTAAGAGCCACATCGGGGAAGCGACAGCCAGCGGCGGGAACCGTCACCACCACCGAGGCGATGAGACCGGCCAGTCGCGCGAAGGAGACAAATGTCGACGGGTCTGACGCTCATCTGCCCCGTCAGGGGCCGGTTGAAGGCAAAGGCTCGAGGTGCTGACGGTCTGACCCCGACAGAAGAGAAACTTCGGGTCGACGCGATTCGTCACCTGATTTCGGTCGGTTACCCCAAAGAGAACATTTGGGTCGAAGCGGTAATCAAGCGTTTCGGAAGCGGCGGCCGAAACAGCTTTCGCGCGGACTTGGCGGTGCTCGACAGGCCAGTCAAAGAGCTGACTGGGGAACCCGACGAGATTCTCATGCACGCAGTGGTGGTCGGCGAAGTGAAGCGCGACAACGCTGACGCAGAAGCCGCGTTGTCGTTGCAGGTTGTGCCCATGCTTGACTTCGCCACCAGGACGGATTGCCTCGCGCTGTATTGGGATGACGTCGAGCAGCGCGTCTACTGGTACGACCACAGCGGCAAGGTCAAAGTACGGCATGAGGGACCGCTTGCTAGCCTGCCAGGTTTCGGTAACGCGCCGTCAGTCACACGTCTGACGATTTCGACCATAGACGCCGACAAGCCGCTGCTCGGCGTTTTCAAACGCATCGAAGACATTCTTCACGCTGCATCGATCGGCCCTCAGCGCCGCTTCGGCATCATGCTTCAACTGCTTCTGGCGAAATTGCACGATGAGCATCAGAACGCCGCCAAACCTGATGCGCCACTTGTCATCCAGGATTTTCGTGCGCTTGGCACCGATGCAGCGGCCGCAAAATCGGCCGTCAACCACTTGCTCGGCAAAGCTGTCGCCTACTACCAAAACTTCTTGCCCGAGCCCGTACCGAAAACGCTGACGCTCTCCGCCGACGTGATCCTCGACGTCTGCCAGATTCTGGCGCCGATCAAGATTACGTCGATGGAGCAGCGGGTGATTCAAGACTTCTACATGTACTTCGGCAAACACATCTACAAGTGGGATCTCGCTCAGTACTTCACGCCGACCAACGTCACCGAATTCATTGTGGCGATTCTGAATCCGCAGCAGTTTGAGCACGTGATGGATCCGGCGTGCGGCAGCGCTGACTTCTTGACTGCTGCGTTTCGACGGGGTGCAGCCCGCGGATGGCACGATTACGCGAGTTCGGTGCATGGAAGCGACGTTTCGCCCGAAGCTGTTCAAGTCGCAGTTCTGAACATGATTCTCAACGGCGATGGAAAGACGAACATCGCTTGCGAAGACTCGCTCGTCAAAATTCCGGCCAACACCGAGACCATGAACGTCGTCATCTGCAATCCGCCGTTCGGCAGCAGGATTCTGGAGCGCAAAGCCGAGGCGCTCGGGAACTTCGATCTCGGTCGAGAATGGGTGGCGGACGCCGATGGTGTTCTTCAGCCGACTGGACAAAGGCTCTCTACTCAACAGTCGGGCATTTTGTTTGCAGAAGCCTGCGCTCGGCTCATCCAATCGAGCCCACAAGGCCGTTTCGCACTCGTCGTACCGAATGGCTACTTGGGCAACCGCTCGGGTCCCTACCGCAATCTCCGTGAGTGGTTGCTGCGCCACTGCCGGATCGTCGTCATCGCAGCGTTGCCACGCTTCACGTTCAAGTCCTCTGGTGCCGATGTCTCGGCGAGCGTAATTTTCTGCGAAAAGCGGGAAACGCCCCTCATGGCCGCGAAGGATTCCGAGGATTACCCGATCTGCATCGAAGTGGTTGACCGCGTTGGGTACAACCTGAAGGCGAAGACTGCCGAACCGCTGTACGCTCGCGATCCAAAAGACGGCACTTACCTGGTCGACACCAACGGCGAGATGATCCTAGAAAGCGACTTCGCCGGTGCTCTCAATCGCATCCGGTCGAGCGAAACGGCGGAAGCCTGCCAATGGTTGACGTCAGGAGTCGAAGACGAGATCGATGACACGGATGATGGTTGGTCGATCTCGTCAAAGGATGTCACCGACGATCCGCTTCTCACGTTGGACCCGAAGCGGCACTGCGAGAAGTATCGCTCGGTTAGGAACGAGATCGCCGAGGGGGAGCACTTCCGCTTGGGCGATGTCGTCGAGTTCATCCCGGAAGGGCAATCGCGCAGCGGCGAGACTGTCGAACTGGACCCCGAAGAGACTTACCACTACATCGAAATCTCTGATGTCGGCGCAGGCACATACCGATTCGATGACGTACTTGGATGGGCATTGCCCTCGCGCGCACGACATTTCGCTGAGTCAGGTGACATCTACTTGGGTGCAATCTGGAGCAGCGTCACCAAGTGGTGCATGATCGGCGAAGAGTGTGCCGACACCTACGTCACCAACGGGTTGCGACGAGTTCGGGTCAAAGCAGGCATGGAAGATCACCTACTCGACGTAGTGATCGGTCTCTGCTCGGAGGCCTACGCAACGCAAATGCGCGGCATAGCGCGGGGCTCGGACGGTCTAGCTGAAATTGGCGACGACGATATGGCCGAAGTGATCCTTCCCCGCGTCACCGACCCCGCCATTCGCGCCGAGATCGAGCCCTACATCGAGCAGCTTCGCACCGGTGCTACTAGCCTCGAATCGAAAGTGTCAACGCTCATTAGTACCGGCGCACTTGCGATCCCGGTGCCACCAGCACGCTTTGAGCACACGTCGATCGTCTAGATCTACACTGCGGAACCGAACGGGCGGCCGACGCGTCTAACCGAGAATGGACGAAGTTGAACGCGAAGCGATTCGCGATACGGAGGCACCGCGAGCCCCCGATCATCTCGGTATACGCGCAGCGAGTGATTTCCTGCGCTGGGAACTCGAGATGTTTGGACCTGAAACGCCGAATCGATGAGCCATGTCAGCGCTGCCGATCATCCATCGACCTGGCAGGGCAACGCGGACAGGCGCTGCCCGTCCGGTCGCGTGTAGTTCTGCGGCCGCGGGCCTGCTGACATCCAAATGTTGCGTAGTTGGCAGCGCTGAGCTTGCCACTTTTGGGTTGCGCACAGTTGGGCACTGCGGCGCTCGATACCAGCGTCAAATCCGTGGGCACGTCGGCGTTGTAAACAGTGTGTTGGCCGCGAGATCACAGGCCGCCTTCGTGAGAGCCGTTGTCGAGCAGCCAATCCGGCGAGTGCCCGCTATTGAGACCACCCAGATTTAGAGTTGGGTTTGTTTGGTTGCGGATTCGGTTGATCTCGCGGGCCATTGGGGTGTGGGTGTGCAGCACACCGCAGCATATTTGACCGGCGTTCGGTAGCCCGGGGCCGAGTGACGGTAGCGGCGGCATGGTTGCGCTCATGCTTGAAGTCGCCGATGGCTACCAGGGCCTAGAACAGGACGGTCGAGTGGTTGCGGTTGTGCCGCACCCTCCGTAGTCGGTTCTTGAACGATTCGAATCTAGCCGTTGTCACGGTTAGCCAGGAGGCAGGTAGGACAGACCGACTGCGCCGCCGCAGAATCGTTGCAACGCTTGCGAAACCACCCCACAAGCCCAAAGTATCGATGAGATTTCTCGCTACCGATGTGGCGGAGGATGACCTCGGCCACCTCACTTCAACTCGTCTAACAATGCCATAAGCGCTGATACCGCCGTCGGCCGCTTGCGACGAAACTCCCGGTTATCCCTGTCGAGCCGAAGTGCAATCGGGTTTGTCAAATAGTCGTACGTTTTGGATGCAAGTTCGAACTTCTCACTCCGCGCTATATCGGCTTGAACAAGCCACGGGACTGCATACTCGCAGATTATTACGAATGTGTGGGGAGAGGTGACGCCGTGTATTTCGACTACCTTGTGAAGGTCGCGCACAGCCTCCATACCGAGAACGGATGACTCTGCCGATCGCTGACCCACCGCGAGTTTCAGGCGGAATCTGGCGTACGTGGTGAGCACCTTTTTGTCTGACTCGCCTCCTGCCAGCGTTCGAGCAGACATTAACGCAGGCAGGGCGCGGTCCATATCCCCTCTTTCGAGTTCAAAAGAGCCGTACTGTAGCCAGTAATTAAAGTCGTCGTCCAAAAGATGTTCGACCCCTGCATAGATTGAACGGATCTCGCCAGGCGGCAGGCGCAGTTCAATTAAGAATGTGTGGCCAAGTAGTCGTACTAGTGTGCGGCGCTCCGGCCGTGAATTATCGCGAACATGGCCCGCCGCCGCGGCAAACGCATGCACTATCCCACGCAACACGCTCCCAAGCAGCTTGTTCGCGCGCAAATATTCCACAACTGCTTCTGCGACCACCCGGTGCTGAGCCTCGAAGAACAGGCCGCGGCCCGCCTCGCGCACAAGCTTAGCTTGTACGAGTTTATTGAACGCCGCCCAAGCTAATGCAGGCAACACCTCGCCTGCAATGGATGAAAGCGCTTGCTCCTCTGTTATTACTTCACCTTGAGACGACACAACGCATATTCCGCCGTATAAGATCAACGCTACGCGCTCTAAAGAGGAGCACTCCGACTCGATCCGATCTTTGAATAGTTTGCCAGAGGTTGCCTGCATCATGCCGACCAATAATTGCCGGCCAGAGTCGACTAGTAGCAGTTCTTCCAATCGTCGGTCAGACATCCGCCGGTCCGGAATGACCCTATGCTTCCGTAGATGGTTTATCAACATGGATACATCTGGATTCGATAGCAGAAATTCATCGGCGCGCTTTAGATTTGACACCTTGTCAAAGAGATA
Organism: Mycobacterium sp. RTGN6; assembly: GCF_033804605.1. Taxonomy (NCBI): domain Bacteria; kingdom Bacillati; phylum Actinomycetota; class Actinomycetes; order Mycobacteriales; family Mycobacteriaceae; genus Mycobacterium; species Mycobacterium sp. RTGN6. Next base: position 339,670 of record NZ_JAPZKZ010000003.1, read on the forward strand.
ACCTTTGACAGAACGGCATCCGATTACAACGATTCGATTCGATTTTGCAGCGTTCTGAAGATTGCTAACTAATTCATGCCCAAGATCGCCGAAGCCGTCCGCGTCATCGACGAACACGACGTCGAATCCGTCTTCAACCACAAGATCGACCAAATTCGAAATTCGCGAGATTTCGTCAACACGTCTAGATTCGATCCAGCCGACCTTCGAACCCTCGGATTCCATTTGTAGAGCAGCCTGCATAAGCATCGTGGTCCTGCCACATCCGGCCGTGCCCCCGACGAGAATCGCAGAACCGGGATTTGCGGATGACACTAGCGCACTGAGACGTTGCGGAGCGCTAAGGTTCGCTGCATACCCGCCTACGACGTCTCCCCAGGTTGGCTCGTTACCCCTGAGGTATTCGCGACTGCCAGAGCCCGCCTGTGTCCTCTTTGCTCCGACGGATAGCTCAGTAGAACGTGAAGACGGATTACGACGGCGGGCGATCCGTTGTCGACCTTGTGACATAAGTTCATTGCTAGAAGGAATAACTTTGTGGGCGAACTCTCGCGCCGACATTTTTAACCAACGTACGCCGTACATTTTGAGTAACAGAATCCGCCGTGCACTTAGCGATGGACAGACAACGTACTTCGGAGGCATGCCTACTCGCGATGCGGGGCCGCGGAGAACGTCAATGAAGCTCCAAAACCTGTCGTCTGGCTCACCGTCTGATACAAATACCGTGGGGGTTCGAATAATTGTCTGCTCGATGTAGCGCAACCATTCTGTCTCATCGGCCGGCCCAATCTCACCCGATCGTTGCTCGGGGGACAGAATTGCAATGGGCTTGAACCCCTGCATTAGCGTTGGCTGTGTTGCGCTCGGCAATTGAAACCTTAGCGAGCGTGTATCTTGGCAGGTGTAGTCGTCTAGCGACGTCGGACGATACTGCCCCACGGTCGGGTCAACGACGGCCGAAACAATCACTCGAAGCCACGGCGCCGACAGTAGCGCGTTCGTAGTGACTGCCTGATCTTCATTGAGCGCCGCGCCGTACTGCTCGAGCACTTCTCTCGAGCGTGTGTTATCGATCGACGAACTCAGGTCATATAGATCCTGTAATGGAGCCGAATGTTCGATGTCGGCGTCGAGGCTAGCGATCGACGCGAACTCGGAGCGTAGATGATCCTGTGGTGAGGTGCCTTTTTCTGTGAGAGCAAGATCAGATAGGATCAGAGTTCCGAGGCCGTGAGCAAGATTTTGTTGGAGGTCCGCTTTGATGGCGTCCTGCGATGGCTCGCCTGCGCTTGTAGCCTGATTCGTGCCGGTAGGGGATCGCTTTTGGGTAGGTGCCGTTTTCAGCCCGTCGAGCTTTGTAGGTTTTGACTTATCGGAACCACGCGGGACTCCAAAGTTGCGCGAGCGGTCGAAGGTCCAGCTCCCGCCTGAATTGAGTGCTGCCGCCCGAGGATATAACTCGAAGCTTGCTTCTTCGGCACCGACTTCAATAGATAGAACCGAGTAACCATGTAGTCTCTCGGTGCCACTCGGAACACTCTCGGTTCCAAAGAGTGACTCCCCTTGAAGGAAATAATTCTCCGCGACGGAGGCTAGCGCGTTTGTTCCCCGGTTTTCGCGATGTAGGTGCCCGCATAAGTGTAGTCGAATAGGGCTGCCGTCGTAGAAAATTGCTTCACGAAATTCGGCTGGATTAGACAGCCAAGTTTGTGGGTGATGTGTTAGAACTACCGCAACATCGCACTTCTTGCCCCATAGTGGGAGATTCCCTTGTGCGGCCTCCTGTATCTGACGAGCGGATACTGTGAGTGAATGTTCCGAAGCCCGGTCTGAGAGATGCCGATAGGTGCTATTCAAGCCGAGGATGCCGAGTGTGGCGCCGTCCTTGGTTATTCGTGCTGTGAAATCGCCAGGCAAGATTCCGGTAGAATCAGTGGGGACCATTTCGCAGGGGCCACGGTCTATCCAGTCTGAAAACTCACTGAGAGATCTGACTATTGTTTGGCGGCACTCGTAGTTATCTTGGCCGAGGAAGTCGTTTTCAAATTCCGTCCAGCTCGTTTCGAGCGCGTTTCTTGTTAGCGGCGCTATGAGTGAGCGGTCGATATCGTGATTTCCAGGAACGGCGGCAAGTTGTGGAGTGCTGCCGGTAACCATATCTATGGATAATGCGACGTTCTCCACGAAGTCAAAGGCCTTGTCGTAGTCCTCTCGCGCTCCGCGATTTGCAATGTCGCCTGTAAGCGCAATTAGGTCTATGGTGCCGGCTTGTTGACAAACATACTCGAGGTCCTTCAGAAATGATTGTTCGATCGAGGGCCATGTTCCTTTCATTGCCCACTGTCCGAAATGAATGTCGGTAATATGGAGAATATTGAAACGAGTCAAGTGATTTCCCCCGGATTGATAATATGGGCCCACGTTTGGCGATTTGCTGCCGGTGAACAACAGGTACTGTAGCGCGCGCCGCCTGAGATTGCGTACGGTCTGGCGTTCACTGTTGAACACTGGCCTGCCGGTACCACGATCGTGCGGTCGCCCGGGAGATGCGTCGGTCGGCCACACAAGGTGCGATCGTGCCGCCATTCACTGCGACTCGGCGCAGGGACGGGATGACACAAACCTCTGCCAGACGTCGGCTGAACTTGCACGGCCCGAATCGCCACAAGTGAACCACTGCCGCGGTCGCGCGACCGCCAGCGCCCCGGCTTCGTCTCGGCGGCAGTGACGTCGGGATTCAGCGCTGCGACGGCCTCGCGTCGTGCCGCGTGGCGTCCTGCCGCGTCGTGTCGGCTCGGGGGCGATGGCCAATTCGATGAGTCGCCGGTCGAGTTCCGGGAGACACACCGTCGTGCGCGGGGTCGTCGCCATTGTATAGACGTCGTCTCCAGCGCAATTGGGAGATCTCAGTCAGATCAGGGCGCTGCTGGACGATCCAGACGAGGTCGTTGACCTCTGACCCCTAATGATGCAACCACGCCGGAATCGCCACCTGTCTTTCGTCCGTCTAGAACAGCGACAGCTGTGCGTCGTTGGCGCCGAATATCTGGAGGCACGGACGTTGACGCGCGTACACCGGCCGGAACCACCACCCGAGCGACGGGGCGATCGATGGAGTCAGAGCGACCGCACGATCAGCGTGTCGAACGGCAGCCCGAGCGCGATGGTGTCTCCGATCTGGCCGAGTACACGCAGATTGCTGAGCATGAACAACCCCATGGTGAATGCGTCCGCCTGCAACGGTGTCGACTCACGCTGGGACGCGAGGCGCCGTTGCGCGAGGCCACTTCGGAAGATCAGCCGGCCGTCTTGAATTCTTGAAATCGTTCCGCGAGGCGTTCCTTCGACGGCCGATCGACGTGCCGTTTAGGGAGGTTAATTGCCCGTCCGTCCATCTCTTGGAGGCCGTGCCGGAGCATCGGCCCATCGATTTCGTCCATCAGGTCACCGTTGATTCGAACCACGTAGTCCGGGGAGATCCCAAGTAAATTCGCATCGTAGGCGGCGTGGTGGATCTTGCACATGCTGAGACCGTTTTCGACGACCGGGATCCCGTGCGGCTTTTCATCGCCGATTATGTGCGCCGCATCCAGGAGCTTTCCGTGTTTGAGAGCGCAGACGGCGCAACTCTCGTCGTAGGCAATCATGATCCGGCCGCGAAACTCTGGCTGATGGAGCCTCTGCTTGATGGCTCTCATCGCGTACTCGCGCTCGATGGGCTGCAGATGAAGCGGGTCGGCGACGAACCGCAGACTCTCGTCGAGCGCGAGTACGAACTTCCGGTTGTCGATGTCGTCCTTGACGATGTAGACGGGGAAGACCGGAACGAAGACACCGGGTCGAATAGTGCGCAGCAGGATGATGGGCAGCCCGAGCTCGTACGCTCGCCGCATCTTCCTATTGTCGCCATCCGTGCTTCCGGCCCGGTAGTCGTAGGCGAAGAGCGACTCGCCCACGCGTGTGTCTGCATAGGGCCCAGCGGGATTCGAAATTACAGACAGAGTGGCCAACATGTTCTGCGGATTCCAGATCCCTCGGCTGCGGTCGATGATGCGTCTTGTCTCGGTCCCGACCGGCAAGGCTTCGAGTTCGGCTCGTTTGACCACACCGTGTTCAGCGACGATCTCAGCGAGTTTTTGGAAGATCAGCTGGCGGAGGTGTAATTCGACCTCGCTGTCCATGGTGGAAGTGTGGCACGACGCAAGTCCGAGAGAGAAGATCTGGCGTACGACGCGCGTCGAGGACGCAAGTGCTTCCACAGCCTATGGGACTGGACTGGTGAGCGACGCAGATGACGTCGAAGGCCTCTATGTGAATCACCCGAGTGACCCCGAAATCGCCACCGTCACGGGGCGCCAGCCGGAACGGACTCAGAGTCGATACATCTCCCGGGCCATCGCCGCAGACTCGAAGACGTTATCCCGTTTGGGCGGGTAGCGGTGTTCCGCCCGTGAGGGCTCACTTCTGGCTGTGATCGATTCTGCCGCAATGGGTTTGATACGCGGCTGCATCAGGTAGCGCAGCAATTCGGTGATTCGGCGGGGTCCGCCGTGGGCGATGAGGGCCATCGCGGTACCTCCTGGCGAGTAGGTGTCGTTCGGAGCGTGCATGGAAAACGTAACATAAGATTTAGAAGTACGCACTATAAAAGTTAAGTTCGCACTATTTTCTTGCAGTGATGGGTACCATGGGGTCATGTCGCGACGGAACTACAGCCAGTTCTGCGGCCTCGCTCACGCACTCGACGTGGTCGGGGAGCGGTGGACGCTGCTGATCGTGAGGGAGTTGGCTACTGGGCCGAAGCGGTACATGCAGCTCGCCGACACGCTGGCAGGCATCGGGACGAGCTTGTTGGCGACCCGGATGCGGCAACTGGAGTCCGACGGCATCGTTCAGCGTCGCTTGGCGCTCGATCAGCCAAGTTCCACCGTGCTCTACGAACTCACCGACGCGGGCCGCGAGCTCGCCGAAGCGCTAATCCCATTGGGCGTGTGGGGTGCGCGTCATCAGATGGACGACGCCGACGTCGATCGCGAGGCCTTCCGCGCGGAGTGGGCCCTGGGTTTCCTCGTCGCCGGCAGCGATGCCGCGTCGACCGACATCGACGCCATGTACGAGTTCCACGTCGACGACAGCGTGGCCAACCTCCACGTCCGCAACGGACGGATGTCGGTGCGGACCGGTCCCAGTGCGACGCCCGCCGACGTCGTCGTCCGAACCACCCGCAAGGTCGTCGCGGCCATCGCGGGACAGCGCACCACCATCACCGAAGCGATCGCGGCCGGTGAGCTCGACGCCGAGGGCGACCCGGCCGCGGCAGCGCAACTCGCCGCGATCGTCGACGAGCGAATCTTCAGCCGGCTAGCCCGATCGTGACACCTGAATCTCGATGTCGCCCGCGCGGGCCGGTGACTTGCCGCTGCCCGCAGTGACGTGAACGGCGACGGGCCGTCCCGTCTTCGCGTCGAGGAACGAAAGTGGTGGGCGCCCGTCCTGCAGATGCTTGTCGCCCCACTGCACCAGCGACATGAACACCGGCAGCAGATCCTCGCCCGCCTCGGTCAGGCGGTACTCGTCGCGGGCGCGCTGGCCGGGCTCGCGGTACGGGACCCGCGTAACGATCCCCGCCGCCTCTAGCTGCTTGAGCGCGCGCGACACCGCGGGTGCCGAACTCTCAGTTCTCGTGACGAAGTCGTCGAAACGCACGGTGCCGAAGAACAATTCGCGAACCGTTTGAAATGCAATCTTGGTGCTCAGCACCTCGAGCGTGCGCGTCATCGAGCAGGCGTCGCCGATGTCCCACTGCGACCGGTCGCGCAACTCGGGCTCGAACTCCATCGTCGACTCCATTCTGAATAACGCTTGCATTAGTCAGCGTAGCATGCTTGCATGGGGATGACTAACGAGATCGTTAGTCAGATGTCAGCCGGAAGGAAACGACATGGCCGTGGTCGACACCCTCGCCGAACGCAACGACGACTTCGCCCGAACCCGGTTCATCCCGGGACTCCCGATGCTGCCCCGGCTGCGGACGCTCGTGGTGGGCTGCGTCGACCCGCGCGTCGATCCTGCGCACGTACTCGGTCTCGAAACCGGCGACGCCGCCGTCATCCGCAACGTGGGCGGTCGCGTCACCCCCGACGTGGTCGCCGAACTTGCCTTGCTGGGCCGGCTCGCCCGATCCCTGGTCGGCTCCGCCGCTCCCGTCATCGACCTAATCGTCATGCAGCACACCGACTGTGGCATCACGCGCCTGCAAGATCCGCCAGACATGCTGGCCGCCTACTTCCGCGTCGACCCCACGGACCTCGCCGACAAGCACGTCGCCGACGCGCGCGCGGCCGTCGCATCCGACATCGCCGTCCTGCAGAGCGCTCCGCAGCTCGCCGCCGCGTTCCGGGTCACCGGCGTCGTCTACGACGTCGACTCCGGCCGTATCGACATCGTCCACTCCGAAGTGAAGGAACCAGCATGAGTACTGAAGATCTCTACCTCATCACCGCGGCCACCGGAAAGACCGGCGCCAATGCCGTGCGGGAACTGCGCCAGGACGGCCGGCGGGTGCGGGCGCTCGTCCACACCCACGATGCCCGCGCCAACGCGCTAGCAGACCTGGGCGCCGAGCTCGTCACCGGCGACCTGCTCGACTTCGCTTCGGTGAGTTCGGCATTGGCCGGCGTCACCGCGGCCTACTTCTGCTATCCCATCGTCCCCGGGCTCCTGGACGCCACCGCCATCTTCGCCCAGGCGGCCACCGAGGCCGACGTGACGGCCGTCGTCAACATGTCCCAGATCAGCGCGCGCCGCGACGCGAAAAGCCATGCCGCACAGAATCACTGGCTCAGCGAGCGACTGTTGGATCGCTCGGCGTTCGCCACCGCGCACCTGCGACCCACGTTCTTCGCCGAATGGCTGGCCTGGCAGTGGTCACGCGACGACGACGGCGGAGTGTTCCGGCTGCCCTTCGCCGACGGCCGGCACGCCCCCATCGCGGCGGTCGATCAGGCCCGCGTGATCTCCGCCATCCTGCGCAATCCCACGCCGCACGACCGACAGATCTATCCGCTCTACGGCCCGACCGAACTCGACTATGACGGCATCGCCGCGAAGGTCGCGACGGTGCTCGGCTTCCCGGTCCGCTACGAACCCGTCGACATCGACACGCTCGCCGACGTGCTCCGCATGGAAGGCCACGACGACTACTTCGTTCAGCACATCACCAACGTGGCACAGGACTACCGCGACGGCATCTTCGCCGGAACCAACAACCTCGTCGACGTGATCACCGGAACTCCAGCGCTGACCGTGGAGCAGTTCGCCGCAGCCAACCGCGACGCCTTCACGACCGCCGGCCAGGCACCGGCGTGGGCGAAGGTGCGTGCGTAGCCCGACCCGGGAATGTGAGCCGCGCCGCTCGGGTTGGCACGGTCATGTTGAAGATGAGTAACGAGGACCGCGAACGCTTCCTGGCCGACCTGCACGTCGGCGTGATCGCAATCGAACGGCCCGATCGTGCGCCGTTGGCCGTACCGATCTGGTACGCCTACGAGCCGGGTGGCGAGCTGTCCATCTTCACCAGCGAGGGGACCCTGAAGGACAAGCTGATCCGCGCGGCCGGGCGATTCTCCTTCACCGCCCAGGACGAGGCGCCGCCCTACAAGTACGTCACCGTTGAAGGTGACGTGACGTCCGTCGGGCCCGCAGACGAGACCGACTACCGCGCGCTCGCCGTCCGCTATCTCGGCGATGAAGCAGGCAATCAGTTCACCGATCAGACGTACTCGCCGTCGTCGATCGTCATCCGGATGCGCCCCAAGAAGTGGTTGAGCGTCGACTATTCGGACGAGTGACGATCGGCCGTCAGGTCAGCACTGAGGTCGGCACTCCTGCCGATCCCCGACACCACATCGTCAGGATCGAGGCGAGCAACACCGCGGGCATCCACCGACTTCGCGACCGAGGCTGTCGCCGTCGTCGGTATGGTTGATCATGAGCCTCGTCTGAACGGAGACGCATGACGATCATCCGGGTTGAATTCGCCCCCGAGTTCATGTTCGGTGATGATGTCGTGTTGTTGGCCCTGGACGGCGCCGGGACCGCTACCTTCGCCGCCGCGCTGAGGACGGCAGAGCGGCAAGGGGCATCGCAACTACAGGTCGGTGAAGTCACTCACGAGTTCGTCATCGAACCGGGCGAAGCCGATGTCGACTTGGACGGCACTCGTGTCGTGTGGCGACTTGACTCCGCCAAAGCTGTTGAGATCATCGGAAACCTCGACATCCTGAGCAGTAGCGACCAACCGGGCCATCAGTACGTGGACATTTCCAAGCCTGCGGACACGCTTGTTCTCTCACGCGACGAATACGTCCGGAAGTCGTGAGTGCTGACCGGCGTCGCGATAGACGACGAGTGCGCTATCGGTCCCTGAGCGCCGAGATCAACGCTTTGTAAGTAGCATCGCCCGTCTTCAGAACTTCTGGCTGCAGTCTGGGTAGAGCTTCAGCGGTGACAAAAGTGTTGTGTTCCACCAGCACGCCGCGCTGACCCTCTTCGTGACCGCGAGCCACAGAGCTCGCGGGTCGCTGTGCAAGGTAGGCGGTGTACCGAGCCCACACGCGCTTCCCGCGCAATGCGAACTCGCCGCTGGCGAGTGCCGCTGTGGCATCTAGGCCGGGTGGTACGAACAGCGGGTGAGTGCTTATGTTGTGGGCGCCCACGGCGTTTAAGGTGCATGCGATGTCGGCGTGCACAACTTCGCGTGACAGCAGCCCTGTGAAGGCGAACAAGTTGATGACCTCACATCCATCCCAAGATGGATCACCCGCGTTGCGGTGCAATGTGATTCGTGTGGGTGCTTGGTCCGCGTCAATGCGTCCAAGTGCCCAGCCGGGCGGCGGAGCCGGCAAAGCCTTCAGCCATCCCGGCAGTTGCTGGCCATTGAGCAGCGTCAGATCCGGGACACGCGTGCGGACGACGTCTACGAGCGACGGCACTGCCCGCGCACCTGTATTGCCAACCATTCGAAGGGTCAGTTCTGCACAAACAACATGGTTAGTAGTGCGAGGAGGCCCCCACCGGCCACGATCCCAGTGCTCGTCGCGCCTGCGCCTGCCAGGTCGCCCGGATTGGGTGCTGGGATGTCAAAGTGCGGGAAAAAGTCGATGGGTCCAGGGCTTGGTAGAGGTGCGGGGGTTGGCATCTCGGCGCCTGGGAAGGGGGCAAGGAGGGGGTTGTGTGGCGGGCCGGTCACACCAGGGACTGCGGGAGCATCCTGCAGCCACGGTGGCAGGCCTGTGACGATCGGATTGCCTTTGACGGGAGGGAGGTCGCCGATCGGAACATTCTCCCAAGGCGCGTTTGGTGTGTTGTGGGGATTGAAGTCCCAATGGGGGTTGTGGTACTTGTCGCCCGGGAAGTATCGCCACTCGCCACCGTCCTTATCCCACAGACTCTGGCCGCCTTTGCCTGCCTCGCTGGGGCGACTGGCCGGCCCCTGTGTCGGGTCGCCTGGGATAGGCGGACGAACACCCTCTGGTGGCAGGCCCCGGGCCGGTGGCTGCGGGTCTGACGGCGGCTGATCGCCGGCGTCCGGGCCGGGTCCTTCCTTCCAGATATGGTTGTCGACGAGTTGAATTCCGTTGTGGGCGTTGGTCGGTGGTGAGTCGCCGGCTGGAGCGTCGAGGGCGAGGGTGTCGAGACCTGCAGTGGCCGCCTCGAGTTTGGCGGCGTATTGGTTGTCCAGGGCTAAAAGCTGCCCGGCGCACGACCGGATGGTTTCGGCATGTTCTTCGGCTCCGGCTTGGCGGGCCGCATATGCGCTGCTGCCCCAGGGACTTCGGCTGGTGTCAGTGACCGACAAGTCCTCGTTGACCTCGAACCCCTCGCCGCGGGCCGCGGCGAGGGCTGCGAGGGTCTTGGCGTGCAGCCCTTCAAGCTGGTCGGCGCCGAACGTGGCGACCCCGGCGGCGTCGCGCAGCTGGTGCGACGCCCCGCGGGCGATCATTGTGGCTTTGTCGGTGCTGTCTTGGGCGGCCTCGGCGCCGCTGCCGGTCCACTCGGTCCCGCCGGGGCGCAGCACGTCGCGGGCTACTTGGTTGAAGGACTGCTCCCACAAGTCCGCAGTAGCGCTCCAGCGAGGCGCCGCCGCAGTCAGTGGCGCGGTGGTGAAACTCGCGATCCACGACAGGGTGGGTAGCGCGTCGATGAGCGCCAAACGAGATCACCGTGGTGGCGAGATCGCCGGCGGACTCGCTGTCCTGGCGTTCGTAGGAGCTGGCCGCCGCAGTGAACGTTGCGGCCGCGGCCGACGTCCAGGCCGCCAATGCTGCACCGGCCGCGGCGATGCGTCCCTCGCACGTGTCTACCGCCGTCGCGCTTGCCTGGTGACAGGTTGTGGTACTGGCCGGCGCGGTGGTGCTACTCAGTTTGGCGGCCAAAGTTTCGCAGGTACCCGTCAGCGCGCGAAGGCCCTCGGTGGTGACCCGCAAGTCGCTGCCCATCCTGGCTCGCCTTCTCTTCAAGCTTTAGTCCGCTGCGCACAGTGCCGAACGCACCACCCGGCAAATTCTACGTGGATCGTCAGGGGTAGCGGCTCACCGAAAATGAGCCGTTGGTCCAAGCAACCATGCAAGCCGCCTGCGGTTGCAGGGACAAGCTTTTGTAGCCCGTCAACAGATGATGACGCCGCAAGAAGGGAAGTCACCCGGCGGGGGTGCGATCGCCGTTGCGCGTAGTCTGCACCTATTCGAGTCCTTGGCGAGAGGAGGCGGGGTGGTGTCCGACCTTGCACACTTGCCGCGCGGATTGCTGAGCCTGGAGCAGTGGGATGCGCTTGAACTCGACCCGATGCGACGGTGGGAACTCCTTGAGGGGACACTCGTCATCTCGCCTCGCCCCGACCTTTGGCATCAGCGCATTTCCAGAAGGCTCACCCGCCTCCTAGATGATCACCTGCCGGACGGGCTAGAGGCGCTTCCCGAGATCGAAGTGATTACGCGAGCCTCGTTCCCGCCGAGTGTGCGGGACCCTGACATCGTCGTGGTTGCAGATCGCGTGTTCGAGCGACGCCCCGCCCGGGTCACAGCGGCGGACGTCGTGCTCGTCGTGGAGATCGTCTCGCCGGGCTCGCGCGGAACCGATCACGTGATGAAGCTGCATGAGTACGCGAAGGCGGGCATCGCAAACTATTGGATCGTCGATCCCGACGCACCGGCTGATGAGCGGTTCTCGCGTACCGTCTCGACGCTGGAACCTATCGACGGGTCGCGGCGCTCGAAGGGAACTGGGTTCGTGTGAACGAGCCGACAACGTTGGAGTTCGCGCTGGACGTGTTGACGGGTCACTAGTTCTCGTGAATCCGGCACCATGGTGATGTGCCGCTCTCCGAAACGACGCTGCTCACAGTGGCCGGTGATCTGGTTTACGCCCGGGGCGAAGACTACGTCCGCTATGTCCGAGGGCTCCGCACGACCGACTTCAAGGCCTACGCGTCGATCCAGGCCAAGAACGTCTACACCGTGGAGCTCGACTGGTCCGGTCCGCTACCCGACGGGTACTGCACCTGCCCGCACCACGCCGACGGCAACTTCTGCAAGCATCTGGTCGCGACCGGACTCGCCGCGATCGACACCGGGCGGGTCGCGGTCGACGACACAGCCAGCGGTTCGGCCGAGGCAGCGCTGGAAGCGGCGGTGCAGGCGATGGATGTCGATCAGCTGCGTGAACTGGTCATAACGCTTGCGCAGCGCGACGACGGGGTGCGCCGCCTGCTGGAGATTCGTGCCACGACGGCGGCGGGTGACGACGCGCATGCCAAAGCCGAGTTGGAGACCTACGTGCGAAACGCGTTGGCGTTCCGTGGCTTTGTCGACTACCGACGTTCGTTTGAGGTCGCGGAAGCGGCCAGTGAAATGCTCGACGAGCTCGAAAACCACCTGAACAGTGGGGCCGCCGAACTCGTCCGGCCAGCGTTGCTGCGCGCAGTGACCCGGCTGCGCAAGATGCTCGAGCAGGTTGACGACTCGTCGGGTTCGATCGGTGATCAATGCCAGCGCGCCGCCGACCTCTACGCGCACGCCTGCCGACTGGGTGAGCCCGACCCCGTCAAACTCGCGACGTGGCTGGTGAAATTCCGCGCTGACTCACCGGGGTGGCCGCACCTGGTCTTGGCGGACTTCGTGGACGCTTTCGACGAGAAGGCACTGGGGACCTACCGCCGCGCGGTGGCGGCGCTGGACCGGAAGCTCGCAGACAGTAATCAATTTGGGCGATTCGAAGTCGACGCGATGCTGTTGGAGCTCGCCGATCACGACGGCGACGTCGACCGGGCCGTCCACTTGCTCAATGAGCGGGAACACCCGCAGTACGGGGCGATCGTCGACCGGTTGCGGGCAGCCGGCCGCACCGGCGAGGCGGTGGCATGGATCGATCGCGCAGTGGCCGAGGGACGAATCAGCAGCCACGGTGGTGGCAACGAATTTTGGCTGAGCCCAGACGACGTCGCCCGGACGTACCAGGGACTGGGCCGCATCGACGATGCGGTCGGCGTCCTCCGTGCCGACTTCGTCCGGCAGCCGTCGGTGGGCGCCTACCGTGTCCTGCTCGATTTCGCGGCCGGCGTCGACCGCGTTGATACCGAACGCACCTGGGCCTTCGACCACGCCCGAGAACTGGCGGCCTCCGACCGCTTCGCCGCCGGCGCGGTCCTGGTACAGCTCCATATGAGCGACGACGATATCGATGCCGCTTGGCTGGCCGCCGACGAGTACGGTTCGGGCTGGGCGTGGCGGGAGTTGGCCGTCCGAGGGGCCGAAGCTAGGCCCGTTGACGCCGCAGACCTGTACCGGCCGGAGCTGGAGAAGGATCTGCGGTATCCCAACAGCAAGCTCTATTCCGATATCGCCGCGAGATTGGCAACCATGGCCGAACTCTATGAACGAGGCGGTCGCAGCGCCGATTTCGCGTCGTTCATCGCGCAGATCCGCCAGGACTACGGCAGGCGACCATCGCTCATGAAGGCGCTGGACGCGAAGCGGCTCTGAACGGCGCGCGGCGTTGTCACTGCCCGTGAGTAGCGTCCGCGGTATGAGTAACGGACGACGAGCACACAGGGCCAAACAGGTCCGACGTGACGAGCGGCGGGCGAAGAAGCGCAAGGGGGATACCTCCGCCGACACGACGCTCACCGACGCAATACGCAGAGCTCTTAATGTGCATCCACTCAGTCTGCTCAGTGTGGCCAGCATGGTGATCAACGTGGGGAAACCTGGCAGGCTCCGCGATGAGACCTTTCTGGACAACGTCCTAACCGGCTTGATCGGTGTGCGGGATCGGGAGACGACGGCGCTACTGGCCGTCGTCGCCGAACTTCTCGTCGACCATCCAGCAGAACAACTCCGATGCCAACGCGAACTGGCTGAGCGAGACAAGCATCTGCCGCGATGGATCACTGCTCTACGGCGGGTCGACGTCTACCGCGCGGTGCGCAGAACACATGTGCTCGGTGATGTTGACGAACTCGTGGTCGGCATGCGACTCGACGGTGGGCATGAGCTGACCGTCGCGGTCCAGATCGACCACAACGTGTGGTCGAGCGTTGCCGGTGCCGGCGCGGTACCGGATCCGATCGACGAGGCCCTTGCGCGGGTGGCCGAATCCAGCAGCGACACCGACGTTTTCGAAATGAGCCTGGCCGATGCGCGGGTGTGGATCGAGGATGCACTCAACAAGCCGACATTCGCACCCGATACCGATACATGGCCGCTCTACAAGGCACTGGTTCAGTGGCTGGTAGGTCGGCTACCCGAAGGTGGTGAACACCGCTCACCGGTGGGGGAGTCGGAGTCGAATGAGGAGCTTTGCGACAGGTTCTTCGCGACCAGTTCCGCGGCGCCATTCACCGACTCCGGCCATCGGGAGTTGCTGCTGGAGCTCTTCGAGACTGGTACCGGTGACCCATTGCGATGGAGCGCGGCGCGCGTCGAACAGGCGATCGGTGGCACGCCCTACAGCGAGGACAGTATTCCGTTGGAGGTCGCGCTGGACGCCCCCGATCTACTTCGCGCGTTCATCCCATACGCTCACGCGCAGAGCGGGATTCGCGACGAACTGACGGCACGAACGCTCGCGATGGTCGACGTGCTGAGGTCGAGTTACAAGCGAGAGGTTCTGAGGCACGCCAAGTACTGGGGTCTCGACGACGCGGTCTAGCGATGTACCGCCGTGGCGATCCGCAGGACCAAGATTTGTCGTACCCCTCTGCGATGATCACTTCATGTCCTTGACCGCTTCGTCTGGCGCCACGGCGGTGCTTCCGAAAGAGCGTCTTGAGGAGTTGTTCGGGGAGTTGTCGGAGTTGGCCGGTCAGCGCAACGCGATTGATGGGCGCATCGTGGAGATCGTCGCCGAGATGGATCGCGACGAGCTGTGCGGCATGACCGGCGCGCGGTCCGTGGCGGCGTTGGTGGCCTGGAAGCTGGGCTCGTCATCGGGAAACGCCCACACGATCGCCACGGTGGCACACCGGCTGGCGGAGTTTCCGCGCTGCGCCCAAGGCATGCGGGAGGGTCGACTGTCGCTGGATCAGGTCGGCGCCATCGCCGCGCGGGCCGGCGAGGGATCTGATGAGCACTACGCGGAGCTGGCTGGGGTCGCGACGGTCAATCAGCTGCGCACCGCGGTCAAGCTCGAACCGCGACCCGAACCCGATCGGCCCGAACCGGAGCCCTCGATCACCAAGACCTCCGACGAGGAGTACACCTGCTGGCGGATCAAACTTCCGCACGTGGACGCGGCGAAGTTCGATGCGGCACTGGCGTCTCATCGTGATGCGCTGGTCGCCGAGTGGAAGCGCGATCACGGCGACCGCGACCGCGCGTCAGATATCGCGCCGCCGTTGCCGGGCACTGTCGAGGCGTTCATGCGCCTGGTAGACGACGGGTGGGACGCCGAGGCGGCCCGCCGGCCGCACGGGCATCACACCACTGTGGTGGTGCACGTCGACGTTGAGCAGCGCGCCGCGGCACTGCATCTAGGTCCGCTGCTCTCGGAGGCCGAACGCCAATACCTGACCTGTGATGCGACCTGTGAGGTGTGGTTCGAACGTGACGGCCAGGTCATCGGCGCCGGCCGATCGACCCGCCAGATCAACCGGCGGCTTCGTCGCGCGCTGGAGCACCGCCATCCCACGTGTGCGGTTCCGGGTTGTGGAGCCACCCGCGGTCTACACGCGCATCACATCCGGCATTGGGAGGACGGCGGCCCCACCGAGTTGTTCAACCTTGTGCTGGTGTGCCCCTATCACCACCGGCTGCACCATCGAGGCGCAATCACCATCACCGGACCCGCAGACCGTCTCATCGTCACCGACAGTGACGGCCAACCGCTCAGTGCTGGGTCGCTCGCGCGCCCGCCGAACCTTCCCCCGCCCGCGGTGGCACCTTGCCCCGGGCCCACCGGCGAGCGCGCCGACTGGTGGTGGTACCAACCATTCCAGCCGCAGCCGCCACCGACAAGCAACTAGGTTGGTTGCCGGGGCCGGTCGTTTCCGGCACGATGCCGAAGCTCAAACATGCTGGGGCATCGGTCATGTGTTGCGGCGCGTTGCTGGCCACGACCGCCTCGTCCACAGGTTCTCGAGATTGGCCTTCACCTGTTCGGCGCCGGATGGCAGCGGGACTTGGCCGACGGCTGCGTGTATCCGTTCCATAGACGCCTCCACAGCGGCGCGTGCGCGACGCTCGGAGGTGCCCCACGACGCGGCCTCACCGACGAGGTCCTCGACGTCGACCAAGTCAACGGACGTCTTCCCATTGATGACGTGGCCGGTGCCCTTGTATCGAGAATCAAGGTAGAACGTCGGGGCAGCGTCGTAAATCGGTGCGAGAGCGACGCTTCCGTCACGATCGATCATCAGCGAGTAGTTCTTGGAGTGTGCGTCTCCGTTGCCGATGACGACGTTGAACGTCACTGCTTCCAGCAGTGCGGTGCGAAACGCGTCTGGATCGCGCGCTCTGGCTGCGGCTGCGCGGGCGATCCGCTTGAGCCGGGATCCGTGCCGATCGGATTCGGCGGTACTTTCGTACTTCGCTTGCGGGTCAAGCCCGAGTGCCTGGCAAAAGTCCTCCTGGTGAAACCGCTGACCGGCCGCGGTGCGGTCATAGCGGGTGACGACGATCGCCTCGCGCAGCTCGAACTTCGCGAGTCGCGTTTCAGCTGCCGAGATGTCGGCCTGCCGGGCGACTCGTAACGCCCAGTCCTCGGTTTGGATGAGCTGTGGCAACGCGCCAGTGAGTGGCTCCGGCTTGACGATGTGTGTCGACGGCGCGCCCGCTTCAGGCCATCCCCAGCCGCCGTTGGGCAGCGCCACCAACAGCGCCTTGTCTTGAATGCCGGCCAGCGACGCCTGAGGCGTCGCGCCCTCGGGCAGGTGATAGGTCGGTAGATCGGCGATCAACGCGGCGACTTCTCTGTCGCTGAGCCTGCGCACATGTCCGGTCCCGGGTACGACTCCCTCGGGCAGAATCTGAACGGCGCCCGCGCATTCCGCGCCTACCCGCTCGAGTAAGCCCATCGTGTCGGTGACCGGTAAACGGGCCTGGCTGGCGATGTGCTGGCGTACATTCCCTTCCGGCAGAAGGCCTTCGACGAACGCCGACACTGGGTAGCCCGAAGGCCTTGCCCTCGCGTCGCTCACGGGCCGCTTGGACATGGGCAATGCCAACGAGAGCACGCGGCTACCTTCGCCGAAGACGTCAAGCGCGTCATCGGTGAAATCGAGCCGCAACCTAAATGGGCTCGGCTCACTGAGGTGTGCGACCTGGACGCCGTGCAGCCACACCGCCAGCCTCCTAGTCGCCATCGAGTACCGCCACGCGAGCGAATTTCGGCGCCACCGCGATGGCGTAGCCGCACTCGGATAGTGCACGCAGCGCGGTGTCGACGCTGACTGCTTGCCCGCGTTCAAGCCGCGAGACCGTCATCCGAGTCACGCCGAGCCGATCGGCAAGTTCGTCCTGTTGGAGGCCCTTCTCCAGTCGGGCGCGGCGGAGCTGTTCACCGAACTCGGCGGTGTCGTAGACCAACGCGGCGACATGATTCATATATTGATCATACGCTGCCAAGCGGTCAATGCTCTATATTTTGATCATTGGTGCGTTTCCACCTGATGATTTAAATATTGAGCATCGGCCCACCCACCTGCTTTGGAGACGGTGCTGCCGTCACCGGTTGGAGTCAGCGGGGAGTGGAACGGGGGCGAGCGGCGTACTGCGCGTAGCTACTCGAGTACGAAGACCGGGATCAACCGATCGGTCTTGGTCTGATACTCCGCATAGGGCGGGTAGGCCGCAACGGCCAGCTTCCACCAGTGATCACGCTCGTCGCCGCTGACTTCGCGCGCCGTCAGCGTGTCCACCTTGTCGCCGTCCTGCGCCGTCACCGTGGGATTGGCCTTGACGTTGAAGTACCACGACGGGTGCTCGGGGTCGCCGCCCTTCGATGCCACCATGGCGTAGTGGCCGTTCTCCTCGACGCGCATCAGCGGCACGTAGCGCTGCTTGCCGGACTTCGCTCCGGTGGTGGTGAACAGGACGATCGGTCGATCGAGCACCTCGACCCCGTCCGTGGTCCCGTTCTTCAAGATCGCTTCGGTCTGCTCGCGCACCCAATCGGTGGGGCTCAACTCGGCATGTTCGGTCACGAGACACGCAACGCGGTTGCCGGCGCGGCTATTCCGAGGGTGGGTTCAAACGGCCCGACCGACGTCAGGCGACCGTCATCGCTTCGCGTTCCATCACCTCGGTCGCGGCTCGCTCGCCGGAGCGGACGGCTCCATCGATGAACCCGTACATGACAGCTGAGGTTTCGGTCCCGGCCCAGTGGATGCGGCCGCATGGTTCCCGCAGGGCGGGGCCGAATTCGGTGAGCACGCCTGGCGGGGTGTGGGAGATCATCCCGCCACCGGAGTAGCGCTCGATCGCCCAGTTCTGCTCGACGTAGTCAACCGGTGTCAGTGCTTTGTCGCCGAACCTCTCGGCGACGGCGTCGAGCACTACCTTCTTGCGCTCGTCTTCGGTGAGCTTCCCTATCTGGCGCGCGACGGGCCCCTCGGTGATGACGGTCAGCATTCCGGGGTTTCCGGTGTCCGTGCAGGAATCGATGGTCAGGTTCGCCGGTGACCCCGGTGCGAACGACTGGCCCGACAGGCCATCGGCTCGCCAGAACGGCTCGTCGTACACCAGCGCGATCTTGAACACCGCACCGAGCGGCATCCGCTGGTGCAGAAATGATCGATCAACGGGAAGCATTGGCTCGTAGATGATTTGGCTGGCGATGGCGATCGGCACCGCCACCACAACGCGGCGGGCGCGCACCACCATGTCGTCGGAGCGCACCGTGACCCCGTCGGCGTCCTGGGCGATGCTGCGGACCGGCTGCGACAGATGGATCGCATCGCCGAGCTCGGCGGTGACCGCCCGGTGGATGGCACCCATGCCGCCGACCGGCCGGGCATCTTCAGCGGCGTCCTTGACGCCAAGCACGAAGCTCGGCCCGCCCGACGACGCCATTTGATACAGCACGAACAGCAGCGAGACCTCCGAGGCGGCCGACGTGTACAGACCGGAGATGGAGGATTCCAGGAGTTCGTGGGCGGGCTTGGACAGCGTGTTGCGGTCCAGCCACGCCCCCCAGCTGAGCTGATCCCACTTCTTCGCCTTGGGTGCTTCCCACGGGGCGTCGATGGGAATCGACTTGCACATCTGCGTCAGCTCGAGAAAGACCGCGCCGATGTTGGCGACCGCCCACGGGCTCATCGACAACGGAATGGTGCCCTTGTAGCGGTACTTCTTGCCGTCGACGAACATCATCGCGTCGCCGTCGACGTACTGCTTGTAGCTCGGCACGCCGAACTCGTGCATGAGTCCGTAGATGGCGTCCTGGCCCGGGCCGATCCACGCACCGCCCCGGTCGATCCACACCCCGTCGTCGCGCACTTCGGTGAAGGTGCGGCCGCCGACCCGGTCCCGGGCCTCCAGCAACGCCACCGAGTGGCCAGCCTGTTTCAACCGCAGGGCTGCCGTCAAACCGGCGAATCCCGCACCTACCACGCAGTAGTCCACGTCGGCCATGAGCTTGCCCCCTGTATGAGCCGGGCGCCCCGAGTGGCCCGGTGCATTCGCTAGCTAGTAGACGTACCCGTAATTACCGCGTGTGTCAATAACTCGGGGTTTGTGCGACGACGTCGATGTCCCAGTTGACGGTGAAGCCCTGGTGCAGGGCGAGCTCGGTCAGCACGTCGGTCCGCTCACCGAGGGGCCACGACTCGACGTCGAACCCGTCGCCGCCGAAGAATGCGTAGTTCAGCGACGACTCAGGCGTTGTGCGCGATCGATACACGATGGCATCGATATCGGTCCACCACCGCCTGGCGGCATCGACGAGTCGATGGCAGGTGGCCCAGACATCAGGATGTTGCCCGGTGCTGATCTGGTCGTCCACTTGAAGCACGTCGAGGTTCTTCTCGGTGCGCAGGTCGAGCACCCGCAGGTTGCGGGCGGACACGAGGCGGACAAGGTGGTGAATTCGGTGGTCGGCGGGAATGACGAGTCCCGTCGATCGGTATCGCTCGCGGAAGGCGCCGGCGAGTGTGGCCCCGGCGTAGCGGCTGCGGAAGGCACCCGATTGCGGATCGAAGCGGTAGCGGGGTTCGGGAAAGCCGGTCCAGTCCCAGGCGGCGGGCGGGCTCGCGTCTACCCGCCATGTCTCGCTGCCGGCGGGGATCGATCGACGACGCAGGCCGACGGGTCTGTCGTCGGCGAAGGGGACGAGGTAGCCGGCGGGAAGCTTAGGCACCGAGGGAGGTCAGCATCTGCCACGCGACGTCGGTGGTCTTGGGTCTGCGCAGCGCTTCAGCGATCGAGGTGCGGCCGAGTTCATCGTGTTTGAGGCGCATGATCCGGTCGGCGGCAAGGGGATCCGAGGTGAAGCGTGTCAGCAGATCGAGTATCCGCGGAAGGTCTGGGCGCATTCGACCACCATCGAACTGCCAAGCAGGAAACCAGGTTTGGTTTCCGACAGCACTGCCGACAAGCTTGCCGCGGCTACGAAGCCGGTGCACCGCCTGGGGCGTACGCAACTTCAACAGCGCCTGTACTTCCGGCGTCCGCATCGAACCATCGATGAAGTCCTCGACGAGCGCCGCCCGACGCTGATCGCTCAGCGTGCGCGCTGCGATCCGCTCCAAGGTTCCCTGTGGAGTCGTCGGGGCGGTGAGCAACGCATCGAGGACCTTGGCGAATCGCGTGTCGCTCTGCGCCCGAACGGCCACCTGCTGAGCAAGCGGGGCAACGGCGGTCGTCATCCTCATAGCCTACGCCCGGCCAGATGATCGAAACAATCGAAACAGGCGGCCGCTGGGGATAGCGCTCACTCGACGCGCCTTCACTCGAAGGTTATCCACAGCCGACGTCCGCGCCAACCCATCCGAGCCTCAACCTGTCGGACGGACGACCGACACTCGCCTCAAATCGACGCACGAGCCGAGAGCGCGTCATCGGAGAACGGGGAGACATGGGGAACAGGGCGAACTTCGTCATCGTCAAGGACGAGGACTGGCAGCTGTATTACTCGCACTGGGGAGGCTGCCGCATACTCGACGCATTGATCGGCGGGCCGGAACTCGCGCTTCGGTACGCCGCCTCGCTGCGGCGATGCGAGAAGAACGAGTGGTGCGCCCCGACGTGGGCAGACGGCGGCGCGGTGGTCGATCTCGACCGTCGCCGGGTGTTGTTCTTCGGCGAGTCGTTGATGTTCGACATGAACGAGCGGCGCGCCCTCGTGGATGTGCTCGCCACAGTGTGGACCGGTTACGAGATCTGCTGGGCGTACGACGGAACCGAAGAATTGGCGGGATATGTGGGCAGCCAACTGCGGCCCGATACCTGGGACAGGCAGCCAATTCTCAAGCTCGCCCGCGGCCGAAACCACCTGTGCCACCTCATCTCCGTGGTCGACGCCGACGGCCAGTTGCGGTTCTGGCCGCTGTGGTGGCATCTGAGCAAGGCCTGGCATGGGCCGGCGCTCCTGGACAAACTGCCCGGCCCGGGTATCCGCCGGATCAGGCTCGGCAAGATCCCCGAAGGCGGAGCTCACATCGACGTGCGCCGAAAGACGGTGGGGGCCTGGCAAACCGCCGACACAATGGGCTTCTTTCACGCGCTGCCCGAGCTGTGGCCGGGGTGGCAGACCGAGGTCTGGGATGATCGGTTCGAGGAACACGTCAGCCGATGCGACGGCGCTCTGCGCGTCCCCGAACTGGACGTGGTGGCGGGCATCGACAGCGCCGAGGCGTGGATCCGCAAGCGGGTGTTCGAGAGCTTTGAAGACAGCCCGGCTGGACACATCGCGAAACTCGCGGGGATGCTGGCGCCCGTCGCACCCGGCTTCGTAGTCAGTCCCGATGCCCTGGGCGACTGCGGCGTTCGCCCAACCGAGGCCGAGTGGGCTCGCTTCCTCAGTGCCTGCGACCTGGTGCGATCCGCCGATGCGCGCTCCGCGTAGCCGCGTTGGTCAGTGGTACCATTCGACAGGTAGAAAGGTACCAATGGCGCTGAACATCAAAGACGACTCGGTCCATGAGGCAGTCAAGCGAATCACTCAGATCACCGGAGAATCCCAAGCTCAGGCGGTGGCGACGGCCGTGCGTGAGCGGCTGGCCCGGTTGGAACAGGACGAACTCGCCGCCCGGCTGCTGGCCATAGGTCACAAGAGCGCAAGCCGCATGAGTGCCGACGCCAAGGCGCTCGACCATGGCGCCCTGCTCTACGACGACCGAGGGCTGCCATCGTGATCGTCGATACGTCGGCCGTGATCGCGATCCTCACCGCCGAAGACGACGCGGCGACCTACGCTCACGCGATCGCCGAAGCAAGCGTGCGAAGACTGTCTGCTGCAAGCTATCTCGAGTGCGGGATCGTGCTCGATCACCAGCGAGATCCGGTCGTCAGCAGAAGCCTCGACGAGCTCCTTGCGGAAGCGGAGTTCGTCATCGAGCCGGTGACCGAGCACCAAGCCCGGCTGGCTCGTCAGGCCTACGCAGACTTCGGCGAAGGCAGCGGCCATCCTGCTGCACTGAATTTCGGCGACTGTCTCTCCTATGCGCTGGCGCTCGACATACGCGAGCCGCTGTTATGGAAGGGCGACGATTTCGGGCATACGGGTATTGCGTCGGCGCTCACGCGGTAGACGCCTGTATCCCGTGCTTTTGCGGCGCGTCAACAAATGCTGACGCCTTCAGAACGACAAGTGGTCCGGCCGTGCGCCGTTCGTCGCGTTTGGCGCTCGTGTTGCGCAACGTGCGATTGCGGCATTTCGTGTTTCGACACAGATTCGTCGGGGTAACGTCCGGATGAATCCAGCGTCGACACAGAAACGGAGTAGGGATGAAGATCCAGAGACTTGTGGCATCTGTTGGCGTGGCCGCAGTTGCGATCGGCATGGCGGCCGCCACTGTGGCCCCGGCATCAGCGACTAGCAACATCAAGCCGTACGGTCAGCCAGAGTCGCTGAACGATGTCACCGGCGCCCCGATGATCACGTACACCGTTCATGGGCTAAATCCGAGTTCGGACGCCGTGTTCCACAACGGCCAGCTTTACGAAGCGAACGTGACCTCCGAAGGGGGCGTTGCCATAGCCCCGAACTTCAACGCTCGCGCTGAGAGCGGAGCCAACTACCGCGTCATCGGTGGTGGAATCCCCGGCAAGCTCTACTTCGACGTCGTCGGCGACATCCCCAACAGCGTCGTATACAACGACGGCGGGCAGGATCTTTTGGCGTGGATCTCGACGAGCCCAATCGCCACTGGCGCCCCGGACGTCGCAGGGGAGACCAGCGAGATCGTCGGCGGTGGAGCGGCTGAGGGCGGTGGAGCCACTGACGGCGGCGGAGTAATCGGCGGCGACGACGTTGCCCCCGCCGTCGAGGCCCCCGGGCCGATGGGGGTCAGCCCCTACGAGACTCCCGAGCAGCACGCGGCGCACGGAGGCGGCGCCCACTAGGCGGTAGATCCAGATCCATCGGCCGGAGGCGCAGCTAGGCCGAAATGCGTTGCGCGACGGCGCCGTATCGTTCGAATCGCTCAGCATCGGCCAGGGCGTTGTAGAGCACGATGCGCGTCGCAATTGCGCCGTACTTCTCAATCAGCGTGTCGGCCAAGCCGTCCCAAGTCGACTCCGTCGCAAACGTGGCGATGTGCTCGTCGGTGATCTGCGCCGCCATTCCCTTGAAGTCACCGGCCTTCTGCTTCTCGCGGATACGGGCGGTCGTACCCTCGAACCCGGCCTGGTCCCAGATGAACGCGTAGTTGGGCGTGCTTCCGTAGAAACTCATGCTGGCTCGCACCAGCTCACGCTCGTTATGGCGTTCTTCATCGCTGTCGCCGACGATCGTCATGACCGGCACGATCACTGCGAGGTCAGACGGTGAGCGTCCCGACTTCGCCGCGCCCTCGGCGATACTGGGTATGACGTGACGCCCGAGATAGCCGGGCTCGCCGAGCGGATGGACGTGCACGCCATCGGCCACCTCGCCCGCCATCCGCAGCATCCACGGATTCACCGCGGCCACATCGACTTTGGGATCGTGCGCGTCGATAGGCCCCGCGCTCCACTGGGGCGTGATGAAGTCCAGGTTGTAGAACTCGCCGTGGTGATCGAGCGTCCCCGATCGAAACGCCGTGAAACACGCCTTCACCGCCAGCACGTAATCACGCAGCCGCGGACCCGGACGCTCGAACGCCGCGCCGTAGCGCCGAACCACATGGGTGCGCACCTGCGTGCCAAGCCCCAGCCGGAACTTCCCGCCGGTCGCCTCCTGCAATTCCCACGCCGCCGCCGCCGTCACGAACGGACTGCGCGGGAACGCAACCGCGACGCCGGTCAAGAGTTCGAGACCTGGCGCCGCCTGCGATGCCACGGCGGCGTTCAGATACGCGGTCCGGCCGGTCTCGGTGAACAGCAGACCGTCGAAGCCTGCCGCTTGCGTCCGCCGCGCGAGATCGCCGACCTTGTCCAACGGCTGCGGAACCGTCATCACGTCGACGTGCACGGTGGAACAGTACGCCGAGGCTCCCCGCTCGCGCTTAGAAGAGCGACAGTTGCGCGTCTTCGCCGAACTTCTTGGGTACCGGCCGCTGACGCACGTTCAGCGGCCACCAGAACCACCGCCCGAGCAATGCGGCGATGGACGGCGTCATGAACGATCGCACGATCAGCGTGTCGAACAGCAGCCCGAGCGCGATCGTGGTTCCGATCTGGCCGAGCACCCGCAGGTCACTGATGATGAACGACGCCATGGTGAACGCGAACACCAGTCCGGCTGCGGTCACCACCGAGCCACTGCCCGCCATCGAACGGATGATGCCGGTGTTCAGTCCGGCGTGGAACTCCTCTTTGAACCGGGAGACCAACAGTAGGTTGTAGTCCGACCCGACGGCCAGTAGCAGGATGAGGGCCAACGGTAGTACCACCCAGTACAGCGGCACACCAAAGATGTACTGCCACACCAGCACCGACACGCCGAACGAGGCACCCAACGAAATTGCCACGGTGCCCACGATGACGAGCGCGGCGATGAGGCTTCGCGTGATGAACATCATGATCAGCAGGATGAGGCTCAGCGACGCGATGCCGGCAATGAGCAGGTCGTAGCGCGCCATCTCGCTAATGTCCTTGTAGGTGGCCGCGGTTCCGCCGATGTAAATTTTCGACCCGGCCAGCGGCGTGCCCTTCACGGCCTCCTGAGCTGCTTGCCTCATCTCCTCGATGTGCGAAATACCCTCGGGCGTAGCTGGATCCACGTCGTGCGTGATGATCATCCGCGCGGCCTTGCCGTCCGGCGACAGGAACAGTTTCAGCCCGCGCTGGAACTCGGGGTTGGTGAACGCCTCCGGTGGCAGGTAGAACGAGTCGTCGGTCTTCGACGCGTCATAGGCGTGACCCAAGGCAGTGGAGTTCTCCAGCGCCGCCGCCGATTGGTCGTAGAGGCCCGACTGCGTGGCGTAGTTCGTCATCGTGAGATCGCGGTTGGTCTCCTGAGTGGCGATCTGCGGCGGAATCAGCGCAAGCAACTTCGGTTGCAGTGCGTCCAGCTTGGTGATGCTCGCCGAGACATTGGCCAATTGGTCGGACAGTTCGCCGACGCCATCGAGGGCGTCGAACAGCGATCTGAACGTCGCGCAGATGGGAATGTCGAAACAGTGTGGCTCCCAATAGAAGTAGGCGCGGAGCGGCCGGAAGAAGTCGTCGATGTTGGCGAGCTTGTCGCGTAGGTCCTGGGCCGTGGCGACGGTCTGCTGGAATGCCACCGTCTGCTCGTGCGTCACCGCGCTGGACTGTTGTTGCAGCGCGTACTGACTCCGGAGCGTGTCGATCGACTTGTTGATCTCGCCCACCTGCGTGAGCAAGTCGGCAGCGCGATCCTGCTGGAACGGCAGGTTGTTGATCTGGGCGGCGCTCTGCGCGCTGATCTGGAACGGGATCGACGTGTGATCAAGGGGCGTGCCCAGTGGCCGCGTGATCGACTGCACCTGCGCGATGCCGTCGGTATGGAAGACGGCCTTCGCGACGCGCTCCAACAGGATCATGTCGGTGGGATTGCGTAGATCGTGGTCGGTTTCGATCATCAGCAGCTCGGGATTCAGCCGCGCCCTTGAGAAGTGGCGCTCCGCCGCGGCGTAGCCCACATTGGACGGGGCGCTGCCCGGCATGTACCTGCTGACGTCGTAACTCGTCTTGTACCCGGACAGCGAGACAATCCCGATGAAGGCGAGCGCCAGCGTGGCGATCAGAATCGGCCCGGGCCACCGCACGATCGCCGTCCCGATCCGCCGCCAGCCACGCTTGGCCGTCTTGCGCCTGGGGTCCAGCAGGCCGAACCGACTGCCGATCACCAGCACGGCCGGTGCCAACGTCAGCGAGGCGAGCAGCGCGACGAGCATGCCGATTGCGGCGGGAATCCCGAGGCTCTGGAAGTACGGCAGGCGGGTGAAGTACAGGCAAGAGACGGCGCCGACGATGGTCAGCCCCGAACCGAGGATCACGTGCGAGGTTCCGCTGTACGCGTCGTAGAAGGCGGCCTCTCGGTCGTCGCCGTCGTTGCGTCTCTCCTGATAGCGGCCGAGCAGGAAGATCACGTAGTCGGTACCGGCAGCGATGACCAACAGCGTGAGGATGTTCGTCGAATACGTCGACAGGCCAATCACTCCGACGTTCGCCAGGAACGCGACGATCCCCCGGGCTGCCGCCATCTCGAGGAGCACCGTGAAGAGCGCCAGAATCACGGTGATCGGCGACCGATAGACGATGAGCAACATGAGGGCGATGACGCCGACGGTCAACATGGTGACCAAGTCGGTGCTCTTGTTGCCCACCTCGAACTGATCGGCGATCTGGGGGGCCGCTCCGGTGACGTAGGCATGGATACCCGGTGGGGGCGGCGTCTTGGCGATGATCTCGCGCAGCGCGTCGACCGACTCCAGCGACAAGGCCTCGCCCTGGTTGCCCGCGAGGAACACCTGGACGTACGCGGCCTTCCCGTCGGAGCTCTGCGAGCCCGCGGCGGTGAGCGGGTCGCCCCAGAAGTCCTGCACGTGCTGAACGTGCTTGGTGTCGTCCTCGAACCGCTTGACCAGCTCGTCGTAGTACTTGTGCGCATCGGCACCGAGCGCCTGGTCGCCCTCCAGCACCACCATCGCGGCACTGTCGGTGTCGAATTCGTGGAACACCTTGCCGATGCGCTGAAAGGCCTGCAGCGACGGCGAATCGGGAGAACTCAACGCTACGTTGTGTTCTTCACCGACCTTCTCCAGCTGGGGGACCAGCACGTTCGTGAGAGCGGCGACGGCAACCCAGAAGATCACGATCGGCACGCAGAGCCGACGAATCCACTTCGCGACCGTGTCGGTGGTCGACTGACGTTCGGCGAGGTGGTTGCTCATCCGGACTTGTCCAGGCAGAAGGTGAAGGCGTTCAACGTGTTGACCGTTCTCTCGTCCTTGACAACGTCGTCGATCTTGATCCGGCAGCCGATGGAGTCGCTATTGCCTTGTGCGGCAACGTTGACGAACACCGCCGGCTGGGTGGTGGTGGCGTCGTAGGCCCAGGGCAGCGCGGCATCGTCGGCGCGCTGCGGCTGGGCGTTCACGTCGAGGTAGGTGATCGTCGCTACCGCGCCCGGCGGGCCGAAGACCTCCAGCACGACGTGCTTCGGGTTGAACGGAACGATCTCATTGTCGCTCCCGCTGGGGGTGGACACGACGTCGTGGGAGCCGAAGATGCCGTTGAGGCGGTACACCGTGAATCCGGCGACCGCGACCACCAGCACCGCCACCAGTAGCATCCACCGTCGAGCGAGTAGGCGCCCGGGGGAAAACCGCTGCATCCGTGACCCTTTCGACGTAGCGGTGACAACTACTACCGACCGTACGATATCTGCTCGGTGGATATCAACCAAGTTGACGGTACGGTACGGGACCGGACCGCGCAATCCATACGGATGTGGGCTGGATTACTCCTCCGCCGTCACGCACGGTGGCGGGTGAGGCTGGGGATGATCACGTCGTCGACCAGGTCTTGGACGGTACGGCGAGACGGCGCACGGCTGGTTAGGACCGAGCGGTAGACGAGGTAGCCGGACAGTACGTCCCAGAGGTCTTCGGTGATGGCGGAGGCGTCGATCTCGCCGCGGTCCACGGCCCTGGCGAGGACGTCTACGATCAGTGCTTTTCGCTGGTCGAAGAACTGTTCCTGCATGATGGCTTCGAGCTCGGCGCTGCGGGAAGTCTCGACGAGCACCGCGCGGATGGTGCTGGCATGCGTGCTGACATGAGCGCAGACCGATTCCCCGATCCGCAGTAGATCGCCGCGCAGGGTGCCGGTGTCGGGGTCGACGGCGACCTGCCGCGTGCCCTCCACGAATGCGGCCAAGACGAGTTCGGCCTTGGTCGGCCACCGCCGGTAGAGGGTGGCCTTGCTGGCCCGCGCGGTGGTGGCCACGGCGTCCAGGGTCAGCCGGTCGTATCCGTGTTCCTGGAGCAGCTGCAGCGTCACCGCGAGCAACTCGCACTCCCGCGGCGACCACGGGCAATCCGCGTCGCCGTCGGAACTCCGGATCACGGGAACCTCCCTGGAACGTGGACTGGACCGAATTTGTATCAGGCATTCTGCGCCATGATCCGGGGAAGTTCCCACGAACTGGTAGGAGCGCGCCTACGACGGCTGCTAGACCTGGTCGGGCGGTGGCAGCCTTCGCGTCGCCTGCCGCATCACGCCGGGCACCGAGTTCGCCAAATCCGTTCGGCGCTTGGTGAATCCGCGCAGCGTTCGGTAGAACGACCAGACGTGGCGCGGTGCGGGAATCCTCGGCCCCCACGCCAGTTCCCAGTGAATCCCGTTGATCGGGTCGTCGAAGAAGACGGCGTAGTAGCCGGGCCAGTACTGCGGGTAGTCCTTGGGTTCGTCGGTGACGGGAACGTCGCGCTTGACGAGGAAATCCCGGTGGAACCGGTCGACTTCCTTCTTGGTGCGTGCCCACAAGGCGATGTGATTGATGCCGACGGACTGGTCAGCATGCGTCAGCTTGGTTCCGGTGCGAGCCGGCTGAATTCCGATGTAGCTGTGTGGGTTTAAGTAGCGGGTGAAGTAGTAGATCGACTGGTACTCCAAGTCCAGCGACGAGAAGCTGCTGTACCCGAGCCAGCCGAACATCGCGTCGTAGAACGCGATCGACTCGTCGTAGTCCAGCACTGCGAACTCAACGTGACTGACACCGCGCCAGCGCATCATGCCCCCTTGCATTGACTACTACGCAATGTAGTTCCGAACTCCGTGGATGTGAAGCCCCACACCGCGACCACGCCCTTAGGCCCGTGAGGGTGTAAGCTCGGCATAGTTCGCAAACCCAGCACGTCTGGAATGGCTCAGCTTCTGATGCTGATCTGCCCGAGCATCCGCTCACGACGAACACACTGTATTGCCGCGCAGTCGGGATTATTTTGAATGCTCCATCGCTAGTTCAGCCCTTGCTTGCTCCCTTTGGGATGCAACACTTTTCGTACGTCCCGAACTTTGGGATCCTCAGCACCCATCCGCCGACACCGTGCGGCATCGCGACGTTCAGCGCCGCGTTGTCCGATGGCCTGGAGGCCAAGGGCTCTGCCGTCACCGTGGTGCGGATCGCCGACGAGGAAGTCTCTGCGCGCGCCAACGTCATCGGCGAACTGGTCAACGGATCGTCGTCGTCCGTCGCGGAATGCTCGGAGCTGCTGAACCGGAGCGACGTCGCGATCATCCAACACGAGTACGGCATCTACGGCGGCCCCGACGGCGACGAGATCGTCGACATCATGAAGGGCCTGCGCGTGCCGGCGATCGTGGTCGCCCACACGGTGCTCAAAGATCCAACGCCGCACCAGCGTTCGGTGCTCGAAACGGTCGTGGCGCTGGCGGATCAAGTGGTCGTCATGTCCGAGGCGGCCAGGCAGCGGCTGTGCGCCGGCTTCGCCGTCGAGCGCAACAAGGTCGTCACGATCCCGCACGGCGCGGCACTGCCCACGAAGGCCGCTTTGAAGCGATCGGGCCGACCGACGCTGCTTACCTGGGGTCTGTTGGGGCCGGGCAAGGGCATCGAGCGGGTCATCGAGGCGATGCCGTCGCTGAAGGACCTGCCCGGGCGGCCGCGGTACCTAATCGCCGGCCGCACCCATCCGAAGGTGCTCGCCGCCGAGGGTGAGGCGTATCGCGAAGCCCGCGTCGAGCAGGCGCGGCGCCTTGGCGTCTCCGACTCGGTGTCCTTCGACCCCGTCTACCGCAGCCCCGCGGCAATAACCGAGCTCGCCCAGAGCGTCGCCGCGGTGGTCCTGCCCTATGACTCGACCGATCAGGTCACCTCCGGCGTGCTGGTGGACTCCATCGCGAGCGGACGGCCGATCGTCGCGACGGCCTTCCCCCACGCAATCGAGTTGCTCGGTACCGGCGCGGGCACCGTGGTCGCACACGACGATCACGACGCACTCGTCAGTGCGCTGCGCCGGCTGCTGACCGATCCGCGCGTCGCGGGCACCATGGCCTCCGAAGCTCGCGAATTGGCCCCGACGTTGGCCTGGCCAGTGATCGCAGGCGCGTATGTCGCTCTGGCGCAACGGCTGCTCGCTACTCGGCGGGCATCGGCGTGACCGACACTGCGCCAAACCCATCGTTCGCACATCTGCTGCGAATGACGGACCACCGCGCAACCTTCGAACACGCCCTCCTGACCGAGCCCCGTCGCGAACACGGCTACTGCACCGACGACATGGCCAGAGTGCTCGTCGTCGCCACCCGGGAACCCGACGCGCCAGGTGAAGTGAATGGCCTCGCGGGCAAGGCTCTTCAGTTCCTCAACGACGCGCAGGCCTACAACGGCGCCTGCCGCAACCGGATGGACCACGCGGGGCACTGGACCGATAAGCCGACGACCGACGACCATTGGGGTCGCTGCATCTGGGGGCTCGGCACGGCCGCCGCCCACAGCCACGTCAGCCTGGTGCGCAGGCTGGCCGTCATCCAGTTCGAGCGCGCGGCCAAGGCCAGGTCGCCGTGGCCACGAGCGATGGCCTTCGCGGCGATCGGCGCCGCCGAGCTCCTCACCTTCGAACCCGAGCACGCGGCGGCGCGCCGACTGCTCGCCGACTACGCCGCCTCCGTGCCCGGTCCCAACGGCCACGCCGACTGGCCGTGGCCCGAGCCGCGCCTGACCTACGCCAACGCGATCCTGCCCGAGGCGATGATCGCTGCCGGCGTCGCGCTGGACGACTCGGCACTGCGACAGCGTGGGCTCGATCTGTTGGAGTGGCTGCTCGGCTACGAAACGACGGACGGGCACCTGTCACCCACCCCCGCGGCAGGTCGCGGACCGCAGGACGTCCGCCCCGGCTTCGACCAGCAGCCGATCGAGGTGGCCACCCTCGCGGATGCGTGTGCACGCGCCGCGGCCGCCGATCCGCGGCCGGTCTGGCCAGACGGTATTCGTGCTGCCGAGGCGTGGTTCCTTGGCACCAACGACGCCGGACAGGTCATGTGGGACCCGGAGACCGGTGGTGGCTTCGACGGCTTGCAGGCCGACGGGGTGAACCTCAATCAGGGCGCGGAGTCGACCCTGGCCGTGCTGTCCACCTTGCAGCACGCGCGTCGGTTTTCGCACGTCGTGCAATGACGACGGCCCGAACCCGGCTCGTCACGCGCAATGCGCAGCGCATCGCGGCGGACCGGTCGCGCGTCATCACGCGACTCTTCGTCCCGGGCCAAGAGGGGTTCGAGCTTCAGGAGTCCCGGGCCGGCGTGGTGCTCAAGCGCATCCTGGCCCTGACCGACGACGACGTTCTGTCGTCCCTGGATGACGTCGTCACTCGCTTCGACGGGCGTCACCGGGACCTAGCTGGCACGTTTCGCCGGCATGCCCACGAGCTTGCCGATCGCCTCGATCCCGATCGCGAACTCTCCGACGCGCGAATGTTGTTGGTGGGCGCGGCGTTCACCAGTGAGTACGCCATCGAGGGCGCGGCGCTGTGCAATCCGAGCATCGTGGCCCATCCCGACCAGACCGGAGCCGCCGCGGGCAGCCTGCGCTTCGTGATGAGCGTCCGGGGGATCGGGGAAGGTCACCACTCCTCGATCGGCTTCCGCACCGGCGTCGTCGACTCGGCGGGCAACGCCACGATCGACGACCCCGCCCCGTTCGCCACCACCGGACGCGTCGGAGGCGCGCTGCTGGACGCTGCGATGTTCCGCGTCGAACTCAGCCGGCTCGCGAACGCCCGCGAGGCCGTCGACTACGTGCTCGACGCGCTCGGCGACCGCTTCACCCGATCCGACCTCGACGAGCGACTCGACGACCTGCGGGCCCACCGGAGCACCCGTGGTCATGCGCAGGACACCATCGCGCTGATGCGTGGCATCGCCGCGCGGTCCTACGCCGTCGAATTCCCAAGCGACGTCTCACTTTCCGAACGCGTGCTGTGGCCGGCGACGGAAGCCGAGCAGGCCGGCATGGAAGACGCGCGCTTCGTCCGCTTCGTCGACGACGACGGCACGGTCACCTACTACGCGACCTACACCGCCTACAGCGGATCCCAAATCGGCCAACAACTGCTCGAGACCAACGACTTTCAGTCCTTCACCTCGGTGCCGCTCGTGGGGCGCGCCGCGGCCAACAAGGGCCTGGCGCTGTTTCCCCGCCGGATCGACGGTCGCTACGCCGCCATGTCGCGATCGGACCGCGAGACGAACACCGTCGCCTTCACCGATCACCTGCCGGTGTGGACCACGGCGTCGCCCTGTCAGAAGCCGACCGAGGCATGGGAGGTGCTGCAACTCGGAAACTGCGGCCCGCCAATCGAAACCGACGCGGGCTGGCTGGTGCTGACCCATGGCGTCGGACCCATGCGCACCTACAGCATCGGCGCGATACTGCTCGACCTCGACGACCCGACCCAGGTGCTCGGCCGGTTGCGACGGCCGCTGCTGAGCCCGGCGCCCGACGAGCAGAACGGCTACGTACCCAACGTCGTCTACTCCTGCGGCGGGCTCGTCCACGCCGACACCCTGGTGCTCCCGTACGGGATCGGAGACGGCGCCATCGGCATCGCCACCGCGCCGCTGCAAGAGCTGCTGGCCGCGCTCGTCGAAGAGCCGGAGCCGAGATGAGGTCACGATGAACAAACCCCAGAACAGACAGCGAAATCCGCTCGGCGACTACGTAATCCACGTAGGCGCGGGATTCGTCGCGAAGGAACGCCCGCACGTGCTGGAGGCGTTGTCCACGCTCGGAGTGCATCTGGGCCGGTGGAACCCTCAGGACGTCAGCCTCGAAGTCTCGTTGCAGGACCGCGGCCGCAGGGAGCAGCGCGTCACGTTGCGGACGACCTTGCCCGGACACGCGCCCCTGGTGGCGGTCGCCGACGGCACCGACATCACGCGCGCGCTTCACGACGCCAAGAGCGAGCTGATCCGCCAGCTCGAACACCAGAAGTCCGAGCGCGAACCCATGCACAACCGCAAGCTCAGGCGTGACACGATCCGTCATCCGGGCGCTTCGGCGTAGGCTGGGCGCGAACTGCGGATGCGCTGCGGCCAGTTACCCGATTCACGACCGGCCTGCCCCCAACCTCGGTCCCACGGGTCCAGATCCTCGCCCTTCCTCTGGAAAGAGCGAGGACGCCCATGGCCATCACCGACATCGCTCGCTACACGCATCTGAGCGACACCGACATCCAGACGCTCGGCGACGAACTCGACGCCATTCGGCGCGACGTCGAGGACTCGCGCGGAGCCGCCGACGCGGCCTACATCCGCCGCGCCATCAGATTCCAACGGCTGCTCGACCTCGGAGCGCGCCTGCTAATCGGTGGCAGCCGATCGAGGACCGGCTGGGCCGTGGGCACCGCGGCGCTGGCGTTTGCGAAGAGCGTCGAGAACATGGAGCTCGGCCACAACGTGTCTCATGGCCAATGGGATTGGATGAACGACCCGGAGATCCACTCGAGCTCGTGGGAGTGGGACATGGCCGCGCTGTCGTCACAGTGGCGGTATACGCACAACTACCGCCACCACGTGTTCAGCAACGTGGTGGACGTCGACGACGATCTGGGGTTCGGCATCATGCGGGTGACCCGCGATCAGCCGTGGAAGCCGCAGTATCTGCTGCAGCCACTTCAAAACGTGATGCTGGCCGTGACGTTCGAATGGGGCATCGCTTTGCGTGGCGTCAACGCCCAAGTTCGGGACAAGCCGACGGCTGAAGGACCGACGCCCGTACGGATGTTGATGACGAAGGTGACCCGCCAAGCGGTCAAGGACTACGTGCTCTTCCCGGCGCTAAGCCTGACGCGCTGGCGCAGAACGCTCGTGGCCAACGCGGTCGCCAACCTGGTGCGCAACCTGTGGGCGTACCTGGTGATCTTCTGCGGCCACTTCCCGGACGGCACGGAGAAGTTCGACGCCGACGTCCTGGAGCACGAAACCCGGCCCGAGTGGTACCTCCGTCAGATGTTGGGCGCCGCGAACTTCAAAGCCGGTCCGCTGCTGGCGTTTTCGAGTGGAAACCTGTGCTACCAGATCGAGCACCATCTGTTTCCCGACCTTCCGAGCAACCGCTACGCCGAGATCGCCGTGCGGGTTCGGGCGCTGTGCGAGAAGTATGACCTGCCCTATACGACGGGCTCGCTCGGTCATCAGTACTTCCAGACGCTGCGGACCATCCACCGACTTGCGCTTCCCGACGGCTTCCTCAGGGGAACCTAGCGAGCCGGGGTTAACGCCGACGTTATCGGGGTACGCTTGAGGTGCGCGCCGACGCGGCCACCCTCTCGCTCGACGATACGTCGACCGGCCGGTACTCACTTCGGTCCCAGGTCCAGATCCTCGCCTGTTCCATTGGATCGACCGAGGACCTCGACATGTCAATCAAGAACATCGCCAGATACACCCATCTCAGCGCAACGGACATCGAAGGCCTCGGGCGCGAACTCGACGCGATTCGCCGTGGCATCGAGGATTCCCGCGGCGCGGCCGATGCCGCCTACATCAAGCGCACCATCAGATCTCAACGGGTGCTCGAGGTCCTGGGGCGGCTGCTGATCCTCGGTGGTCGCTCGAAGGCCGGCTGGATCGTCGGGACCTCGGCGCTGGCCTTCGCCAAGTCCGTCGAGAACATGGAGCTCGGCCACAACGTGTCTCATGGCCAATGGGATTGGATGAACGACCCGGAGATCCACTCGAGCTCGTGGGAGTGGGACATGGCCGCACTCTCGTCGCAGTGGAGGTATTCGCACAACTACCGCCACCACGTGTTCAGCAACGTGCTCGGCGTGGACGACGATCTCGGATTCGGCGTGATGCGGGTATCCCGCGACCAACCATGGAAGCCTCAATACCTACTGCAACCACTTCAGAACCTGTTGCTGGCCTTGGGATTCGAATGGGGGATCGCCCTGCACGGCGTCGACATGGAACGCGTGCGAGCGGCATCTGCCGCCGACCGGGTGGCGCAGGTGCGGGTGCTGATCGGGAAGGTCGCCCGCCAATCGCTCAAGGACTACGTGGCGTTCCCTGCGCTGAGCCTATCCCGTTGGCGCAGAACGCTGGCCGCAAACGCCGTGGCCAACGTGCTGCGCAACCTGTGGGCGTACGTGGTGATCTTCTGCGGACACTTCCCCGACGGGGCCGAGAAGTTCGCCCCCGAAGTACTTGAGCAGGAGACCAAGGGCGAGTGGTACCTCCGCCAGATGTTGGGTGCCGCGAACTTCAAAGCCGGTCCACTGCTGGCATTTTCGAGCGGGAACCTGTGCTACCAGATCGAGCACCACCAGTTTCCCGACCTCCCGAGCAACCGCTATGCCGAGATCGCGGTGCGGGTGCGGGCGCTGTGCTACGAGTACGGACTGCCGTACACCACGGGCTCACTCGCGCATCAGTACCTTCAGACGCTGCGGACCATCCACCGACTTGCGCTCCCCGACGGCATGTTGAGTGCGACGTCCGACGCGCCGGAACTCCTCCGTCTGCGCGACGGCCGGCGCACCGCGTTGCGTGACCGTGCGCGTCAGCCAGTGTTGACCAAAATGCCTCAACCAGAAACGAATTGGCGCACCCGCAGTGCACCTCGCCCGGCGGCCTGACTTTGCGGCCGCCGGGTGTAGGCTGAGGCAACGGAGGTACTTCGTACGCTGACTCCCTCTGTCGCGTCGTCTCCGAGTTGACTATTCGGCCGGTTCGCGGCCAAGGCAGGAGCGTCGTCATGACGCTAGAAGAAACATCCGACCAACACCAGTTCGGGTTGTCGCCGCGGTTGAGCCTGGCGCCAGCGAACCGCAGCCTCGACGAAGTCGGTGGCGCCTGGTGGCCGCGGTCGCGCAACCTCACCGCGGAGCTTCCGGATCTGGTGGCCGCGCTGGCCGTCCGAGTCGGCCGTGTCGAACGGGTCGTCTACGATCCGGCGGGCTGGGACGAAGCGCCCGAGCGGATCGTCATCGGCGATGCGACGGTCACGCTCGACGCCTACCGGTACGAGTCGTTCCACAAGCTCTATGCATACGGGATCGACGGCACCAGTATCGTTTTGCGAATCGTCCCAACTGTGACCAACGATGCTGCGGCGCTTACGTTGATGGACGTCGGGGCCACCGAGTTGGCGAGTACCGGAGGCCAAGACAAGGCCAACGGCTAGGCGCCGACGCCGTGCGTCAGTGCCTGCTGGTTCTGATGTCGATTTCGACCTGACACGCATACGCCGTCGCCAGATCGTCATCGGCAACCGCTTCCTGCTGCCGCGCTCGAAGTGCGGTCGCCTCGGCGCGGTCGCGAACCGCGTAGCCTTCGACGTCATCCCCGAGAGTGCGCGTCTTGTACGTCACTGCCACCATCGTGGCGGCGATCACTAGTCCCGCCGCTACGACGACGGCGATCAACACGATCGCGTTGGTAGTCATGTAACCCCAGCCGGTCGGCGATCCTGCATGCCGCGCTGCGGATCGTCGATCGCGACGGCATCGACGGGTTGTCGATGCGCCGGCTGAGCGACGACGTGGGCCGGGACCCGACGGTGATCTACCGCCACGTGCCCAACAAGGCGGCGGTGCTCGACGGCGTCGTGGAGATCGTGCTCGGGCAGTTGCACGTAGACACCGCCGCGCCGGACTGGGCGGCCCAGTTGCGCACCGTGGCGCACGACTTCCGCCGGTTGGCTCTGGAGCACCCGAACATGGTGCCGCTGTTGGTGACTCGCCCGCTGATCACGCCGCTCGGCCAACGGCTGCCCGGGATGCTGCGTCCCCTCGAAGACGTCATCGCGCTGTTGACGTCCGCCGGGTTCAGCGGCGCCGATGCCCTGCACATCTACCGGGTGCTCTTCGGCTACCTTCACGGCCACATCCTCACCGACCTGCAAGAGGTGGTGGAACGACCCGAGGAGACCGACGACGTGCTGCGCCTTGGCCTGCACCGGCTGACGATCACGGAGTTCCCGCAGGTGCGCGCGCTAGCGTCGGCCTTCGCCTCCTACGACGGTGCCGCCGAACTCGATCGCGCCCTCGACGTCCTGTTCATCGGCTTCACCTCGACGCTGAAAATGCCCGAGGTTCAGCGCAATCCACGCGCGAGCGGGTGATCCAGCCGGTGGTGTGGGCTGGGTCGTCAGCTCTTGATGACGCCTGCGGGCCGCGCGAGTGTGACGGGCAGGTGCTTTATGCCATGTAGCAGGGTGCTGTCGTTCAGGGTCGGTTCGCCGGCG
Source organism: Mycobacterium sp. RTGN6 (assembly GCF_033804605.1). Lineage (NCBI taxonomy): Bacteria > Bacillati > Actinomycetota > Actinomycetes > Mycobacteriales > Mycobacteriaceae > Mycobacterium > Mycobacterium sp. RTGN6. The sequence goes on from NZ_JAPZKZ010000003.1 coordinate 376,993, forward strand.
AGGGCTAGTTGAGGGAAGCGTTCGAACAGCGCCTGTAGGCCGATGTGCAGTTCCATGCGGGCCAGCGGCGCGCCGAGGCAGACGTGGATGCCGGTGCCGAAGCCGATGTGATCGCGGGCATTGGCGCGGGTGGTGTCGAATTCGTCGGGACGTTCGAAGATGGCCGGATCGCGATTGGCGCCGCCGACGAGAAGGAACACGGCCGCGCCTTGCCGCACGGTGTGGCCATCGATTTGAAGTGTTTCGGTGGCCACCCTGACACCGAGCTGGATGACGGAGTCGTAGCGCAGCACCTCCTCGACCGCGTTGGGCCAGCCCTCTGGATGTGCCTGGAGGCGCGCCAATTGATCGGGGTGACCGACGAGTGCCACGACTGCGTTGCTCAACGCATGGGCGGTGGTGATGAACCCGGCTCCGAGGAGTAGTCCGGCGAACATTCTCACCTCGAAGTCAGTGAGCTCGCTGTCCTGTACGACGGCGGACAGGATGCTGTCGTCCGCACCGCCGCGACGGAGCCGCTCGATGTGCGCGGCGATGTAGTCCTCGAACCCGCGCAGCGCCGCCGTGGCGGTCTGGAAGTCCTTCCAGGAGACGGCCGTGTTGCTGAGCAGTTTGATGCCGGGTTCGGCGAATGCGGAAAAGACCGGTACCTCGTCACGGGGAATGCCCAGCATCTCGGCGATGACTTCGATGGGGATTTTAGACGCGTAGTTGGCGACCAAATCGCACTGGGTGTTCTCGTCGAGCTCGTCGAGCAGGTCGCTGGTGATCTCCTGGATGCGGTGATGAAGTCCGTCGATGGCCCGCGGGGTAAACGCCTGCGACACCAGGCGTCGCAACCGCGCATGCTCGGGTGGATCAGCGACGAGCAGTGATGGTGGTTCCGTGGCATTCAGCACGCCGGGATTGGTTTTCGCCAGCATCCGCTGTACGACTCGAAATGGCGACCGGTCATGTGGTTTGAGGGTCCGGAACCTGCCGTCACGTAGCACGTCACGGACAAGCTGCGCGTCTGCGGTGACCCATCCGTTGCCGACCACCGCGGACATACGTCCCCGTTGGCGGATCTGCTCGACAAGGTGATACGCGTTGTTGGGCTGGCTGCTGTCGATGGTCAGCTGGGCAAACGGATCACCCCGGCGAGCGAGCAGCTTCAGTGCGGCACGGGACAGTCCATAACCCATCAGCCAATGCGACCGGGCCTTGATGTCGGCATTCATGGTGTTCGCCCCTGCCTTCGACTACCGACGAGGCTAGCGCGAACGAGCCGACACGCCCAGCAAAAAGGCTAGAGCTGGCCGTGCCTTGGCGGCGGCGTGCCCGACAGCGTGTAGCGGCCGATGTGCTGCACCTTCCACCGCGTCGGGTCGTGCAGGGTGTGCGTGCGGGCATCGCGCCAGTACCGCGACAGATTGGCGTGCGCGGAAGCGCTTCTGGTGCCGCCCAATTCGAACAGCACATTCGACGCCTCCAGCGACGCCCGCACCGCCGCCACCTTCGCCACGGCGACCGCCACCGATGCCTCGGCCGTCGACTCGTCATCAAGAGCTGACGCCGCCGCATCCGCCACACGTGCCGCCTCGACCAGCAGCGCCTGCGCTCCGCGCACCGTGACGGTCAGTTCGCCCGCCACGTTGATCAGCGTCGGATCCTCAACCGCCGTGTCCACGCCCGCCTCGAAGTGCGGACGCGCCCGCTCGGCCGCCCGCACCCCCGCCGCCAGCGCGCCGGTGGCGATACCGACATCGATCGCGCTGTGCAGCAACTGCGCTCGCGCACCATAGGTCGTCGGCCCCGCGAATATCGGCGTGAACGGCACCACGTGCTCGACCGGCACGGCGACGTCGGTCAACGTCACCGAGCCCGACGCCGTCGTCCGCTGACCCATCCCGTCCCAGTCGTCGACGACCTCCAGCCCTTCGGCGTCACGGGCCACGAACGCCACCGCCTTTGGCGTCGTCGACGTCGGCGGCTCGGAACCGTCGGTCAGCGACGCCCGCACCACCACCCAGTCGGCGAACAGTGCGCCGGTCGAGTAGAACTTGCGGCCCGACAACAGATAGTCACCCGCCGCTTGTCGGACCAGCGTGGTGGCGTCCACGTCGATTGGGTTCGGACCGCGTTCGGTTTGCGCGTTCGCCAGCAGTTCCCCGGACAGCACCCGTTCCCAGAAGTAGGCCTGCTGATCCTCGGTGCCCTGCAGGCGCAGCGCTTCAAGGAACACGAAGTGCGAGTGTGGAATCTGCGCCAACGACGGGTCGGCGTGCGCGATCAGCCGGAACACCTCGGCCAGCACCGCCGCCGGAACCTCGATGCCGCCGAACCGCGCCGGAACCGTGATCGCCAGCAGACCGGACTCCTTCAGTGCCCGCACCTGCGCGTGCGGCAACTCGCGCTCCGCATCGCGCTGCGAGGCCTCGGCGTCGAACTCCGCGGACAGCTTCGCCGCGACGTCGAGCGCCTCGTCCGCCGACGCGATGACGGTCATCTGGCCGACCCGACGAACGGAATCGACGCCGGTGCAACCGAACTCGCCTCACCTTTGAACAGCCCTCGCTCCCGCAGAATCGGCACCACGCCCTCGCCGAACCAGAACAACTCCTCGAGATGCGGATAGCCCGAGAAGATGAACTCTTCGATGCCGACCTCGGCGTACTCGGCGATGCGGTCGGCCACGTCGGAGTGGCTGCCGACGAGTGCGGTGCCCGCCCCGCCGCGCACCAGCGCGACGCCGGCCCACAGGTTCGGTGCGATCTCCAGCGAGCGCGCGTCGCGCCAGCTGCCGTCGTTGCGATGCTCCTCGTGCAACGCCAGCATCCGCTTCTGCCCAGTGGATTCGCTGCGGTGCAACCCCTTCTGCGCGTTGGCGACCGTCTCGTCATCCAGCGCGCCGATGAACTTGTCGGCCTGCGCCCAGGCCTCGTCGGCGGTGTCGCGGGAGATGGTGTGCAGCCGGATGCCGAACCGGACGTCGCGGTCCTCCTGCTCCGCGAGCCCGCGGATCCAGTCGATCTTCCTGCGCACCGCGTCTGGCGGCTCACCCCATGTCAGGTACACGTCGGCGTGCCGTGCGGCCACCGGGCCCGCCGCACCCGAACTGCCTCCGAAGTACAAGGGCGGCACCGGGTTCGGCGGCAGCGCCAACGCCGCCTCCTCGACGTGGATGTGCTTGCCCTGCAGCGTCACGGTATCGCCGGCCCACAGCCGACGCACCACCTCGAGGAACTCGTCGCAGCGCTCGTAGCGGGCGTCCTTGTTCAGGTGATCGCCGAAGGACCGCTGCTCGTGCGCCTCGCCGCCGACCACCACGTTGAGCAGGATGCGGCCCGGTGCGTGGCGCGCGAACGTCGCCGCCATCTGCGCCGACAGCGTCGGGCTGACCAGACCCGGCCGGAACGCCACCAGGAACGCCAGCGACGTCGTCTCGCGCGCCAGCAGCGCGGCGGTGACGAACGCGTCCTCACACCACGCGCCCGTCGGGATCAGCGCGCCCGTGAAGCCGAACGTCTCGGCCGCGCGCACGATCGACGCGAGGTAGTCGATGGACGCGTCGCGGTCGCTGTGCGCGGTGCCTGCGGGCAGACCGTGGCCGCCGCCGACGATCAGCCGGCTGTCGCCGTACGTCGGTAGGAACCAGTGCAACTGAATAGTCATGGGAGCTCCTAGCGTCCGCTGGTCGGTTGCGCGGCCAGCGAGGCCGACGACGACGGAAGGGTGGACGGCCGATCGATGATGGTCGACAGCGGCCCGCCCACCCGGTACTTCGACCCGCGGTGCTCGTCGGGCAGCCGGTCCCCGCGGCCCAGCAGCTTGTTGCGTAGCGTGCCCGGCGCGTACGACGGTTGGTACGCCCCACGCTCGGTGAGCACCGGCACGACGTGGTCGACGAACTCGGCGAACGAGCCAGGCGTGATCGCATAGGCCAGGTTGAAGCCGTCGACGTCGGTCTCCTCGACCCACTCCTGAAGCGAATCGGCCACGTGCACACCGGAACCCACGAATCGCGGACCCATGCCGCCGATCTTGCCCCACTCGGCGATGTCGCGGACCGCCCACTCGCGGCCGTCCGGGTCGGCGGACTGGAACGCCGCGACCGCCGACAAGATGGCATTGGAGTCGACGTTGCCGACCGGCTCGTCGAGCCCGTAGCGGGACAGGTCGACGCCCATCCACCCCGACATGAACACCAGCGCACCCTCGGGATCGCCGTAGGACAGGTACTCGGCGTGCCGGGCGTGGGCCTCCTCGTCGGTGGCCGCGGTGACGATGGTCGACAGGTTGAAGATCTTCACCGCGTACGGGTCGCGCCCGGCGATCTCGAGTTCCCGCCGGATGGTGGTGACGGTGTCACGCAGGATGGCCTTCGTCGGCGACGCCGTGAAGATCGCTTCGGCGTTCTCGGCGGCGAAGCGCACCCCGCGCGGCGACGAGCCGGCCTGATAGATCACCGGCGTCCGTTGCGCAGACGGTTCGGACAGATGGATGCCTGGCACGCTGAAGTGCGTCCCCTGGTGGCCGATGTGGTGCACCTTGTCCGGGTCGGTGAATACGCCGCGGGCCTTGTCGCGGACGACGGCGTCGTCCTCCCACGATCCTTCCCACAGCTTGTAGAGCACCTCGAGGTACTCGTCTGCGTGGTCGTAGCGGGCGTCGTGCGCGGGCTGATCGGTCTGGCCCATGTTGCGCGCCGCCGAGGGCAGGTACCCGGTGACGACGTTCCAGCCGATGCGGCCATCGGTGAGGTGGTCGAGCGTCGACATGCGGCGGGCGAACGGATACGGGTGCTCGAACCCGGTTCCGGTGGTGAGGCCGAAGCCGAGGTGCTCGGTCACCAGGGCCATCGCCGAGACGAGCAGCATCGGATCGTTGACCGGAGTCTGGGCCGCCTGGCGGATGGCGGCCTCGTCGCTGGCGCCGTACACGTCGTAGGTGCCGAGCACGTCGGCGATGAACAGCCCGTCGAAGCGACCCCGCTCCAGCAGCTTGGCCAGTTCGGTCCAGTAGGTCAGGTCCTTGTAGCGCCACGACTGGTCGTCGGGATGTTTCCACAGCCCGGGGGATTGGTGGGCGACGCAGTTCATGTCGAAGGCGTTGAAGCGAATCACACGAGTCACTCCGAAATGCTGCCCACGGCGGGGGCCTGCGTCACCGGTTGAAGTCAGCGGGATTCGAACGGGTGGGCGGGAGGCAGCAGGACATGGCGCGCGGGGCCGTCAGCTCTTGTTGACGTCCGTGGGCGGGCGAATGGTCTGCCGGAGTGTGAGGCGACGCCGACGGCTAGCTCACGCTGGGAGTTTGCTCGAAAATTCCAGGTCTTGCCACTCGGGGCTGGCAACGTGCAACAATGGTCGATCCACCCAGGTCGTGTGCCGCGGCTTCGCGTGGACCAGGAGGACAACGTGGCGCCGTCACATTGGCGTATCGCAGCAGGGTCGTGCCTGCTTGCTGCGGGGATGGTCATGTCGGCCGGAGGTGCGGTCGCGTTCGCCGACACCGACTCCGAGTCCGCGTCCAGCCCGACTGAAGGCGCCACCCCCACGGGACAACAAAGCACGGGGCACCGCGGGCCCGTCGCGCGCCTGAGCGAGTCGTTGCGGACCACGCTCCGGGAGGTGACCACCACGGCCGGGATGGGCCGGAAACCACCGACCCAATCGCTCGCTGGTATCACCGACTCGGTCACGAAGTCTGCCCTCGACGCGGTCTCATCCGGGATCGCCGCGACCACTGTCGTTACCCGCACCGTGACGGGGGTGATTGAACCCGCCCAACCTCCGCTGACGCCGACCAACGACTCGGCGACACTGAATCCGGTCGACGTCGCACCGACGGCCGTCGCCGCGGTTCCCGACGTCAGCCCCGTCAGCCCCGTGATCGACGCTGTCGTGTCGACCGTTGATCAGGTCGCATCGGCTCCGGCGTCCGTGTCCACCACCGCGCTCACCACGGTGCAGAGCGTCGTAGCGCCGGTCATGAGCGGAGTCGCCTCGATTCCGAATCTGACCGCTCCCATTCCCGACGTCATCACCGCGCTCCAAAGCCTGCTGACGGCCACGACTGACGCGGTCACGCAGTTCAGCACGCTCCCGTCGGACCTCGCGTCCCTGTTCGGCGTCACCGGGACGGCACCGACGAGCGGAATCGTCGGCACCGGCGGGCCATTGGCTGCCTCGGGCTCGCCGGTCATGTCGCCGCTGCAGCTCATCCAACTCCTCACCGACTCGACCGCCGTGGTCCCCGTGCCGATGGCCACTCTGCCGATCGACGTGACGGCCGCCCTCGGGCTCGCGTCCGCGGCGTCGACGAGCGCACGGGTCGCGCCCAGCGACGTCGTTCCCGGGGGCTTGGCGGCGTTCTTCCAATCTGCGGGCGGAGTCATCGCCATCGTCGCCGTCTCCTTGTCCGCGCTGGCTTTGGCGGCGGTGTCCGGCGTCGCCGGCATGCTCGCGTCAACAGCGGCCGGAGTGCGCATCGGCTATCGGCAGGCCAAGGCGCGAATGGCGTTGCGCGCAAGCGGCATCGCGCGTTTCGCCGTCGGGGGACCCGTCGGCGTCGTCCGCTCAGGCACGTTGGTCAAGTTCCGGCCGCGCACTGCGAAGGTCGTGCGCCCCGGCGCGCGGAGCCTGTCCCGCAACGTCGCCTAGGGCCCAACTGCGATTTGACGCGGATGGTGTCCCGTCCGCTGGCGAGCCATCGCTGAAAGTACGTTTGTTGTACACATCGCCCGAGTAAGGCCGTGAACAACCGTACTTTCGGCGGTCAAATCCGCTGGGGCCCGAAACCCGTTCCTGCTAACCGTTGAACCGCTCGCGAGCCCCAAGCGCCCGCACGATAGCGTCGTCGATCCACGCGTCGACGCACACAGTTGAACCCCTTACGATGCATCCGGTTGATGCCGAAAATTGGAGTTCATTTGACGTCGTCTCGTCGTGGCCGTGTCGCCTGGCTGGCCGCCCTCGCGGTGCTGGTCGTGGTGACTGGCAGTGTGCTGAGCGCCGACGCCGAAAGGTGCGCTGGCAGCTGCACCGTCGTCGGTGCGCCCGTGGCCCCGGCGGGTCTGACGCCACCGCCCGCGCCGCCGACGCCCGCGATGCTGGCCGTCATGCCGCTGCCCGGCACCGACCACATCAACCCCGCAGGCCCGGTCCGGGTGACGGCCGCCGGCGGCACGATCACCGACGTCACGATGGTCAACGACGAGGACACCGTGGTCCCGGGCGTGCTGACGCCGGACCGCACGTCGTGGAAGCCGACGGTCCAACTCGGCTACGACCACACCTACACCATGACCGTGCTTGCCGCGGGCGCCACGGGAATGCCGTCCCGCCAGACCGCCAGCTTCACCACTCTGTCGCCGAGCGATCAGACCGCGGTCGACTTCGAGACGACGGGCGGCGGCCTGCTGCAGGACGGCGGCACGTTCGGCATCGGCATGGTGGTGGTCGCGCACTTCGACGAACCGATCGAGAACAAGGCCAACGCCGAACGGCACCTGGTCGTCACCACCAATCCGCCGGTGACTGGATCGTGGTACTGGGTCGACGACCAGAACGCGCACTGGCGGCCCCAGAAGTACTACGCCCCAGGCACATCCGTCACGGTCAACGCCAACATCTATGGCGCCCCGCTCGGTGACGGCCTATACGGCGCCGAGGACGAGAAGGTGGCGTTCCGGATCGGCGACGCGCACCTGTCCATCGCCGACGACAACACCAAGCAGGTCAGCGTGTTCTCCAACGGCCAGCTGGTCCGCACCATGCCGACGTCGATGGGCATGGGCGGCACCCAGACCTTCGGCGGAACCACGCTGTCGTTCTGGACTCCGTCCGGCGTCTACACCGTGATCGACAAGGCCAACCCGGTGATCATGGACTCGTCGACGTTCGGGCTTCCGATCAACGACCGGCTCGGCTATCGCGAGACCATCCCATACGCCACGCGGATCAGCACCGACGGAATCTATCTGCACCAACTGAATTCGACCGTGTGGGCCCAAGGCAACACCGACACCAGCCACGGCTGCCTGAACCTCAACAGCGAGAACGCCGCGTGGTTCTACGACTTCTCGATGCCCGGCGACGTCGTCGAGGTGCGCAACACCGGCGGTCAGCCGCAGCAGCTGTGGCAGAACGGCGACTGGAGCATGCCGTGGGAGCAGTGGCGCGGGGGCAGCCGCCTCACCTAGTGGCCGGGCTGGACTTCGACTGCGCTGAGGGCTGCGGAATCGGGCAATCCACGACCGCGAGTACAGGCGAAGTGCAGCGGTAGCCGCCGCACGAACATTCACGGCGATGTCGGGCGTGGATTTCGCGAACACCGGGAACGTTGCGAACTTTCCGTCCGAGGGACGCTGCCGTCCGAACGCGATCGTGGCCGACGATGCGTAGCGGGTCGGCCAGCGTTGGGGAAAACGCGTCGGTCAGCAAACTATAAAGGGGTCGCCCGCCGACCGGCTGCACCGCACCGAACTGCCACCAATTGACTGAATCGGCAATATGTGGCGCTACTTGGCAAAGCTTCCGCCGAGTGGCGTTCCACTCGGCGGCGACGGCAATCCGACACGCTCGAGACCCGACCTTTGCGGGCGGCTATGTCCCAGCTGTGAGTCGTGCCAAGCGCCGGCCTAACACCGAGCAAACGCACTGTGCGGGAACGTCTTCCGTGTCGCAATCGTGACTGCCCATCAAGATCTATTGACGGGTAAGATAATTTCGTTTCGGCTCGGAGACTTCCGTCAGGCGGCGGTCATCGAAGCACGACGGAATGCCAAACGCGGGCGTCAGCGTAGTCGCTGGTGGCCCCGATAGGAAAGTGGTCTTAGTGAAGGGTGCCGGGCTGGTGTCGCGGACGTACCGCACGCTGGCGAGGACGCGCGCGCTGACCGCGCGGTCCCTGGCGCTGTCCCCGGCCGTGCGGCAGTGGACCGATGCCCGGTATGACCGCCGGCGGGCGCGGCACGCGGACAGTCTCCCGACGATTCCCGCGGCCGACGCCGACCTCGTCGCCGAGCTGGATCGGTCGTGGGTCGCGTCGAGGTCGTTCCGGCCATCCGATGACGTGCTCGCCAGCGCCGACCGCTTCGTCGAGCGGCTGCGGCACACCGAGTCGCGCGAATCGTGCCTGCGCATCTCGCCAGCGGAACACGCCACGGACCCAACCGTTTTCGCCTGGGGTCTACAACCCGCGCTTCTTGACTTGGCGGAGTGCTACATCGGGCTCCCCGTCCGCTACCTCGGCGTCGAAGTCAAGCGGGAGCGGCCCTACGCCTCGGACCGCCACGACGACGTACTGCGCCATTGGCACACCGACCACGAAGACCGTCGCATGCTCAAGGTCATCGTCTACCTCAGCGACGTCGACGTGCAGTCGGGACCGTTCGAGTACCTCGACCGGCGCAGCACCGAACGTGCGATGCGTGCAGTGTCGTTCCGCCGGGGCGACGGCGCACCCGCCGCCACCGTCATCGACGAGGTCGTGCCGCAGAGCGAACGGCGCCGGCTCACCGGCCCGCGCCTCACTGCGGTGTACGCCGACACGTCGCGTGTGATGCACCGGGTCATGGTGCCCGTCACCACCGACCGCTACTCGATGACCTTCGTCTACGCGAGCACCGCGCTGTTCTACGCCTACCCGCACTTCATGTTGCCGCGCAAGGCGTTAACGCAGTTGCGCCACCAGCTGACCGACCGTCAGCAACGCGCGCTGACGATGGTGTGAGGCGTAGCGGCGCTCAGCCGACGCGCTGCGCGTAGGCGGTCAACTCGGCCAGGAATCCCGGCGGGAACCGCAACGTGCCCTTCCGGGTACGGCTCAGGAAGCCCGTCGCCGCGCGGACCGACAGCGGCTTGCCGGGGTATGCAAGGAAGTCCGCCAAAGGTTTCCGTGCCTGCCATTCCGGCCACGGGCCGACGTCCGCGGCGTGCACGACGCCGTCGAGGTCGGCCCACGCTGCCCGTCGCGGCCACTTCGTGCCTGTCCACGGCTGGTCTCGGGACCCGTCATAGCGGCCGGGTTCCGACAGTCGCCGCCCGATCCACGCCGCGACCGGCGTGCTCACCGAGTTGCCCACCATCCGCCAGCGTTCGCCAGGCTTGGCGACTTCCTCGGCCGGCGCGGTCCAGTCCTCGGGAAAACCCTGCAGCCGCTCGGCATCTCGCAGCTCCGGCGTGACGTAGTCGCCCGACGGCAGCCGGATCGCCGGGGGAGAGGCGACCCCCACCGACGAGCCGCACTTGATCGGCGGCACGCAGTCGACGCCCCAGCCGAACGACCGCATGCCCTCTGTCCAGTAGAAGCCGCACGCCACGTCGGGGTAATCCACTGTGGGCAGGGGCTTTTCGCAGTCGTCGGCCAGCAGCACGTTGCGCGGATCGCCGATCCGGCTGGCCACCAGGTACCACCGGTTGCGCCGCTGCGGAAGGCCGAACGCGTTGGTGTCCACCACGCGGTACGCCCACCGGTAGCCGAGCTCGGTCAACGCCTCGGTGATGAGCCTCAATGCCGCGCCGCGCGCCAGTGACATCAGGAACGGCACGTTCTCCAATACCACCCACGGCACGTCGGACCTCTGCAGCAGCCTCAACACCTCGCCGACGAGACTGCTTCGCGCACCATCGATTCCAACCTTTCGGCCCACGCTGCTGAGGTCCTGGCACGGGAAGCCCGCGACGACCAGTTCGGTGCCGCGGGGCAGCGCGACAAGGTCGCGGACGTCGCCCTCGATCTTGGTGTCGGGGAAGCGGCGGCGCAGCACGTGCATGGCGGCGGGCGAGTTCTCGACGAGCAGCTGGGCGTGGTGTCCGCTGCCCGACAACCCGAGCTCGAGGCCACCGATCCCGGCGAACAGTCCCGCGACCTTCACCGCAGCCATTCGAGCGCGACGGCGTAGCTCAGTCGCGACGGCACCGCGTTGCCGATCATCTGCGCCAGCGCGGTGCGCTGCCGAACGCGATCGAACGAAAACCAGTCCGGAATGTATTGCAGCCGTGCGGCTTCGTGTGCGGTGATGGTGCGCCTGCGACTCGGATGAACGTAGCGGCCCATGCACATGCTGTAGAAGCCGGTGGTGATGGTCTGCGACGGCTTGTCCCACGCGAGCCGTCCATAGATGGCCTTGTAGCTGTGCCCGCCGTCGGCGTGGCAGGCCGGACGCTCACTGTCGGGCAGGTCGGCCAGCCCGTTGTCGAAGAGGTAGTCGATGCGTCTAAGCGTCGTCGGAGCGGACTGCGCGACGGCGTCGACCAGGCTGGTGCGCCGCGACTCCGCCATGGTCTCGAGGTCCTGGAACGCCCACGCCACGTCGCGCGGACGCCGGGCGTGCCGCTCGGTCACCTCCGCTGGGGTGACCGCGTGTGTGAGGCTGGCCATCAGCACCAGCCGACGCCTGCGCTGCGGCACCCCTAGTGCGCTGAGGTCGATCACGCCGACGGACACGCGGTAGCCGAGCTCGTCGAGCGCATCGGCGGTGCGCTGGACGACCGACCCGCGGTCGTTGAGTGCGCCCGGCACGTTCTCGATCAGAATGTGCGCAGGCTCAAGCACTTCCGCGGCGCGGACCATCGTCGAGTAGAGCGCGTTCTTGTGGTCGCGGTGCCGCGTGCGGTTGTTGAAGTCGCTGTGCCCCTGACACGGCGGCCCGCCGACGAGTACGTCGATGTCCCGATGCTGCTTGGCCAGCAGACGTTCGGCGGACGTCAGCCGTGCGCCCACCTCGCCAGGTAGCACCGCGGCCACGTCGTCGCACCGGGCGACGGCGGTGGGGAAGTTCGCGGCGTAGGTCGCCGAGGCGATCGGATCGACGTCGACGGCGAGGACCGGTTCGAAGGGCCGGTGCAGCGCCCGGGCGGCCTCGGCCAGCCCGATCGACAGCCCGCCGCAGCCCGAGAACAGGTCGACGGCCCGCACGGCGTCACGCGACGCACCGCAGGGCGGCGGCGTGCGGTTCTGCAGCCAGGCGCGTTCGGCTTCGTCGGCGCAGGTGGGTCGCGCGTCGCTGCCGGAGTACGTGGCGAGCACGCTCCCGATGTGCCTGCCGTCTCGTTCGGTGAGGATGCGTTCGTAGCTGCCGTTGCGGGTGCGGAATCGCTCGAACCCAGCGTCGGCGCTGGCCCGATCGCTCAGCGGAACCCGCGACGGCTCGGTCACCCGTCGATCGTATTTTGCCCGGTCCCGAACGTCGGGCACCTGCGGCGGCGTGTACAAATCGTATGTGTTTCCACGACGGCTCGGCGGCGCGAGCGCAGCGGTACTCATCGCAGCGGGTTCGATCCTGGGCGCCACCCCGCCGCAGGCCAGCGCCGACCCGTCACCGGGCGAGGTGCCCGTCGTGCAGCCGACGGTGCTTGCGGAGCTCCCGCACGACTCCGGCGCCTACACAGAGGGATTCGAGTTCGACGGCGACGCGCTCTACGAAGCCACCGGCGAGGTGGGCCAGTCGCAGCTGCGTGAGCTCGACCCGAACACCGGCGCGGTGCGGCGGTCGGTTCCCCTGCCGTCGAACTACTTCGGTGAGGGCATCACCGTCGTCGGCGATCGGATCTGGCAGCTGACGTATAAAGACGGCGTCGCGATCGAGTGGGACAAGGCCACCTTCACACCGCTGCGGGAGGTTCCGGTGTCGGGTCAGGGCTGGGGGTTGTGCCGCGACGGCGATCGGCTGATCCGCAGCGACGGAACCGGCCGGCTGCACTTCCACGACCCCGCGACCTTCGCCGAAACCGGCGGCGTCACCGTCACCCGCGACGGGCAGGCCGTGACCGGGCTCAACGAACTGGAGTGCGTGGGCGGTCAGGTCTGGGGGAGTTTGTGGCCGGGCGACGAGATCGCACGCATCGACCCGGCGTCGGGAGAGATCAACCTCGTCGCCGACATGTCGGGACTGTGGCACTTCGGGGACCGGTCGATCAGGCAAGTGCTCAGCGGCATCGCCTACGTCGGCGGTGAGGAGTTCCTGGTGGACGGCAAGGAGTGGCCCGCGGCGTTTCGCGTGCGTATCCCCGGGGCGTAGTCAGTCGGCGGACGTGTGCGAGTCACGCTTCGGGTGGGTCAACCCGAGCGCCTTGGCGTGCCATTGCGTGACCAGCGCGAGCAGATCGGTGCCGCGCAGCCCGTAGTGGTGGCACAGCCGGAGGTAGTAGTAGTCGGCACCCGCGTCTGACTCTTCGGCGACCGAGACGAGGTCGAATCCGACGGCGAACCGCTCGCCGTCGCCGACCTCGCGAAAGTTCTGGACGTCCGACCATGGATACTCCGCGCGGCTGCTACCGCTGGAGATGCGAAATCCGTTGGTGTCCAACGTGAGCGAGCGGCGTCGGCGCAGATCGCGCACCGCGAGCGCGATCATGAACGCGGCGGCCGCCGCCAAGGCCAGCCCGACGCCCACCTGCTGCCCGTGCGTCGTCGTGTTCAAGGCACCGGCGTCGTCGAAGCACGCCGAGTACAGGCCGAGGATGAAGGGCACGACGGCCCCGACCAGCTCTGCCCAGCGGATCCACTGGGTCTGGTGCAGCGTCACCGTGGCGGGGTAGGACGCCAGGGTGCTGGCCACCTTCTGCCTGGAAGTCATGAAGCGACTCTGGGCCACGGCGCTTGGCGGATTCTTGATGCCCGACGGTTCTACGCTGGACGGGTGGCCGAGTCGTGGGCGTCGTCACCCGAGGCGCGAGCCCGCATGCAGTCCAACAAGAGCCGGGACACGAAGCCGGAGCTCGCGCTGCGGTCGGCGGTGCATGCGCTTGGGCTTCGCTATCGGGTGGGAGCCAAACCGCTTGCCGGGTTGCGTCGGACCGCTGACCTGGTGTTCCCGACGGTCAGGGTGGCGGTGTTCCTCGACGGTTGCTTCTGGCACGGCTGCCCGGAGCACCACACCGTCGCGGCGGCCAATGCGAAGTTCTGGGCCGACAAGGTCTCTGGCAATCGGACGCGGGATCGTGACACCGATGCCCGGCTGGAGGCGGCCGGGTGGGTGAGCGTGCGGGTCTGGGAGCACGAGGACCCGACCGATGCGGCCCTTCGCGTGGAGTCCGTCGTGCGGGCGCGGCGTAGTTAGCGCACAAGTCGGTGCCAAGAATCCGCCAAGTCTTCCGCCGCAACGTCATAGTGTCGACGTGGCGAGGGAGGTGACGGCGTGTTCTTTGCGGCACGTGAGTTCTCGGCGTTCGGCCCATCACACTTGACGGTGCTCGCGTTGTTCGTGGTCGGCGCCGTCGCGTTGGTCTGGCTCGGACGCCGCCAGACCGAATTGCAGGCCCAGCGTTTCAGCCGCGTCATGGCGGGCGTGCTGCTGGCGGTCTTCTGCGCCACCCTGATCTACAAGTTGCTCCATCCGACGATGGCCACCTCGATTCCGCTGCAGCTGTGCGACATCGCGGAAGTGACGGTGGTTTACGCGCTGTGGTCGCAACGACATTGGGCCTATGCGATCGCGTACTACTGGGGCCTCGTGCTCAGCTCGCAGGCGTTGCTCACACCCGACGTCGACGGGCCCGACTTCCCCGACCGTTCGTTCCTCTCGTTCTTCACGTTGCACCTACTCGTCGTCTGGTCCGCCATCTACCTCACGTGGGGGCGCGGGATGCGGCCGCGGTGGAGCAGCTACCGCTTCGCCGTCGTCACGATCCTGATCTGGGCGGCCTTCACGTTCACCTTCAACGTCATCGCGGGCACCAACTACGGCTATCTCAACCGGAAACCCCCCATCGCCTCGGTGCTCGACTTCTTGGGGCCGTGGCCGGTGTACCTGTTCGCCGAGATCGCGCTGGTCGCGATCGTCTGGGCGTTGATGACCTGGCCGTGGGAGCGGACCCGACGACGTGCGGACGAAGGGCCAGAGGCGGATCTGATCGTCCCGTGAGCAGCGCCCCCACCCGTCGAGACTGCTGACAGATCGCTCGCGGGGCCGAAATCGCGATCTCACCGCAGTTTCGGCGAGGTGTTGCGGACCCAACGGTTAGGGCAGCACCGTCTTCATCAACATCACGTTGTACGCCGACCACAGCGACAGGTTGTAGTACAACTCCTTGCCCGTCGACCACGGGTGCAGGTACGGCGCGTAGACGCCGCCCGGAATCTGCATCGACGGCACGAGCAGTTGCTCGGGACTCCACGGTCCTTGCGGGGTCGGCGCCGTCCTCATCACGATGTCGTTGGCACCGTTGCCGTACAGCGCCAGGTACTGCTTGAGGTAGGTGTTGTACTGGGCCGACATCTCGCTGACGGGTCCCGGGATGACCGGCGTTGCGGCCGCTGGATTGGCCGGCACCCAGGCTTGGTTGTCGCCGTTCCAGTACTCGTACTTGGACAGGTCGGGCACGAAGTTGGGGGCCACGCGCGCCACGTACGCCGAACCGCCGCGTCCGTTGGGTGTCCCGTACGTGTAGAGGTACTGGTCGCCGGGCCCGGGCTTGAGGAACGCCCCCATCTGGAAGTTCTCGTTGCCCCCAGAGGGTGGGCGGATGGTCCCGGGGTAGACGCCCCAGGTCTCACCGTTGTCTTGCGACACCGCGATTGCCGAGAAATTCGTCGACCACGAGCCCGGGCTGTTCCAGTCCCTGATCGACATGAAGTTGAGGTATTGGTTTCGCCCCACGGCGACGCCTGCCGTCGGGATGATGCCGGTCTCGTCCGGCGCTTGCCCGATGCTGTTGATGATCTGCTTGGAGATGCCCGGTCGCCACACCGGTGAGCCCGAATACTTGTTGCCGACCACGCCATCTGGCACGGCGACCGTCTTGGACAGTGCCCCGTCCTGGCTGCGCATCAATGCGTTGTAGCGCCATTGCTTGCCGGGGATGCCGCAGAAGCCGTTGGTGTCGCCGAACGCCATCAGCACCTGATGGTTCGCGGGATCGCCGTTGTCCCACATGATTCCGAGGTCGGTACCGGTGATGGCGAAGCGTTGGATGGTTTGGTTCGGGCTGTCGGGCCCGGTGACCCATCCGACGATCGCCGTCCCTGGCGGGTTGTTGGGCACCGGCGCGGGGGCCGCTTCCGGGACGGCGGCCGGAGCTTGTTGCGCCGCGGGGGTCGGCTGGGGCACCACTGCCGCCTGCTGTCGCACCGGCGCGGATTTCACCGGAGCCGGAGTGAGCGCCTTGAGCAGCGCGGGCAACAGCCCCAGTTTGGGTAGCGGCGATGCGTCGTTGGCGCCGACGGGCTTGTGGCCGATCGGCCGGTTGAACGGCGCGAGCTTGGACGGACTGGGGATCTCGAAGGCTTGAGTGGCCGACGGCTGTGCCTGTGCGGCGGCGCCCTCGCAGGGCTCGGCGGTCGCTGACGGCGCGACGCCGATCGCCACGCAGAATCCGATCACGGTCGCCGAAGCCATCGACAACGTAGTGATTCGAGGACGCCGCGACATGTCACACCTCATCTAGGGGGCAAGACGTCACCGTGACGCCAGCAGTTGACTGATGTGACGATAGTGATCAGTGTGGCTGTTGTGATCAGTGATGCATCGCTTGGTATTCATCCGTGACCGTGTCGATACCCGGGGGTCCGGGACCCGGATCGGGTACGGGAGTTCAAGGCGTTGGCGAGTATTCGCTGAATGCTGCGGCTACCTTCAGACCACACAGGTCGAGAGGCCCCGGATGTCGGATGTATTCGTGTCGTATTCGCGGGACGACCGCGACATTGTCACGCGTGTCGTGGAGGCCCTGCGCGCCGCCGGTGAAAAGGTCTGGGTCGACCTCGACGACATCGTGCCGTCGGCGGTGTGGATGGACGAGATCAAGAACGCCATCGCCGCGGCGGATTCGATGGTGTTCTTCCTGACCCCGGACTCGGCACGCTCGGAAGTGTGCCGCATCGAGCTCGGCCATGCTCTCGAACTGTCGAAACGCATTGTCCCGGTGGTGATCCGAGAGGTGCAGACCGACGCGGTGCCTCCACCGCTACCGGACATCAACTGGCACTTCATCCAGCCGGAGACCTTCGACGCCGACGTCACCCACCTGGTCGAGGTACTCAACACCGACATCGCACGGATACACCTGCACACCCGTCTGCTGGTCAGGGCGAACGAATGGATGGTTCGCAACGAGCATCCCAGCCTGTTGTTGCGTGGCGTGCAGCTCGACGAGGCCGAGCAGTGGTTGGCCGGCCAGGGTGACCAAAAACCCACCACCACTCCGGACCAGGGCCGTTTCATCGCCGCCAGCCGGCGCGCCGTAAACCGCCGCCAACGCGTGTCGATCTCGGCGGCGGTCGCGATCACCGTCGTCATGGCACTCGTGACCACCCTGGCGGTCATCTTCTGGCGCAATGCAGCGGTGCAGCGCGATGAGGCCACCACGCAACGGAATGCGGCGCTGTCACGGGAGCTCGCCGCGTACTCGCGCGACACCCTGGCCGCCGACCCACAGCTTGCCCTGATCCTTGCGTTGCGCGCCTACGACAGCTCACCGACCACGGCGGCGCAAGACGCCGTGCGCGATGCCGTCCGCCAGTCGTCGGTGCGGGCGATCCTGCCAACCGACGTCACACCCCGTTCTAGTCGGACCATGGTGGACCCGATGGCCGAAGACCCCCCGGAGTTGGGGGCCCTCACCGGCGCCAGCGGATTCGACCGTTCGGGCAATCATGTCCTCGTGTTCGGTGATCAGAGCCTGGTGGTCTGGAAGTGGACGCAACGCGGTGAGCACCCCGACATCGTCACGCTGCCCGTCGACGAAAACCTCGGCCGGATCTGGTCGGCGGAGTTCAGTCGCGACGGTCACGTGGTGTTCACCGTCGACAAGAGCGACACCACAACGATATTCGAGTGGAACCCGGCCAGCGGAACCACGATGCGCCCGCTTACGACGTTCGAACTGTCCCGGGACGGCAGCGGCGGCCTGGTGAGATTGAGCCCCGACGCAGCGTGGGCGCTCGCACCCAACAGACCCCGCGACGGCAGCTTCACCCTCAAGTCATTGCAGAATCCGGACGCACCACCGAAGGTCCTCGACGCGGGGCCATCCACTTCGTTCTCCAAGTTCAGCCCCGACGGCAGCCTCGTCGCCATCCAGAGGCTCGATACCGTGGCGGTGTATCGCACCGCCGACCTGAATCTGGCGACGTCGTACCCAGTCAGTGCGAAGACGTCCGTGGTGGACATGGCATTTCGACCGGACAATCGCGTACTGGCGATCGCCCACGGCGCGGAGATCGAGATCGTCGACCTCACCGCGCCCGGTCGTCCGACACTGACCAAGACACTGCGGATGAACGCGCCACCCGGAATGCCGTCGACCTACAACAACGTTGAGGTGTTGGCGTGGAGCCCGGACGGCTATGCCCTCGCGGCCGGCGCAGCCGGCAATTCGATTCGCATCTTCGCCGGCGACGCCAATGAGGCCGTGTACCTCAACGGGGACGCGAACGCCGTCGGAGGCCTGTCCTTCAGTCACGACGGCCAATTCCTGCTCAGCGCCGGCTCACGCGTCGAGGTGTGGGATTGGGCGGCGCCTCAGACATTCAACTTCAACGCGAACGGCCAGCCGTCGCCACCAGTGTTCAGCCCGGACGGCACGACCGTCGCCGTAACCGGCCCAGGCGGTGACGTGACCCTGCGCAATGTCCGTCCGCCGGGCACACGAACACTTGGAGTCGGTATTCCGTTGGCGTTCAGTACGGACGGCCATCTGCTCGCGGTCGAGGAGGCCGCTGCGGTCTCGGTATGGGACATCACCCTTTCGAAGAAGGTGGCCAGCCTGCCCGTCGACAATCCCAATTATGAGCTTGACGGCACGTATCCCTTCCTCGTCGCGCGGTTCAACGATACGGACGACCTGCTGGCGGTGATGCGCAGAAGTTCGGGCCGTGGCCAGGCGTGGCGCTGGCCGTGGCGTTCGGGTGAACCACCAGCCACCTTGTCCGATTTCGGCGAGGATCAGGGCGTCCAGGCGATCGTCGGCTGGAAACCCGACGGTCAGATCGACCTCATCGCCGATAGCCGCCTTTACACGTGGGACGGCTCGCGGCCACCCACGTTGGTGGCGACCGCGTCTGCGAAGTTCTGGGATGTGATGCGCTCGACGTTCCTGAAACCGACCACCGTGTTGCTCTCCTACGAGCAGGCAACCAAACAGTGGGACACCGCATCAGGATCCGTCACACGGGTACTGCCCGACTACGGATCGAACGAGTTCGCAATCTCCGGAGACCGACAGCTCATTGCGATCGCGGACTGGGACGGATTCGTAAACATGTGGGATTTCGAGGCGACGTCGCCCGTCTATGTCGGGAGGTATGGGGTCGCTCCCAACGTCGCACTCAACGGTGACGGCTCGCAGCTCGCCGTCACGGACGACTCCGGAACCCATTTGGTGCCGACGGCCTTCGCGGGCCGGTTCTCCGACGTGCTCGCGCGGGCGCGCACCCTTGTCGTCCGATCGTTGACCAGTGACGAGCAACGACGCTACCTGGCGTCATGACAGGCGTCATGACAGAGGGTCGAGCAGCCGGTCCAGGTCGTTCTCGTACCGTTCCGCAAGACTGGATGCCGTGACCAACGGCTTCGACGACACCCTGCGCCTGCACGATCCCGAGTACCGCGGATTCGCGAGCGACAACTACGCGGGGATCCACCCCGAGGTGCTCGCCGCCCTCGCGGCGGCCAATGAGGGACACCAGGTCGCCTACGGCGAGGACGTCTACACGGCCCGGCTGCGCGAGGTGATGGCCGAGCACTTCGGCGCGGGCGTCGAGGTGTTCCCCGTCTTCAACGGCACCGGAGCCAACGTGCTTAGCCTGCAGTCGATGCTGCCGCGCTGGGGTGCGGTGATCTGCACGCAGACCGCGCACATCCACACCGACGAGAACGCCGCCCCAGAGCGCGTCGCGGGGCTGAAACTGCTCACCGTTGCGACGCCGGACGGCAAGCTCACCCCGGAGCTCATCGACCGCGAGGCCTGGGGCTGGGGCGACGAACACCGCGCTCAACCGCTCGCGGTGTCGATCACGCAGACCACCGAGCTCGGCACCGCGTACACCGTCGCCGAGGTGCGGGCCATCGCTGAGCACGCGCACGAGCGCGGCATGACGCTGCACATGGACGGGGCGAGGCTCTCGAACGCGGCGGCTCACCTTGGGGTGGGCTTCCGCGACTTCACCACCGATGCCGGCGTCGACGTGCTGTCGTTCGGCGGAACCAAGAACGGCCTGATCTTCGGCGAGGCCGTCGTGGTGCTGAACCCCGCGGCCTGTGAGGGCCTGACGTACCTACGCAAGCTCAACATGCAGCTGGCGAGCAAGATGCGATTCGTCTCCGCTCAGCTGATCGCGATCCTGACCGACGAGCTCTACCTGCGTTCCGCGCGCCACGCGAACGCGATGGCCACCCGGTTGCGCGACGCGGTGGAGGGCTTGCCCGGCTTGACGATCACGCAGCAGACGCAGTCGAACGCCGTCTTCGCGATCCTTCCACCGGGCGTCGCCGATCGGCTGCGCGAAGGTTTCCGGTTCTACGACTGGGACCCGGCCACGGGCGAGGTGCGGTGGATGTGCGCGTTCGACACGACTGAGGCCGACGTCGACGCGTTCGCCGCGGCGCTGCGTGAGGAACTCGCCGCGGACCGGTTCCCAGGCTGAGCGCCTACCCACTCGGGAACTCAGTATCGCCGGCGATACTGAGTTCTGGGAGAGGGGGCGACCGCTCGGCGCCGTGGCTCGGAGTCACGCGGGCCCTACTTCAACCGCACCAGCCGCGTCGTCGAACTCTCGTCGAGCTCGACGACGTCCGACCGGGAGCGCAGGAAGTCGCTAAACGACTTGAACCCCAACGCCTTCTCGCTGAACGACGGGTCCATGCGCTTCATCTGAGCCTTCACCTGCGAGTTGTGCAGCCAGTCGGCGTCGTCCTTCTCCAACCCGATCTGCAGCGCGCGCTGAAGCAATGCGGTCGCAGCGGGTTGCGGATCGGGGGCCTCGGGCTCTTCGGGTGGTCCGGCCGCCCTCGAACCACGGCGAGTCCCACGCTTCGGCGCGGCCTTCTCCTCGGGGGCAGGATCCGGCTCGAACACCGGAACGCCAGGCAAGGAGTCGTAGATGACGAAGTCGTCGCACGCCGATGCCAACGCCCGGCTCGACGCGCCTGCTACGCCGATCCCCACCACGTACCGGCCAAGTCGCTTGCACCGCTGCGCCAACGCGATGTAGTCCGAGTCGCCCGCGACGACCACCACGTGGGTCAGGTCGGGCAGCCGGAACATGTCCTCGACGGCGTCGACCGCCAGCCGAATGTCGGCGCCGTTCTTGCCGTACGCCGCCGCCGGGAACAGCTGCACCAGGTCGACGGCGCGCGCCACCAGCTGACCGCGGTAGTCGGCGTTCACGTCGGCGGACCAGTCGGCGTAGGCGCGGGTGAGCACCAGCGTCCCGAACGACGACGCGAAGTCGATGATCGCCCCCACGTCGACCGTCGCGCGCTTGAGCTTCTCGGCCTCCAGCCCGCCGGCCTTGTCCTTCTGGAACGAATTGCGCCCGTTCACCTGGTCGTACCGCGAAATCACGATGTTGTCGAAGTCGAGGTAGACCGCGACGCGGGTGGCGCCGGACTCCGTCATCGCTTCAGTCTGGTCCATCGCGGCCGACCGCAACCACGGGATGGCCCGCATTTCGGTTGTTTTCGTCTGTCACCTGCCCACTCGGAGGACCATCGCCTCCAAGCACGTGAGCGTGATACCGCCCTTCGCCCTCGGAGGCGGGTGCATTCTGGCCGTCGGCACGTTGATCGTTTTGGTGCGCCGTCGACGGAGGCCTTCCGCCCCTGCGGAGTCGACGCAGATGGAGCCGTACTCCGGTCCGTAGTCAGGCCCGTCGAGTGTGCAGATTCATACGCGACTCGCCGGTGGGGGCGTATCGGCTCGCACACTCGATGCACGAATCCAGCAGCAGTTGTCGCTACGAGGCGGGCAACTCGAGAAGTCTTTCTCGAGCGTGCAAGTGGGTCAAGCCCGTCGCAGTGACTCCAGGATCTTCAGCGTCGGTTTGTCTACGACGTCGGCGTACTCCGGGTGCTTCTCGACGTACGCGACGACGGCCGGACACACCGGCACGATGCGCAAGCCCTCGGCCTTGGTCTCCGCCAACGCCTCGCCGATGACGATGGTCGCCAGGCCGCGTCCTTCGAATGCCTCGTCCACTGCCGTGTGTGGAAAGACCCGCTGCTCGCCCCGGTCGACGAACTCGGTGAGCCCCACCGACTTTCCCTCGACGGCGACGGTGAACCGATCGGCCTCCTTGCGCACCGTCGCGGGCGCGCCGGTCTTGTCCGTCAGAGCCATGCGTTCAGCCTGCCACGGCTGGCTACGATCGAGCAGGCCCTACCGCGGAAGGCGGCGCATGCCCACCGAACACGTCCACATCGATACCCAGACGCCTTCGACCTACAAGGCGCTCATCGGCGTGTCCACGGCTGTCGCCACTGCCGCCAAGGAGGCCGGCCTGCCTCGTACCCTCGTCGAACTCGTCAACGTTCGCGTCTCCCAGCTCAATGGCTGCCCCACGTGCCTCGAGACCCACCACCGTCGCGCCGTCGCCGCGGGCGTGACCGACAAGCAGCTCGCCACGCTGTCGGTCTGGCGTGACACCGAACTGTTCGACGAGCGCGAGCGAGCCGCGCTGCGGTTGGCCGAGCTCACCACGACGCTGCCCGACCACGACACCGCCGAACGCGAATATGCCCGCGCCCGAGCGACATTCACCGACGACGAGCTCTCCGCGGTCATCTGGGTGGCGATCGCCATCAACTCGTTCAATCGGGTGTCGATCCTGAGTCGGCACCAAGTCAGGCCCTGAGCCCAGCGTCAGTGCTCCTACGCGGTTGTGGCGATGCCGCCGTCGACGGGGATCACGGCGCCCGTTAGGTATGCGCCTGCCCGGCTGGCGAGGAACACGGCGACACCCGCCATGTCGTCGTCGCGGCCGATCCGGCGTAATGGGGCCGACGCCGCGATCGCCTCGCCGAACTCATCGAGGGTTGCAGCCATCATCGTCGACGGGAACGGTCCCGGCGCCACCGCGTTCACCGTGATGTGCTGCGGGCCGAGCTCTTTGGCGAGCACTCGGGTGAGTTGTTGCAGCGCAGCCTTGCTGCTGGAGTACGAGTAGTTGGGCCGCGCAGGGATGTGGATGGCGGCGATGCTGCCGATGTTGATGATCCGTGCCGGATCGTCGGCGGTGCCAGCGCTGCGAAGTGCCGGCAGCAGCGCCTGCACCAGCCAAAACGGCGATTTCAGGTTGAGGTCGACGACCGTGTCCCAGGCTTCGTCTGGGAACGTCTCCAGCGGCTCGTCCCACATGGCGCCCGCGTTGTTGACGAGGATGTCGAGACGCTCCGAGTCGGCGGTGACGAGGTCGGACAGTCGCCGACACTCGTCGTGGCGGGACAGGTCGGCGGGGATGGCCCGCACCTCACCGAATTTGGACAGCTGTTCCTGCGCCTGAGCGCACGCTTCTGCGGTGCGTGAGCTGATGACCACGCGGACGCCCGCCTGGAGAAAGCCACGCGCGATCATCATCCCGATGCCTCTGGTGCCACCGGTGACGAGCGCACGCTTTCCACTCAGATCGAAAAGTTCTGCATGCGTTGTGAATTGGTTGTCTACCACTTGCCGCCTTTCTCGTTGGTCGTGCGGGATGACGCCCACCAAGTTGCCCTCCGCGTCCCAAGCCACCTGGCCGGCAATGTGGATTTGCCTGCTCCCCGTCGCGACGGCGACGTGGTGTTACAGCGGGACCTGGACGTGGCCGTCCGGATTGATCAGAGAGATAGGGGTATGGCAAGTCCAACCGGAGCGGAACGGGATTATTCCGCTGCAGCTCACACCGCGAGCGCACCCGGCCGCGCCGAGTCGCTGCGCAGTGTCGTCGTTGCGATGTCGACGAAGTCGAGCAGTCGCCGCGCTCGCCTGTTCTTGGGTATGGCGAGGCACGTCTCGACGGGAACGGCGTCCCTGATCGGCACGTTGACGAGGTCGGGGCGCGAGTATGACGTGGCAACAGTCCGTGGAACGAGCGCGATGGCGTGCCCGGCAGCGATGAGCTCGAACTTCTCCTCGACCGAGGACGTTCGCCGCGTTTGTGCGTCGAGGATCTGCTCTCCGTCGAGGTCCGCCATCTTGATGGTTCGGCGGCGGGCGAGCGGGTGCGTCACGGGCAGGCAGGCGACCTTGCCTTCGTGACCGATGGGGACGGTGCGCAGTCCGGTGTCGTTGAAGGGACGGCGCAGGTATCCGACGTCGGCCCGCCCGTCGCGCAGCGGCGCGTCCTGCTCCCACCAGCGCAGTGCGAGCAACTCGAGCTCGACCGCGGGGTGCTTCGACGTGAACGCGCGAACCGCCTCCGACACGTGCAATCCGGGCGCGAACGCGACGACGAGCCGCTCGACTCCTCTGTCGACTTCGTGGACTCGCCGGACGGTGGAATCGACGCTCGCAAGCAATCCGGGCGCCTCCTCCTTCAGTTGCTCACCCGCCGGCGTCAGCTGCACGTTGCGCGTCGTGCGGACGAATAGTGCACACCCGAGCGCGCGTTCGAGCGCGCGGATCTGTCTGCTGAGCACCGGCTGCGCGATGTAGAGCTGCTCGGCGGCGCGACCGAAGTGCCGGTGCTCCGCGACCGCGACGAAGTACCGCAGTTTGCGCAGATCGAGATCCATACCTCGACGGTATCAATTCGCTGCGAGAGGTATTGGACGTCTGGCTGTTTCCACGGGGAGGGTGGAGCCATGATCGTGATCACCACTCCCACGGGCGACATCGGCAGCCAGGTCCTACGCATCCTGCTCGAAGGGTCTCATGGCGAGGAACTGCGCGTCATCGTGCGCGACCCCGCCAAACTCTCCGACTCCACCCGCGACCGCGTCGACGTCGTGACCGGCTCACACGGTGACGCCGACGTCGTCGACCGGGCGTTCGCGGGCGCGGACGCCGTGTTCTGGCTCGTCCCGCCCGACCGTCAGGCGGCGAACCTCGAGATTGCGTTCTCCGGGTTCACCCGTGCCGCCGCTCAGGCATTCACCGCGCACGGCGTCGGGCACGTGGTCGGTGTCTCGGCGCTCGGCCGTGGCACTTCAGTCGCCGACCGCGCCGGACTCGTCACGGCGTCGCTGGCCGTGGACGACCTCATCGCGAGCACGGGCGTGGCCTACCGAGCACTCGCGAACCCGTCGTTCATGGAAAACACACTGCGCCAAGTGGACTCGATCCGCGACGGCGTATTCACCGATACCGTCGCCGCCGACCGGAAGGCGCCGTCGGCGGCCACCCGCGACATCGCCGCGGCCGCGGCCAGTCTGCTGCTGGACCGATCGTGGAGCGGGACGGGCAGCGTTGCGGTGCTTGGCCCCGAGCACATTTCGGCGACCGACATGGCGCGCATCATGTCCGAGGTGCTGGACCGTCCGGTGCGCTACGCACGGCAGTCACTCGACGATCTCGGCGCCACGCTGACCGGCTACGGCGTCGGCGCGGCCTTCGTCGAGGGCATGGTCGAGATGATGCGGGCCAAGGACGAGGGTCTCGACGACGGCGTGCCCCGCACTCCGAAGACCGCAAGCCCCACGACCTTTCGGCAGTGGTGCGACGAGGTGCTCAAACCAGCCGTGCTCGCCGGCGCCACCACAGGGCACTAGCCCTGCTGGATGGTGTTGTCGATGCCCGACCGGTCGATCACGGGCGTGCCCGTGTGGTAGGTGACGACGTTGTCGATCCCCGACGCCTCGATCGTGTCCGCGCTGTCGAGCGTGACCTGATTCTTCTGGCCGGACACCGTGACCTTCGCACAATGCCCGGTGAACGTGACCGTGTTCTGGATGCCGGACACCGTCACTTCGTCGTTGTTGCACGCGATGGTCTGGTTCCTGCCGATGCCGCTGACCGTGGTCGGAGTCGGCGGCGGCGGAGGGGGTGCAACCGACGTCGACGGCGCACTCGGGGTGGTGGACGAGGCGGTACTGGATGGCCGCGTCGTCGATGGCCGAGCCTCGCTAGTGGACGGCTCGGGCTCGCGACTGGGTGCCGTCGTTCCCGTCGCGCGGGTGGAGGTCGTGGGTGTCGAATCGCTCGAAACAAGCTGCACCAAGCCAAAAACGCCGGCTCCGAGCAGCACTAGGACAAGCAGGGCCACCGGGATGAGCACGGCTGGTCGCAGCAGCCCGGGTCCCGTCGGCGGAGGCTGTTCCCAGGCCGGAGGTTGATCCCAATAAGGGGCGGTTGGGTCGGGCGGCCCGGTCACGGGAGGCGGCGCGGCGAAGGTGGCGGGAGGGGGCGTGAAATTAGCGGGCGGCGGCGCGAAGTTGGCCGGAGGCGGGGCGTAGGCAGGGGGCAGCTGAGGCTTGGGCGCCGGGACGGTAGCGGGGCTGGCTTGGCCAACGAGCGCATCGGCGAAGTCGCGGCACAG
Organism: Mycobacterium sp. RTGN6; assembly: GCF_033804605.1. Classification (NCBI taxonomy): domain Bacteria; kingdom Bacillati; phylum Actinomycetota; class Actinomycetes; order Mycobacteriales; family Mycobacteriaceae; genus Mycobacterium; species Mycobacterium sp. RTGN6. The sequence goes on from NZ_JAPZKZ010000003.1 coordinate 403,375, forward strand.
GGCGTATCGGCCGTCGGGGTTCTTGGCCATCCCCCTGGCGAGTACGGGATCGAGGTACCCGAGCTCCGGCCGAGACTGACCCAGCGGTGGCGGCGGCACGCTGAGGTGCCCGCTGATGACCACTGCTGGATTCGAGTGCTGGAACGGCGGATTGCCGGTAAGCAGGTGGAAAGCCGTTGCCGCAAGGGCATATTGGTCGGCGCGGCCGTCGAGTTTTTTGCCCATCAGCTGCTCAGGTGCGGCATACGCCACCGAGCCGACCGTCGTGTTGGTCGCCGTCAGGCCACTGACGTCATCCGTCCTGCGTGCGACGCCGAAGTCGGCCAGCAAGATGCGGCGGCGGTTCGGGTTGGAGTCGTCCACCAGGATGTTGGCGGGTTTGACGTCGCGATGCAGCAAGTGGCGGGCGTGGGCATAGTCGAGCGCATCCGCCACGGCGGTGACGATCTCGTTGACCTCCCGCTCGGGCATGCCCTGCGGGAAGCGTTCGCGCAGAAGCTGCGACGCGTCGACGCCGTCGACGTAATCCATGGCGATCCACAGCCGACCTTCGAATTCACCGCGATCGTGCACGCCGACGATGTGTGGATGCGAGAGCTCGGCGGCGAGCTCGGCCTCGCGACCGAATCGGCGACGAAAGTCGTCGTCATCGGTAAGCGACGGCGACAGGGTCTTGAGCGCGTAAAGCCGCGGCAAGCGGGGATGGCGGACGAGGTATACCTCGCCCATGCCTCCGGCCCCCAACTTCCGCTGAACCTCATACCCAGCGAAGACATCACCGCTGGTCAACGACATGCGCGGAGTCTACATTCCGGCCGTTCCGCTGATGGGGTGTAGGTGGGGATCGATCCTGAGCGGGCATCAGGTCAAGCCGTAGGACATGCTCACGGCGTCTGCGTGATGTCCTGCGTGACGTTTCCGGGGTGCAGTGGGTTGACCGGCGTCAACGTGTGCGAGGGAAGGCGGCCAGGCGTGTACGGCTTCGGATCCGACGCAGTGTGGCACTCGGCAAAGCCCTTGCCGTTGTCGGAGTAGACCCCGCCAGTTCGCTCGCAGCACTCGCGATACGCATCGACTTCGTTGCCCTGAGCGATGTTCCCATCGGCGATCGCGTCTTGAACTCCCTGCATGCAGCGGTCGTAAGCGCCGATGTTCCACTCCGGGGCGGCAGTGGAGGCGGCGGGAAATGTGATCGCGGTGGTGGCCCCGATGACGATCGCGGCAGCCGCGCAGCGGGTCCGAGTATTCGGAATCATGGTGTGCTCCTTCAGGTCGAGGCGTCCCGGATGGACTGCCCGTGTCGTTAGGAGCACTCAGCCCGCGCAGGCGGGACACATTTTCTGCTGGCGCCGTGCTCAGCCTCACTAGGTGGGCGTCGTCGGAGGCCGCCGCACGCGAGGCGCTCACCGGCGCACTCGACGACGGCGACGCCGACGTCCGGGCCTACACCAAGCAGCCGCTGGCGAACTAGCGCTCGGAAGCGACTCAGACGGCCGACGCCTCGCCGAGTGTGCGGTCATGGCGGAGAAACGGCCGAACTTCCGCCCTGTGCGCACACTCGGCGTGGCGGTCGATCCATACCTGTGACGTAGCTCACAGGAGGCGTACGCTTGGGGTAGCTCTACGAAGGGAGCTGCAGATGAAGGGCGCGCATCGCGATCCCGTGGATCACTCCCGCACGACGCAACCGCATGCGGGTGAATCGTTCATCGACACGTTGTGGCTACCTGGCCTGATCCTGATCATGATCGGCACGGTCATGATCGCTGCCTTCGTCGCATCGACGGCGTATGGCCGGACCGACCTCTCCATGGGGTTGGGCCTCATCGCCGGAGCGCTGGTGACGGCGGGGGTGATTCTGATCGCACTCGAACACCACCGCGTGAAGCGGGTCGAGCAGAGGTGGAAGTCCGAGCACCCGGACCGCACCGACCTACCCGCGGCCTGACCCGCTCAGTCCGTCGCCTCGCGCAGCCGCAGCGCCAAGCCCGTCGCGCGCACCGCCCGGCGCTCGATCGCCGCGCGCACCTCGTCGGCCGAGCCGACGACGCGCACCTTCTCCTTCGCCCGCGTCACCGCCGTGTACAACAGCTCGCGCGTCAGCAGCCGTGAGTCCACCGGCGGCATCAGCACCGTCACCTCGGTGGCCTGTGAGCCCTGGCTCTTGTGGATCGTCATCGCGTGCATGGTCTCGAGGTCTGGGAGCCGACTGGTCGCAAACGCCCGCGGCTCACCGGCACTGGCGATCACGGCCCGCAGCCCGTCCTCCCCGACCACCGCCACACCGGTATCGCCGTTGTACAGGCCCAACCCGTAGTCGTTCGCCGTCACGAGCACTGGCCGCCCCGCATACCAGTCCGACCAGATCGGCTCACCCGTCGACTCGGTGAGCCATCGCTCGACCTGGCGATTCCAGTGCTGGACGCCGTGCGGTCCGTGCCGGTGCGCGCACAGCAGTCGTTGCTCGTCAAGCGTCGCCAACGCCGCACGGGCATCACCGAACACGGCGGCCCGGCGCAGCGCAAGCGCCTGCGGCAGAAGCACTTTGCGCAGTGAAGTCGACGGGTCCTCGTCGTCGATCCACTCGATGTGATCGCCGCCCGACCGCAGCACCTCGAGGGCCGCTTCGGCCTCGCCTGCACGGATCGCCGACGCCAACGCGCCGATCGACTCGCCGAATCGATGCGACGTCTGCAGGGCCACCACCGGTGAACCCTTGTCTGCGCCAAGGCCGTCCACCAGGTCGGCCAGCACCGCGCCGGCATCGACCGAGGCCAGCTGGTCTGGGTCGCCGACCAGAAGCAGGCGGGACTGCGGGCGCACCGCCTCCAACAGTCGGGCCATCATGGTCAAGGACACCATCGACGTCTCGTCGACGACGATGACGTCGTGGGGCAGTCGGTTGCCCCGATGGTGGCGGAAGCGCGACGAACTGTCCGGACGGCTGCCAAGCAGGCGATGCAGCGTGGTTGCCTGCAGCCCGGAGAGCCGCCGCTGGTCGATGAGTTCCAGCTCGTCGATCTCCAGTTGCACGGCGTCCTGAAGCCGCGCCGCTGCCTTTCCCGTTGGCGCCGCAAGGGCGATGCGCAGCCGCGACGCCGGCCCCGCCTGACCGGCGAACAGCGCCAGCAGTCGCGCGACGGTGGTCGTCTTGCCGGTCCCTGGTCCACCAGTGAGCACCGTGACCCGTTGCGACACTGCAATTTTCGCAGCTCCGCGCTGCTCCTCGTAACCGGTCGGGAAGAGGCGCGAGATGTCCGCCTCCGAGTCAACTGTGTCGACGGCACCACGCGACACCATCGCCCGCAGGTCGGCAGCGACCTGCACCTCCTCCCGCCAGTACCGGTCGAGGTAGAGCAAGTGCTCCTGTCGACGCAGGACGTGCGGAGCCTCGAGCAGCGGACTGGCCCACACCGCCTCCAGCCAGCCGTCTATCGCGGGCCAGGGCAGGTCGGCGACGTCGACCTGAGCCTCGACCGACCGCAGCTCCAGGCAGACCGACCCGGCGCGCAACGCCCGCACCACAAGGGCGACGGCCAGCATGACCCGTTCGTCGGTCTCCTTTGCCATCCCGCCGAGCCGCTGTGCGACAAGAACATCGGCCGAGTCGATGACCAGGGCCTCGTTGAACGCCGCCAACAGCCCCGAGGCTCCGACGGCCCTGCGCCAGCCCGCGGTATCGATTGGCTCGACCGAGGTCACGCCGCCGCCCTCCCCGTATCGAGCAGTTCGGACATGGCAACGATCAGCGACGCCGGCGGCTGCCAATCGAAGACACCCGCGGGATGGCCGTCGATGACCGGAGTATCCGCCCCGCACATGCCGCGCACGAACAGGTAGAGCACTCCGCCCAGGTGGCGGCCGGGCTCGTAACCTGGCTGCCGCCAACGCAAGAAGCGATGCAGCACCACGCTGTACAACAGCGCCTGCAGTGGGTAGTCCGAGTGCAGCATCGCCTCGACCAGTCGGGCGTGCTCGTAGTCGGCCGACGACAGCGCTCCGTCGGCGTCGCCGAGCCAGTTCGACTTGTAGTCGACCACCACGTAGCGGTGCCCGTCACCGTCGGGAATGCGCAGCACTGCGTCGATCGATCCGTTCAAGTACCCGCGCAGTGGCTGGTTGCCCAACGGGTCACTCGTCAGGCGCTCGGCATAGGAGGCGAGTGGATCGTCGCCCGACAGGTGCTCGGCCACCAACCGTCCGACGTCGCGCAGGTGGAGCTGTGGTCCGGTGGCCCCCAGATCGCCTCCGGCCAAGGGGAATTCGAAGTCCAACTCCCGCAGCCGGTCTCGCAGACCGATCTGGCGCAGCGTCAAATCTGCGGCGAGCGGGCCGAGCGGCGTGTCGTGCATCGGCACCAGCGCTGCCGCCAGGTCCGGCGCGGGCACGTCGACGGGCCACCAGACCGAGTGCTCGCGCACCTGTGCCTCCAATTCGGCGGCCAGCTCCGCCGCGAACGGGTCAGCGGTCTCCAGTACGGCGTGCACCAGCGTGCCGAACTTCGCGCCCTTCGGGAGCTCGGCCATCGGCGACGGCACGTGCGGTCCGGTGGTCGACGGCTGCAGCAGCGGGAGGTCACCGACTTCGTCGTCCAGCGCGACGACCTCTGGCTCACTACTCACTCCCGGCGTCTCGGCCACGCGGATGAGACCCGAGTACGAGGTGCGCCGCCAGGTGGTGTCGATGGAGCGGTGAAAGTGCCTGGCGTCAAGGCCTTTCGGAACCGGCCCGGCGGATGGCGATGGCGCATGCGTCAGCACCGACTGCTCTAGCACCGGTCCCCCTGCGGTCTCCCACTTCCGCAGCCGCGCTAGCGCGTCGTCGTCGTTGATCTTGCTGGGCACACACCTGTTGGGCACGACGGATTCGCCAGGCTGCCGACCCCGCAGCAGCCGGGACAGCCCGCCGTTGGGCTCGTCGCGCGCCGGTGACCACCACGCCACCACCTGGGCCTGCGCCCGGGTCAAGGCGACGTAGGTCAGCCGGCTGTCGTCGCCGGCGGACTCCGCGCGGCCGAGCTTCTCGACCTCGCGGTAGTCGGGGCTCTCCTTGCCGCCGATGTGCAGGCAGCGGGTGGGGCCGTCGTGGAACAGGATCAGGTCGGGTTCCGGCACCCAGCGATTGAACGCGAACGGCAGGTACACGATCGGGTACTGCAGGCCCTTGCTCACCCACACCGTCATGATCTGCACCGCCGCGGCGTCACTGTCCAGTCGGCGATTCCGCTCGCCTGTCCCGCCGCGGTCGTCACGCTCGGCGCGCAACCAGTCGCGCAGCGCGGGCAGCGTGTAGTGCTCGCGGTGCGCGACGTCCTGCAGCAGCTGCGTCAGGTGGGCCAGGTCGGTCATGTGTCGTTCGCCGTCGCGCCACGACAGCACGCGTTCGAGCATCCCCCGCAGTTGCGCGGCTTCGAAGATGGCCGCGACACCGCGTTCGCGTGCGTGGCCGGCCCACTCCCGCAACGTCTCCGCGATCTCGTCGGTCAGCGCGTCGCCGCCCTGCGCCAGGTCCTCCGCGGACTTGCCGAAGAACATCGTCGCCGCGGCGGCGCGCACCACCCCGGCCCGGTGCGGCTGGTCGAACGCCTCCAGCAGGGACAACCAGTCGTCGGCGGCCTCGGAGGCGAAGATGTCCGAGTCGCCGGTGTAGACCGATGCGATGCCGGCCCTGCTCAGCGCAAGCTGACACACCCGCGCGTCGCGGTGCGTCTCGACGATCACCGCGACGTGGCCCGCCCGCACCGGGTCCCCGCAGAACGTCGCGTCGCTGGCGAGCAGCGCGCCGATGTCGTTCGCCAGGTCCTTGCCGATGTGCTGGCGGATGTCGCCGATCGGGATGTTCTGAATGCCGCGGAGGCCAAACGTTTCCCGCTGCACGACGCGCAACCGAAACGGTGCGTCGTGCGGAGCGCCCACCAGTCGAGCACCCTGGTTCGCCGCCTCGACGTCATGGACGACGATCGCCGGGTCGCCGAGTTCGGCGCCGCGCAGGACGGCCTGTAGCGAGTCGACCAGGACGCTGTCGCTGCGCCAGTTGGTACCCAGCGTCTTCTTGGCGCCCGCGGTCTCCGCAGCACTCAGATAGGTGACGATGTCACCGCCGCGGAAGGCGTAGATGGCCTGCTTCGGATCGCCGATCAGGATCACCGTCGACCGACCGCTGAACGCCCGGTCGATCACCCGCCATTGCACGGGATCGGTGTCCTGGAACTCGTCGACCATCACGATGGGCCAGCGCTGGTGCATCCGCAGGCGAGCGGGGGAGTCCTCGGCGTCGAGCGCCTCCGCCAGCCGCGTCAGCAGGTCGTCGTACCCCAGGATGCCGAGTCGGCGCTTGCGCGTTTCCAGTTCGGCGAGCACGTGATTGGCGAAGCTGACGCACACCGCGGCCCGCGAGTCGGGTGGCGGGTCGAGCGGGCGAAGCTCCGTCGCGGGATTGCCGACCACCTCGCGCGCCAGCTTGAGCGCGTCGGGATACGTCAGTGCCGGATCGTCGCGCTGCTGGCCGAATTGCGCGAGGTACAGGTCGTCGACCACTTCGGTCACCAGGTCGGTCAGGCTCTCCACCAGTGTGACGCGGGAGTCGGAGTCACCGGCCACGCCGAGGGACTTCAGCACGAGCTGGCAGAACTGGTGGGTGGTGGCGATGGTCGCGGAGTCGAAGCCGGCCAACGCGTCGCGTAGCCGTTGTTTCCGATCCGCGCGGTCTTGGGCGCTGCCCTCCAGCAGGTAGGCCACCAACTGGTTGTCGCCGGCGAGCGTCGGGTCGTCGAAAGCCGCTGCCGCGTGGGTGATCTGACGGCGGACTCGATCGCGCAACTCCTGGCTGGCCGCGCGCCCGAACGTGATGAGCAGCATCTGGTCGAGCGTCGCGGCCCCCTCGGCCACGTAGCGCGTCACCAGCCCGGCGAGCGCGAACGTCTTGCCGGTGCCCGCGCTGGCCTCCAGCACGGTGGTGGAGGCCATGTCGGGTAGCGGACCCCGAAGGTCGAAACGGTCCATCAGAGCGCCACTTCCGCTCGCAGCATCGGCAGCCAGAGTCGGGCCGAGTAGGCCCCCAGCCGGTGGGTCTCGCCATCGACCTCCTCGCCCGTGCGGAGCGGTTGCATCAGCTCCTTCAGCCACGCGTTCGATCCCCACGCCCGCACCTGCGCCGGATCCTGGTCCTCGCCCGGGTAATTCCCGGACTTCCACTTGAAGGACGCTTCCCGTTCCGGCTCGCCACCTTCGTGGCGGGCACTCGCCCAGGCGTATGACGTCTTGATGGGCAGGGGCAACGGCTCCCGTCGTCCTGCGTCGTAGATCGCCACCAGATCTTGCAAGAGCTCGACGGCCGGCTCTTGCGGCGCGCCGAGCCCCTTCTCGAGTGGGGTACTTCCGCGCCTCGGCCGCCCGATGCAGATGGCCGACCAGTCCCGCTCCGGGTGGTGAGCGAACAACGCCAGCAACGGAATCCACGACGCGAGCAGATGCTTGCCGTCGAGCTTGGAGTAGGTGACCGAGACCAACCGGTCGTTGAACACCGGCGACACCGTGCCCGTCAGCCGCCGTCCGGCACCCAGGTCGACGTCGACGTCGTAGGCATCCGCGTCGGGCTTGCGGTACCCAAGCGCCGTCGCGGCGAGCAGGGTGGACTGCTCGCGCAGTTCGCCCGCCTTGCGCCAGCCCAGCTGACCGGGTGGCAGCGTGCCGCGGCGCCACTCGGCCTGCCGCGCATCGTCGGGTGTCATGCCGCGCAGCATGTCGCCAAGCATCCGGTCACCGACAGCCCACTGTTCCAGGGCGTCGATGTCGACGGAGATCTCGTCTTCGACGCCGTCGACGTCCCACGGCAGCGTGTACTCGAGCGCGCGGAAGAAACCCTTGACCGGATCCTTGAAGAAGCCGATCAGCTCGGTGAGCGCGACGTCCTCGTTGGGCTGTGCGGGCAGGGGCCCCGAGATGAACTTGGGCTGCTCGGACCGCTCGCGGGTGCTGGCGCGGGCCGCCTTGAGGACCGTGTCGTCGAACGTGAACGGCACGTCCGGCACCAGTTCGCCGGGAATGACGTTGCGGATGTCAAACGGCTGCAACGGATGATGTACGACGATGCGCTGTCGGACGCTTTCCGGTGTCGTTGCCTCGAGGGCGTCGAGCAACTCGGCCAACGGCACCGCAGGCGGACGAGCCTGACCGGAGTGCGCGTTCGCGCCTGTGTAGGTGATCACCAGTGTCTCGGTGGCCGCCCCGACAGCGTCAAGAAGTAGTTGTCGGTCCTCGGAGCGGCTGTCGCGCTCGCCGGTGACGGGGTTGCGTGCGAGCACGTCGTCCCCGTCGGTGACCCCCTGACGCGGGAATACCCCGTCGTCGAGGCCGACCAGGCACACCACCCGGTGCGGGACCGACCGCATCGGCACCATCGTGCACACCGTCAGCGTGCCGGTGCGGAAGTTCGCGCGCGTCGGCCGTCCCGCAAGGTGACGATCGAGCAGCGCCTTGACGTCGGGCAGGCGCATTACCGTCCCGGACCGCGCGCCTGCGTCACTGAGCACCTGACCGAACTCGCGCTGCAACTGACTGGTCTGCCATGCATCGGCGTCGTTGACGCGCGTCAGCATCGCGATGCCGTCGGTCAGGGCGTGCAACCAGTCGTCGAGCGGGTGATCGCCGGTGAGCGCGTCGACGGTCCGCTCCAACCGGTCGACGAACTCGCCGAGCTGACCGGCCAGTTCGACACGATTGCTGCCGACGTCGTCGAGCGGCAACGTTGACCCGATCCAGGCGTGCGCGTCGTCGGACATGGCGACGCCTGCGAGGATCCGGTCGATGCCGAAACGCCATGTGTTGTGGACGAAGTCGACCCCATAGGGCTGGCGGTGTTCCTGGTCGAACCCCCAACGGACGTTCGCCTGGCGGACCCAGCGCGTGACGTCCTCGAGGTTGTCGTCGGTGAACCCGAAGCGGGCGCGCACCGGAGCGGTCTGCGCGAGGTTGAGCACCTCGCTGGCAGTCACCCGGCTGCCGGCAAGGGCGAGCAGTTGCGACGCGACGCCCAGCAGCGGATTGGTTTGGACGAGTGAGCGATCCGCGAGTCGCATCCGCAACCGGTGCGCCGGATGCGCGCCGCGCAGCACGTCGCCCAGCCCGAAGTCGGCATTGATCAGCGGTGCGTAGGAGTCGACGTCCGGGCACATCACCAGGATGTCGCGCGGCTCCAACGTGGGGTCGTCGTCGAGCAGGCCCAGCAGCACCTCGCGCAGCACATCCACTTGTCGAGCCTGGCCGTGACACGCATGGACTTGGACGGACCGGTCGCCTTTGGCAAGTGTGCGGCCCTGTGGCCGAACGGCATTCGCGGCGATATCGGACTGCAACCAACCCAGCAGCGTTTCCGGGTGCTCGCGGCCACCGAGGTACTCGTCGGTGCGCAGCTCCGTGGGCAAGATGAGCTGCAATTCGCGAAGATCCCTGCCGAGGGTGGCGAGCAGAGGATGGTGAACGGCGCGGTGGCTGGTGTCGTCACGGCGGGCGATGGGACCGCGCACACCCGCTAGTGCGCGCCACAGCTCATCGCTGGGATGCGGCAGCCACAGGTGTACGTCGTGATGCGTCCCAAGGGCGTCGATCAGTTCGAGCTCGGTGATGGGCAACCGGGTGTGGCCAAACAGAGACAGTCGCGGCGGCAGATCCATCGACGATTCCCGAAGGTGGGAAACAGTTTTCAGATGACGAACGTGCGGCGCGTCGGCATCGACGCGCTCGACGAGGGCTTGCCAGAGCGGAGGTTGCCAGTCGAGATCGCCGTCGAGATCGGCGCTGCCGTCACGCCAGGCGGCGAGCAACTGCGGGCGCTGCCTGGCATAGGACGCGAACAGCCCCGCGATCCGACGCGCCACGGCGTAGCGGCGCCCCTGCCGCAGCTCCTTCTCCTCACCGCCGACGAAGTGGCCGAGGTGGCTGGCTAGGGGCTTGCACCAGGTTTCGTCGAGGTTCTCGTCGATGACCTCGAGCAGTGGCCACACCATCGCATCCGGTGCCCAAGGGTCGTCGTCGCTGGTGCCCGTGAGCTCTGCAATCAGTGAGTGCGGGTTTCTGAATTCGACGCCCGCGCAGACTCCGTCGCCTCCGCCGCCGCGACCGAGCACGTGGGAAAGCCTTTGCGACAACCATCGCTCGACGCCGCGCGCGGGCACGAGTACCAGCTCCGTGGCGAACGGGTCGGGTAGCGGATCGGCCAGTAGCTCGCCAAGGCCGGCGGCGAGTACGTCGGTGCTATCCGCACGGTGAAGGTGAAGGCCCATCGAGGCCAGCCTAGAACTCGACTCCGACGCAAACCCAGGAACGTCGTACTCCTGTGCCAAGGTGAAGGTGTGCCAAGCGAGTAGATAGGACCTACATGCCAGCGGAGACGACGACGCCGAAGCTCAGCAACCGATTCGACGAGGCGCTCGCGTACGCCTCAAGCCTGCATCGCACGCAGACCCGCAAGGGCGGCGACATCCCGTACCTCGGCCACCTCCTTTCAGTGTCCAGCCTGGTGATCGAGGGCGGTGGAGACGAGACGCAGGCCATCGCGGGTCTGCTGCACGACGCGGTCGAGGACCAGGGCGGCGCCAAGACGCTCGCCGAGATCCGGGAGAAGTTCGGCGACGACGTCGCCACGATCGTCGACCAATGCAGCGACACCGACGAGGTGCCCAAGCCGCCGTGGAAGGCCCGCAAGCAGCGCTACGTCGACCACCTGGGCTACGCCTCGAAGGCCACCATCCTGGTGTCGCTCGCCGACAAGCTCGACAACGCGCGCGCCATCCTGCGCGATCACCGCACCGACGGGGACGCGGTGTGGCAGCGCTTCAGCGAGAAGAACCCGCGCGAGCACCTCTGGTACTACCGGTCATTGCTCGACGTGTACAAGCAGCGCGAGACCAGTTGGCTGGTCGCCGAACTCGAGCGGGTACTCGACACTCTCGAGGGCTTGATCAACGACGCCGCGGACGCCTAACGCCGCAAGCGGCTAGTTGCCGCCGGCGAATTCGGCTGGGAGCCCGTCGATTCCGGCCTGAATCGCCTTGAGCGCGTCGTCGCGGGCCTTGAGCTTGCTCGCCCGGTGCGCCTTGAGGTGCAGTGTCGCGGCAGCCTCGGCCGCCACCTGCTGCGCCCGCGCCAAAACCTGTTCGGGTTCGACGATTTCGTCGAGCCAACCCCCGGCGACGGCATCTGCGCCAGCGAACGTCGCCGCCATCGAGACGGCCCGCTGATACGCCGCGCGCGTGAGCCGCATCCGCATGATCTCGATCGCGGAGATCGGCAGCACCATTCCGATGGCCACCTCGTTGGCCTGGCAGCGCGACTTGGGCGAGCCCACCCGATGGTCACCGCTCAACAGCATGAACGAGCCCATCGCGATCGCAGGCCCGGTGGCCGCGATGATCACCGGCACAGGGAACGTCAGCAGCCGGATCGACAACTCGAAGCCACCCGACAACATTCCCAGCGCCGCCGCCGCGTCACCGGATTGGAAGACCGCCAAGTCGAAGCCGGCACTGAGCACCTTCTGGTTGCCCGCCAGCACGACCGCCTTGACCTCACCCGCCGCGGCCGCCTTCTCGGCGGTGTCGAGCGCCTCGTTGAGGTTCTGCTGCATGGCAGGCGACAGCACGTTGACCTTGCCGTCGTCGAGCGTGATCGTCGCTACGGACTCGCTCTGTTCGTACTTCACCGTGCTCGTCATGAGCCCGATGTTACGCAGCGCCCTCAGTGCGGATCGCGGTGCCGTCCGCTGGGCCCCACCTTTGCCGTCTCGGGCGTCGCACCGTTGGTGATCCACGGAAAGTCGAGCTCGGTGGTCTGGTCGAACTGCCTTGTCCGCCAACGGTCCTGGGTCTCCTTGACGGCCCGGTTCATCCGGTCGATCTCGGCCCGGAACACTTCGGGCTGCGTCTCCTTGGACGCGTAGTGGAAGTACGTCAGCACGGTGCGGAGCAGCTCCAGCTTCTGCTTCTCCCGCCTCGCGAGATCGTGTGTCGTCAGCAACTCCAGGCGCTGCACGGGTTGCAGCGTCGCCCAGTCGAGGACCACCTTGGTTTCGAAGGCCTGCCGCTTGTTCCATCGCTTCGACGCGCTCTTGTCGCGCTCCGGCCGAGGCTTGTCGTAGTAGGTCAACGTGCCGTCGAAGCGCGAGCGGATGTTGCCACCGAGCTCCTCGCGGCTGATCGCCGAGTCCCAGACCGTTCGCCATTCCTGTCCGGGTGCAAGAAAGTTCAGTTCGCTGGGGAGATCCAGCTCGGCGACGTCCGGCGGCCCGTCGAAGTCGGTGTGCTCGTACGCGGCGACGGTCGGATGGTTGACGAAGTCGAGCTTGATGTCATACGCCGCGGTGGTGCCGAAGTTTCGGACGACGAGCTCGATGACGTGCCAGTCGGCGGCGTGCGGCTCCATGTACATCGATACCTGCGGCCGCACCTGGTCGGTCTTTAGCTGGCGATTCCTCTTGACTTGCCGGTGGGTGTAGATCAGCACGACGACACCCAACGCCAGCGCTGCCCATGCGGCGATTGCTAGCCATTCCCCTGATCCGAGGTTGGCCAGCTCGTCCCAGCGCTCCTGAATCCAGTCCACTGCGCCCTCACGTGGTCGTTGCGGTATTGGCCAGCACCCTATCCTTCGCTGGCGATCCCGTAAACACGTGGCGCAACGGTTGCTGGCGGCTACCCGCTCCGCGAGGCAGAGGCGACCGAGGTCAGGACAACGGCAGTTCGACGCCCTGGCTCAGTAGGTCGCCGTGTGCCTCGATCGAGTCGGCCTCGGTGTCGACCGGTACGTCGAACGCGACGCCCGTCTCGATCGTCTCGCCGGGCTGGATTTCGAAGACCGCATCGCCGTTGAGGTAGAAGTTCGCCTCGTCGTCGGGGCTGTAGCTGTTGCCTGCGGCGTTGAGCCGCTGCATCGTCGACAGGAACGTCACCGGTGAGGTTCCGTTGTTGGTGACGTTCAGGTACACGACGTAGTACATGCCGTCGGCGGTGGCCTCGACGCCCTCCGCCGACGTGACGGTGTCGCCGGTATCGGTCTTGGATACCGAGAACGTGAAGTCGCCGTCGGTGACCTCGCCGTCGGCGGGCGGAGTGGTCGGCTTCTCCGACGTCTCGGACTCCGACGTCTTGGTCGAGCTGGTCTTGGTCTTCGTCTTGCTCGCCGACGTCGACGTGCTCGCCGTCGTGGTCGAGTCGTCGTCCTTGATGACGAAGAAGTACGTCAGCACCAGCGCCGCGATCACCACGAGCGCCGCGATGCCACCGAGGATGGCGAACAGTGCCTTGTTGCTGCCGCCACCGCCCGACGGTCCCCCTGGCGGCAGGCCCGGCGGCCCGCCAGGCGGCGGCGACGTGAACGACGCGGGATCGTATGACTGCGGCGCCTGCGGCGCGTCGAACGACCCGTAGGAGGGAGCCCCGTACGACGGAGCGGCCGGCGCTTCGTACGACGGGGTCGCGGGCGGCTGATACGGCGGGGCCGCGGGCGGCTGATATGACGGGGTCGCAGGCGGCGGGGTGACCGGTACGACCTGCGTGGGCGCCGCCGGAGCGTCCCAGGACGGCATCGGAGGGGTCTCCCAGGCGGCCGGGAAGGCGGGGTCGGCCGGGGTCGCGGCGGGTTCGGCGGGGGTCGTTGCAGGTGAGGACTCGTCCGCGCGGTGCGTTCCGCTGGCGGCCTCCTCGGCCGCCGGCGCCGGCGTCGGCTCCGGCGTCGGCTCCGGGGCGGGCTGGGCCGGGACCACCGTCGTGGGTGGCTCGGGCAGCCTCACGATGGACGTCGGCTGCTCGCTGGCGGGCACCTCGGCGGCGGGCTCGGGCGTCGCGGGCGCCGCGGGCGGAGTGCGGTGCTCCGTCCAGGCGGAGCCGTCCCAATAGCGGAGTCCACCTGGAACTTCGGTATCCGGAAACCAGCCGGCCGGTGTCGTCATCGCAGGGTCCTCCCCGTCACGCGCCCTGCTGGCGCTGCGAAACCGGACAATAGCGCAGCGGGAACGACAGCGCGCGAATTACATTCACGCGTACTCCGACGTCGCGCGCATCAGCCACCCATGGCCATGCGCCACTGGTCGAGGCTGCTGGCCCGATACACGTAGTTCGTGCGGCGCACCTCCGACAACGTTGCGCTCGGCTCGACCGAGTACCAGTGCCCCGGGAACACCGTCGGATCACCTGGTAGGTCGGCGAGTGCCTGAAGGCTGCGGAACATGTCGTCGACGTTGCCGCCGGGGAAGTCCGTCCGGCCGCAGCCGTCGAGGAACAGCGTGTCGCCCGCCACCAACTTGCCGTCGAGCAGGAAGCACTGGCTGCCCGGCGTGTGGCCCGGCGTGTGCAGCAGTTCGACGTCGACCGCGCCGACGGTCACCACGTCGCCGTGGCCGTGCGCGGTGAGATCCGACAGCGGTATGTCCGTGATCCGCGAAACCCAGTCCGCTTCAAGGGTATTCACGTGCACCGGAACGCTGACCCGCTCCAGCAGCTCGGCCAGCCCCTTGAGCTCGAAGCCCATCATCGACCCGCCCACGTGATCGGGGTGGTGGTGGCTGACGAGCACGCCGCTCAAGTGCATGCCGTCGGTTTCCAGCGTGTCGAGCAGGTCGTTGGCCGCATACGCGGGGTCGACGACGACGCAGTCGCCCGTCTCGCGGTCACCGATCAGATAGGCGAAGTTGCGCATCTGCTGGGCAATCATGTCGCCTGCCGCGAAGTCGCGACCCGACAGCAGCTGCCGGAAGTACAGGCGGTCGTCCGTGGCCATTGCCCAACCCTAGGTGGTCGCCCGCCTGAACCTCCGACGGGCACTTTGACCGAGTTCCTTGGCGCAAGCCTCGGACTTCAGTGCGGGGTGAGCCCATCGCGGGTGTCGGCGGGCGGAGTCCGGCCTTCAGAGTGGTCGGGCTTGGCCGTCGATGTATTGCTTGATGATCGACAGCGGTGCGCCTGCGCCGGAGACGGCGAAGTGGGACGGCGACCAGAGGTGGCCGCGGATGCGGGCGCAGGTGAACTCGCGCCGGACGATGTTGGCGGTGCGGCCTTCGAGTCGTTGGGCGAGAACGGAGATTGCGAGGTAGGCGGGTAGGCGACGAGCAAGGTGCCTTTGGTCGGTTTCGCCGTTGAACTCGACGAACTCGACATCAAGCTCGGCGCGGCGGCGCGCATGGCGGTCTCGGTGAAGGTGAACATGGCGTCGGTGAACACCGGGCGCCGGTGTTTTCGTCACGAACACCGGGTGGGCGTGCAGCAGCGACACGCTGTGTCGGGTGCGGCGATAGGTCGTCGTGTCAGTGGTCACCTTTAGGTTTGTGGTGTGGGTAAGACCTACCTCATGGCGCCGAAAACGGCCGGGGAGCCGGCTCGCAAGCCGCGTGCACGTAACCGCCCGAAGGACGCACCTACGCATGTGCGGTCGTGGCCGTTGCGCCCGGATGCTGGGCAGTGCCGCGAGATTGGGATCCGGTTTTTCACGGGTGTGCGAGTGTTCAACGCGGTGCTGGGTGAGTTCATCGCCCGCACCCGCGTGGTGAAATCCGATCCGGCCTGGCAGGTGGCGCGAGAGTTGCCGCGGCGCGCGGCCACCGAGGGTAAGCATCGGGGTGCGGAGTTCCGGGCGGTGGAGCAGGCCCATGGTTTCACCGTGGATGCGGCGCAGTCCTACGCGTCGTCACTACGCAAGTCGTGGGTGCGCGAACATCTACCGGCCCAGGAGACCCAGAACCTGGGAGCGCGGGCGTTCGATGCGGTGCGCCAGTGGCACCTCGGCCAGAAAGGTAAGCCGCGGTTCAAGAACACGCGCCGTGGTCTGCATTCACTGGCCGCCAAGGACGGCAATGGCGCGCTGCGGCCCAAGACCGACGCGGCTGGGCGGCTGATCGGCCTGCAGTGGGGGGCGGGGTTCGTCATCCCGATCGCTGCGTCGGCCACGTCGGGTCGCCGCGGTACGGAGCAACGGGCCGAACTCGCCGAGATCGAAGCGTTGATCGCGGCGGGCAAGGTCCTGTCGACGCGGATTGTGCGCACGGTGGTCAATGGTGCCGACACTTACAGCATGCAGCTGGTCTGCGATGGGCATCCGAGCAGGCGGCATCCGATCGGTGACGCACGGGTGTCGTTCGACCTGGGCCCGTCTCAGATTGCGGTGGCCGTGCAGGGTGTCGATGGGATCTGGTCGGGCTGGGTTGAGCCGCTGGCCGATGCGATTCGGTTGGACACGATGCGGCTACGTCGGGTGCAGCGGCATCTGGATCGCCAGCATCGTGGCGGATCACCGGCCTGCTTCAACAAAGATGGCGTCCACACCGCTGGTCGCTGTGGGTGGCAGCGTTCGGCCGCCGCGCAGCAGACCACGATCCGGGTGGCCGAGTTGCATCGTCGCCTGGCTGAGCATCGCAAGACGTTGCACGGGGCGCTGGGCAACCGGCTGTTGGGCCACGGCACTGAGATCGCCTGCGAAAGCCTGGATTACGTGTCGTGGCAGAAGAACTTCCCGCGCAGTGTGCGCGACCGGGCACCGGGGTTACTGGTGGAGATGATGCGCCGCAAGGCTGAAAGCGCCGGCGGACAGCAGCTCTACGAATACAACCCACGAACGACAGCCCTGTCGCAAACGTGTCTGTGCGGGAACCGTGAGAAAAAGCCGCTTTCGCAACGGGTCCACCGTTGTGAGTGTGGCATCACAGAGGATCGGGACCTGTTTTCGGCCTACCTCGGACTTCACGTCCGAGCTGGCGTGGACGGGTCTGATCGGCTGGACTTGCAGCCAGCGCGTGAGGGCTGGCTGCATCGTCAGGACGTCGATGAGTCGCCGAAGTCCAGCCGTAGTGCACTAGCACGCAAGCGGCGAGGCCGCAGGCATCCGCTCTCGCGGAGGTCGGTGGCGCGCATCAAGGCGAGGCGTAAAGCCAACACCGTGATGCGACGGAGCCGCTCGGCGCGAACCTCCACTACCGACCAGCCCACGGCGATAGCCGCATGAGCGTCTATCGAGACAGCCGGCCGGCACGAGGAATCCTCGCACTGCAGTGCGAGGAGGACGTCAAGTCGTAAACCCGCCAGCACCGGACCCGGGCGGGTGGTGGTGTTGTCGACATGAACGAGACCATCACCACGCTGCTCGGCATTCCGGTAGTCCGAACGACCTGCGCCCGGCTACTCGCCGCGATACCCGCCACCGACCGATTGCTGCCCTACGTCCGCACCCCAGTCCAGGATTCGTTCATCGCATTCGTCGCGGCCATGCGCTCCGTCGAGCCCGACGCGCCCACGCAATGCGCAGGCTGGACCGTGCACGACCTGATCGCTCACGTCGCGGCGGGCTCCGCGGAAATCGCGGACCTCGTCGAACGAGAGCTCGCTGGGTCGCCGACGCGCGCGACCCGCGGCTTCGAGGAGCGCGAGGCGCCGTACCGGCAGATGACTCCCGCTCGCCTGCGACGGGCGTTCTTCGACGAGTCGTTGCGCGCCGCGGTCGCCGTCGATCGGCTGTCGAAGGCAGGCGAGAGCCGGCGCGTGGCGTTCACCGGCGCGAGCCTCGACGCCCGCACCCTGTTGCTGCACATCGAAAGTGAACTGGTTCTGCATCGATGGGACGTCGTCGGCGACGATCCCGCCGTCATCGCCGCACTCAGCGACGGCCGGTTCGCGGTGCACGCCGCCACGACGGTCGCCGCCATGACGCCCAACGTGTTCCCGCCCCGGCTCGGCGACGGCAGGACCATCGTGCTGCGCGCGCCGGGTGCCCCCGACATCGCCGTCACCGGTGGGTCGACGACGACGATCGCCCTCGCCGACCCCGACGACCCCGCTCCGGTGGTGCAATGCCACCCGGCCGCAAGAACCCTGATGTTGTGGGGCCGCACGCCTGGTGCAGCGTTGTCGTCCGCGGTGGGGGAGCCGTCGTCGGTCGACACCGTCGTCGAGATGCTGCGACCGGCGCCAAGCCTCCGTTAAGGGTCGCCCGCGGCCATTGCTGCCAGTGTCGACGTGAATTAGGTTCATTACCAGGAACCAATCAGTCGACTCACAGGAAGTGCACCCAGTGGCGGCAGCCCAAGGTTCGGTGGCGACCGCCCGCAGCAGGTACCGCGGCGGGCTGATCGCCGGTGCCCTGGTGCTGATGGCCGCCGTGGCCGCCGTCACCGTCGCCCTGATCGGCGTCGCCGAACGCGAGGACGGGCTCGGCGCTGCTCACTTGGGCGAGGTCCGCTCCGGCAACTTCGCCTACGTCGTGCACCGAGTCGAGGTCACCGACGTGTTGGCCGATCCCGAGTTCCCCGAGCGCAACGTCACTGCCGAGGGCCGCTTCGTCGTCGTCAAGATGAAGGTCACCAACGTCACCGGGGCCAGGCAGACGTTCCACTCGAGCTTCAACACCGTCTCCGACGGCAGCACCGAGTACCGCGTCGACGAAGCCACCTGGCCGTACGTCGGCGAAGCCGCCAAGGACGTCGATCCCGGCTCGTCGACCGACGTAGCCATCGTGTTCGACGTGCCAAAGGGGGCCGACCTGCAGTCGCTCGTGCTGCGCGACGGGCCACAGTCAGAGGGTGTCTCGGTGCCCCTGTGACAAGCGGTTTGGCTCCGCAAAGGGCGAGAATGTACCCTCTTTAAGGCCCGTGGCACAGACGTCGGATGACGCCAGGGGCCTCGTAGCAGTGCAGGCCCCCTTAGCTCAGTCGGTAGAGCGTTTCCATGGTAAGGAAAAGGTCAACGGTTCGATTCCGTTAGGGGGCTCGGTGGACACCGGGCGAGCAAAGCTTGACTGGCAACTCCGGCATGGCGGTGTAGCTCAGCTGGTTAGAGCGCACGACTCATAATCGTGAGGTCGGGGGATCGAGCCCCCCCACCGCTACAAGACCAACAACAGTTCGACGAAGGACGACACCGTGGCCTCCAGTACAGACGTACGGCCCAAGATCACCTTGGCCTGCGAGGTGTGCAAGCACCGCAACTACATCACCAAGAAGAACCGGCGCAACGACCCCGACCGGCTCGAGCTCAAGAAGTTCTGCCCGAACTGCGGCCAACACCAGCCGCACAAGGAATCGCGCTAACCGCAACCCGCGGGCTTCGTGCCCTGGGTTGCCGGAGAGGTTGAGACTTCGTGGCTCTTCGATCGAACATCGTCGGGATGCACTACCGCTATCCCGACTACTACGAGGTAGGCCGCGAGAAGCTTCGTGAGTACGCGGTCGCGGTCAAGAACGACGACGCCGCGTACTACGACGAGGCCGTCGCGGCCGAACTCGGCCACGACGCGCTGCTGGCACCGTTGACCTTCATCTCGGTCTTCGGCTACCAGGCGCAGACGGCCTTCTTCGAAAACGCGAACATCGGCATCGAGGACGCCCAGATCGTCCAGGTCGACCAGGCGCTCAAGATCCTGCTACCGATCAAGGCGGGTGACCGGCTGTACTGCGACGTCACCGTGCACTCGCTCCGTCAGGCGCACGGGACCGACATCATCGTGACCAAGAACATCATCTCCAACGAGGCCGGCGAAGTCGTCCAGGAGACTTTCACGACCCTGGCGGGTCGTTCGGATGACAGCGGAAGGGGCTTTTCTGATGGCGCTGCGTGAGTTCAGTTCGGTGAAGGTGGGTGACCAGCTTCCGGAGCGGGTCATCCCGCTGACCCGAGGAGACCTGGTGAACTACGCAGGCGTGTCGGGTGATCTGAACCCGATCCACTGGGACGACGAGATCGCCAAGCAGGTCGGGTTGGACACGGCCATCGCGCACGGCATGTTGACCATGGGCCTTGGCGGCGGCTACGTGACGGCCTGGGTCGGCGACCCGGCCGCGGTCACCGAGTACAACGTCCGGTTCACCGCCGTGGTGCCGGTTCCCAACGATGGCGTCGGCGCGGAAATCGTGTTCAATGGACGTGTGAAATCCGTTGACTCCGAATCCAAGTCAGTGACCATCGCGCTGTCGGCCACGACCGGGGGAAAGAAGATCTTCGGCCGCGCCATCGCGACCGCGAAGCTGGCGTAGTTCCGTGCCCTTGAAGACCGACATTCGGGGAATGGTCCACCGCTACCCCGACGTATTCGTCGTGGGACGCGAACAGGTCCGCCAGTACGCGCGCGCGATCAAGGCCTACGATCCGGCCACCCACGACGAGGCCGCCGCCGCCGACCTCGGCCATGAGAACCTCATCGCACCCCTCACCTTCGCCGCGATCTTCGCCGTGATGCTCCAGAACCATTTCTTCCAGACCGTCGACGTCGGCCTGGACACCATGCAGATCGTGCAGGTCGATCAAAAGTTCCTCTTCCATCGGCCGATCAGGGTCGGGGACGAGTTGACCGGGACGATGCACGTCGAGTCGGTCGTCGAGCGGTTCGGAGCCGACATCGTCACCACCCGCAACGTCTGCGCCGAACAGGACGGCACGATCGTCATGGAGGCCTTCACCGTGCTGATGGCTCACGAGGGCGACAACTCGATTTCGGCCAAGTGGGATCCCGTGACTGGGCAGGTCGTACGCACCGCGGCGGCCGATGCCGGTCCGGTAGCGGATTAGTAACTCACACCAGGCCCGATGTACACTCGGTCCTCGGGGTTTTCCCAATTCAGCGCGCTGTCCGTCGGTTTCTGATCGGCCGATCGGAGAGCGCGTGAATTGTGTGAGCCCCGGCCGCGCAGGGTTGGCCAGGGCCAGCAGTGACACGGCGAAGGGGCGTAGCTCAACTGGCAGAGCAGCGGTCTCCAAAACCGCAGGTTGCAGGTTCAAGTCCTGTCGCCCCTGCTCAACTGAATACTCGACAGGCGTGGACACTGGAAGGTGACCACCCGAAACCAGACGAAAGGCATGCGGTGAGCGACGAGCGCGATGGTGCTGGCTCCGCAGGCGACGACACCGACACCGGCGAGCCGACCGGCGCCGAGGACACCCGCGGGCAGACCGCCGTGGTGACGCGACCGGCGCGCCCCACCGGCAAGCGGCCACGGCGCGACTCCAGCGGGGACGAGCCCGCCCCCGCGACGGACGCCAAGGCGACCAAGAACGGTGACGGCAAGAAGCCGAAGGCGGCCAAGAAGTCGGGCCCGTCCCGCAACCCGATCACCTTCGTCATCAACTACCTGAAGCAGGTCATCGCCGAGCTCCGCAAGGTGATCTGGCCGAACCGCAAGCAGATGGTCAGCTACACCACCGTGGTGCTGATCTTCCTGGCGTTCATGGTGGCGCTGATCGGTGGGGTCGACCTCGGCCTGGCCAAGCTCGTGACCCTGGTGTTCGGCTGACGAACGTCATACATGACGCATATGGATTTGAGAGAGGACTGACAACCGTGACGACCTTCGATGGCGAGACGCCTTCGGGTGTGTCCGAGGCAATCGCCGAGGACGCCGACCCGGCGACCGTGATCGCAGACGAGGCCGCCGAGTCTCTCGAGCAGACCACCGCCGCAGAGGCCGTCGAGGACGCGCCACTCGCGGCTGAAGCCGAATTGGAGACTGAAGCCGAAGCGGAAGCCGACGATGCTCCGGCGCAAGACGCTCAGGCTGACGACGAGGCTCCGGCCGAGGATGAAGACGTCGACCCGGTGGAGGCGCTGAAGAAGGACCTGCGCACCCGGCCCGGCGACTGGTACGTCATCCACAGCTATGCCGGCTACGAGAACAAGGTGAAGGCCAACCTCGAGACCCGCGTGCAGAACCTGGACGTCGGCGACTTCATCTTCCAGGTCGAGGTGCCCACCGAAGAGGTCACCGAGATCAAGAACGGCCAGCGCAAGCAGGTCAACCGCAAGGTGCTGCCGGGCTACATCCTGGTGCGCATGGAGCTCAACGACGAATCGTGGGGCGCCGTGCGCAACACCCCCGGCGTCACCGGGTTCGTCGGCGCCACCTCGCGCCCTTCGCCGCTCACGCTGAACGACGTCGTGAAGTTCCTGCTGCCGCCTGCCGCAGCCAAGAAGCCCGCCAAGTCGACGGCCGCGGCCGGTGCTTCGTCGTCGTCCGAGGCGACGCTGGAGCGTCCGGAGATTCTCGTCGACTTCGAGGTCGGCGAGTCGGTCACCGTCATGGACGGCCCGTTCGCGACGCTGCCCGCGTCGATCAGCGAGGTCAACGCCGAACAGCAGAAGCTCAAGGTGCTGGTGTCCATCTTCGGCCGCGAGACACCCGTCGAACTGACCTTCGGTCAAGTCACCAAGATCTAACGGGCACCGGGCCCGCCTAGAAAGAGAAGGAACACCAGAGTCATGCCCCCGAAGAAGAAGAAGATCACCGGGCAGATCAAGCTGCAGATCGAAGCAGGCAAGGCCAACCCGGCCCCGCCGGTCGGCCCCGCGCTTGGTCAGCACGGCGTCAACATCATGGAGTTCTGCAACGCCTACAACCAGGCGACGGAGAGCCAGCGCGGCAACGTCATCCCCGTGGAGATCACCGTCTACGAGGACCGCAGCTTCACGTTCGCGCTGAAGACGCCGCCCGCCGCCAAGCTGCTGCTCAAGGCTGCCGGTGTGCAGAAGGGCTCCGGTGAGCCCCACAAGACCAAGGTCGCCACGGTGACCTGGGATCAGGTGCGCGAGATCGCCGAGACCAAGAAGGAAGATCTCAACGCCAACGACATCGACGCCGCTGCCAAGATCATCGCCGGCACCGCCCGGTCGATGGGCATCACCGTCAAGTAGCAGTACCCCCGTGGGAGAGCCAGCTGCGGCTCGTCAACCACAACCAACGAAAGTGATTGGAATCCAATGAGCAAGAACAGCAAGGCATACCGCGAAGCCGCCGAGAAGGTGGACCGCGACAATCTCTACTCCCCGCTGGAAGCCGTTCGGCTGGCCAAGGAGACGTCCAGCAAGAAGCAGGACGCCACCGTTGAGGTCGCCATCCGCGTGGGCGTCGACCCCCGCAAGGCCGACCAGTTGGTGCGCGGCACCGTCAACCTGCCGCACGGCACCGGTAAGACGGCTCGCGTCATCGTGTTCGCGGTCGGCGACAAGGCCGAGGCGGCCCTGGCTGCCGGTGCGGACGAGGTGGGCAGCGACGACCTGATCGAGAAGATCCAGGGCGGATTCCTGGACTTCGACGCCGCGATCGCGACGCCGGACCAGATGGCCAAGGTCGGCAAGATCGCCCGCGTGCTCGGGCCGCGTGGCCTGATGCCGAACCCGAAGACCGGCACCGTGACGCCCGACGTCGCGAAGGCCGTGTCCGACATCAAGGGCGGCAAGATCAACTTCCGCGTCGACAAGCAGGCCAACCTGCACTTCGTGATCGGCAAGGCGTCGTTTGACGAAGCGGCGCTCGCCGAGAACTACGGCGCAGCCATCGACGAGATCATGCGCGCCAAGCCGTCGTCCTCGAAGGGCCGCTACCTCAAGAAGATCGTCATCACGACGACCACCGGCCCGGGCATCCCGGTCGACCCGGCCGTCACGCGCGGCTTCACCGAGGCGTAACCCGTTCACCCGCGAGCGCGCGTGTCTGCGGGCAACACGCCGGTGTTGCGTCGGACTTTGCGCGCGTTCGCGGTAGGGGCCGCTGCAATCATGCTGCTGATAACACCTTCGACGGCGGCCGCCGACGTGCCTCCGGTCTCGCCGCAGGCTCAGGCCGCGGGACTGGTGGACGTGCTCAGCGTCGTGCCCGACGCCGTCATCGACCTGCGGTACGCAGGAGCCAACAACTTCGTCGGCATCCCGCTATACCCCGCCGACGCACGCTGCCTGGTGCACGAGTCGCTGGCTGACGGGCTCAAGACGGCCGCCGACGTGCTGCGGCGCAATGGCGCGCGGCTGGTGTTCTGGGACTGCTATCGACCGCACGACGTGCAGGTGCGGATGTTCGAGGTCGTGCCCAACCCGAACTGGGTGGCCCGGCCCAGCGAGTTCGCGCGCAGCCACGAGTCCGGTCGGTCGGTCGACGTCACCTTGGTCGACGGGCACTACGGCTGGCGCCTCGACATGGGTACCGACTTCGACGACTTCACGCCGCGCAGCCTGGCGTATGCCACCGATGGATTGTCCGCCGAACAGCAGGCCAACCGGGTCCGGCTCCGCGATGCGATGAAAGCCGGTGGGCTGACGGTCTATTCGGGGGAGTGGTGGCACTTCGACGGGCCGGGTGCGAACGATCCGCGTCCGATCCTGGACGTGCCGGTCAACTAGTCGGCGTCAGCATCACGCCTGCGGCAGCATCACCGTGGCGAGCAGTGCGCGGTGATCCGAGTCGGGGACCTCGACGGTCGACGTGGATGCCGCCGTGGCGTTCCTGGTCAGTATGTGGTCGATGCCCATGAACGGTGGAATCCGTCGGTTGTTGCTGGGATAGGTGAATTGCCTTCCCGTTCCTGCTTGTTCGGAGGCGTCGCGGTAACCGCCGGTGAGTAGTTCGCGGAACGGACGCATGTCGATCGTGGCATTGAAGTCGCCGCCTATGAGCGCGGGACCGTCGCCCGACTGCGCTGCCAAGTCGGCCAGTGTGCGCGGAAAGGCGGCGAAGTCACTGTGCCAACCATCGATGGGCTGCGGCCACGGAGCGGCGAAGTGGACCGACGCCACCGTGACCTCCCTCGCGACGCCCTCGACGCGGACGCGGGCACTGACCAACGCCAGCCGGAATCCACCGATGCGGGTGGAGTCGGTGATCGGGTATCGGCTGTAGATGCCGACTCCCGCGGCTTGCGGGCGCGCGTCCAGCGCGTGGTACGGAAAATCCCGGTCGGTACCCGCCGCCGATAGTGCTTTGGCTGCGTCCGAGGTCAACTCCTGGACCAGCAGGATGTCCGCCTGATCTTTCGCGAGATCTGCGATGGACTGCGGGTCGGCTTGGCCGAACAGCATGTTGATGGTCATCACCCGAACCGGAACCGATCCGGGCCTCGGGGTTTCGCCGAAGTACGACGGCAGCTGGACCAAGACCAGCGCGACGGTCAGGATGCCCGCCAATGCTGACCCCACCCAGTGCCGGCCCCACCCCAGCACGACGAGGGCCAGCGGCGCGGCGAACATCAGAAAGGGCGACGCGACGATCGCGAACACCGAGAGGTGGCCGGGTAGCGGCGCATATCGCGCGGCGAGCGCTGCGCCGGCGAGCAGGAGCAAGGACAGACCCGCAATGATGCTGACAACTCTGCGCGCGGTGTTCAGTGGTCCCCCTCAATCGTGTCTTCCTACTTTGTACCTGGCGTTCGGAGCGGCCGCCGGGACCGCAGCCGGATGCCTGCCGGCAGCGGCCTTGATCGCCGAGGCCCCCTCGTCTGGTAGGCAGTGAATCATCCACGGGTACAGCATGTTACGAGCGTAGGTGCGCGACCTCGCATCGATGCGGCTGCTGGGCGGCTAGCTCAAGCGGCTGAACGGTATTGTACGAGTGCATAATTCATACCTCGGGCCGGTTCGCTGTGAACACCGGGATGACCATTGATGACCGCGGTTGCCCAATTCGCGCCGCGGTACCGTTTTGGCACGATCGTGCCGAACAAAGCCCGGCTCGACTGGTGGGTCGGCAATGGGGCAGCAGCGCCACATCGAATAGGGCGGCCTGCGAGTCGACCGTTGACCGGCGAACACCTCGATGCCATTGCCTGGCTTTGGGAACAACACGACGCCGTGGAACATGCCAATCCTGGCGGCCGACGTAGGGCGAGATCGCGGAAGTCCGCCGCGCTATGACTCACTCTGGACGAACGTCCGATTCGAGGGGCGTGGGTTGCTTCCTTGAATGGTCAACGAGTTTCATTCGGCGTTCCGGACAATGTGTGCCCCTATCGAGCGATATTCGTCAGTCGACGTGCGCGGCGAGGACCGATCATGGGATGCGGGATGGACCCGAGGCCGAGGTCGACGGCCCGTCAGCGACACGGATCGCCGCCAAAGAGCTTGCTTGCCAACGTCATCGGTGAGCACCGCTGGCTTTCGCGTAGCGGTGCGCCGCCTCGATTTCGGGCGGAGTCTCCCCGCACATCTGGTCGACGGCGCGGCTGCGGTCCGTCGTATTCTCTTGACGTCCGAGTCGATGTGGTTGCCGTTTCGGCGCCGAACTGAGCGCCCGAAATGCTGACACACAAGTCGAATACGCCCACGATCACCACTAGTTGGGAATGGATGAAAACTAATGGAATTTCAGCGGGCCATTCACCAAGTCAGTCGAGCACCTTTCTTGCGTCACCATCGTTGATCGCCATTACCACCAGCAACACGATAAACAATTAATTGGCCGAATTCAGAGCGCCGTCTGGCCTGACTCGGATGACGCAAGTTCACGACCGACATTTGCGGACAGCGGAAAGATTGCCGGGGTCGCCAAATGACGGCTACGCCGACCGCAGCAAAGCGCTTAACTGGCCTTATCGAGGACACGCCATGGAGGCATGGGTCCGCGATGGTGGCCGCTGGTCACTCTCGCGACGCCGTGTTGAACCCCGTAACACGTGTTTTACCTGCCATTCATGCGCCGAAATTTCGCCCCGTTTCCCAACCAGTTTGGACCGATGTATTGCGCATCACAACGGCGTCCCCAGCAGTTGCACGGCATTCAGGCATATGCCAGCCTTGGCGTGATCTCAGACGGCAGGGAGCCGTTGGGTGCCGACGCTTCCAATGTAGTGAGTTTTGTATTACTCGCGATGCCGCGAGCCTCGTGCCAATTGTCGCAACCATTGTTTCATTCTCGTTGGTCGCACTACATCAGAAGAGGGCCAGGCGTGGCTAACTTGACAAGCATCTGGGATGGGTTGCCGCACACCACCAAGCGGCCCAAGATCACCGTGGTCGTGCCTGCGCTCAACGAGGCGCGCAACCTCCCGCACGTGGCAGCACGGATGCCCGCCGACGTCGACGAGGTGGTCTTCGTGGATGGCAACTCCGTCGATGGCACCGCCGAGGTGGCCCGCCAGTTGTGGCCGAACGGTATCCACCTCAATCAGACCCGCAAGGGCAAGGGAAACGCGCTGGCATGCGGGTTCGAGGCAGCGTCGGGAGACATCATCGTGATGCTCGACGCCGACGGCAGTACCGACCCCGCCGAAATACCAAGCTACGTAGGCGCACTCGTGGCGGGCGCCGACTTCGCAAAGGGCTCGCGGTTCATCCAGGGTGGCGGCAGCTCCGACATCACCACGCTCAGACGGTTCGGCAACAAGGGCCTCAACGGTTTGGTGAACATCCTGTTCGCCACGAGATACACCGATCTCTGCTACGGCTACAACGCCTTCTGGCGCCACTGCCTCGACGTCATGAAGCTGCCCGACACGGAGACCGCCGATCCCCAGTGGGGCGACGGTTTCGAGATCGAGACGTTGATCAACGTCCGCGTGGCGGCTCACGGGCTCAAGATTTCGGAGGTCTCGAGCTTCGAGAAGAGCCGTATCCACGGGGTGAGCAACCTCAACGCGTTCCGCGACGGAATGCGGGTGCTGCGCACCATCCGCCGCGAGTTCAACAGGGCCCGCGGCGAGAAGCGAGTGCTACGTGACCGTCACTACTGGTTGAAGAACGACCCCGGCCGACTCCCCGAGAGCGGCCCACGAATCTCGAAGTCGGCCTAGCGGATACGGGGAGAGCTCCGATGAAGATGAGCGTCATGGGCACCGGCTACCTCGGCGCCGTTCACGCCACGTGCATGGCGGAACTTGGGCACGAGGTGGTCGGCTACGACACCGATGCCGCGAAGATCGAAGCGCTGTCGAGCGGACGGTCACCGTTCTTCGAGCCCGAGTTCGAGGAAGTGCTGGCCCGTGCGCTCGAGTCGGGCCGACTGACCTTCACCTCCGACGCGGGCGCAGCGGTGCGCGGGGCGGCCGTCCACTTCGTCTGCGTGGGTACCCCACAACAATCCGGGTCCGAGGCCGCCGACCTGAAGTTCGTCGACTCCGCCTTTCGAACCGTTGCCGAGCTCGCCGACCGAGACGGATTGATCGTCGGCAAGTCGACCGTGCCGGTGGGGACTGCGGAACGCCTAGCCGCCGGGGTCGGAGACCACACGACCCATCACCTCGAGGTGGGCTGGAACCCGGAGTTCCTCCGCGAGGGCATGGCCGTTGCCGACACCCTCAAGCCGGACCGCTTGGTGTTCGGGGTGACGTCGGAGCATGCCGAGAAGGCATTGATGGAGGTCTACGCCAGCATCATCGACGCCGGCACCCCGTACATCACCACCGACCTCGCCACCGCGGAGATGGTGAAGGTGGCTGCGAATTCCTTTCTCGCCACCAAGATCTCGTTCATCAACGCGATGGCCGAGGTCTGCGAGGTGGTCAACGCCGACGTCGTCACGCTCAGCAGGGCGCTGGGCTACGACGAACGGATCGGGCGCCGATTCCTCAACGCCGGCCTCGGCTTCGGCGGCGGCTGTCTGCCGAAGGACATCCGCGCCTTCAGTGCGCGCGCGGGCGAACTCGGCGCCTCAGATGCGTTGAGCTTCCTGCGCGAGATCGACAAGATCAACATGCGCCGACGCGACAAGGTGGTATCGGTGGCCGCCCAGATGCTCGGTGGCGACTTCCTGAGCACGAACATCGCCGTACTCGGCGCAGCGTTCAAGCCGAACAGCGACGACGTTCGTGACTCTCCGGCCTTGAACGTCGCCGCGGCGATGCACCTCAAGGGCTCGTCGGTCCGCGTACACGACCCGAAGGCCGTCGCGAATGCGCGAAAGCGCTTCCCCACGCTCACCTATTGCGACTCGGCCGACGAAGCTTGCGAGAACGCCGATTTGATCGTGCTCGCGACCGAATGGGACGAGTACCGCCAGCTCGATCCCGTCGCACTTCGCGTCAAGGTCCGGGCTCCACGCCTGCTCGACGCACGCAACGTGCTGGACCTCTCGTACTGGGCGAGCGCCGGCTGGACCGTCAGGGGACTAGGCCGGAGACGCGCCCATGCCTGAGCGACTGGAGATGGATACGCCCGAGGTCTCCGTCGTGATGGCCTGCTACACCGAGGACCGCTGGCCCAGCATCAGTGCGGCACTGGAGTCGCTGCGGCACCAGAAGCTCGCGCCGCGCCAGGTCGTCGTCGGCGTCGACAACAATCCGGAGCTCGCGGCCCGACTCGCCGCCGAGTTCGATTGGGTGACAGTCGCGCTCAATGACGGCGCTCGTGGTGCATCGGCCACGCGGAACCGGGCTGCCGAACTGGTCACGACGCCGCTCACCGCCTTCCTCGACGATGACGAGATCGCCGAACCGGCATGGCTTTACGAGCTGACGCGGCCTTTCTCGGACTCAAGCGTCGTCGGCACCGGCGGACGGTATCGCGACTCGTGGGTGATTGGGCGGCCGGCCTGGTTCCCGGCGGAGTTCGCATGGGCCGTCGGTGGTGCCTACGAGGGCATGCCGACCGTGACCAGCGAGGTGCGCAACGTGTGGTCGGGCAACATGGCCGTGCGTACCGACGCGTTCCAGACGATCGACGGCTTCCGGACCGACTTCGGCAAGCGCGGACAGGCGTCGCAGCCAGAGGACACCGACCTCTGCATCCGGATGTCGCGGGTAAGCGGCGGCCGCTGGATGTACGTGCCGTCGGCGGTGATCGACCACGAGGTTCCCGCATCGCGGTCGACACTGCGCTTCTTCGCCGGGCGCTGCTACACCGAGGGCGCTGGGAAGGCCCTGATGAGCAACAACTTCGACTCCGCCGACGTGATCGGGACGGAACGCGACTACGTGCGTCGGACTGCGATCGCGGCAGCGCGTCGGCTGGTCGCACTGCGCCGCGCTGCGATGCTTCAGGGGTTGGTCATGTTCCTCGGGCTCGCATGCGCGGCGGTCGGTTACGGGGTTGCCATGTCCCGGTCGTGGTGGCCGCGCGCCACGCCCGAGGCGGACGATTCCCGAGGTGCTCGGCCCGTCAGCCAAATCCCCTTTGCCGCAACGCTGAACGTAACGGAAGGCGCCGCGTGAAGGTAGCCTTGACGACACCGCGAACACACGACGTTGATGACGACGCACCGCGATTCGGTGCGTCGCGGTTATACCGTGACGCGGCGTCCCTTGCGTCGTCGTACGTCGTCAGCGCCTTGTTCGGCATGGTCTTCTGGGCCGTCGCCGCACGGATGGTTCCGCCGGAGCGGCTCGGCGTCATGACGGCGGTGCTGGCCGCCATCACGGCGCCATCGCTGGTACTCGCCGCCGGGATTGGCGATGCGTACACCGCGCTGCTACCCGCGGTGGGCCGAGCCCGTGCGGCCGTCTACCGACGCGGTCAACGGATCTATCTCGTCGCGTCCGCGCTGTCCGGCATCGTCGGTGGTCTCGCGACCGTCACGCTGATCGACGAGGTCCGAGGATCCGTCGTCGTGGTGGTTCTAGTGGCGGCAGGCACCGTCGTCGTCGCGGGCTTCACGCTTCAGACGAACACGATCGTCGCGATCGGTCGCGCGCGCTGGATGCTGGCGGTCAACGGGGTGATCGGCGTGCTCCGAATCGGCCTGCTGGTGGCCTTCGCCACGTCATTCGTCTGGCACGCCGTCGAGTTGGCGTTCGTGCTGGCGTCGGCCTTGGTCCTGCTGACGCTGCGTCCCGTCATCGGCCGCATCGTCGACGGCTCCGACGGAATGCCCGACGCCGCAACGCTGTCGGCCGACGAGTCGACACGCGAGTTCGACAGATTCGTCGTGCGGACGTTCGCCGCGGTAGCGCTCAGTCTGGGCATGCTCGCCATCACTCCGTTCCTGGTCACCGCATTCGGCGGTCCCCGAGAGGGTGCGCTGTTCGCGCTGTCCCTGTCGATCGTGCAGACGCTCGACTTCATCGGTACCGCGCTCGCCGTGTCACTCGTGGTGCACGCTTCCAACGCCCCAGAGACCGCCGAACCGATGGCGCGGTCGATCCTCGTCAAGGCATTCGTCCTCGCGGTCGTCGGAGCGGTGGGCCTCGTCGCGCTCGCTCCCACCGTGCTACAGATGCTGAACCCCGAGTACGGACAGATGCATGCGGGGGCCGTGATCGCCACGTTGTGCGTTGCAGCCGTCGTGCGAACGTTCTACATGGTGTGGGCCGCATTGCAGCGGTCCCGGCGGAACATGCGCGCGCTGCTCGTGATGAACGCGTGCGCCACGGTGACTCTGTTGTCGACACTGCCCTGGCTCACCGAAGCGCACGGAGCCTTCGGAGGTGCGTTGGCCATCCTGCTCGCCCAGACGTTGCTCAGTGCCGGAGCAGGCGTGCATTTCGTGAAGACCCGGTCGACGACGAAAGGACGAGTCGATGCCCACTGAGCAAGCTGCGACGGTCGAACCGATCACCGCCTTCACCGACGAAGGGGACTGGTGGAGCGGTGCGGTATGGATCGGGCAGGTCGACGATCGGCACATCACGCCAGAGCCGCTGCGCCTGATCCAGGGCGAGCCGTTCGACACCGCCCGGTTCCTGGTCTGGACCGCGGACACGCCAAGGGGTTTCGTCGAGGTGCCCGTCGAGGCCGGATTCGTCGACGGCGAACAGTTGATGTCGAAGGTCGCCGAGTTGCCACGCGTCGAAGGTGAACTCCCGGTTCCCGAGCCGCCGTTCTCGGTAATCCTGTGCACCAAGGACCGACCGGACCAGCTGCGGGACACGTTGGGCAGCCTCGTCGACCTGGACTATCCGTCGTTCGAGATCGTCGTCGTCGACAACGCGCCGGCCAGCGGGCTGACACCCCCGGTGGTAGCCGAGTTCGCAAGTCAGGGCGTCCGGATCGTGTCCGCAACGCGACGCGGGCTGGCCGTCGCCCGCAACGTCGGAATCGAAAGCGCCCGACACGAATTCATCGCGTTCACCGACGATGACGTGCTCGTCGACAGGCGCTGGCTGAAGAACCTCGCGCGCGGATTCTCCAGGGCTGACGACGTCGTGTGCGTCACCGGCATGGTGCCGACGGCCGAAGTCCTCACGGCGGCGCAGTCGTACTTCGATCGCCGGGTCGGGTGGGCATCGCAATGTCGGCCCGCCGTCTACGACATGGCCCGTCCGCCCACGGACGATCCACTGTTCCCCTTGCGTGTTGCGCGCTTCGGTACCGGCGCCAACATCGCCTTTCGGCGCTCCGCGGTGCGCAAGCTGGGTGGATTCGACGAGGGAATGGGCGTCGGATCGCCGACCGGTGGCGGCGAGGACATCGACATGTTCGTCCGAGTACTGCTCGCCGGCCGCACGCTGGTCTACGAGCCGGGTGCGCTGATATGGCACCGGCACCGAAAGAGTATGGAGGAATTGGAGATACAGATCTACAACTACGGCCTCGGGCTGGGTGCGTGGATCACCAAACTGATGCTTCACCCTCGAACGCTGTTCATGGTGGCGTCGCGTGGCGCCGCTGGTGTCGCGCACCTGCGGCGCATCACCGTCGTCGAGGATCCCGGCGCCAGCCCGCTCGAGCTGAATGGGCTCACCAAGCTGGAACGTCGCGGTGTGCTCGCTGGTCCTCGAGCCCTGCTCCGGTCGCGGATGGACGGCCGCAAGGCGTCGCCTCTGACGGGTGCCGCGGCGTGAGGGGTGTCACGTGAGCCGCCACCGCATGATGGCGGAGAACCTGTGGGGCAAAGCCGTTCCAGGGCGGCTCGCCCTGCTGGCGATCGGTGCCGCCATCGCGGGCTTCCTCGGTGCCGTCCCCGTGCTGCCCGGTGCGGTGCTCCTGATACTGATCGGCGCCTTCGTCCTGATCGGCCCGGGGAGCCTGATCCTGTCCTGGTTTGGTGACCTTCCCACCGAGGTGTTGTGTGCGTTGGTCCCCGTCGTCGGGATCGCGGTGAGCATCCTCATCGTCTCGGGACTGCTCCTGTTCGGTGTCTATGCGCCGCTGCCGATCCTGCTGGCAATGGCGGTCGCGACGCTCGTGGGTGGGCTGATCCGCCGCCACCGCCTCGCCGCGCCAAGGGAACTGGCACTTTGACCGCACTGAACACCGCTCCGGAGCAGACTCCGACGCCTCCCGACGTACGTGACGTCGGCACCCCTCGGCGCGTCACGCTGCCTTGGGCGCTGATCGTCATCGCCACCGTCGCCTTCGCGTACAGCGCGACGACGCTGCGCACCGCGGGCATCAGCGAGTACGGTCTGCTGGCCACGGCATCGCCGTTGTTCGTGTGCTCGATGGTGATCACCGCCGTGGCGTTCGGCCTGTGCGTGCGCAGCGCAGACTTCCGGGCCGGGGTGGCGGCGACGATCCTGATGATCGCCGTGCAACGCCTGCCCGCACTCGTCGCCACCGACAGCCCGATGTACTCGTGGACGTACAAGCACCTCGGCGTCGTCGACTACATCCAGCACGAACACGCACTGGCGCGTGGCGTCGACGTCTACCACAGCTGGCCCGGCGTCTTCGGCGTGACGGCATGGTTGTCCGATCTGACGGGGATCGAGCCCGTCACGCTGGCCCATGGATTCACCCCGCTCTTCCATCTGTTGTTCGTCAGCCTCGTCTACGTTGCCGCGCGGGTATGGGACCTGGACAAGCTTCCAGCGCTGACGGCCGCGTTCCTGGCGGCAACGCTGAATTGGGTTGCCCAGGACTACTATTCGCCGCAGGCCTTCGCGATGGTCCTGACGGCCGGACTGGTCACGCTGATCGGACTATCGCGCACCCGCCCGACCGGTGTCGTGCTGATCGTGGTGATCTTCACCGCCGTGACCATCAGCCACCAACTGACTCCTTTCTGGCTGCTGCTCGCGATCGGACTGCTCGTCGTCACCAAGCGCATGAAGCCGTGGTGGATCGTGCCTATCCTCGCTGTGATCGCGATCGGCTTCCTGCTGTTCAACTACGACCAAGTCGACCAGTACAGCCTCTTCTCCGGCAACATCGTCGACAACGCAAAGTCCAACGTGCCCACCGTGGGAAGCGTCGGTCAGCGCACCACCAGCTTCGCGGTCCGGATCCTGTCCGGCACGGTGTGGGTGTCGACGGCGCTGGTGCTGCTGGTCCGGTGGCGACGAAAGCAACCGTTCTTCGCGCTCGGCGTGCTGGCGCTCAGCCCGATGCTCATCCTCGGCGGTCAAAGCTACGGCGGCGAGGCCATTTTCCGGGTCTTCCTCTATTCGTTGCTCGGCTGCTCGATCGTGCTGGCCCCGGTACTCGCTGGGATGTTGCGGTCCAGCCGGCTGAAGTTCGGGATCGCCTCGGTGCTGCTGTCAGTGGCGACGGTGTTCTCGGCGCAGGGATACTTCGGCGGCTGGTTCGCGAACATCATGCCCCGCGAACAAGTGTCGGCATCGCAGACGGTGCTCGCACAGGCCGACTTTCCCGCCTACCTGACGGTGGCGGCGCCGGTCTGGCCCCAACGAAGTACCTGGCGATACGTCGAATACGCGCGCTTCAACGACCATTTCGACGATCCGATGATCTTCGCGGCGAACCTGGTGGGGTCACACTTCGACAGCGACCGTGACTATCAGAAGTTCATCGAGACGATCGGTAGTCGCTACGACGCGTCGACCTATCTCGTCTTCACCGAACAGATGCGCCTCTACGCGTGGTACTTCGGCATCCTTCCGCTCGACGCCCTGCCGAATCTCAAGAAGCGCATCCACGACGACCCCCGTTGGGTGCAGGTCTACGACGACCAGGGCGTGACGATCTTCCAGCACGACGTCGAACGCCGGTAGCGCGGACAGGAGAGGGCAGATGTCTGACAAGTCGATCGAAGTGATCATTCCCATCCGCAACATGGCGGACCAGTTGCACCTCTGCGTGTCCCCGTTGATCGCGCAGTGTAGCGGTGTCGACGTCGTGACGGTGGTCGACGACGCCTCCACCGACGGAACCGCCCAGACGGCAAGGGAACTCGGTGCTCAGGTGCACACCACGACGTCGAGTTCTGGCCCCTATCACGCGCGCGAAATGGCTGCAAGGACTTCGGCGGCCGACATCCTCCTGTTCATCGACGGGCGCTGCCGGCCGCTCCCAGGCCTGATGGACAGCCATCGGCAGATGCATGCGCAACCGGGTGTCGCCATGTCCTGCACGGCCACTCGGACCAGGACGGGACAGACCGTGGCGGCGAAGGTCGCCGCAGGCCAGCAGCCGTTCAGCCTGGACAGCTATATCGGCGTGCGCGGCAGACTCGACTACTTTCCGACGGCGAACCTGGGCATCAACGCTGCGGCATTCCGCGATGTCGGCGGCTTCCGGGCGATGCGCAGCGGCGCCGACGCGGACATCTGTTGGAGAATCCAGGAACGTTCGCTGGGTGAGTTGGCCGTCGATCGGCGGGAGCTCATGGAATGGGAACCGCGGAGCTCTTTTCGGGACCTGGCCAGTCAGTGGCATCGCTACGGACAGAGCGCGGCCTACCTCGAATGGCTCTATGAATCTCCGGAATCGCCGATCACCGGCAAGTGGGACTCGGTCTTCGGCATGCTCAGGGAGCGTGTGCAAAGGATGATCGCAACGAGCCCCTCGGAGAGTCTGGCTGGGCTCGCCATCTCGACAGTCTATTTGCTGGGCTATTGGCGGGCGAAGCGCGCGCGCCACGAATTCCTGCCCCCACGCGCGATTGAAGCAGCCGGTGCCTGACAAGCGGACCACCCGAAGGGTGCACTTGCGCGACCAGCCGTGGCGGGACGCGCGAGTGGCGGCGCTGTGTGGGCCGTTCGAGATGCCGTCGCGAGCGGCGTTGGAGCGTGCGGTCGTGACGCTCACCGAGCGGTACCCGGCTTGTCGCCTGGCCTGGGGGTGCGACGACGGCCGTCGGCGCTGGACGATTCCCTCGGGACCCACCGCAGCCGACGGCATCGTGGTCGACGGCGGTGACGTCGACGTCACCTCGATCGGGGCGACGCTCGACCGCATCGACGGCGATCCGTCCTTGCGTCAGCCGCTGGCACTCATCCGATTCGACGATTACCTCGGGCTACGGATGTCGCACGCCATCGGTGACGGCCGCACCTTCAACGAGATCTTCGCGGCGGTGCTGCACACCGCCATCACCGGAGAGCCGTACCCCTGGGCGATTGGCCCCAGCCACCGATTCCCGCTGGGCTCCGCGATCCTGCGAACCTTCGGACGCCACCCAGGCCTGGTACGGGAGGCGCTGGCGGACAGACCAAC
This sequence comes from Mycobacterium sp. RTGN6, assembly GCF_033804605.1. Classification (NCBI taxonomy): domain Bacteria; kingdom Bacillati; phylum Actinomycetota; class Actinomycetes; order Mycobacteriales; family Mycobacteriaceae; genus Mycobacterium; species Mycobacterium sp. RTGN6. Next base: position 439,365 of record NZ_JAPZKZ010000003.1, read on the forward strand.
CCGTGGTGACGCGGACCCTGTTGCCCCCGTCGCGTGGGCGCCCGCGCGACGCACGCTCGCCGCCGTCATCCCTGCCGAGGACAGGGACGAGCTCATCGGCGCGGCGCGGCGCGAGACGCCGAACGCTTCCTGGCTCGGTGTCGTGATCAGCCGGCTGCTCCGAGCCCTGAATGCCTCCGGGGTCTGCGTCGCCCCGGATGTCTCGGTAGTCGTGGACCTGCGCCGGTACTTGTCGAACCCCTTGCTCGACGGCAACTTCGTCGCCGGGGTGCCGCTGAGCATCGACCACCGCTACGGGCCTGGCGACGTCACCAGGACGTTGAAGGCGACGGTGACCTCCGGCCGCCCGCTCGCGACGCAGGCGATGGCGACGCGCTCGATCCGGTCCGGCCGCGCCGAGCCGCGGGTGGTGGATTCGGCTGCGCCGGTGAGGGTTACGTTCAGTGCCATGGGCCGACCGCCCCAGATCGATGCGCTCCCGTTCGTGGCCGGTCGGCCCGCGATCTACGCGGGCGGTGTCGAGCCCGACGGACCCTGCGGGCTCACGTTTCTCGTGTCCGAGACGTCACGCACCACCGTCGTCTCCGCGTCGTTCCACGAAAACGTGCTCCCATCGGACACCGTGCGCCAGGCGCTGTCGGCCCTGGCAGGCGCTGGGAGCGGTCACTTCTCCGATCAGGCGGTCACGTCATGGTGCGGGTGATGGCGGTGTCGCACTCGCGCGAAGTCATGGGTACCGAGCACAGCCTGTTCAATCTCGCTCCGGCACTCGCCGAGCGCGGAATCACCGTGGTGCTGGCCGCACGGCCCGGCGGTGAACTCGAAAAGCGTTGGCGCGGCATCGGCCTGGAGTTCGTTCCGATCGACCTGCCAGAACGGCGTGGGGTGCGGACCAACAATGGATCCAGGCTCAACTCGATGGCCGACCTCGTCAAGCTGCCGTTTCTTACGATCGTCGCGCTGATCCGCATCGTGACGGCAGCGCGACGCGTCGATGCCGACCTAATCCACTCCAACAGCATCATCACGCACATCGACTGTGCGCTCGCCGGCCGGTTACTCCGCCGACGCGCCGTAGTGGAGCTTCACGACATCGTTGCGCCCGGCATCGGCCGGACGTTGCTCGGAGTGGCCGTCGCGCTGTCATCGAAGGCCGTGGCGACGAGCAATGCCGTCCGCGACCAACTTCCGCGGTGGGCGCGGGGCAGATCAGAGGTGATCTCTCAGGGCATCGACATCGACCGCTTCAGTACGGGTGGGCCACAAGCCTTCTGGCGGAACCAATTGACGTCGGACCCGGAAGGGGTGCTGGTGGCCGCGATCGGCCGGATCGACCCGGAGAAGGGCCTGCACACGCTGGTGCGCACCGTGGTCGAGTTGCGGCATCGCGGAGTGGATGCCCACCTGGCGCTCGTCGGCGCGCCGAGCAAGGACGACGGCAGCTATCTCGACGAGCTGCATCGAATGGCGGAAGTCCTGCTACCCGGGGTATTTCGCGCGCTGCCGCCGGTAGAGGACGTCGCCGCGGTGTTGCGATCCGTGGACGTGCTGGCCTGCCCGTCCGTGGAGGAACCGTTCGGATTGATCATCCTCGAGGCGCAGGCCTGCGGGGTACCGGTCGTGGTGAGTGCCTCCGGGGGCCCGCTGGACTTCATCTGCGACCGAGTCACCGGGATGTTGGTTGCGCCTGCGGATCCGGTCGCGGCGGCACGCGCGATCGAGGAACTACTGAGCGACGGCGAGCTGCGCGAACGCATGGTCGCTACGGCGCGAACGCAGGTCGAGAACGAGTACACCGCACAGGTTAGGGCGGCGAAGTTCGCCGACACGTACCGGGAAGTACTTCAGTGGTCAAGCATTTGATTTTTCGCATGCTCGCGGTATTCCTGGCGACGACGTTGGCCGTCGGCACGCTAGTGGGTTGCTCGAAGGCGGAGGTGACCGAGTACGACTACACGCGCGTCTACGTCGACGGCCAGGGCACATTGGGTGTCGCCAAGCGGGGAGAGGCGCCGCGAGCCCTGGTGGTCTACTTCCACGGACTGGACTCGAACGAGATGGTGCTCCTCGACGAGCACCACAAACCGCTGACGGACCTGCTCGTCAACGCCGGGTACGCCGTCGTCGCGAGCAATGCGGGCGGCAACTCGTTCGGGAACCCGAGGTCGCAGCGCGATTACGCGGAACTGGCCCGGGTCGCCCGCGAGCAGTACCGGACGGGCTCGGTGTATCTCCTAGCGGAGTCCATGGGTGCCGTCGCGGCGGTGAACCTGCTCGCCGAGTCGACGGATCCCACGCTGCGCGGATTGGTTGCGATCAGCCCCGCGTTGGATCTCGCGTCTGCACCCGAGCAGTACCAGCAGGCAATCGCCGCAGCGTATCCGGAAGGCACGATGGAACAGTCGAATCCGATCGCGCTCGCGCCAGACTTGTTGGCGGGAAAGCGAATGAGGTTCTATGCCAGCGACGGCGACACCTTGGTGCAGACCGCCCACAATGCGGACGCGTTTCGTGATCGATTCGCGTCGGTGGCCGACATCTCGGTGGTGCCCTGCAGTGGGGGACATCTCGACCCGTCATGCGTGCAACCAGAGGACATCGCGAAGTGGTTCCTGCAGTCTTGACGCCGTCGACGAGCAGGGGCAAACGCCAATGGTGGAGTCTGTTCCCCGCGTTGGCCGTACCGGTGGTGCTCGCCTCCGTCATCGCACTCGACACCATGCAAGGACGGGCCTTGCGCCCCGCATCTGATTCCGAACTCACCTCGGCGGGAATGACGTTGGCCGGTGCGGACGACTTCGACGGGCCCCCGTGGTCGGCGCCCGATCGCCGGTACTGGGACTACGACACCGGAGCAGGCGGCTGGGGCAACGACGAGCAGCAGACCTATACCAACTCGACCGGCAACGCACGTCTGGATGGTTCGGGAAACCTGATCATCGAGGCTCGGCGCAATGGCAACGGGTTCACGTCGGCTCGGCTCGTTTCACGTAACCGCGTCGACATCGGGTTCGGCCTCCTCGAAGCCCGGATCCGGATGCCCGAGGGACAGGGTATCCATCCCGCGTTCTGGCTTCTCGGCACCAACATTTGGACCGCGGGTTGGCCGCAGAGCGGCGAGCTCGACGTCATGGAACTGGTCAACTCCGGGACCAGCTACCACAACGCCATTCACGGTCCGACGGTGAAGAATCCCGAGGAGGCGTGGAAGCAGTCGGCAGACGGTGACGCAGGCGTGAACCTGGCGCAGGACTACCACGTCTACCAAATCCTGCGCGCGCCAGGGACGATCAAGGTCGCATTGGACGGCGACGTCGTCGGAAGCTACAGCAAAACCTCGGCACCCGCCGGGGCCGACTGGGTGTTCGACAAGCCGATGTACGTCGTGCTCAACGTCGCGGTAGGCGGCGACTGGCCCGGTCCCGTCGCAGCGGAGACGCGATTTCCGGCGACCATGGTCGTCGACTGGATCAGGTACTGGGTCTAGCCATGCGCAAGCGCACATCAATGCTCTGGGGTCGGATGATCGCGGCCGCTTCGGTTCTGGCCGTCGCGACGGTGACGGCGCCGACCGCGGTCGCCGACGGCGAACCCTGTCCCAACACGGCAGCAGCCCAACAGGGGTGGGGTGAACCGAACCGCTCCGATGAATTCGACGACCCGGCACTGCCCGGGTGGAAGCTGTACGACGGCCCTGGCCACGTCGGCAACGGGCGTCGCACCCCGAGCGCGGTGTCCGTCGCCGACGGCTTGCTCGTGCTTACGGGAGATCCGATGGGGAATTCCGGTGGCATGGCGTGGAATCCAGGCCAGACCTATGGCCAGTGGGAGGTGTGCATGCAATCGCCGCCGGGAGCGAAGGGGTACCACTCCGTGGCGTTGCTGTGGCCCGATGCCGAAGACTGGCCGATCGGCGGCGAGATCGACTTCATGGAGATCTGGGATCCGGCAAGGCAATCCGTCGAGTACAACCTGCACTACGGGCCCGACAACAAGTGGGAGCACGCCGAGGTGCAGACCGACGCGACAGGGTGGCACAGCTGGGCGGTGGAATGGACTCCGGAGCGGATCGTCGCCTATCTAGACGGCCAGCCGTGGTGGACCTCGACGGACCCCGCGACCTTCCCGCCGCGCGCGATGCACCTGTGCATTCAACTCGACAACTTCGGCGGCGACGTCACCCAAGGCGGTCAACAGATCGTCGCGTGGGCCCACCAATACCCACTGACCTGATCCATCACGGAGGACACATCGTCATGAATTCATCAGTGACACAACGGCTTGTCGAGCACGTCCCCGTGTGGGCTGCACAACACTGGTGGTCTGCACCCGGCGGCGATCGGTCGTCCTGGGTATCATCGACACAACCGCTGCGCCCGGACGTCCGGGTAGCGAACCGGTCATCTTCGGGGGTCTGCACAGTCGCCGACTCGTGTATGCCGCTACTCGATGGGTGCCCACGATGAAGACGTTCCACATCGCGTCGCCCGACGGAGACGCGCCGAGCATTCGAGATTTCGGCGATTTCGTCGCCAGGGCCCGCCGGGTCATGCGTCGGCGGTTCTACGCGCTGACCAGTACGGCGCTGGGTCGGGAACGTCGCTACGTGCGCAGGGGGATTCGCGCCTACCAACGCTCCGTGGCGTCGGGCACCGACTCATACCTGTTGCGCCGAAACGTGCACCGAATCGAGAAGGGCCTCACGATGCGCCCGACGCGAAGCCAGTTCGCCGTCGACTACATCGGGGAGACGGTCGACGCGTTCCACGGCGGGGTGAACTCCGGCGTGTTGACGCCCCAGCACCCCGAGTTCAACTGGATGTACTCCGTGTTGTCTTCGTACTTCCAGGTGACGACGTCCGCTACGCACCCCTCGATCATCCAGTCGCGCAAGGTCTTCGGCGAATCGCTTTCGGCACTTGATCCTGGGTCGCCGGAGAGCGGACCCCATCTCGCAGCTCCGCTGTTACCCACCGTGAAGATCGACGACCTAAAGGACCTCGCGACTGGCCGCCGGTCCGTGCGCTGGTTCACGCCCGAACCGGTGGCGCGCGACCTCGTCGACCGCGCCGTCGAGGTCGCTGCCGAATCACCCACCGCATGCAACCGGCAGCCCTACCGATTCGAGATCTTCGACGACCCCGTCAGCACGGCGAAGGTCGCGGCGATTCCGATGGGCACCGACGGCTACGAACATCAGCTCCCCGGCCTCATCGTCATCATCGGGAACCTGGCCGCGTTCTTCGACCGGCGCGACCGGCACCTGATCTACGTGGACGGCTGCCTCGCCGCGATGGGCCTCGTCTACGCACTCGAGTCGCAGGGCGTGAACAGCTGCTGTATCAACTGGCCGGACCTGCCCGATCGGGAGGCGGACATGCGCCGGCTGCTGGGCATGGCGAGCTACGAACGCGTGGTGATGTTGATCGCCTACGGCTACGCCGATCCCGCGGCGCTGGTGCCATTTTCGGCGAAACGGCCGGTCGGCGAGATTCGGAGGTATCGAGCGCTGTGATCGTCGACATCCGCGGGACGAACACGCAAAACAAGGGTGCCCACCTGATGCTCCAGGCGGTGTGCGAACGGCTCGCAGATCGGTTCGAGCTTACGACCCCGCCGCCCATCACCGACTACGCCGTGCGATCGCGGCTCGGGTTGCGGCAGACGCTCTACTACCCAACGTTCCCGCGGCTGAGCTCGCTGGCGGGCAACGCGGCGCCCGCTATCGTGCGGACGGCCTACGGGCTCACCGCCGACCGCGAGATCGGCGGTGTGGTCGACGCCTCCGGCTTCCACTACACCGACCAGTTCGACCCGTCGTTGCCGCGACGCGAGGCGTTGGTCGGACGTGGCTGGGCACGACGAGGTGTCCCGAAAGTGATGCTGCCCCAAGCCTTCGGGCCATTCGAGAACGCTCCGACGCGACGGTGGTCCCGCGAAGTGCTGGAGCAGGCGAGCCTGGTGTACGTCCGCGACCGCGTCAGTGAGGACTACGTCCGGCAGCTAGCGGTCGGTACCACCACCCTGCGCAGTCCGGACTTCACCATCGCCGTCAAGGTGCCGACCATCGGGCCCATCTCGGACCGGCCGTTCCTGGCGCTGGTGCCCAACACCAAACTCTTCACCCATGGTGGCTTGGATCGCCACCGCTACCTGGACCTGCTGGCCGGGTTCAGCGAATCGGCGAAGGCGCACGGACTGGTGTCCGTCGTCGTCGTCCACGAGGTCAACGACCGCGGCGTCGCAGCGGAACTCGCCGACCGCATCGATGCACCACTGTTCACCGATCGTGACCCGCGGGTGCTGAAGGCCGCGCTCGGGCAGGCGTCGGTGGCGGTGGCCAGTCGCTTTCACGCCGTCGTCGGCTGTCTGTCCCAGTGCGTTCCGACGATGGCGCTCGGGTGGTCCCACAAATATCGTGAACTGCTCGACGACTTCGGGGTGGCGGACTGGTTGGTCACACCCGAAATGGACCCCGACGAGACGCTCACCGGGGTGCTCGGCGACGCGGCGGGCATCATGCGACAGAAGGACCGGCTCCCGGAACTCACCGACCAGGTCGAGCTCATGTGGGAACGCACGATCGACACCCTCGCAGGTACATGACCCACCGGGCAAGTGTCCGAAATCGCGTCGTACTGCCGCCGCGGGATCCGCACGGCCGCAAAAGTGTACGGAAAAACTCGATCTGGAACGCGCTGCAACAGATCGCGAATACCGCCAGCGGATCCGTGTTCGCGATCGTGCTTGCCTGGGTGCTGCCGCTCGACGAGTACGGCGTCTACTCGTATGCCATCGCCTTGTGCACGGTTGGGCTGTCGGTGACTACCGCCGGACTCAGTGCCCTCGGAATCAAGTACATCGTCGCCGAGGGCCTGCGCGCCAACAGGTCGGTGGCGGCGATCCTGCTCATCCGCGAAATGTTCTGTGTCGGTGCGTACGTGGTGCTCGGCGCAGTGAGCTTCACCAGCCGCGACACGCTGACCACCATGGCCACGCTGGTGGCGCTCACGTCGTTGTTCTTCCGGGCGCTGGACGCCCCCGAACTCTGGTACATGGCGCACATGCGTAGCAGTCGTGTCGCGACGGTCCGCATCGCCTGCGTCGCGCTCGCGCTGGGCGTCCGAGTCGTCAGTATGTTCGTGCTCCCGAATCTGTGGCTGTTCATCGGCATCTACGTTGCCGAGGCCGCGTTGACCAGCATGTGGATCCTGGCCAGGTTCTGGCGCGATCCCCGGGTACCGGTGCTACACCGCCCGGCGCGCGGCGAGGTCCAGTCCATGCTGCGCGAGTCCAGTCCGCTGGCCCTGTCGGGCATCGCCAACCAGGTCAACCTCCGCGCCGACATCGTCATCATTCAACCGCTGCTGGGCTCGGCCGCCGTCGGCATCTATTCGCTGGCCGCGCGCGCCAGCGAGCTCGCGTACATCCTCCCGATCGTGATCATGAACTCGACGCTTCCGGTACTGCTTGCCGCGCTCGAGAATTCACGAAACACCGGGTCCGATGCGGGCTACCGCCGCATGCTGCAGACCGCCTACGACAGGGCTTTTCAGTGCGGCATCGCCGTCGCCATCGTCGTGACCGTCATCTGCTTCAGTCCTGCCAGAAAGCTCGTCAGCGCAGATCTTCAACCGGTGTTCGACGTGCTCGCGATCCATATCTGGGCGTCGCCGTTCGTGTTCATGGGTGCGGTGTACTCGAAGTGGATCGTCGCCGAGGGGTATCTGTGGTCGTCGCTGCTCCGACACGGCGTCGGAGCGATCGTGAACATCGCACTGATCTTCGCGCTGATACCGCATTGGGGGCTCAACGGAGCCGCACTGGCCACCGTCGTGTCCTACGCGGTAGCCAACTACTTCGCGTGTTTCCTTGGCCGGCAGTCCAGGGGCCAGGGCTACGGCATGACGCGCGCCATGTTCAGCCCCATCACCGCGCCTGCGGCCCTGCTCCGCCGCGGCGCGGGCTGACCCGCCGCCGCTACGGACGGCTACGGCCCGCGGCGGCCTGGTGGTACTTTGTCGGCGTGCACGACGACGTGTGTTCGTGCGGCCATGCGCGAGCCGCCCACGCCCACCACCGAGCCGGAACCGACTGTGCGCTCTGTCCGGCGGGTGGCTGCGACCGATTTCGGGGCGAGGGGTTGCTCCGCAAGTGGTATCGGAAGCTCAGCGGAGACGCCGCAGGTTGAGCCGCGACCGGCTCTCATGAAGGCACCAGGCTGGTTTCACCCGACCCTCAGCATGGCGGGCGACCATGGAGTAATGAGCGATACCTGCGCATGCGGGCACGAACGAGCCGCCCACCAGCATCACCGGCCCGGTTCGGATTGCGGGCTCTGTGCGGTCGGCGGCTGCGATCGCTTCCGGCGCGGTACCGTGCGCACCCGATTCTTCTTACGATGGCGGCGGGGCGCGTCGACGGCGCGCCGAACCACGAAGTCCACCGTTGCCCGGAAGGCGGCCTGACCCGAATCACCCCTGCATGGTCGCTTCACACTCGGCAAGGCGCCTGAGCAGGAACTCGCGGGCGGGTGCGGAACCGTTGTGTTCCAAAGATATTCGATACCACTGCGCTGCCTCGGTCGACCGTCCACTTCTGCGCAGCAGGTCGGCCCGAATCGTCGGCACCACACTGGACCGCGCCAGCCGCGGATCGTCGGCGATTTCGTCGAGCGCGGATAGCCCTGCCTCGAAGCCATCGCGGAAGCCGACCGCGAGCGCCCGATTCGCCTGTGCCACGGGAGAACCGGTGATCGTCAGCAGCCGGTCGTACGCCAGGCAGATCAGCACCCAGTCGGTCTCGGCCCAGCTTTGCGCGGTCGCATGAGCCGCCGCGATCACCGCCTGAGGCAGATAGCCGCCCGCGGCACCCTCGGCCAAGCGCAGCCGGTCGAGCCCGCGGGAGATCCGGCCGCGATCCCAGCGGCTGCGGTCCTGCTCGTCGAGCGGCACCAGCCCGCCGCCCGCGTCCACGCGCGTCGACCGGCGCGAGTCGTGCAGCAGTACCAACGCCGTCAACGCCTGCGCGTCGCGCGAGTCCGGCATCAGCGCGCAGAGCTCGCCCGCCAACCGGACGCCCTCGTCGCACAGTTCGTCGCGGATCGCCGATGGGCCCGCCGTCGACCAATACCCCTCGGTGAACACCGAGTAGATGCACCCAAGCACGTGCGGCGTCCGTTCCAGCAGCAGCTCGGCGGGCGGCACCCGAAGCGGGATGTTGGCGCTGCGAATCTTGTTCTTGGCCCTGGTGATTCGCTGCCCGACTGCAGCGTCGGACTGTAACAGTGCGCGGGCGATCTCGGGCACCGTGAGTCCCGAGATCAGCCGCAACGTCAACGCCAACCGCGATGCGGAGTCGAGTGCCGGATGTGCGCAGGTGAACATCATCCGCAGCTCGTCGTCGCGGACCGGGTGCACGTCTCCACCTTCCATTCGGGCGCCGTCGCCGTCCGTGACCGAAGCGAGCTCCTTGCCTGCCCTCGCGGATTCGCGGCGAAACCGGTCGAGCGCGCGGTTGCGGGCGACGGTCACGATCCAGCCGCCGGGGCGGTCGGGCACGCCGTCGCGCGGCCACACCCGTAGCGCCTCCGTGAAGGCCTCCTGGACGGCGTCCTCGGCGACGTCCAGGTCGCCGGACCAGCGCGCGAGCGCCGCGACCGCCGGACCCCACTCGCGTCGAAAGACGCCGTCCAGGTTGGTCATTCAGCAGTGGTTATAGCCCGGAGACCCCGGCCAGTTGCCGCACCTGCACGGCCGAGGCGGGGATCATGGACGCGATCTTGACGGCCTCGTCCTGATCCGCGGCGCTGAGCAGGTAGAAGCCGTTGGCGACCTCGGCGCCCTCGACGAATGGACCGTCGGTCAGCGTGGCCTGCCCGTCGCGCACCAGTACCGTCGTCGCCGTGGCCGGCGGCTGCAGCGCCGCACCGCCCTTGATGTGATCGGCTGCGGCGGCACCGAACTCGCCGTGCGCGGCAATGCCCGCTTCCCACTGTGGCGAGCCGGGTGCCACGGCGTTCTCGGCCGGTTCGAGGAGTAGCGCCAGCCAGTGGCTTCCGTCCAGCGGCTTTTCCGGCTGGTTCCACATGACCATCGGCCAGACCTCGATCGCACCGTGTTTGGCGGCGGGGATCTGGCGGGCGAGTTCCAGCGCGTCGTCAAGGTTGTCGGCCTCGAAGACGTAGTAGCCGCATGCGACCTCGGCCCCCTCGGCGAACGGGCCGTCGGTGAGCGTTGGCGCGTCGGGTCCGCCGGTGATCAGCACGCCGGTGGCCGACGAGGTCAGGGCGTCGCCGGCGCGGATCGCCGAGGCCGCCTTGGTGTGGAACGCCTGATAGGCGGCCATTTCGGCGGTCAGCGTCTCGGGGTCGGGCGAAGTATTGGCCTCAGCGGTGAGCAGCAGGGCGAAGTAGTGCATGGGACACCTCCGGGTAGTGAGCGGAACCCTGTGCTCCACTCTCTACTCGTTCGACGAACGGCGTCGTGCGAATCCGACACGTTGGAGGGGATCAATCGGGCCGGCAGAGCTCGAGTATCGGTGGCAAGAGGTCGGCAATCTGGGCACCAACGATCGCGAAGAATTCGGCGCTCTGACCCATCGGGTCGGGAATGTCCGCCACCTCGCGCCCGGCGAGGGTGGGGCGGAGCGCGGCAAGGTCTGTGATATTTCGTGCGTTGCACTCCGACGCGAGTCGGGCGGCTTCGGTCAGCATGAAGGTTCTGTGGAGTTGGCGTGGGGCCAATTCCAGAACTCTGTCGCGGTGCGCCCTTGTCATGGTGAGCACGAGATCGGCATCTGAAATAATTGTCGAGCTGAGCTGTCTTGCGGCGAAGTTCGATACGTCACCACCCAGCTTTTCAAGCACGAGCGCCGCCTCGCGGTGAATTGGATGCGCGATCATTGCGCGGGTCCCAGCGCTGGATGATCGGAAGTCCGGAATGCGAAACTGAGCACCGTACGCGGCGGCAATTCGCTCCGCCGTAGGCGACCGACAAATGTTTCCAGTGCAAACAAATAAAATGTGCAGAGCAGGGTCCTCGTTTCAGTAGTGAATCCGGTGGTTCCGCACGGACGACCACATGGGAATCGGGCTCAGTATCCGCGTATCACCGCGCTGGCCGCTACCAGGGTGAGCCTACTGCGCGCGACCTCCAGGGACTCGACGCCCGGGCCGCCACATCGCCGTCGCTGCTGCTCGAGGTGGTCTCGCGGAGGGGACGTACGCCAGCCAGGCAACGCGAGCCCAGCCCGCGTACGCCCCACCGCCCGCGTCCACGGCACAACCCGAGCCACTCTCAATTGAGTAGCGAGTGGCGCGAATCGAATATTTGCCAGGAAGCGATCGGCGGTAGGTAGAGCCAGGGCCGTCTCATATCTTGAATTGCTCCCTAGGTAACTCGAATTGCGCCTAGGTAACTCGAATTGCTCGAAGTTAGCTCGAATTGCTCAGCCCGTTCGTGCTGGTCCGCTCGGCGAGTGCCCGAATCTGGTTGATGTGATTTCCGGGGTTCTATTGGTTAATTCTGTGATACCTCGAGGAATCCGCTGTGCACATCGGTTCGCCGGCGTTAATATGCTGTCATCGGTCGAGGGGGGAATCGCATTTGCTCAGTGGTTGGGTCGTTGCCTCAATCGCGAGTGTCTGCGTCGTGACAGTCATCCTCACGGGCAAAGTCCGTCGCCAACGGGTGCAGGGGGCAGTGATGTGGGTAAGGGAGCGTACGCGTAAGCGCGAGGGCAACGTTGGCCTGACATGGGGTGCAGCCGAGGTCGGCTCGTTGAACTGTTCATGGCGCAATTTGCCGACCGACGGAAATGAAAATCTCGTTGGTGTCACATCGGGTGCGCAGTCATGACCGAGATCGTCGCCTCGCCCAAGGCGGCTACTTCCTCTTACTCCAAGCGCCTAGCTCGCGATCCCGACGTTGGGAGCGCTGTCGTAGATACCGTCCGGTTCCTCGATAGTCGTCGACGCGACGTTGCTCCGCTGCGAGCGAACGACGCTGCCGCGCAGCCACCGGTTCCCAAAGTCAATGGTGCTGTCCTCGGCGCCGTCGCCGATCGGGAGCGCATTGGCGTGCGGTTCCTCAGCCGCATTCGAGCGTGGATGGTTGTTCCCGTCGTCGACTTCGCCTTGATGTTGGCTCCGCTCGCATGGCGACCACCTCAGCTCTACTCCACCCTCACCATGGCCCTCCTTGCGACCCTTCTCCTCACGGAAGGCGGCCGATACGTCGCACGGCTACATCTGAGCGTCTTGGACGAGTTTCCGAGCATCGTTGCTCGGCTGCTGATTGCCGTGGCGGCAGTTTCCGCCGTGATTCTCCATTTGCACCACAAGCCGGAGGTGTTGATCTTCCTCGAAACGGCTTGCCAGGGCGCCGTGCTGGTCATTGTTGGCCGCGTCGTGACAACACGGCTCATCGCGGTAGGTCGCCGATGCGGGATTACCAGGCATCACACCGTGCTGATTGGGGGCGGTCCGGTAGCCCTGGAGCTGGCGAGAGTTCTTGCCCAGCACCGAGAGTACGGACTCAAGCTGGATGGCTTCGTCGATGATTGCGAGCGCTGTCCAGCGGAGGGCTACCTGCCACGCCTGGGTTCCCTAGCTGACCTGGACGCGGCGGTGTCGAGGACCAGGGCCGATACCGTGCTGGTGGCCGACGGATGCTTCGAGGAACGTGCGTTGATCGGTGCGGTGCGTACCGCGGCATGTCAACGCGCAGAACTACTCGTCGTTCCGCGGATGCATCACTTTCACACCCTGACCGGGCTGGCCGACCACATTGGCTCCATCCCGATCATGCGAATCCGCAAACTCAATCTCCACGGGCCGGAGTGGCTGATCAAGCGCGGGTTCGACATCGTCGTCGTGCTGATGGCAGGGACCATCTTGCTGCCCGTGCTGATTGCGGCCGCACTGGCGGTGCGGATCGAAGGCGGACCAGGCGTCATCTTCCGGCAGGTCAGAGTGGGGCGCGACGGCAAGCAATTCGAGCTGTTGAAGTTCCGGTCGATGCGGCCAAGCAATGAACTCGAGGCGCAGACGACGTGGTGTGTGGCCACGGACAATCGGGTCGGTCCCGTCGGACGGTTCCTGCGCTGCACCTCGATCGACGAGCTACCGCAGCTGTGGAACATCCTTCGCGGCGACATGACGCTAGTAGGACCGAGGCCAGAACGGCCGCACTTCGTCGAGCAGTTCTCCACGCAGTTCGACAGATACGCCTACCGTCACCGCGTTCAGGTCGGGCTCACCGGTTTCGCCCAGGTCAGTGGGCTCAGGGGGGACACGTCCATCGCTGACCGCGCGCGATACGACAATTTCTACATCGAGAACTGGTCGCTCTGGCTGGATATCAAAATCATCTTGCGGACGTTTCGCGAGGTCTTGTTCTACCGCGGACGTTGAACGTCACAGTGCGCAGACTGGCGTCGTCTGCCTTCGTCAGCAGAGCCGGGACCATCGGTCGTCACGCCGAGCCCGGCCATCGAGTGTCGATACTGAGCATGCACTTTCCCCCGGAGGAGACGGGTAACGCGCCGTATACGGGTGCCCTGGCAGCTGGACTTAGTGCTCGGGAGCATCGCGTGACGGCGCATGTCGCGCACCCGCACTATCCCGAATGGAAGATTCGGCCGGGGTACGGACAGTGGCGGCGTACCGAAACCATCGACGGCGTCACCGTTCATCGACTACGGCATTTCGTGCCACGACCGCCGAGAGGGCTACGCCGGCTGCTATCGGAGCTCAGCTTTGGCTTGAGATTGCTTTCCACCAGCCTCGGTTCCGAATCGGTGGTGGTCGCCGTTTCCCCAGCGCTCTTCGCCACAGCGCTCGCGGTGTTGCGCATCCGGCTAACCCCTTCGCGCCCAAGCCTTGTCGTGTGGGTGCAGGACATCTACACACTCGGTTTGGCTGAGACGAAGGAGGGCGGCGGACTCACGGCACTCGTCACCAGGTTCGTCGAACGATTCGTACTTCGTGCTGCCGACCGGGTCGTAGTGATTCACCCGAAGTTCGCGGAGTACCTCGCTGCGAACCTAGGCGTCAAATCTGAGCGCATCGCCGTCATCCGCAATTGGACCCATCTCAGACCGTCACCCGTGATGCGTCAACGCGATGCGCGAGCGGTGCTCGGGTGGCCAGCCGACGTGCTGCTCACAGTGCACACCGGAAACATGGGCAAGAAACAGGGCCTCGAAAATGTCGTGGAGGCAGCACGATTGGCTGACGAGCGGCAAGCACCCATCCAGTTCGTCCTCGTTGGCGACGGTAGCGAGCGGGCCGGGCTCGAACAGTTGGCACGGGGTATCGACCGGATACAGTTTGTCGACCCACTCGACGATGCCGACTATCGGTGCGCCCTCGCCGCCGCCGACTGCCTGTTGGTCAACGAGCTGCCTGGCGTCGCAGCAATGTCTGTGCCAAGCAAACTCACGTCGTACTTCGATGCCGCGCGACCGATACTTGCGGCCACCGACGCACGAGGGATAACGGCCGGAGAGATCGAGCAGGCGAACGCTGGTGTCGTGGTGCCTGCTGGGGATCCGCACGCACTACTCACGATGGCCCTGCAGCTGTCGGAGGACCGCGAAACAGCAGCGGCATGGGGTGCCGCCGGGCGTCGCCATTGCAGGGAATTCTTGACTGCGGATGCGGCGATGACCGCATTTGAGCGCGTGATTCGAGACGTGGCAAGTGAGCGCGCCGGCCGCGTGTCGCGAAGGAGTGCTGCATACGGGTAGACGCACGACGTTGTGCGAGTTCGTCGGAGAGTTAAGGAGGAACGTGAATGGGTTGTCGCATCGCGGTTTTCGGCACTGGCTATCTCGGTGCGACCCATGCTGCGTGCATGGCTGAACTGGGACATGAAGTCATCGGCGTGGACGTCGACGAAGCGAAGCTCGCAATGCTCTCCGCGGGCGAAGCTCCGTTCTTCGAGCCGGGGATAAACGAGGTGCTCAAGGCGAATCTTGAGGCCGGGCGGCTCCGATTCACGTCCTCGTACGCGGAAGCAGCGGATTTCGCCGACGTGCACTTCGTCGGAGCTGCGACTCCGCAGAAGCGCGGCGAGCTCGCGGCCGACCTCACCTACGTGGACTCGGTCGTCACGACTTTGGCGCCATTGTTGAGAAGGCCGACCGTGATCTATGGGAAGTCGACGGTGCCGGTGGGGACGGCTTCGCGGCTGAGCGAGGTGGCGCAACGGCTCGCGCCGATTGGCGACGCCGTCGAGGTGGCGTGGAATCCCGAATTCCTGCGTGAAGGTTTTGCGGTGCAGGACACTCTGCATCCGGACCGGATCGTGTTGGGTGTCGACGTTGAACGCAGAGGGCGGGCTGAGGAAGTCGCTCGCGAGGTGTACAGCGACATCCTCCGAGAAGGTGTTCCGTTCCTGGTCACTGATCGCGAGACGTCGGAGCTGGTGAAGACGGCCGCGAATGCGTTTCTCGCCACCAAGATTTCGTTCATCAATGCCATGGCAGAGCTCTGTGAAGCAGCTGGCGCCGACGTGTCGGAGTTGGCCGACGCCATTGGGTACGACGACCGGATCGGACGACGGTTTCTCAATGCGGGGATTGGATTCGGTGGAGGCTGCCTACCCAAGGATATCCGCGCTTTCATGGCGCGCGCTGGTGAACTCGGCGCCAACCAGGCATTAACGTTTTTGCGCGAGGTCGACAGCATCAACATGAGACGCCGGACAAGGATGGTGGAAATGGCAAGAGAGGTCGCAGGGGGCTCCTTCATTGGCGCGAGGGTGGCGGTGCTTGGTGCGGCGTTCAAACCGGACTCTGACGACATACGAGATTCACCGGCCTTGAATATCGCCGGACAGATCCAGCTACAAGGTGCCGCGGTCACGGTATACGACCCCAAAGCAATCGAGAACTCGCGAAAAGTGTTTCCGACATTGGAGTACGCAAACGACGTAACCGCCGCATGTGACGGCGCAGATGTCACCCTCGTGCTGACGGAGTGGGAGGAATTCCGCCGGCTCGAACCAGCACACCTGGATCCCATTGTTCGCCGCCGGAACATAATTGACGGCAGAAATTGCCTCGATCAGGCGAAGTGGCGCAGCTCAGGATGGCTGTACCGAGGAATGGGTAGGCGTTGAGCGAGTGGTGAGTGGGACGAGCAGATGACGCTTGGCGATGGGCGGCGTGGCGCAGTTGAGCGGTCGCAAGACGGCGCCCACGGGGATGGTCACGACTACACCGTGGGCAGCCCGCACCTGCGCCACACCGCACTGCGGACGCGGATCGATAGTCGGATCACCGGCGCGATCACCAACATCTTGCAGCGGCAAGACGAATGTGCGGTGCTTGAGATCGGAGCGGGGCACGGTTTCTTCACGGACACCGTTCTTGCCGCAGGAGGAACGGCCAATGTCACCGAGATGTCAAGGGCCAGCTTCGATTATCTCGCTGAAAGGTACCGTGATGTCGACGCGGTGCGAGTCGTCTACGACGTCGACGGCAATGCTCCTTTCAAGGAAGCGACGCAGTACGACGTCATCTTGTTGATATCGGTGATTCATCACATCCCCGACTATCTTGGCGTGATCACCAGACTCTGCGACACGGTGCTGCGCCCCGGCGGAACGGTCGTCACATTTCAGGATCCGGTGTGGTATCCGCGGCAGAAACGCTGGGAGCGAGTTCTGTCGTGGGGGTCGTATTTCGGGTGGCGAATTACGCAGGGCGAGTTGCGACGGGGATTGGCGACTCGTTGGCGCCGATTGCGCGGTGTCTACTCTGATTCGGAGCCGTCCGATCTGGTCGAATACCACGTGGTCCGTCAGGGTGTCGATGACTTCGCGATACATGATTTATTCCGCACACGGTTTGCCGATGTCGAGGTGGATCGATATTTCTCGACCCAATCCCCGCAACTTCAGCTAATTTGCGAGAAGTATGTGCCGCCTAACACCTTTGGGATGGTGGCGCGTGACTACGCCCACTAGTGTGCATTTGCGTCTGTTGAGCTTCGGCGCAACGAATCAAATCGACGTATTGCCGTGCATTTCGGCACCGTCACGCGTCGTTCGCCGCTACGATTCTTTTCGGGCAACGTTGATTTCAAGGGGGGAGCGTTCATGAAGTTTCTCATTGTGCGTATCGCTGGTGCGGTCGCTGCGGCAACGGTTTCGATGGGGGTGTTCGGCTCCGGTGTTGCGTCTGCGGATCCCTATGCCGGACAAACGTATGCCGATGCCAAGGCGACCATTGCGCAATATCACCAGACGCCGGTGATAGCGACAGTGAGCGGAGACCGGTTGGCCACTGACGACTGCATTGTCGTCAGCTCCTCGAAATCGAGTTTCCTCGATTCCAGCGGCGGCACCCGGGGCAACGAAGTCCTGATCAACCTGAACTGCAACGAGGGCGTTGCTGCACCCGGAAAGCCGGGGAACTCGGCGATGTCGCCAGCCGGCCAGGCGGCAAAGAAGGAGCAGAAGGCGGCGACCAACATCAGCAAGGACCCGTCGTACTGCCAGCAGAGCGACGAAGTCCTCGCCTGGTGTCACGAGCTCTGCACGAAGACGGGACTGTGCGAGGTCTAGCAGTCCCGGCTTGCGAGCAGCGTGACGAAATCCGCCAGCTGCCTTTCGGATTCAGCGAGGGCCCGCAGATACGCCTGTCTGGATTCACGAGAGTCGGCGGTTGAGGCGCCAGCGTCGACGAGTACCGGCAGCGTTTCCTCGACGAACGAATCCACACTTCCTGCGAGCACGCCCGGACTGCCCTCCAGCTGCTCCGATATCGACCCCCACCGGGCTGTCACGCATACGGCGCCGGCCGCCATCGCCTCGTAGAGCACCAACGGCATCGATTCGTGGGCGTAGCGCGATGGAAAGACGAAGTGTGTGATGTCCTCGAAGAAGTCGCGTTTCGCCTGGCCGGTCAGCAGCCCCCGGTACTCGAACAGTTCACCCAGTTCTCGCGCGGCGCGATCGAGGTGTCGGCGTGACTGCCCATCGACGGTGGGACCGCCGACGACGAGCCGAACCCGGGTCCCGGACTGATGAAGCGCCGATGCGAGATCGACGACTTCGGCGATCCCCTTCTCGAGATACAGATTGCTCAGATGGCCGAGGACGAGCTCAACGCCGTCGGCCTTGAGTGGTAGCTCCAGCAGCGTTCTATCAACCAACCCGGCGTTGCCGATGACCAGCGATCGACGAAGCTCTGGCATGACGGCCCTCAGCTCGCTCGCCATGGACTTCGACAAGACGATGTGGTGTGCGCGCGGTCCGGCGGCGCGTGTCAGCGCCACCATTCGGGGCTTGCGTTCTCGGACATAGGTATACGAGTGGTGATGCAGGAATACTCGCACCCCCGCTAGCCGCGCCAGGCCAGCTGCGGCTGTGGTCAGCCACATCCCTTGTCCGGCCTTGACTGCGATGTACACCGCATCCGAGCGCGGGATCGACCACCACGCACTGGCGGATCTGCGGAGTTTGACAACTGGACGGAGCCAGCTGACGGCGTCTCCTGCGCTGATGTCCGCGATTCGCATCCGGGTGAAGTGCGGCCTGAGTTCGGAGACCATGTGGCACATCACCATCGATTGCCCGTCTATGGGCGGAGGCATCGGACCGATCAGGGTGAGCCGCACGTCGCTCACGTTGTGAAGAAGACCGAGTCGGCTTGCAGCAGCTGACCCGAATTCGGGTCGGCGAACACCGGATCCAGGCCCATGAGCGTCATCCCAAGACTCTCAGCGCGGTCCAGTCCCTCGCGGTATGTCATCGCCCCGTCGTAGAGCGGCACTAGCGACAGCTCCAGTTGCAGCCCGACGATCGCACCGTCTGCAAACAGGCTCGAGGCGCCGTCCAACACCGCCCGTTCATACCCTTGGACATCGATCTTCAAGAACGTTCGGCTGTTCGAACCCACACCCAACTCGGGGAGCAGCGTGTCGAGCCGTTCTTGGCTGACCGTCTCGGTACCTACGTAGCGTGAGTTTGGCTCCACGTCCGTGTGAGATTCCAGCATTGGCAGTACTGAGCTAGACAGACCGGCGTTGCCGGAGACGTTGATCGTCACCTCGCTCTTGGCATCGCCGACCGCGCACTGCAGCGCGTCCCAGTTGGCGTCGGCACTTGCCTTGCGGCGAAGCGACTCGAACGGTTCCTGCAGCGGCTCGAAAGAGATGATGCGGCCGGCATACCCGAGTCCGCGGATGGCGGTCGCGAACCCGCCATCGTTGGCGCCGACGTCCACCACACAGTTCACTCGATGGTGCTCGAGCAGTTTGGCCGTGCGCGCCAGCGGGTCGTGCAGTGGGAAGCGAACAACGTCAATCCCGAAGCGGTGGAGCAAGTGTCGCATTTCGTGCTTCAATCTCATGAGCAGCTGAGGGCGCGGTGCCCACTGCATGGACCCGCATCCCCATTCCCCCCTTCGAGCTCGTAGATCTGTTCTGCTCCACGCCGTCTGGAGTATGTGGGCGACGGTACGGTGCCGCGCGGGTCGGCGCAGCGATGTTGCCGACAAGATCCCCTCACGCTGAAACCTCGCGGGTGAATATGGCCCGCACCGTGGTCCGCGGGACGAGTCCAAACCACGCCGCGGCGCCTGCGAGCAGAAGCCAGCCCACCGCGAGTCCAGCCGTGACGAGGGGTGTACCGCCTTGGGCCATCGGCCCGATGCCGAACGAGAGTGCGAGGAGCGCCCCGCCCAGAATGACTGGTTGCCAAGGCACCGCCGACCCGGGGATCGACCGTGCCACGAACAGTGGGTACGCCACGTTGCTGGCCAACCGCAGGACGATCACGGCGATGAATGCGACAGCGAGGTTGTGCGTGAGGGCAAAGGCGACGCAACCGGCGACGATCCCGCCGGCGCTACTGACCAGCCCGACAAGGACTTTCGGCGCGATGCGCATCGTGACATCGAGGATCTGCCCGTCCATCCGGATGAGTGCCAACTGCAGGCCGCATACGACGAGCAGCGTGTTCAGCATTGTGCCGAGATACTGATCACCGCCGACCCAGAGCGTGACGATTGCGCCGTTGAAGGCCAGAACGGCACCACTGCCCAGCACGGCGACCCCGACTACGAGGTGGCGGACCGACCTCGTGCGTTCGGCCGCGGCACTGTGATCCGCTGCGCCGAGTTGGGAACCGAGCGTTGGCATGAACCCACTCGCCGTCACGAGTGCGATCGTGAGGACGAACTGCATCACATAGGTGGTGAACGTGTATTGGGTTACGGCCACGGCACCCAACATGACACTGGTGACCACGAGCTCGGAGGCAAGGAAGAGTTTGTCCACGACGACCCAGCCGAGTGTCCATGCGCTGTACCCGAGGACCCGCCGCAAGTCCGGCGCGGTCGGTCGCGAAATGCCCCACCAGGGGATGGCGCGTTTGGCGACAATCAAAGTGAGCGCAGCGTTGGCGACCGCGGCGACAAGGACGATTACTGCCAGCGACCACAAGGGCCAGCCGGAAACGGCCGCGACGATCATTGCACCGTTGCTCGCGATGACGACGGCTGTCGTGACGAGCATTGACTTGTAGCCCTGATTCACGCCGGTGAGCACCGAGTCCGGCACGGCAAGCAGTCCGGCCAGCACGGTGTTGGCCGCAAGGATTGCCGCGGTGGCGTAGGCCATCGACCGTGCATCGTCGGGGATGCCCTTGATGAGCAGTGGGACCGCGACGGTGACGACTGCGGCCACCAGAGCCGCCGCCGGAAGCCATCGAAACCATACGATGATCGCGGCCCCGACATCGCGCCGTCTTTCCTGGTCCGTCAGCGTGATCCGGCTGGCCACGATCCACTTGAGAGCTTGAGAGGCTCTGCCGTCTGCCACTGTCGCGAAGTCGAGGTAGCGCTGTAGTGATTTCCAGACGCCGAACATGAGCGGCCCGAGCGCGCCGAGGAGGAGCGGGTTGACGACAAACCCGACTGCAGCCATGACGACGAAGTTCAGGTAGTACGTAGCAAAGTTGCGACGCGTGCCAGAGTCCACTACCGGAGCATCCTTCTGGCTCTGTTGGCCTTGGCCCGGTCGATGACCTCAGCAAACGCATCGACGTACGCGGCTACGACTTGCTCGGGTGTCGAGGCCGCTAGTACGCCCCTGGCATGCGCGTAAAGGCGCTCTCCTTGCGTCGGACCATGTGCCCACGCCTGCGCGATGACGCCCACGGCCTCATCCGGAGGCGAGTCGAGGCGCACGTAGTACGGGTAGTCGTGTCCCAACAGCGCGCGGTGCTCTGGGATGTCAGATACGACGGCTGGAAGACCTGCGGCAACAGCTTCCATGACGACGTTTGGCATGCCCTCGTGCCGGCTGAAGGACAGCAGCAAGCGAGCAGCTGACATCAACTTCGGGACGTCTCTACGAAAGCCCAGCAGGTCGACCCGGTTGGCGACGCCGCCGTCTTCCGCGATCCGCACCACTTCGCCCGTTTCGGCACCCTGGCCGACGATGACGAGCCTGGCCTGTGGGTGCATGACAGCGAACCGCGAAAACGCCGAAGTCATTGCGCCGACGTTCTTCTGCGGCTCAAGGCGGCCGACGAAGAGGCACTCGGTCGAGTCCGTCCTGTCAACGCTCGCTCCGGAAGGAGCTCCGCCGTCGAGCACCATATTGGGAATCACACGCACTGGTGAACGTGGCGTGAGTGAGTCCCAAAGTTGTTTGCCCGGTGGCGAGTTCGCGATGATCGCGGCGGCGCCGCGGCGTCCGAACCGCTTCCTGACGTTGTAGACGGGCTCGTCAGGGTAGGTAGATCCGCGCTCCGTGATGATCCAGGGCACTCCACGGACGATGCGGGTCGCCACGTACGACCAAATGTCGGCGGGGTGCAGCCAAGAGATCAACACGTCAGGACGCACACGCCGCAGTGTGGGCACTACGAACGCGAGTGCTGCCGGGCTGGCGAAATTGCGCACCTCGGTGCGATGCACGCTGAGCCCGGACACATCGAGGCTGTCTTCATGCTCCCCGGAGCCGAGGAGAATGAGATGGACTTCAACCGCTGAATCGTGCTGAAGCGCGTTGAGTAGCGCGATGCATTGACGCTGCGCCCCTCCGTCACCAAGATTCGCAACGAAGAAACAGACTCTCATCGGTGACTTTCGTGGACCGCTCCGCATCTATTCCCCAAGAAAGGCAGGAGTCACGACCGTGGCCGAACGCTATCTATGCTGCCGAGCTGCCGCTCGAAATATTGTCCACCGAGGTCACGCTTGACCAGCGTCGCGCGCGGCTGCACATACAGACCTGGTTCCGACAGGTTGCCCGCAATTGTTGCTCCCATTCCAACGACGATGCGATCCCCAACATATGTCCCGGGTGCTGCTTGCACATTGGATGAGAGCAAACAAAAGTCGCCAATCTCGATGCCGTCGTATGTCTGATCCGAGGTGACCCATGAAATACCGTGGGTAAGGAATGTCGATCGCTCACCGGCGATCGTGGTGTAGGCGCCTACGCGAACACCGCCGGTGCAGTCAACGTAGTGTCGAGAAGTGATCGAAGAATGCGGGCCCAACTCAAAGCTGCCCGGCCCGCCCGCTTGCCGCATGTGGTGAGAGGCGGTCACAAAATTCCATTGGCCAAATTGTGCACCTTCCCCAAGTTCGAATCGCGCTAGATTCCGGAAGACGTTGAAGGGCCCGATTTTGACGTCATCGCCAAGCTGTGCCCCATCTAGTCGGAGCATCAGACACGGGCCTATTTCGACGCTTTGGCCGACGTCCCAACCGAGCAGACGGAGCGCGGCATTCTTGAACCGGCTTGCCGGAAGCAGCGCGATGAAGAACACGAGAATCGATCGCACATTCACATTCGTCCCTCCTGACAGGGTGATTCCGACGGTACCGCAGATCCGAGGGATGGACTTGTCAACAACGCTTTAGTAATCGATCGCACGCGTGGCGATTTGTATTCGGGCCGCAATCTGTGCGAGGCGGGCTGGCAATCGGATGCGCCGGGTTTGTGACATGAGGGCGGCACATTCGCAGCACGGCATCAAACGTTTCAGATCCCACCCGTCAGCTGGGCGGACCATCGAAGGGTCGAGATGGGGGCAGGGTCTTCGCCCACATGGTTAGAAATCGGGGGTACCGGGCGGTGCCTGCCGCGCTGTTTGCGTAGTGCTCGACCATGACGACATTGCCCCGGGCGCGGGTAGCTCCGATGGTTGTGGCCGGAAGACCAACCGCCGCAAGGCCGGTCGCAACCTCGGCGTCGCTGAGCGTGACGTACCTGGTGCCGGTCGCCGCGTCGTTCCCTGGCAAGTACAGGTATCCCATGCCGCTGTCGACGTCGAGATAGACCGCGGTCTCCCAGACCGCCACGCCGTCGGAAGCGGGCGGGGTGAACCTGCCGACCTTCACGGCCTTGAGATGGTCCGCCTTTGCGCCGCCACCGTCGCTGACCCACCACTGCCACTCGCTGGTGATGGTGTCGATGACTATGTGACCAGGAGTCTTTGGCACTGCCTTCCCAGTCCCGGATTCATAGAAGCCAGCCCATGCCGCTAGGCACATCACGCCGGAGGTTGATGACCCGTCCCTGCTGTCGACCGTCCAGGTAGTGCCGAAGGCGCGGCATTCGCCGTCGAGCCGGGCCTGATAGTAATTCGCGAAGGCACCGGATTCGGGCAGTGTGCCGTGGACGAGTTCGCCGCCAACGATCCGTGGCTTGCGGGTCGGTTTCCAGGCGTCCTGGACGTAGTCGACCGGCTGCCCGGTGTCGAGCTCAGCAGGTGGCTCACCGTCCGGTTTGGTTCTGAAATCTACGAAGGCATCCGCTCCGGACAACGACGTTTGCGCGGCACGCTCGTTGCCGTACGCGACGGTCAACGCCGACACCGAAGCGACGGACAGGCCCAACAGACCCAGACGGCGGATCGCCTGCCGCCTGGAAAGCAGCCCGCCACCATGATCGGGGGCGAATTCCTCAGCGGCATAACGACATAGCGATATCCTCGCATCGAGCAATCGGGTGCGCGCCATTGCTCAGAGCGCCGGCACCGGGAGTAGGGGCTGGTGATCCTCCACGGCCCAAACGGTGTCGAAGTCGAATACGACGCCAGCGGGCAAATCCGTGGGCTTGGCGAACTCCTGCCAGAACACGCGATCACCCAGCAACCCGACGGTGGACACCTGCATGGTGGTTTCAGCGTCCGGCACCCGCACGGTCACCGCAGTGTCGGTCGCTTCGATCTCGAACTGGTACGCACGATCCAGCTCGAGTGGCGGTGCGAAATCTCGTTGTGCCATGGAGGAGAAGACGCCATTGGCGCGTCGCACCGACAGGTCCCACCGCGCGCGGTTGGCCGTGAAGAGCACGACGTCGGAGAACAGGTGGTCATTCGCTGTAATCGCCATGGCGAGCGTGGTTTCGGCGCCCGGTCGAGTTTGTGCCCAATGCCCCACGGCGCCCATGCGGCGTACCGTGCTGCGAAGTTGCCGTACGGCGGCGACGATGCTGTCGCCGCCGTATGTGAAGGAACCATCCTTGATGAACCCGTCGGTGGCTGGCGGCAGCGGGAAGCTGCCCAGGTAGCTGCCGCGCAGATCCCAGCCCTCGCCTAGGCCGAAGGTGGAATTGGGGCGGTTGAAGTCGTCGACGAACGACGCCTCCGTCGGCAGCGGGGGCAATGGAGGCGGGGTTGTGGTGAACGGCGTGGTCGACGGTGGCCGGTACTTGGATTCGTACGCGGGCGGCTCATGGTTGCACGAAGTGAGGATGCTGGTCACTACGACTGCGGTTGCTGCGGCCCACGACCTGATCCATTTACGCTCCCCCATGCCAAGGAATGGTAGTTGTTGTCCAGCATCCATTCTCGACGATTCGATATGCGTGCAGCGCTGCCTGCTGGCCATTCGGGATGCGGCGTAGTAAGAATTCCTCATGCCGTTGCCGTCCTTCAACGAAAGTGGCCGCGACGTAAAGCTGAGCCCGCTAACGGAGCCGAGCGATCCCGGCCCGACCATAGCCGCGTGGCTATCACGAGTTTCCGAGGGACACGACCGCTCGTCGCTTCGGGTGCTCGACGTCGGCTGCGGGAGGGGCGACACCGTTGCGTGGCTCTTGGAGCAGGGGTTCGATGCGTACGGGATCGACGTGCGCCCCGAGTACATCGACAATGGCCGCGACTACCTTGGGCCCGACCGGTTGGCCGTGCTCGACGGCACGGTGTACCCGTATCCCGACGACCACTTCCACATCGTGATTTCCGATCAGGTCTTTGAACACGTTTCCGACTTGGAACAGCTCGCAAGACAGGTCGCACGAACCACGAAAGCCGGTGGTGTCGGCTTGCACGTATTTCCTGCGAAGTGGGCCTTCATCGAGCCGCACCTCTTCACTCCGCTTGTCCATTGGTTGCCGAAGGGCAGAGTGCGGCGCAGCGCGATACGGCTTGCCCTTCGCGTCGGTTGGGCGGCACCGTACTTCACGGAGTGGACGCTGGAAGAGCGAACGAAGATCTTCTCGGACTACAGCGACCAAGAGACGTTCTATCGGCGGCCCGCCGTTATCCGGCACGCCCTGGAGTCGGCCGGACTGGCGGTCGACCATAGGGAGGTATCCACGGAGCGAGCGCTTCTCAAGCTCGGGAATCCGCGATTGCCCGCGCCAGTCGATCGGCTCGTTGGCTGGGCATACCGCAACACCCGGATGATGTATCTGACAACTGCCAAAATTGGCATCTGAAGCTTTGCGAACGCACGCATTTCGACGATTCAAGCCGTGT
This sequence comes from Mycobacterium sp. RTGN6, assembly GCF_033804605.1. NCBI lineage: Bacteria > Bacillati > Actinomycetota > Actinomycetes > Mycobacteriales > Mycobacteriaceae > Mycobacterium > Mycobacterium sp. RTGN6. The sequence continues at coordinate 465,104 of NZ_JAPZKZ010000003.1, forward strand.
CGCTCGACCTGGACCTAGCTGCGACCAGGGCGCGCAGACGCCGCCGGACCGGGATGTCGATCGAGTACGAGATGACTGTTGCAAGTGCAATGGCAGTGGCAGCGGCAATTGCCGTAGCGCCCAACTGAGGTATGCCCAGTGGTACTAGCGCAAGCAGAATTACGTACCCGATGTTTTGGTGCACGAGGTAGACGGGGTACGAGAGTTCACCGAGGTAGTCAGAGGTAGGGCGTAAGCGCTCGGGCAGTTTCACATAGATTGCGCCAACCGTAAGTAGCGTAGCGACGGTCAGCGGCGGCACCACCGACAAGTCGCCTGGCGCAACGATGATGAGCGCGGTCACGATGACTGCGATCGGCAGTAACCAACGCCCAGTGTCGTTGCCGATGTTCAGGGCAATGCCGATCAGAAACACCGGCATCCAGTATGCGATGCCTGCTAGCACGTCGATTGCTGCGTTGCCGTTGAACAGGAAGCCCACCGTTCGCACGGTCAGAGCCACGGCGAGCCACGCGAACAGCGTGACGAATATGAAGCGGTCGGCGAGTGCACGTGTGCGGGCGAGCAGTGCGATTGCTACGTAGAAGGTCAACTCGATCGCCAGTGTCCAATAGGCACCATCAACGTAGGGGATTCCGAAGAATCCCTCGAGCATCGTCAGATTCATCAGCGCAACGGGTGCGGACGTCTCTCGACCGGGCAACCCGAACACCAGCACTACGGTGAACGTGAGAATGACCGCGACCCAATATGCGGGATAGAGCCGAATGGCTCGGTTGGCGAAGAATCGGCGCGTCGCAGTGCCCCGCACTGAATTGAAGATCACGAAGCCCGAGATGATGAAGAAGAGTTGCACACCGTATCGGCCCCAGTCGAGCCACGGATGCCGTTGCCCGAGTTCGGAGTACAGACTCGGTCCGCGGTCGAGATAGTGGTATGCGACAACCGCGAGTGCCGCGAGCCCACGTAGCCCGTCGAGTGCCCACAAGCGGCGTCGTTCCGCCATTACCGCGCCCTTCTGCCCAAGCGCACTAGGGAGTCCAACGGACTGCGTCCACGCGACTCAAGGTAGCCACCGCTGCCGCGCGTAGAAGGCCTTGTTGTTCAGGGAGAATCGCCACTTTTGGAGATGCCCCAGAATCGGCGCACGTAGCGCAATGGGTAGCGCGTTGACTGACCGCTTGGCTCTGTGCCGCCATGCAGGCATCGCCCGACCTCCCTGCGGAGCATCCCAGAGCGCGACGTAGTCACTCTGCAGCGGTGGTGTCGCAAACATCGGCGCATCGCGAATCTTCTTGGCTTCCACCATCATCATGACGGGCTTCTTGTTGAGCAGGCCGACTCGTTGACGGACCTCGTCGGGATCGACCACCTTGTAGACCGTCCGCTTCTTGTTCAACTCCACCGACGGGTAGTCCGCTTCATAAAGCAGGACGTTCTCGATGGCAAATCCGTTGTCCTCCGAGAACACGCGAAACATCAACTCCGGGCTGAACTGATAGAACCCGTGACCCATGAGGTTGTTGGCCGGTGTATTGACGAAAATCGTGCCGCTGACCTTGAGCATATTGGCGAGATTCGCGAACGCAGTGGGGACGTTGAAGATGTGTTCCAGAGACCCACCATCGATGACCGCGTCATATTGACCGTGCCACGCCTCGGGTACGGGGGTGTTCATGTCGTGGATGGTGTCTGCACCTTCGTACGACGACGCGTCGAGGACGGTGATGGACGTCGCGCCAAGGAAGTCGCGCAGAAATCCGTCGACGTAATCCTCCCAGCGGTGCCCATCGAGCGGGGTGACTGTCGAGTCAAATGCTTCTCGGTAGGAATCACGAAAATAATCCGCTTCCGACGGGAACAGCCGCAAGGCTTGGTGGCCCAGGGTGAGCACCCGATCGAAGTGGACGCCACGGCATTTGGCATCCCACATCATCCTCGCCCCGAGGTAGCTGATCCCCATAGACACGAAATCTTGCCACGAGGAGGGCGAAGTGAGGTTCCCAAAAGCGATGGACCGCGGTCTCATTCCTTCCCGAGTGCGGAATCTAGGCTGCCCACGGTAATTGCGGCAAACCGCGCACTGCATTACTAGTCGGCCGGGACCCTCGGAATGTACGCAGCCGGTGCCGAACAGCAACTCCCGATGACGAAGTGGCGTCGAAAGGCATTGGCAGCGCGTGCATGTCAGTGGCTATTTTCTGAATTGATCCCACGGCGTTGGCCTACGCCTATGCCATTTCCTGTGTAGGGTTGCTCCCATTGAAACCCTCCGGCAACCGAGGTCTGAGCGTTCGGTCTAGGCGGGGTTCCACGTGGCCGAGTCGTTCTCGGTGACTTGGAGGGGGAGTCCGGGATGCATGCCTTGGTAACCGGTGCCGCAGGATTTGTCGGGTCACACCTAACCAAACGCCTGCTCGACGAAGGCCATGACGTAATAGGCCTCGATTCGTTTACCGATTACTATGATGTTGGGCTCAAGCGGGCGAACGCCGACGCCGCAATTCGCGCCGGGGCAATTTTCATCGAGGGTGATCTCAACGTCATCGAATTGAATGGCATCCTCGATGGTGTCGACGTGATCTTCCACCTCGCCGGCCAGCCTGGGGTCCGGTCGTCCTGGGGGACGGAATTCTCGACGTACACCTACTGCAACATCGAAGCCACTCAACGGCTTTTGGAAGCGAGTAGACGTAGTCGCACGCTCCGCCGCCTGGTGTACGCGTCGTCATCTTCGGTGTACGGCGATGCGGAGCGGTACCCGACGAGTGAGCGCGACCGCCCGCAGCCGCTCAGCCCGTACGGCGTGACCAAGCTTGCGGCCGAGCACCTTTGCGGTCTCTACGCCGCGAGCTTCGGAGTGCCGACGGTATCTCTGCGCTACTTCACGGTCTATGGGCCCGGTCAACGCCCCGACATGGCGTTCACTCGCTTCGCCAAGGCGGCGTTGCGGGGCGACGAGATCACGGTTTACGGCTCGGGAGAGCAGATACGTGACTTCACCTTCGTCGATGACGTGGTCGAGGCGAACCTGCGCGCCGCAACGCGCGACGTGTTCCCTGGCACTGTTCTGAACGTCGCGGGCGGTTCCCACACTTCGGTCAATGAGGTCCTGCAAGTCTTCGAAGAGCTTGCCGGTTCAAAGCTTTCGGTCACACGCGTCGAAGCCATCGCAGGCGATGTCCAAAGGACGGGCGGCGACACCGCAGCCATCCGCTCGGTGTTGGGATGGCAACCGACGGTGAGTCTGCGGGAAGGAATCGCACGCCAATTCGACTGGGCAGCAGAGTTGGTGTCGTCATCTTGATTGCGACGCTCTGATGGTCAGCGCACGATCCCATACGAGCTCTGCTCGTTCTCAGCGCGCGAGACTTCCGTTGGCTGAGCTGGTCTTGATCTGCGGCCTTCTGGCCGCGTACGCGATAGTCCCGTCGGGTGTCGACTCCGCGTTGATCTGGGCTTGCCTTCTGCTGCAATATGGCCTGCTCGTGGACGCCGTCCGGCGGCCCGTGACCATCTATCGTGGTCTACCCACGTATTTGACCGCGGAGTTTCTGTTCCTCTTCTTTTCGTACTTGGTGTTCTTCTACCCGTACCAGATCCACGTCCTCGGCATCTACGATGTTTCCCAAAGCGCCTTCTTTCAAGATACGTTCATCGATCAGTCCAACCACGCCATTCTCTTGTGTTCGATCGGCACGATGTCTTTCCGCGCGGGGATACGGACGCTAAGGGCGCCCGAGTCAAGGCCCGCCGAGCCAAATCGTCGGACGAACCGCTTGGATCAAGTAACCGCCAACGCCGTCGTCCTCCCCGTTTTCGTCATGCAGGTATTGCTCGTTGTCGTCTATTCGGCTTTCGGCTGGAAGGCGGCAGGAGAAGGAAGGTACAGCGGTCAGATCACTGGCGGCCCTCTGGTCGAGGGTGTGTATCTGGCCATCGTCGTGCTCTCGATGGTGTCCGTTGCGGTGTGGACGCTTCCTGGCTCAAGGGAGGATCCGCGCTCCGTCTTGCTGTCGTTCTCGGCGCTATTGTCGAGCCTTTGGGCCGTCCGGCTGCTATTGAATGGCGATCGTAACTCGTTCATGCTCATCGCCATTGTCGCGATAGGCGGTCTCGTAACCTTTCGGTTCCGTGCGGGCAGATGGGTGCTGGCCGTGCTTTGCACCGTCGCCATCGCGCTGTACAACGCGATCGAGGCATTCCGATCCGGGAAAATCGGGTCGGTGCTCGATTTCTTCTTAGGCGGGTGGGGAGTGACCGCAGCTTCCTACGGAGGCGACACGAGTTTCAACATCAGCACCGTTGGTGTGCGGGCAGCCCTCGCGAGCGTTCCGGAGCACATCGATTATGGATACGGCCTCTATAAGTTAATTGGCGTTGGTGGAGTGATCCCTTTTATCCGCGGCCTAATGGTCCCTCCGGATATGCCCTACATACAGAGCTCGGACGTTTTGAATGACATACTCCTGGGCACGTGGGCGAGATGGGGCGTTGGATCTAATGTCATCGTCGACATCTATGTGGATTTCGGCGTGCTTGCCGTGCCCGTTCTGCTGTTCATGCTCGGGCTTTTCGTGGCATTTGTGCAACGCTCGGCAGCGCAACTTCCCGATTCTCCGTGGCGCGCGGTGTTCTACCTAATGACATTGGCATTGATTGCGGAGATTCCACGCTACTCACTCGACTCTCCGCTGAGGCCCTTGGTGTGGACATTGTTGCTTTTCTGGGTTGTCTCATTGGTATCCAAGTCCCCAGGCCCGCCCACCCGGAAATCCAATGGCATAGATCGATTCAACGTGGCTTAGCGTTTACGCACATAGACGTACAGGGTGGGCTGCACTGCCGACGGTAGGTGCTTGTTCAGCGACTTGACGATGCGATACACCACGGGATTCCCAAAGTGGTAGGCCGGCTCGGAGGCTCCGGGTGTCACGTACACATCGGCGCCAGCGAACGCGCGCCGCAACGCTTTCGGTGTGTTCATCAGGTATCGGGTAGGGAAGACATCCTCCGCTTTGCGCCCCGGCTGAATGGATTCCAGCGCCCGCGCATGCATTCTGTTGGGTACCAATCGCGCTCCCACGGCGATGTGGCCCCACTTGTTGGGCGTGACGGCCGCGATCAATCCGCCCGGTTTGGTCACCCTGAGTAGTTCTGCCGCGGTGAATCGTGGCGTATCCACATGCTCTAGCACGGATCGTGCGATGACGACGTCGAACCTGTTGTCCTCATAGGGAAGTGGCTCACCGATGCGGATCACCTCGGCGTGGTCGAGGAACCGGTTCTCCAAGATCGCCGTATCCACGTCGCAACCGTCAAGTCGCTGGCACCGATCTTTGATGTCGCACAGTTGTCGCCGCCAGTCGACTGGATCATCGACTAGCGGTTCACCCCGGCCCGCGCCGAAATCCAGAACGTAGTGATTGGGCCGGAGCACGGCCGCGATCTGGGTGAACCACGCCACCGTACCGTCGACGTGGCTGAACCCGCTGATGTTCGCCTCGGGATAAAACCGGCGTTTCAGTTCTTGATCATCCATGTGTGCCTCGCAGTGCGCCGACGTGGTCGCGATACCACGCGACCGTGCGTTCCAGCCCCTCCTGCAGTCCGATCTTCGACGTCCATCCCGCCCGCGCGAGTTTCGAGACATCGAGCAGCTTCTGGGGCGTGCCATCGGGTTTCGCAGTGTCCCAATCGGTTTCGCCGGTGTAGCCGACGACTGACGCAATGGTCTGCGCGAGCTCCCGGATCGTGACATCGGTGCCGCTACCGACGTTAACGTGGTCCGGTCCGTCGTAGTGCTCGAGCAGGTGCAGACAGGCGTCAGCCATGTCGTCGGCGTGTAGGAACTCACGTCGTGGTGACCCGGTGCCCCAGTTGGTAACCGACGGCGTACCCGACGCAACCGCCTCGTCGTAGCGGCGGATCAGTGCGGGCAGTACGTGCGAGCCCGTGGGGGAGAAGTTGTCGCCTGCTCCGTAAAGGTTGGTCGGCATCGCCGAAATCCACGGCAGGCCATACTGTTTGCGCACCGCCTGCACGTGCACGATTCCAGCGATCTTTGCGATCGCATACGCGTCATTGGTTGGTTCGAGGTGCCCGGTGAGCAGCGCCTCCTCGCGGATCGGTTGCTCGGCGTACTTCGGGTAGATGCAGGAGGACCCCAGGAACAGCAGGCGCTGGACGTCAACTTCACGTGCTGCGTCGAGCACGTTCACCTGGATGCGGATGTTCTCGCTGAGAAAGTCCACCGGATAGGTGTCGTTGGCCAAGATCCCGCCGACTCTCGCCGCGGCCAGCACGACGTACCTCGGCTTGGTTTCGGCGAGGTAGTCGAAGACCGCGTCGCGATTCTTCAGGTCGAGCTCAGCTGACGTCTTGCCGACGACGTGCTCAAACCCCGCCGCTTGCAGCCTGCGCACGATCGCCGACCCGACCAGGCCACGGTGTCCGGCGACGTAGAACGTCGCATCGCGGTCTAGCTCAGCAGGCGAAGGCTTTACGCCGGCCGTCATCACATGGCTGCTTCGCGAACGGCCGGCGTTCCCCACGAGTCCAACCGCACCGTGTCGATCCACGGGTTGCCCGCATGCTGGAGTGCCTCGACATCGGCATCCACCATGAGGCGCGCCAGCTCGGGGCCGTGGATGGTGGGCACCCAGTCAAGGTTTTTGCGGGCTCGGGACGCGTTTCCGATCAGCGAGTCGACTTCGGTGGGGCGAAGGTACCGCTCGTCGAACCGAACGTGATCCTCCCAGTCGAGGCCCGCGTGCTCGAACGCAATCTGCAGGAACTCCCTGACCGTGATTCCTACGCCCGTCGCGAGGACGTAGTCGTCGGGCTCGTCGACCTGCAGCATCCGCCACATGCCCTCGACGTACTCGGCGGCGTAGCCCCAGTCGCGAACCGCGTCGAGATTGCCCATGTAGACGTAGTCCTGCCGGCCGGCCTTGATGGCGGCGACCGCACGGGTGATCTTGCGGGTCACGAATGTCTCTCCGCGACGCGGTGATTCGTGGTTGAACAGGATCCCGTTGGCCGCAAAGAGGCCGTATGCCTCTCGGTAGTTCCTGGTGATCCAGTAGCTGTACAACTTGGCAGCGCCGTAGGGAGAGCGTGGGGAGAACGGCGTGTCCTCGTCCTGGGGTGGAGGCGTCGCCCCGTACAGCTCGGATGACGATGCCTGGTAGAAACGCGTCTCGATGCCCGATAGCCGCACGGCCTCGAGCATGCGGATGGTTCCAGTCCCGGTGGTGTCGGCCGTGTGTTCGGGCTCGTCGAATGACACCCTCACATGGGACTGCGCGGCGAGGTTGTAGACCTCGTCGGGGTGGATGTCGGCGAGCAGCGTCACCAGTCGGACTCCGTCGCTGAGGTCCCCGTAGTGCAAGAACAGCCTGGCGTCCGGCGAGTGCGGATCCACGTACAGGTGGTCGATGCGCGCGGTGTTGAATGTCGACGCGCGGCGGATGAGCCCGTGTACTTCGTAGCCCTTGCCGAGCAACAGCTCCGCAAGATAGGAGCCATCCTGGCCGGTGATACCGGTTATCAAGGCGCGCTTGGTCATTGGCGCCCGGTGGCTCTTGGTCTTCGACGGGAAACGCGTCATTCCGACGACTCGTGTCTATTGCCGGCCGGCTGTGGGACGTCCGTGTTGGCTGGTGGATTCAGCGCGGCTGGTTCGGCGGGTGGTTCGTGGCTCGATGCTCGCCGCGGCCCGTCGTCGCCGTAGTAGCTGTACTTGGAGTACGCATGTCTGCGCGAGGGCGTCATCGTGAACACCGCGCCGAGCACTGAAGCGCCGACATCCTCAAGATTTCCGAGCGCCTGTGCGAGTTGGTCGTGTTTGGTCTGCCCGAACCGCGCCATGATCAGCACGCCGTCTGCGTTGGCCGCCAGAACCGCTGCGTCCGTGACCGCAAGAAGCGGGGACGAATCCACGATGACGTAGTCGAACTGCGCTCGCATTTCGCTGAGCACCTTCTTGGCGGCCAATGACCCGAGGAGCTCGCTCGGATTCGGCGGAACAGTGCCCGCGGTGAGCACTGTCAAGCCCGGGAATCGTGTCTTCTGCAACACCTCGGAAAGGGTTGCTCGGCCGCTGAGCACCGTGCTGAATCCTACGGACCCGACCAAGTCGAGGTACTTGTCCAACATTGGCCGCCGCATATCGCCATCGACGAGCACCACGTTGTGTTCGGCTTCCGCCAACGCCAGCGCAATGTTTATCGCCGTGGTGGATTTACCCTCGTTCGGCATTGAACTGGTGACGACGATTACGCGCGGCGGGTTGTCGACCGCGAGGAACTGCAGGTTGGTCCGAAGTTTGCGAAATGCTTCAGCGATTGCCGAGTTGTCGGTATCGAACGCTATCGCGGGTTTGTTCCGGCGTTCCTTGTCGAGCGGAATGCTGCCGACAATTCCGACCCGGGTTAGCTCTTCAAGCGTCTGCCGGTCCTTGACGGTGTTGTCGAGCGCGTCGCGGAGCACCGCAAGGCCGATACCCAAGGCCGTGCCAAGGACGAGGCCGATGACGATGTTGCGCAGCGGTTTGGGAACCACCGGATACCCGGGGATTGATGCGCGTTGTTCGACGACGACGCGTGCGTCGGCCCTGCCTCCCGCCGGAGTCTCCAATTCGCGCACCATGGCGACGAACTCGTCGGACAAGGTGTTCGCAACGTCGCGCGCCCGGATTGGAGACTGGTCGAGGACCGCCACGGTTATCAGAACTGTATCGAGTTTCGCGCTGGCCTTGACGTTTTGTTGTAGCGCTTGCGAGCTGATCTCAAGGCCGAGTTTGTCAACGGTGCGCTGAGCCAGGGTCTCGCCCATGAGTAGCTCGGTGTAGGAGAGCACACGTTCTTGCGAGAGGCGATTGCCCTGATACAAGTCGGATGCCGAGGCACCCCCTGTTGACGTGGACACGAAGAGCCTCGTCGACGCTTGATAGAGCGGAGTGGTCAGTAGCGTGACCGCGACGGAACCCAATACCGCGACCAGGATCGTAAGGCACACGGTGACCCACCGAGAGCGAAGGAGTTTGATGAAGCTCTGCAGACTCAATGCCACCCCTTCGCCGCTGACTGACCCGCTCTTATTGCTCCGCCATTCGACGCTGCATTGTGCGGAAGTATATCGTTCAGCGTTTCCATCAAGCCCCTAAAACGGGAATCGCGGCGAATAGCGCGGCACTTCGTGCGTGCGCGAGTTATCGCGAGCATTCGGGCACCGATATTTTGGGAGTGACGGTGTCCACCAAGGGTTGAATCGGAACACGCGGTGCACCCGGAGCCGTCGGTTCGGAAAGGTGGAAGCTCAATTCGCCGGATTGGCCAGGCGGAATGGCTACCTGTACTTCGAAGCTTGGGTGGCCGCGTTCCGTGCCCGTGAATACCGGTACCCGCTGGCCATTGGCGAGTACGCTCGCCACCGTCGCATCCGTAGTCGCGAGAAGACGCACCGAGGTCAGCATCGTGCCGCTTGGCACATCGATCGGAAGCTGAGGGAGTAGGCCTCCCGTACCTGCCACGTACTCAGGTACCGTCTTGTCCCGCAACGTGTTCGTCAACCGAACCGTGACGGTTGACGTTCTCGTGTCGCCATCACAGCCATCGGCCGCGTACTCGATTTCTCGCGCGAGATAGTAGTCGAGTTTGTTTCCGCCGAGATTGTTGACGACGATCTCGGCGTAGGGCGCTGGATCGTCCGGAATCGTATGTGCGAGCGCCGTCTCCTCGAGCACCTCTTGATCGGCAGGCGACGAACTCCAGACCGCGATTCGGCGCTCACTCACCGCCTTGCCCAGGGCGTCGAGCAACTTCCGCGGAGATTCCACCGGCCCCGTCATCTTCTTCACGACTTCGCTTGCGATGTCCTGAAGGTAATTCTTGCGGGCCTTCTGGTCGGTCGGAAAGCGGACGTAGGCGGTCGACTCAGTCAATTCGACCACGTTGTCCTGCGTGACGATCTCACCGTCGCGCATCGTGATGGGCCCGACTGCACCGAGCACGTAGCTCAGCGCGACCGGGTCGATCGCGATGACTCCATCGACGTTCATTCCCGACTGCTGCGACCACATGTCCTTCCAGATTTGGGCTGCGTACGGAAAGTGAGAACTGAGATTGCTGTTGCGGAAGTCGGTGCTTGGATTGGTGAATCCATACTGCTCGGCGTATTCGGGGCCGAGGTCAATCGGGGTGAAGTGCTTGTCGAGTTCGGTGTTCGGCGCCAAGGTATCCACGGTCGGAGTGCCGTTGTCGAATCGGAGAACTCCGAATCCGCCGAGCAGTCCCCCCGTCCCTCGGGCTTCGGCGTTGGTTTGGAACCCCATGAAGTACGTACGTGGACCGTCGGCGCCCATCATCGATGGAGCGACGCGCGCGGCAAGCGCAGTGTTTTCCAATAGGTTGGCAATTTCAGCGGTCTGCCCCTGAAGTTGCGTGCGAGCGTCGCGCAGCAGGGAAACGTATGTGGGATCGGAAATTGCCATGGCGTCAGCGTCGAGTCGGCGGGCATCCGCGGAGATCTTGCTCAGCTGAGGTTCCTCGTCGCGGAGCGCTTGCACGTCTACGCGGCCGTTTTCGAGCAACCGATCTGGTGCGATCGCTGTGCCGACAGCTGCGGAAGGTTGCAATACGTCGGCTGCCAGGCCGAGCACCACGTGGGATATCTGTTGACCAGTCTTGAATGGGCTGCCCAACCACGGCACGGCTGAGGCAATGTTCCATGGCACCGAATGGGTTGCATCGCGTGCTGCCTGCGCGTGGGAACGCGCGTCATCTGCAGCCTGCGACGCATCCTCGGTATTCCCCTGTAGCAGCGCGTCCTTCGCTTGCTGTGCGCTGTGGCGGGCTTGTTCGAGGCTCGACTTCGCCTCGAAGGCTCGAACGCCCAGCCAGCAGGCAAATGCGCCGACGATCAGTACCAGTACGAGGCCAGACAACGTGACTTCACGCCGGCTCCGGAGTCCGGGGATCCGACTCAACAGTGTCCCGTCTTCGTCCGATTGACGACGAGGGTCAGCTTCATCGTCCGGCGTACTTCCATTTGAGCGTCGCGAGAAAATATCCACTCAGGAGGTTTCCCGTGCTCGGCTGCGGTGTGCACGACGGGGGTGCAGCCTCACGAGGGCTGGCTCAGGACGCACGGGCTGATGAGTCGCGTCGGACGAGACTAGGCGCAGCCTCTGCTGTATGAACCCGACACGGTGCCATAGGGCCCGATCCGCAAAGTCAGGCCTCCGATGCACGCTTCGAAATTGATGGCACTAAACCAGCCGAAGAGCGGTTGAAGGAAACCGGGGATCAGGGCCAACGGATAAAACTGGAAGACCGTGGTTTGCGTCGGGGGAGTCGGGTTAGGGGTACCGAACCACCACAGCCGATTCTGAAGGATCGTGCCAGACGGGCTGAGCAAAGTCATGCTGGGCGCGGCCGCAGCGAATGGCGCGAGAGTGGTAGATGACGAGCCAGAAGCGGATGGCGAGCTACTGGTAGGGCAACCAGGCGAACCGACCGGGGTACACGTTGGTGACGACACGGTCGAGCCAAGGCCGACGGCCCCAGCTGGTTCCGCTTGCGCCACTGCCGGCGTCAGGATTGCAGCAGCCGCGATAGCGCACGCAGCAGCACCGGTTTGAAATTTCGTGGCGATAGTAGCCATTTCCCCCCCTACCAACTTGGCACCAGACTAGGCCCATGTGAAGTAGCTGCCAGCATCTCAGACTCCTCACAGCTTGTCAATAGTACTTTCGCCGATTCCGGACGATTCTCGGCGACATCAAAGTCTGTATGTCCGACGTGTTTCCGACGTAATTCTAATTTGTGATCTGTTGTGCCCCAACGATTCTCGTCGAACATGTGTCTGGTCAAGTAGCTGGTGGTATATCCCGAAGACTTGTTTTCGTTCGCAAAGGCGCCGGACTCCACAGCCGTTCGCTTGACTAATCGATTCGGCAGCGGCGGCCTTTTCAAAAGTTTGCTGAATTCCGCGGTGCGGTGGCTTTTCGCCTGTTCGTCCAAACGGGCTTCCGATTGAATGGCTGGCCCGGTCATTCATGAGGTGTCGTTGGTCGCACGGCTTCGCCGCGGCCGATGGGTCACTCGATATTGACGATGGCGTAACTAGCACATGCAAAGTTAGCGAATAAGTTTCTGATCACCGACCGTGCTGTTTGCGCAGATGTGACCAGTTTCTGGGCTACGTACCTTACGCACTGCCATTGCGCCCGATATACTCGGCAAATCATGGAGAGCGAACCCTACGCATCCCTGCAGGCGTCCTGGCTCAACCATCGCGGGCACTGCAACTGCGGATGGGGAGGCAAACGTCGCTGGCTACGCGGAAGCGCCGTATTGGATGTTCTGGACCACTGCGCCGAGACGGGTCACATTCCCGTCTCTTTGCCATTCCAAAGCCGTCAGTACTCTTCTGTGGCGGGCCGACCTGCCTGTCACGACTGCCAATGCCGGGAAGGCGACTCGCTACACACTGCGCAAGACATCGCGGAGCAGCGACGGGACCCCGTCGGACGCGGTTGACGACCTGTCGCGATCCCGCGCGAGTGTGAAGTACGGCGGGTATGGCCGCCACAAATGTGTTCGTAGTTCTGCCTTCGCGATGTGGATCGCTATGTGATCGTTGACGCATGCGTAAGACAGCAAAGGCGCTAGTCCTCGTCCTCATCTCGTTTCTCGGAACCGTCGCGCTCGGCATCGCGTCGGCCCTTTCGGCCGCGCTCGCATTCGGCGCCACCGCGCTGATCGTGCCCGGTACCGGCACGCCCAACGCCAACATCGTCGACAACTACATGGAGCAGGCGCGCGACCGCTACCTGACCACGACGGCGTGCGGCCCGACCGGGGCGGCCTGTCCCGACGCGAACCTGCAGGGAATCAACTACCCCGCATCGTTCTTCCCGCTGATCATCTTCCCGAGCTGGTGCCGCTCGGGGCCTGACGGCTGCGACAAGTGGGACGAGTCCGTAGGCCAGGGCACCACCGCGCTGAACGCGGCGATCGACGCGGCGCTCAACGATCCCGACAAACCCGGCCAAGACGTCGTCGTCTTCGGCTACTCGCAGGGCGGCGCAGTGGTGGCCAACTCGCTCGCGGAGCACATCGCCGGACTGTCCGACGCGGACAAGGCGCGGCTGCAGATCGTCACCATCGGTGGCATCCAGACCCCCGCCGGCGGGCTGTGGCCACGCCTCGCCGGCTTCGGCTTCATCCCCTTCCTCGACATCAGCTTCACGCCTCCGATGACGCCCGGCACCGGGGTCAACTACACGAGCACTGCCTTCCACTTCGACCCCGTCGCCGACGCCCCGCTGTACTGGGGCAACCCGTTCGCGATGTTGAACGCCATCGCCGCGTTCGAGACTGTGCACGGCTACTACTTGTCGCCCAATGGCAACGGCCCGACGGACACGCTGCCCTACGGCTACACCGATGAAACCCTCGCCGACGCGCTCGACTGCTCGGCGAACCCGGGGAACTGCCGTTATGACTCTGACGGCAACACCTACATCACCATCCCCGCGTTGACGCTGCCCATCGCGGACCTGATCCTGTCGTCGACCCCCGCTGCACTCCTACCGCTCGTAAAGCCGTTCGTCGACCTGGCCTCGCCCGTGTACCGGGTGCTGGCCGACCTCGGCTACGACTACAGCGGCGACCCGAGCGTGCCGACGCCGCTGTCGATCCTGCCGTTCAACCCGATCCAGAACTGGTTCGGCGTCGGGCTCAACCTCGTCGCCGCGGCGGGCCAGGGAGTTCAGGCCTTCCTCGGTGATCTGGGCGGCGGGTCGATGATGCTCGCCCCTGCGACCACCACGCCGACGCCCACGCCGCTGCTCGCCGGCCGCTCGCTCGCCCCGCAGGCGGCCGCCGTGCCGGTCGAGGAGCCGTCGTCGTCGAAGGTGACGGCGCTGTCGTTGGTCGAGAAGTCCGAACCCGAGGCCGCGCCGGCCGCCAAGGTGGCGGAACCCGCGGCTAGCGAGGCGCCGTCGACGCCTGCCGAGCCCGCGGTGACGAAGACGGAGGAGCCGGCCGCTGCGGAGCCCAGCAAGCCCGCCGAGGCGACGGCCGTCGACGAGAAGAAGGCCGACGAGCCGAAGAAGGACGAGACCACCAAGGACGAGACCACCAAGGACGAAGCCAAGGACGAGGCCAAGAAGGCCGACGAGCCGAAGAAGGAAGAGCCCAAGAAGGACGAGTCCGAGAAGAAGGCAGACAGCGCCGACACCCAGAAGGCCGCTGCCTAACCCGTCACCAAGCGAAACGCCCCGGCACTCCAAGGAGCGCCGGGGCGTTTCGTCGTCTGGCGTGTCAGGCGGCTGCGCCTGGCTTCAGGTAGGTGACGAGGCTGACGTCGATGGTCTCGTCGATGAAGTAGTACTGGCAGCCGGTCAGATACTTCATGTACCGGTTGTAGTTCTCCTCGTCGGTGGCCGCGATCGCCTCGGCCTTGGCGGCTTCCAGCCGGCTGGCCCAGATGCCCAGCGTCTTGATGTAGTGATTGCGCAGCGACATCGCCTCGGGCACCGTGAAGCCGGCCTTCTCGCCGTGGTCGATCATCATCTGGGTGGTCGGCACGCGGCCCCCAGGGAAGATCTCGGTGATCATGAACTTGACGAACCGGGCCAGCTCGAAGGTCAGCTTCTTGCCCTTGTCGGCGAGGTCGTATGGGTGATAGCCGACGCTGCTCTGGATCGTCATCCGGCCGTCGTCGGGCAGGATGTCGTAGCAGGACTTGAAGAAGTCGTCCCAACGGTCCCTGCCGAAGTGCTCGAAGGCCTCGATCGACACGATCCGGTCGACGGGGGAGTGGAACTGCTCCCAGCCCTCCAGCCGCACGTCGAACGTGCGCTTGCTGTCCACCTTGCTCAGCAGCTGTTCGCAGTAGGCCTGTTGGTTCTTGCTCAGCGTCAGGCCGATGACGTTGACGTCGTACTTCTCCATTGCGCGCCGCAGCGTGAGGCCCCAGCCGCAACCGACCTCGAGCAGGGTCATGCCGGGCTTGAGCTGCAGCCTGTCGAGGTGCTGGTCGACGTTGGCGATCTGCGCCTCGGACAGGGTGACGTTCGGCCCGGTGAAGTACGCGCAGCTGTACTTGCGCGTGGGGTCCTGGAACACGCCGAAGAAGTCGTCGGACAGGTCGTAGTGCGCCTGAATGTCTTCGAAGTGCGGCGTCAGGTCCTTGGTGCCGGTGGAGTTGTCAGACATGTCTTCTCTGAGTGGCCTTTCCTTGCGACAGCTTTGGGGCAGCCGATCACGTATTCAACTTGAGTGTGACCGCACCCTACGTGGCATGGGCTCACGTCGTGCGCAACTTGCCGTACACCCTAACGTTTCGCCGGTGTTCGGCCCTAATTCGGCGTGTCAGCCTTGGTCAGCGTGAACTGATTGATGTCCGCCTGGCTCATCTCGAAGAGCCGTCCGCACCCGCGCAGGTAGTGCATGTAGCGGTCGTAGATCTCCTCGGACTGCACCGCGATCGCAGCATCCCGGTTGGCTTCGAGTGCGTCCGCCCAGATCCGCAACGTCCTGGCGTAATGCGGCCTGAGTGACTGCGTGCGGGTCAACGTGAAGCCGGCCGCCCCTGCGAGCTCACCGACCATTTCGGTCGTGCACAGCTGACCGCCCGGAAAGATCTCCGTCATGATGAACTTCACGAAGCGGATGAGCTCCATGGTCAGCGGGATGCCGTTCGCCCTGGCGTACTCCATCGACATGCCGCAGATCGTGTGCAGCAGCATCACGCCGTCGTCGGGAAGCACCCGATGGGCCATCTTGAAGAAGTCGCCATAGCGGTCGAAGCCGAAGTGCTCGAACGCGCCGATCGACACGATGCGGTCGACGGGCTCGTCGAACTGCTCCCACCCCTTGAGCAGGACCCGCTTGTCCCGGGGGCTGTCCGAGGCGGCGAAGACCTTCTCGACGTGCGCGTACTGGTTCTCGGACAGCGTGAGCCCGACGACGTTGACGTCGTAGCGCTCGAGGGCTCTCATCATCGTGGCGCCCCAACCGCAACCGATGTCGAGCAGTGTCATGCCGGGTTCGAGGCCGAGCTTGTCCAACGCCAGGTCCATCTTGGCGAACTGTGCCTCTTCGAGGCTCATGTCGTCGCGTTCGAAGAAGGCGCAGCTGTAGGTCTGCGTCGGATCAAGGAACAGTCGGTAGAAGTCGTCCGACAGGTCGTAGTGCGACTGCACGTCCTCGAAGTGAGGAGTGAGGTCGGCCATGGATGTCCCTGCTTTCCGGGTGGTGCGCGGTGCGCCGACACCTCCGGGGGGCTAGAGAGGAACCGATTTAAAGGCCGACGTGTAGTGCCGAATGTACGCGCGCGGTACTGGCCCGACCCAATTGGTTACTTGGTCAGCGTGAACTGGTGGACGTCGATGTAGCCGATCCGGAAGCCCCGCGCACAACCCGTGAGGTAGTGCATGTACCGGTCGTAGACCTCTTGCGACTGGATGGCGATGGCCTCGTCCTTGCGGGACTCCAGGGCGGCGGCCCAAGTGTCCAGGGTGCGTGCGTAGTGCGCCTGCAGGGACTGCGTCCGCGTCAGCGTGAAGCCGGCGGGGACGGCGTACTCCTCGACCTTCTCGATCGACGGCAACCGCCCACCCGGGAAGATCTCGGTGATGATGAATTTCACGAAGCGGGCCACGTCGAAGGTGAGTGGCATGCCGCGCTCGGTCATCTGTGTCAACAACAGTGCCGTAATGGTGTGCAGCAGCATGACGCCGTCGCGGGGCATCACCCGGTAGGCCATCGCAAAGAAGTCTTCGTAGCGGTCGAAGCCGAAGTGTTCGAACGCGCCGATCGACACGATGCGGTCGACGGGCTCGTCGAACTGCTCCCAACCCTGCAGCAGGACGCGCTTGTCCCGTGGGTTGTCCGATGCGGCGAACAGCCGCTCGACATGGGCCTTCTGGTTCTCGCTAAGCGTGAGGCCGATGACGTTGACGTCGTAGCGCTCGACGGCCCGCATCATCGTCGAACCCCACCCGCAGCCGATGTCCAGCAACGTCATGCCGGATTCGAGGCCGAGCTTGCCCAGCGCGAGGTCGATCTTGGCGAGCTGCGCCTCCTCGAGCGACATGTCGTCGCGCTCGAAGTACGCGCAGCTGTAGGTCTGCGTGGGGTCGAGGAACAGGCGGAAGAACTCGTCGGAAAGGTCGTAATGTGCCTGGACGTCTTCGAAATGCGGAGTCAAAGTCGGTTTGCGTGACGTGTTTGACATGGGCGCCTCTCTGGAGATCAGCGGCTCGGCTGAATCGCCAATGACTCGTCAAGCCCCCTGATGCGCTCGCTGGCGACTCTACGCCGAAGTGCACCTCGAGCCGAATTGAGTGACGGTTGGCACTGCGTTGGTCAAGTCACGGAACTTCAGCAAACGTGGTCTTCAATTCGCCGACGATGTCGTCCCACAGCGGCTCCGGCAGGTCGTGGCCCATCCCGTCGAAGAGCACCAGGCGGGACCGGCGGATCGCCTTCGCGATGGCCCGTCCACCCGACGGCCGCATGAGCTTGTCGGCGCGGCCGTGGATCACCACGGTCGGGGCGGTGATCTGCTTGTCGTAGTCGAGCAGGCTCCCGGTCCCCATGATCGCGCTGAAGTGCCTGGCCACCCCGGCCGGGTAGTACGCCCGCTCGTAGCCCTCGACGGCGTCGGCCAGGATCCGCTCCTCGGGTGCCGGATAGCCGGGGCTACCGATGATCCTGCTGACGCGCACCGCGTTGGCGATGACGCCGTCGCGCGACGTGTCCGCGGGCCGGGAGGTGACGGCGCGCAACTGCTTGGGCCCGGGTGGCCGCAGTAGTGGCTGGTTGTTGCTCGAGAAGATCACGCCAAGCGTCTTGGTGCGGTGCTGATAGCGGGCTGCGAAGATCTGCGCGATCATGCCGCCCATCGAGCCGCCGACGACGTGCGCCTTGTCGACGTGGAGGTGGTCCAGCAGCGCCGCGGCGTCGTCGGCCATGTGCTCGAGCGTGTAGACCGCCGCGCTGGGCTTGCCGAGGTAGGAACGAACCATGCGGGGGAGCAGGGGCGCGCCGGTGTGGCGTCCGTCGACCTTGCTGGAGAGCCCAACGTCGCGGTTGTCGTAACGGATGACCCGCAGCCCCTGATTCACCAGTCGCTCGCAGAACCCCATGCGCCACAACAACAATTGCGCGCCGAGCCCCATGATCAACAGGACCGCGGGGTCGTTCGGGTCGCCCATGTCCTCGTAGTAGATGTCCAAGTCCCCCGAGCGTGCGGTCCCCGTGCGGACGTCCATGGCAACCTCCAAGTGATGCCGGCGGCTTGATGCCCGCCCGGTCAGGTGTCGAGCTCGTCCGAATGTTCGCGGCCGACCTCGACCATGAAGTTGGCGAAGTACCCGGTCAGCGCGGGGTCGCTCATCATCTGCCACTTCGGCGCCAGCAGCTTCATGTAGCGCTCGACGTAGAGGAACTGCTTGCCGATGAGCACCAACTCGCGGGGCAGCTTGACGTCGTAGGCGTCGGCGAGGGCTGATAGCTGCTTGCCGATCTCGGCGTAGCCGAGGTCGCCCAACGACTTCGTCGTGAGCGGATTGGCAAACGCCTCAAGATCCCTGGCCGCCTCGCCCTCGGGTTTCACGTTGCCGACCGCGCCCATCAGCACGACGATCTTGCCTGCGGCGGCGTGGTCCTTCTTGACCAGAAGCGCATACACCAGCTCGCGCAGCAGCCAGCGCGTGCGCGGGTCGATGCGGCCCATGATGCCGAAGTCGAAGAACACGATCTTGCCATCGGTGTCGACGTACAGATTGCCCGCGTGCAGGTCGCCGTGGAACAGGCCGTGGCGCAGTCCGCCCTCGAACAGGCTGAACAGCAACGCCTTCACCAGCTCCGTGCCGTCGAAGCCCGCCTTGCGCACCGCGGCGACGTCGTCGATGCGGACGCCTTGGATGCGTTCCATCGTCAGTACCCGCTGACTGGTCAGGTCCCAATAGACCTGCGGGACACGGATGTTCGTGCCCAGCGGCGACGCGTGCATGTGCGAGACCCACGCGTCCATCGACTGCGCCTCGAGCCGGAAGTCGAGCTCCTCGGCGAGGTTGTCGGCGAAGTCGGCGACGACGTCCTGCGCCGACAACCGTCGGCCCAGCTTGGCCAACTCCACCAGCTGCGCACCGCGTTTGAGGATCTGCAGATCGGCGGCCACCCGGCGGCGGATGCCCGGCCGTTGAATCTTGACGACCACGTCTTCGCCTGAGTGCAGCGTGGCGTAGTGCACCTGCGCGATGGACGCCGACGCGAACGGTTCCTCGTCGAACGACTTGAACAGGTTGGCCGGGTCGTCGCCGAGCTCCTGCTTGAACAGCTTGTGCACTTCGTTGGTGTCTGCGGGCGGAACTCGGTCGAGCAGGCTGCGGAACTCCCGGCTCATCGGCTCGCCGAACGCGCCGGGGCTCGACGCGATGATCTGGCCCAACTTGACGTAGGTGGGACCGAGGTCGGCGAACGTCTGGGGAAGCTGTTTGACGATCTTGTGCTGCAACGAACCGCGGCCGATCAGGTTTGAGACGACCCGTGCCCCGGTGCGGGTGACCTGCCACCCCGTCGCCCCGATGCGTGCGGCCTCGACCGGCAACGGCACCCGGTCCAGCTTGGCCACCTCGCGGTGCTTAGTCGTAGTCATCCCTGCAGTGTCTCAAATGCTGGGCAAACGCGAACAATTCGTGTGGACCACGTCACACGAAGCAACTACCTGGTACTTTTGGCAACGGTTGTTGTCAACCCCTAGGTGGACACGGCCGTGACCAGTTTCTTGTACCGATCGCGTAGGGTGTCCCGGGTGTCCAGTCCGACCAGGTGGGCAGGCGTCCCGCTGACCGACCGTCGCACGGAACGGCGCGCACTGTTGGTCAAGGCCGCCTTCGCTCTGTTCGGTGAGGGCGGCGAGTTCGCCGTGACCGTGCGATCGGTGTGCCGGGAGTCCGAACTCAACTCGCGATACTTCTACGAGAGCTTCGCCGGCACCGACGAACTTCTCGGCGCGGTGTACGACCACGTGGTGATGCAGCTAGGCAATGCCGTGAGCGCCGCGATGGCGGCCGCGGGTGACGATCGGCACGCGAGAATCAGGGCGGGCATACGCGAGTTGTTGGTGTTCTCCTCGGAGGAACCGCGCCGCGGACAGCTGCTGTTCACCGACGCCCGCGCGAACTCGGTGCTTACCGAGCGCCGGTGGGCGACGCAGGAAGTGCTCTACCGGTTGGTGATACGCGAGGACTCGCGACTCGACGCCGACACCGACACGATCGCGGCCAAGGTCGCCGCAGCGTTGTTCACGGGCGCGATGGCCGAGCTGGTGTCTCAGTGGCTGCTCGGGACCCTCGGCACCGACGTCGAAGCGGTGACCGACTACACGGTCAAGCGGGTACTGATCCGCGCCTAGTCAGGCCGTGCATTCCCGAAGTTCTCCACCAGCGCGTCCACGACGGGACGCCACACCGGCGCGGGCAGGTCGTGGCCCATTCCGTCGACCACCACGAAGCGCGCCCCGTCGATGATGCGGGCGAGGTTGCGCCCGTTGCGGATTCGCATCATCGGGTCCGCCGAGCCGTGGATGACGACCGTCGGCGAGCTGATGCGTCGGGTGAACCGCAGCAGGCTGCCAGTGCCCAGGATCGCGTCGAACTGGCGCAGCCCGCCCTGTGGATAGTGGCTACGGGCGCTGAGCTCTTCGACGCGTTGACGCAGTTGCTCGTCGGTGGGCAGGAAGTTGGGGCCGTTGATCACCGCGATGTTGCGGACCTCGGTGGCCACCCGGTGTTCGCGCGGGGCATCACGGGCTGGCGGATCGAACGCCAGCTTGATCACCCGCCACCTCGGGATCGACGAGAACGGCTTGCCCGAGCTCGTCATCAGCAGGCCAAGCGACGCGACGCGCTCGGGGTGCTCGCCCGCGAGGATCTGCGCGATCATGCCGCCCATCGACGCCCCCACGACGTGCGCACGCTCGATGCCCAGGTGATCCAGCAGCCCCTTGGCATCGGCGGCCAGGTCGACCAGCGTGTACGGAACCGAGCTCGTCCGCCCGACCAGATAGCGCATCACCCGCGGGACGACCGAGCCACGGGCCCGCTGCCCGTGCATCTTGGTGGACAGGCCGATGTCGCGGTGGTCGAACCGGATCACCCGCAGCCCGCGCTCGACGAGTTGCTCACAGAAGCCGTTGGGCCACATCGGAAGTTGCGCACCGACGCCCATGATCAGCAGCACTGCGGGGTCGGCCGCGTCGCCGAGGTCCTCGTAGAAGAGCTCGACGTGCGACGAGGCGTCGCCGCAGGGCGCCGTCCCGCTCCGGGTCTGCAT
Source organism: Mycobacterium sp. RTGN6 (assembly GCF_033804605.1). NCBI lineage: Bacteria > Bacillati > Actinomycetota > Actinomycetes > Mycobacteriales > Mycobacteriaceae > Mycobacterium > Mycobacterium sp. RTGN6. Next base: position 486,463 of record NZ_JAPZKZ010000003.1, read on the forward strand.
CAACCCTTTGTACCGTGAGCGGGACGGCGAACGATCACTGCGTCGCGACGGGTTCCTTGCCCCACGGCGTCAGCCACGGCGTCGCGTCCCAGTTCTCCAGCCCGGCCAGCAGTTCGTACAGCGTCGCGCCGTCGATGCTCTCCCTGATGATGTCGCCCTGACCGGCGTGCCGGGCGAGCTCCTCGATGATGTGGAACACGACCCATCGCACCGACCACGCCGGCACGTCCTTCGGAAACCATGGAACCTGCTGCGGAATCGGCACCGCCGCAGAGAGGTCCGACGTCTCGATCAGCCGGATGGTCTCGGCGTTCTGCGCGTCGAACTTGGCCAGAATCTCCGCCAGCGTCTCGTCCTCACGCATGACGAACTCGTCCTCGTAGTCCGCGGACTGGGCATCCATCGGGCGCTTGTCCGCCTCGGTCAGTTCGGGTGCAGCCGCCACGCGTTCCATCCAGCCCTGCTGGCAGAACGTGACGTGCTTGATCAGCCCGCCGATCGACATCGCGCTGACCGACGGCCTGGACCGCGCCTGCTCGTCGGTGAGCCCGAACGCGATCGCATGGAATGCGTACTGCTGTGCGGCGACGTACTCCTTCAGCCCGGCGCGTTCGTCGGCGACGGGTGGGGGCATGGCGGCCATGATTCAGTTCTCCTTCTTGTTGGTGTGGGTGTACTTGTTTGTATGGGTGTATAGGTCACGGAGCAAAGCGATTTCGGCTCCGTGGTGAATCATCTCGCGGTTGATGTGCAGGACGAGCGTCATCATCGATTCGGCAGCGTACGGGCCCTCGGCTGGTCCGCACGGCTGCGCCAGCGCGGCGTCGTCGAGCGCGAGCACCCCATCGTTCCAAGTCCGGTACGCGTCGTCGAGTTGCTTCAACGCGGTGTCGGCGCCGGTCGCGTACGCCCAGGATTGGTAGTCGGCGGGCGGCCCGCCGAAGTGCGAGTGGTTGCGCACCGCCAGCACGCCGACGATGACGTGCGCCAGGCGCCACGCGATCGTGGTGAACGGCGCGGGCTCCGGCGCTGGATAGGCGAAGTCGACGCCGCCGTCGGGATGAACCGTCCAGCAGTCGGGTACGGGCGCCCAGAAGTACTCGTCGTCGGTGAGCCCCTCCAGGCGTGGGCGCAGTTGCAACCGCCAGTGAAAGTCGAGCTGTTCGGCCAGTTGGGGGGCCAGTCGGTTGGTCATGGATCCACCCTGACAGGCATATAGGACAGTGTCTGTCCTAAGACTGCGTCAGACTGTGGACATGTCCGAAACGACGAGTCGCGTGCTGCAACTTCTGGGGCTGCTGCAGTCCCGCCGGGTGTGGTCGGGGGAGGAACTCGCGGAACGCCTCGGCGTGACCGGCCGCAGCGTGCGTCGCGACGTCGATCGGCTGCGCGAGCTCGGGTATCCCGTGCTCGCCAGCAAGGGCCACGGCGGGGGCTACCAACTCGGCGCGGGCGCTGCGATGCCGCCGCTGCTGCTCGACCCCGACGAGGCCGTCGCCATGGCGGTCTGCCTGCGGGTGGGGGCGGGCGGCAGCGTCGCGGGAGTGGGCGAGTCGGCCTTGCGGGCCCTGTCCAAGCTTGACCAGGTGATGCCTTCCCGGCTGAGAGCGCAGGTCTCGGCGGTGCACGACGCGACCGTCACCCTGACGTCCGGGCAGCCAGAAACGCAGGTGGAGCCCGATGTGCTGATGACGCTCGCGCGGGCGAGTCGGGACCACGAACACGTCACGGCGAGCTACGTCGACCGCGCGGGCAACGCGACCGAACGCCGACTCGAGCCCTATCAGTTGGTCACGACGGGCAGGCGCTGGTATCTGCTGACCTACGACCGGGACCGCGAGGACTGGCGCAGCCTGCGTCTCGACCGCATGTCCGACGTGCGTGCGCTCGGCAGCACGTTCCTGCCGCGCGAGGCCCCCGATGCGGCCAGCTACGTCCGGCGCGCGATCACCAGCTCGCCGTACCGGTACGTGGCGCGCGTGCGGTACCACGCACCTGAAGCGGTTGTCGCGCAGACATTTTCGGTCTCGTCCGTCGACATCCAACCCGATGGCGACGACGCATGCATCGTCACCGTTGGCGCGGACGATCCCGAAGGGATGGTGCCATGGTTGGCGATGCCGGGCTGTGCGTTCGAGGTGCTCGAGCCGCCCGAGGTGATCGAGGCGGTGCGGAACGTCGCCGAACGGTTGAGCCGGGCCGCCGGCTGAGTTTCTCCGGCTTGCGAGGATGAGCGCGCAGTACTGTGACGGAATGCACGTCACCTCCGCGGAGTCGACGGAGTTGTTCACCGGCCCGGCCGACGCACCGCTTCAACTCGTGCGGGTGGCGTACCGGATGTGCACCGGGCCCACGCCGGTCCGCATCGAGGGGCCGGGCCTCGAAACGGTAGGTGACGTGCTTGCGACGCCGCGCGGCCGCACGGTCGAGGTGCCGGTTCGCGTGGCCGAGGCAAAAGTCGGTGAGCGCAGGCCCGCACGCGTCATCGCGGGTCGCAGCACTGAGCCGTTCGACTTCGTCGTCGCCGAGTCCGGCTGGACGATGTTCATGGTCAGCCACTTCCACTACGACCCCGTGTGGTGGAACACCCAAGCCGCGTACACGAGCGTGTGGACCGAGGATCCGCCAGGGCGTTGCAGGCAGACCAACAGCTTCGAGCTCGTCAGCGCGCACCTCGAAATGGCCAGGCGCGAACCGGAGTACAAGTTCGTGCTCGCCGAGGTCGACTACCTCAAGCCGTACTGGGACACGCACCCCGAGGACCGCGCCGACCTGCGAGCCATGATGGCCCAGGGCCGCATCGAGGTGATGGGCGGCACCTACAACGAACCAAACACCAACCTCACCTCCCCGGAGACGGCGATCCGGAACTTCGTGCACGGCATCGGTTTTCAGCGCGACGTCATGGGCGCCACTCCGGCCACCGCATGGCAGCTCGACGTGTTCGGCCACGATCCCCAATTCCCCGGCATGGCGGCCGACGCCGGGCTGACGTCGAGCTCGTGGGCGCGCGGTCCGCACCACCAGTGGGGTCCGATGGCCGACGGCGGCGATCCCGAGCGCATGCAGTTCGCCAGCGAGTTCGAGTGGATGGCCCCGTCGGGCCGCGGCCTGCTGACGCACTACATGCCCGCGCACTACGCGGCAGGGTGGTGGATGGACTCGTCGGCGTCGCTCGAGGAGGCCGAACGGGCTACCTACGAGCTGTTCAGCGGGCTGAAGAAGGTCGCGCTGACCCGCAACGTGTTGCTTCCGGTCGGCACCGACTACACGCCACCGAACAAGTGGGTCACCGAGATTCACCGCGACTGGGGCGCCCGCTACACCTGGCCCCGTTTCGTCTGCGCCGTCCCGAGCGAGTTCTTTGCCGCCGTGCGGGCCGAGCTCGACGAGCGCGGCGCGGTCCCGTCGCCGCAGACCCGCGACATGAACCCGATCTACACGGGCAAGGACGTCTCCTACATCGACACCAAGCAGGCCAACCGCGCCGCCGAGCACGCGGTGCTGGAGGCCGAGCGGTTCGCCGTCTTCGCGGGCCTGTTGGCCGGCGCGACCTACCCCGAGGCGGCGCTGGCCAAGGCGTGGGTGCAGCTGGCGTACGGTGCGCACCACGACGCCATCACCGGCTCCGAGTCCGACCAGGTGTACCTCGACGTGCTGACCAGCTGGCGCGACGCGTGGGAACTGGGCCGGACGGCACGGGACAACGCGCTTTCGTTGTTGTCGACCGCCGTCGACGCCTCGATCGTCGTATGGAATCCGTTGGCGCACAACCGAACCGATGTCGTCACCGTGCGTCTCGACGAGCCGTTCGCTGGCGTGGTGCTCGACGCGGACGGCGCCGAGGTGCCCACGCTCGTCGAACACGACGGGCACTCCGTCAGCTGGCTGGCATGTGACGTCCCGTCGCTGGGGTGGCGGGCGTACCGGTTCGCCGACGGCGACCCTGGCACCGGGTGGGTGCCGGTGGCTGGGCACGAGATCGCGAACGAGCACTACCGGCTGAGTGTCGACCAGCAGCGTGGCGGCGGTGTGAGCTCGCTGATCGCCGGGCAGCGGCAGATCATCGCGACCGGCCGCGTCGGCAACGAGTTGGCCGTCTACACCGAGTACCCAGCCCATCCCAAGGCCGGTGAGGGCCCGTGGCACCTGCTGCCCAAGGGGCCCGTGACGAGTTCGGCCAAGACACCGGCGAAATCGGTTCAGGCATACCGAAACTCGTTGGGGGAGCGCATCGTCGTGCACGGCCGGATGCGCGGGCTGCTGAGCTACACGCAGACGCTCACGCTGTGGCACGGCATCGACCGCGTGGACTGCCGCACCACGATCGACGGTTTCACCGGTGAGGACAGGCTGCTCCGGCTGCGCTGGCCGTGCTCGGTGCCCGGCGCGATGCCCGTCAGCGAGGTCGGCGACGCCGTGATCGGCCGCGGGTTCGGCCTGATGCACCGCGCCGGCGCGAGCAAGGCCGTCGACAGCGCGAAGTTCCCCTACACGCTGGACAACCCGGCTCACGGGTGGTTCGGGCTGTCCTCGATGGTGCGCATCCGCGTCGCCAGGGACGGCGACGTCGGCGTCCGTGCGATATCGGTCGCCGAGGTGGTGTCCCCCGGCGGCGAGGCGGACGCGCTGGCCCGCGACGTGATGGTGGCGCTGGCCCGCGCGGGCGTCACGGCCACGTGCACCACGGCGGACAAGGCGCGCTACGGCGACCTGGCCGTCGACTCGAACCTGCCCGACGTGCGGATCTCGCTCGGGGGCCCCGCGGACAACGCGTTCAGCGCCGCGGTGCTCGGCCGTGATGCCAAAGGTACGGAGCGCGTGTGGATTCCGGCGGCCGCGCCACTGGCAGACGTGTGGCTGCCCGGCGCCGACCTGCGCGGCTTACACAAGCTTCCGGTGCTCGTCGTCGACGCGGCCGACGGGCTCGAGGCGGCCGTGGCGGCGCTCGTCGACGACCTCGGCGACGCAGTGATCGAGGTCGATCAAGCGCTGCCCGCGCACGTCGAGGCGTTCGAGGACAGGACCGTCGCGGTGTTCAACCGCGGCGTGCCCGGATTCGCCGTCGACGCCGACGGCACCCTGCATACGTCGCTGATGAGGTCGTGCACCGGCTGGCCGTCGGGAACCTGGATCGACCCGCCGCGACGCACCGCCCCCGACGGCTCGAACTTCCAGCTGCAGCACTGGACCCACGCCTTCGACTATGCACTCGCGGCGAGCGACGGTGACTGGCGGACAACCGACATGCCCGCGCGCAGTGCGGAGTTCGGCCAGCCGCTGCTTCCCGTCGCCGCGCACCACGACCCCGATTCGGGTGGACTGCCAGCGTGGGGTGCGCTGCTCGAACTCGAGCCGGCGCGTGGCGTGGCGCTCGGCGCGCTCAAGGCGCTCGGCAACCCAACCGCACGCGGCGGCGCCGACCACGTCGACCCCACCGAAGGCGTCGCAGTGCGCCTCGTCGAAACCCTCGGCCGCACAACCGACGTCACCATCCGCTCGGGGTTGCGGACCGTGTCGAGCACCGAGCGGCTCGACCTGCTCGAACAACCCGTCGGCCCCGGCTCCGACATTCTGACGTTGCACGGATACGAGATCGCCACGGTGCGTGCACAGCTGAACCTGCCGCGGGTGCTCGACGCCGACCACGTGACGCTGGCCCCCGACGCCGAACCCGCGCAGCCGCTGTATGCGAGGTACTGGCTGCACAACCGTGGGCCCGCGCCGCTGGGTGGCCTGCCCGCAGTGGCTCACCTGCATCCGCATCAGCTCGCGGTCGAACCCGGTGCGCCCGTGGAACTTCAACTCACCGCGGTCAGTGACGGTGACGTGCCGCTCCATGGCAAGGTGCGGCTGACGTGCCCGCCCGGCTGGACGGTGAACACCGACGAGCTGCCCTTCGTGCTCCCGCCAGGGGAGTTCCTCGAGACCAACGTCGCGCTCGCGATGCCACCGGGCACGCGTCCTGGGCTCTATCCGGTGCGCGCCGAGCTCGCCGTGACCGGAGGCGCGTCCGTCCCCGCGTCGTGGCGGCAGACGGTCGAGGACGTGTGCATGGTGTCCGTCGGCGCGACCGACGACGGCGTGCTTCGGCTGGTGAGCGGTCCCGAGCCCGTCGACGTCGCCGCCGGAGCGCGGGCGACACTCGCCGTGACCGTGGCCAACGACACCCACGCGGACCTCTCGCTCGAGGCACACCTCATCACCCCGTGGGGCACGTGGGAGTGGATGGGCGCAGGCGTCGTCGGCGCCGACGTTCGCGCCCGCAGCACGCTCGTCATCGGGTTCGACGTCGCACCACCCAAGTGGGTGGAGCCCGGCGAGTGGTGGGCACTCGTCAGGGTTGGCTGCGCGGGTGAACTGGTCTACTCGCCCGCGGTCCGAGTGACTGTCCGATGAGCGCCGACGTGGTGGCCACCGTCGCGGGACGTCCGCTGCGCGTCGACGAGGTCGACGTCCGCGAAGACCGGCTGCGGGCAACGCGATTGGCGAGTGCCCTGCCACGCGCTGGAACCAGCGAGGGGCGTCAACTCCGGCGCTGGATCACCCAACTGATGGTCACCGAACGGGTCGTGGCGATGCAGGCGGAAACCCTTGGCTTGATACCCGACGGGGCGCCAAGCGAACGGGACCTGTTGCCCGACAACGTCGCCCGCATGGAGCTCGGCAGCGTCGCGGCGTCGGTGCTCGACCAGCCACTGGCCCGCGCGCTGTTCGTCCACGTCACCGCGTCCTTGGTCGTCTCTGATGCCGACGTCGCGGACTACCACGCCCGCAACCCTGGTCGATTCGCGCCGCCCGCGCCCGCCGCGGGTAGCTGGCGTCGTCCCGCGGATGGCGTCGCGCTCGCCGACGTGCGTCCGGTGATCGCGGAACACTTGCTCGCGGCCGCGCGGCGCCGGGCCTTCCGCGGCTGGCTCGACGCCCGGTGCGCCGAGCTCGTCGAATTGGCGCCCGGCTACGAACATCCCGGCGATCCTCGCCAGCCCGACAACACCCACCGCCACTGATGGCTACATCTACCCCCGGTCGCTCCGCTCCTGCCCGCCGAACCCCCCCGCTGCTCGCGCTCGACGTCGGCGGGACGAAGATCGCCGTCGGGATCGTCGACGCCGACGGGACGCTGGTGCACCGTGACCAGTTGCCCACTCCGGACGGCGACGCGGAGGCGGTGTGGGCGGTGGCGAAGCAGTTGATCACCGCCGCGACCCGGATCGCGGGCGGTCACGTGGCGGGCGTCGGGATCGCATCCGCCGGGCCGATCGACCTGCGCGAGGGAACCGTGAGCCCCATCAACATCGCTGCCTGGCAACGGTTTCCGATCGTCGAACGCGTTGCGGGGCTGACCGGACGCGACGTTCGGCTGGGCGGCGACGGGCTCTGCATGGCGCTCGGCGAACAGTGGCGCGGCGCCGCCCGCGACGCGCAGTTCCTGCTCGGCATGGTGGTTTCGACCGGCATCGGGGGAGGGCTGGTGCTCGATGGCGCGCCATACGACGGACGCACCGGCAACGCAGGACACGTCGGGCACGTCGTCGTCGACCCCGACGGTGGTCCGTGCACCTGCGGCGGCCACGGTTGTGTCGAGACCGTCGCGTCCGGTCCGCACCTTGCCCAGTGGGCGCGCGACCACGGCTGGGCCGCACCGCCCGAGGCCGACGCGAAGGAGCTCGCCGACGCGGCTGGCCGTGGGGATGCCGTCGCGCTGCGCGCGTTTCGAAGGGGTGCGACGGCCGTCGCGGCGACGATCGCTTCGGTGGCGGCGGTGTGCGATCTGGACCTGGTGGTGATCGGCGGCGGGGTCGCGAAGTCCGGTGCGCTGCTGTTCGATCCGCTCCGCGAGGCGCTCGCGTCGTATGCCGGACTGAGTTTCATCCGCGACATCAGCGTCGTCCCGGCGACGCTCGGAGGTGACGCCGGCCTCGTCGGCGCTGCCAAACTCGCGATGTCGGCGTAAAACGGAACTCGATGCGCATCTTCGTCACCGGCGGGACCGGAGCGATCGGCCGCCACGCACTGCCGGCGCTCGTCGGCGAAGGGCACCAGGTGGTCGCGCTCGCGCGATCGCGCGCCAAGGCCGACGAGATACGGGCCCACGGAGCGACGCCGACCGACGTGTCGATCTTCGACCGCGACGGGTTGACCGCCGCCTTCGCCGGCCACGACGCCGTGCTGAACCTGGCGACCGCGCTTCCGCCGACCAAGTCGGCGATGCGGGTGTCCGCCTGGGCGCCGTGTGAACGGTTGCGCACAGCGGGATCCGCCGCGGTCGTCGACGCGGCCATCACCGCGCACGTGCCGCGCGTGCTCCAGGAATCCGTGGTGATGATCTACGCCGACGGTGGCAGCGCGTGGCTCGACGAGGACGCTCCCGTCGACCGCTATCCGATCGCGCGTGGGAACCATGCCGCCGAGGCGAGTGCCCGTCGCTTTGCCGAGTCGGGAGGTATAGCGACCGTGCTGCGGTTCGGGCTGTTCTACGGGCCGGGGTCAGTGCAGAGCGACGAGTTTCTCTCCATGGCCCGCAGGCACGTCGGCTTCATGCCGGGCCGAAGGGACTCCTACCTGTCGTCGATCCACCTCGCCGATGCGGGCGCCGCCGTGGTCTCGGGTCTCGTCGCCCCGGGCGGCACCTACAACGTCGTCGACGACGAACCGTTGACGAAGTCCGGCTATGCGCAGGCGGTGGCCGCCGCCGCCGCCACCCGGCTGTGGCTGCGAGTCCCCGGCCGCCTCGGCTACCTGCTCGGCGACCGACTGACGTCGCTCACCCGGTCGGTGCGGGCGAGCAACCGGCGGTTCTCGGAAGCTACCGGCTGGCGGCCGCTGTATCCGAGCGCGCGGGAGGGTTACCGAGCGACGGTGCGCGACGGTTGACGGGCCCGTGGCGAACGGCCTTGCGCTCCATGTGTTTCCGGCCCCAGTCGCAGAGGCTCGCGAGCACGGGGGCGAGCGTCGTGCCGTACTCCGAGATCGAGTAGTGCACGCACGGCGGCACGGTCTGCGCGTCGTGGCGATCCAGGATGCCGTCGTCGACCATTTCCCGCAGATGGCGGATCAGCATGCGTTCGGTGATGTCGGGGATGCTGCGCCGCAACTCGGCGGTGCGCATCGGTCCGTCGAGCAGCCGCCACATGATGGTGCCCTTCCACCGACCGTCGATCACGGTCAGCGCCGTATCGATCGGGCAGTCGCTGATGCCCTTCTTCGACACCGCCATGAATACCTCCACCATGCTGCCAAATTTGTCAGTACCTTGTTTTCTGTCAGCATACCCACCAGGGTCGATGACATGGAACGAGTTCTCACGATCGTCGCGCTGATCATCACCGGACCACTGGTGGGCATCGAGTTGGGAGTCGCCGCGGTCGTCAACCCGCTGGCCGCCAAGCTGCCGGACAGCGGCTTCCGGATCGTCCGCAGCGGTGGGAGCAGGTGGCTCGGACTGCTCATGCCGTTCTGGTACCTCGGGTCGCTGGCCGCCCTCGTCGCAGTGGCGATCACGTCACGCGCCGGGCTCGTCACCACCGCAGTCGCCTTGATGGTGGCCGTGGTCGTGCTCACCGTCTCGGTGCTGGTGCCGATCAACAATCGCGTCGCACGCTGGACGACGGACGCGGACGTCGACCGGACCCTGACCGGACGGTGGGACCGCTACCACTGGCTCCGCGTAGCGATCCTGGCCGTCATCTTCGCCCTCCTCGCGATTTCGGCGCGCTAGCGGTCGCTCAGCGACTGAAGACGCGCCGAAATCGCATCGGGCGGGACGCGTTTTGGCTGATGGGGTACAGCTCGGCTATCCTTGCTGGGTTCCACCGAAGACCGTCGGTCACCGAGCAATCGGTTGAAGGTCCCGGATCAACCCGGGCGGCCCACGCAGGAGGACGAGGTAGTTGCATCTTTGCGCGCCCCGACCTGTCTGTGTCGGGGCGTTCGTCGTTTCCGGCCCCTCAAGTGTCCTGGTCTTCGCGGAACACCCGAAACCATCCACGAGGAGGCATGCATGGCCAAGGCTGACAAAGCCACCGCGGTCGCTGACATCGCCGAACAGTTCAAGGAGGCGACGGCCACCGTCGTCACCGAATATCGCGGGCTGACGGTCGCCAACCTGGCCGAGCTTCGACGCTCGCTCACTGGCTCCGCCACCTACTCCGTCGCCAAGAACACCTTGGTCAAGCGGGCCGCCAGCGAGGCCGGTATCGAAGGCCTCGACGAACTGTTCGTCGGACCGACTGCGATCGCGTTCATCAAGGGCGAGCCGGTCGACGCCGCCAAGGCGATCAAGACCTTCGCCAAGGATCACAAGGCGTTGGTCATCAAGGGCGGCTACATGGACGGCAAAGCGCTGTCCGTGGACGAGGTCAACCGCATCGCGGACCTCGAGTCGCGCGAGGTGCTGCTGGCCAAGCTGGCCGGAGCGATGAAGGCCAAGACCAGCCAGGCCGCGGCACTGTTTGCGGCCCCGGCATCGCAGGTCGCCCGACTCGTCTTCGCGCTGCAGGAGAAGCGGGCCGCAGAAGCGCCCGCCGAGGCACCGGCGCCCGCCGTCGCTGACGCACCGGCACCTGCCGAAGTCGAAGCAGAAGCACCGGCACCCGCCGAGGCAGAAACAGAAGCACCGGCAACCGCCGAATAAGCACCACCCAATCCCACCAAGCAAGTAAGTAAGGAAGGACCACACAATGGCCAAGCTCAGCACCGAAGACCTGCTCGACGCGTTCAAGGAACTGACCCTGTTGGAGCTCTCGGAGTTCGTCAAGGCGTTCGAGGAGACCTTCGACGTCACCGCGGCCGCCCCGGTCGCCGTTGCCGCCGCAGGCGCCGCGCCCGCAGCTGCCGAGGCCGCCGAGGAGCAGTCGGAGTTCGACGTCATCCTCGAGGGCGCAGGCGAGAAGAAGATCGGCGTCATCAAGGTCGTCCGCGAGATCGTCTCCGGCTTGGGCCTCAAGGAGGCCAAGGACCTCGTCGACAGCGCTCCCAAGCCGCTGCTCGAGAAGGTCAACAAGGAGGCTGCCGACGCCGCCAAGGCCAAGCTCGAAGAGGCCGGCGCGACGGTCACCGTCAAGTAGTTTCACCCGCGAAGGGCCCCCGGCGATCCCGGGGGCCCTTTCGTGTCTGAAGCCACCGAAACGTGGTCGATGGAGCGCAAATCGAGCAAATTTCGTCGCCCATCCTGCGGCGATGTCACGGAACGGCACAAAGGACGTAGCTCCACGAGGAGTGCGCTACAGTGACTCAAGCCACAGGTGGGTGGCGTGTGGCTGAAGGCAGTCTTGGCGGAAGGATCGCGCGTGGGTATCGGCATTCAGGTTGAGGGACTGACGAAGTCCTTCGGGTCTCAGCGAATTTGGGAAGATGTCACCTTCGACATCCCCGCGGGCGAGGTCAGCGTGCTGCTGGGCCCGTCGGGTACCGGTAAGTCGGTGTTCCTGAAGTCGCTGATCGGCCTGCTGCGCCCCGAGCGCGGCAAGATCATCGTCGATGGCACCAACATCATCGAGTGCTCGGCCAAGGAGCTCTACGAGATCCGCACGCTGTTCGGCGTGATGTTCCAGGACGGCGCCCTGTTCGGGTCCATGAGCCTGTATGACAACACCGCGTTCCCGCTTCGTGAGCACACGAAGAAGAAGGAATCCGAGATCCGCCAAATCGTGATGGAGAAGCTCGACCTGGTCGGTCTGACCGGTGACGAGACCAAGTTCCCCGGCGAGATCTCGGGCGGTATGCGCAAGCGCGCCGGGCTGGCCCGCTCGCTGGTGCTCGACCCGCAGATCATCCTCTGCGACGAGCCCGACTCCGGTCTTGACCCGGTCCGTACCGCCTACCTGTCGCAGCTGTTGATCGACATCAACGCCCAGATCGACTGCACCATCCTCATCGTCACGCACAACATCAACATCGCCCGCACGGTGCCCGACAACATGGGCATGCTGTTCCGCAAGCACCTGGTGATGTTCGGCCCGCGTGAAGTCCTCCTCACAAGTGATGAGCCGGTGGTCAAGCAGTTCCTCAACGGCCGCCGCCTCGGCCCCATCGGCATGTCCGAGGAGAAGGACGAAGGCACGATGGCCGAGGAGCAGGCGCTCGCCGATGCCGGTCACCACGATGGTGGCGTCGACGAGATCGAAGGCGTGCCACCGCAGATCCAGGCCACCCCGGGTATGCCGGAGCGCCAAGCCGTGAACCGTCGCAAGGCTCGGGTGCGCGAGATCATGCACACCCTGCCCCCGGCCGCCCAAGAAGCCATCCGCGACGACCTCGAGGGCACCCACAAGTACGCCACCCACGAGCTCGGCGTCGACGCACCGACCGCACGCCACCGCGGCGACGACGAGGCGCCCACCGCGTCGATCCCGGTCTCCCGCGAGGGATAGCAGCCAGGTTCGTCCACCATGGCCGACGCGCAACGGTCGGCGGCGCTGACGCGCGTCGAGGCATTGCTCGCCCGGCCCGCCACGCTCGTCGATGGATATCTCGACGTGCTTGGCTTCGAGCAGGTCCCGCAGACGACGGCCCAGCGCGTCATGGGCTCGACACTGCTGCCCCGCATCTACGAACGCTTGTGGCGGCCGGTGGCGTTCTTCGGGTTCACCATGCGCAACACCGCAGACGAAGACCGTCTGAAGCTGCGGCTGCTCGACATCGCCGAAGGCGACCGCGTGCTCGACCTGGCGTGCGGTCCCGGCAACACCACCCGCACCCTGGTGGCGAAGGTCGGATCCGACGGGCTCATCGTCGGGGTGGATAGTTCGGCGACCATGCTGGCCCAAGCCGTGCGCGAGACGCCGAGCGACGACCCCGTCGGCTACGTCCGTGCCGATGGCGCTGACCTTCCGTTCGCCGACGGGACCTTCGACGCCGTCAGTTGCTATGGCGCGCTGTACCTGATGGACGACCCGTTCGGCTCGTTGCGGGAGCTGGTCCGGGTGCTGAAGCCGGGCGGACGCATCGCAGTACTCACCACGTGTGCGCGCGGTCCGGCTCGACTGCGCCGGCTCAGCGTCGCCGCATCGCAGATGGCACCACTGCGGCTCTTCGACGTCCACGAGATCACGATGGCGTTCCACGCCGCCGGGCTCGTCGACGTCGAACGCAAGGTGTCCGCGGCGTCGCAGACCGTGAGTGGACGTCGCGCCGAGAGGTAGCCCGCGACTACCGCTGGCTCGGCGGGCCTCACCGTTTGATCGGCATGCTGATCAGCTTGTACTCCAGGAACTCGTCGATGCCGACCCGACCGCCCTCGCGGCCGAGGCCAGACTCCTTGACGCCGCCGAACGGTGTCGCAGGGTCCGAGACTATGCCGCAGTTGAGTCCGACCATCCCGACCTCGAGCTCTTCGCTGACTCCCAGGGCCCTGTCGACATCCTGGCTGAACACGTAGCCCACCAGCCCCCAGGGGGTGTTGTTGGCCATCGCCACCACGTCGTCCTCGTCGCCGAACGTCTGCACGGCGGCGACGGGGCCGAAGATCTCGGTCGTGGTCATCGCGCTGCCCGCCTCGACACCGGTGAGCACTGTCGGCGGATAGAAGTGGCCAGGGCCGCCCATCGGTCGACCGCCGGTGACGACGGAGGCGCCGCGGGCCACTGCGTCCTCGACCAGCCGCTCGACCTTGGCAAGGCTGGGGGCGTCGATCAAAGGTCCGACCTGAGCTCCGTCCATCCAGCCCGGTGCCGTACGCAACGCGGCCATCCGCCCGGCGAGCCGTTCGCAGAACTCGCCCGCCACGTCCTCGTGGACGTAGAAGCGGTTGGCCGCGGTGCAGGTCTCGCCCGTGTTGCGCATCTTGGCCTGCATCGCCGCGTCTAGCGCAACGTCTAGGTCGGCGTCGGCGAACACGATGAAGGGCGCGTTGCCGCCCAGCTCCATCGACGTACGGATGACGGCGGAACCGCTCTGCGCCAGTAGGATTCGACCGACATCGGTTGAACCCGTGAACGACAGCTTGCGGATGTCGCCCGAGCGCAGCAGCGGCTCGATCAGATCACCGGCCCTGGAGGTGGTGACGACGTTCAGCACCCCGGCGGGCAGCCCGGCCTCGGCGAGGATCGCGGCCAGCGCCAGCGAGGACAACGGAGTCTGCGGTGCGGGTTTGAGCACCATCGTGCACCCGGCGGCAATCGCAGGCGCGATCTTCCGCGCGCCCATCGCCAGCGGGAAGTTCCACGGCGTGATGAGCAGACACGGCCCCACGGGAGCCGCAGTCACGAGCGAACGTTTGGCACCGTCCGGGCTGGTGGCGTAGCCGCCGTCGATGCGCACCGCCTCCTCGGAGAACCAGCGCATGAACTCGGCGGCGTACCTCACCTCACCTCGGGCCTCGTCGAGCGGCTTGCCCATCTCCAGCGTCATCAGCAGCGCGAGATCCTCGGTGCGGGCGAGTATCGCCTCATAGGCCGTACGCAGGAGCTCACTCCGTCGTCGCGGTGCAGTCCTGGCCCAGTCGCGTTGGGCATGGACTGCGGCGTCGAGTGCGCGTCGACCGTCATCGGGGGAGGCGTCGGCGACCGACGTCAGCACGTCGCCCGTCGCGGGGTTGTCCACGGTGGTGGTTGCGCCGTTGGCCGCGTCGGCCCAGGCGCCACCGATGAACAGCTGCCTGGGAAAGCGCTCGGCGAAAGTGGCGAACCGCACTGCGTCCTGCGTCATCGTCATCGCTGAATTCCTTTGCTGTCGTGTGATTCTCGGAGCGGCAGCGCCTGGGCGAGTAGTTCGGCCAGGTGTGCGGGGGGCGGGTTGCCCTCGGGGTTGAGGTGGTGGATCTGGGTTTGGCAACTAAATCCGTCGGCCGCAATCGCCACGCGCGCCGCCGGATCGGCGAGCGCAGGTGTCAACGCCAGGTCGGCCACCTTGATCGAGACGTCGTAGTGCTCGCGTTCGAAACCGAAGTTTCCCGCAAGGCCGCAGCAGCCGGTGGCGATGCGGACCTCCTCGACCCCCAGCCGTTTCAAGAGTTTCTGCTGAAGGCTCGCGCCGAACACCGCGTACTCGTGGCAATGCTGTTGCAGCATCATCTGTTCGGGTTGCGGTGGTGGCTGCCATCCGTGATCGAGCCGGTCGGTGACGATGCCGGCGAATGTTGTGATCCGGTCGGCGACCCGTCGCGCCGCATCGCTTGGCACCAACTCCGGTAGATCCTTGCGCAGGGCCGCCGCACAACTGGGTTCGAGCACGACGATGGGCGCCGACCCAGTGGCGTCCAGCCGGCGCGCCGTGCGGGCCAGAACCCGCTTGGCGGTCGCCAGCTGTCCGGTGGTGATCCACGTCAGCCCGCAGCAGCCGTCGGCGGGCCGCAGGCGCAGCCCCGAATCCGCCAGGACGGCACCGGCACTGCCCGCCAGCTCCGGCCGGAACGCCCTGGTGAACGTATCGGTGAAGAGCACCGCGTCGTGAGTTCCTGACCGATTTAGATACGGCTGCAGCGCCTTTCGCGCGGTGCGGTGGCCGAAGATCTGCGGCACGGCGCGCTCGGGGGTGATTGCGCCCGCGGTCGTGACTAACCTGCGAGCGGTTGGATTGGCGGCGACGCGGTTCACCAATGCCGGCGCGGTACCGGCGAGCCTGGCGATCACCGGCAGCCAGCCCAGCGAGTAGTGGCTTCGCGGTCGAACCCTGCCGCGGTAGTGGTGGGAGAGGAACTCCGACTTGTAGGTCGCCATGTCCACGCCGACGGGACAGTCGCTTGAGCACGCCTTGCAGGACAGGCACAAGTCGAGTGCGTCGCGGACGGCCGGGGACCGCCACCCCTCCGTGATGACGTCGGCACGCAGCAGCTCCTGCAGCGCCCTGGCCCGCCCGCGGGTCGAGTGGTTCTCGTCGTGGGTGGCGCGGTAGCTCGGGCACATGACGCCGCCGTCGTCGCTGCGGCACCTGGCGATGCCGACGCACCGGCCGACTCCATCGGCGAAGCCGTGGCTGTCATGGGGGTAGGCGAACTGCTGGCGGGCGATGTCGATGATCGGCAGTGGCGCCAGGTTGGCGGTCACAGGCGGTGGCCGGACGATGATGCCGGGGTTCAGCAGGCCGTCCGGGTCGAAGGCGTCCTTGACCGCGGCGAACAGGCCTAGCATCTCGGCGCTGTACATGATCGGCAAGAGGGCGCTGCGGGCGCGGCCATCGCCGTGCTCACCGGACAAGGTGCCGTGGTGGTGCACAACCAGTTCGGCTGCCTCCGTGACGAATCGGCCCATCGCGGCCACCCCGCCGGGCGTCGTCACGTCGAAGTCGATTCGGACGTGGATGCATCCCGCGCCGAAGTGGCCGTACATCACGCCGCGCAGCCCGTGCCGGTCGAGCAGCGCGCGGAGGTCTCGCAGATAGCCGGGAAGGTCATGCGGATCGACGGCCGAGTCCTCCCAGCCGCTCCAGGTCGGAGTCCCGTCGGCTGGCCGCGCGGCCAACCCGGCACCGTCTTCGCGGACCCGCCACAGGGAGGCGCGGTCGACGGGGTCGGCGACCACGCGGGCGTCGGTCGAGTAGCCGCGGGCGCGGATCACGCGCACCAGTTCGTCGGCGCGCTCGGCCACCTCGCTAGCGTCGGCGCCGTCGAGGTCCACGAACAGCCACGCGCGTCCGTCGGGCAGCCCGGCCACGGAGTCGTGGCCGCGGCGGGCGCGCATCGTTGCGACGATGCTCTCGTCCATCCCCTCAACCGCAGCGGGAGCAAAGTCGAGGATGGCAGGCACGTCGTCGGCGGCGGACACCACGTCTGTGTAACCGATCGCGATGAGCAGCGCGGCGGGCGGTGTGGGCACCAGCGCCAACGTGGCTGCCACCACGATCGCACAGCTCCCCTCGGTCCCGACGAGCATCTTGGCGACGTCGAACCCGTGCTCCGGCAATAGATGCTGCAGTTGGTACCCGGAGACCTGGCGGCTGATTCGGCCGAGCTCGGTGCGGATCGGAGCGAGGTTGGCCGCGAGCACCTTTCGTAACGCCTCGTCGAGTCGGTCGGCGCGGGTGGCTGCGGTCGGGCCCCCATCGGAAGCCGGGCGGATGCCGCCCCGGCCCGCAATGACATGACTACCGTCGGCCAGGACGAGTTCGAGTTCGACGACGTGCGCAACGGTACGCCCGTGCCGGACGCTGTGGTTGCCGCACGCGTCGTTGCCAATCATGCCGCCGAGCGTCGCCCGGCTGTGTGACGACGGGTCGGGTCCGAACTCCAGTCCATGTGGACGCAGGGCCCGCTGAAGGTCGTCGAGCACCACGCCGGCCTGCACCACGGTGTGGCGTGCCTCGGTGTCGACGGACACCACGCGGTTCATGTGGCGAGACATGTCGATCACTACGCCTGAGCCAATGGCGTTGCCCGCCATGCTGGTTCCGCCGCCACGGGGGATGACCGATACTCCGTGTGCGCGGCATGCCAGTACGACGGCGGCGACGTCCGCGGCCGATCGGGGGAACACGACACCGAGCGGCGCCACTCGATACAGCGAGGCGTCATAGGCGAACTGAGCCCGCGCCCCCGCATCGAAATCGGCAGGTACGCCGAGTCGTTCGATCGCTTCGCGCAACATTGTTCTACAGTAGGACAGTATAGCTATTGAACGCAATCGGCTATAGTGATGTGGTGGTCAACCCGGTCGAGAATCTGACGCTGCGTCGCACCAGTACCGCCCAACAAGTGGCGGACGGACTGAGTGACGCGATCATGCGTGGCGAGATGCCTCCCGGCGCGCCGATCCGGGAAAGCGCCATCGCGACATCGCTAGGCATCTCGAGAAATACCGTGCGCGAAGCGGTTCGGATGCTGGAGGCGGGCGGTCTGGTGCGCCACACCATGCATCACGGTGCCGCGGTGGTCGATCCGTCGCAGGACGACCTCGCCGAGCTGTACAGGGCCCGCATGACGCTTGAACTCGCCGCGGCGAGCGCACCACGCAGCCCCGAGGAGCTCGCGCCGGTGCGCGCCGCACTCCACGACCTGATGACCACTTACGAGTCCCGCGACCCGGCCGCGATCGCCGAGAAGGACCTGGCCTTCCACGCTGCGATCGTTGCGATGCTGGACAGCAAGCGAATCGACGACTTCTATGCCCAGCTCGTGCGCGAACTTCGCTTCTTTCTGGTGGTGCTGTCCGTGGAGGACCGCGAATTCGAGTCCCAGGAGGGCGTCATCGAGGAGCACACTTCGATCATGGCGGCGCTCGACTCGGGCGACCCGAAGCGTGCCCATGCCGTGCTCGAGGAGATCCTCACCGTCGCTGCTCAACGCGTCGCCGCCATCTTCGCCAACCGGACGTCGTAGCTGGATCCGGCGGGCTCAGCCCAGCCGACTCAGCACCCTGTCGAGCGCGTCACAGTAGAGGTCGGCGTGGCCGTTCTGAAATGTCATGGGCGGCTTGATCTTCAGTACGTTGTCGTGGACACCGTTCGGGAAGACGATCACTCCCTGCTCCTTCATCAACTCGGTCACCTCGAAGGCCTCGGCCCCGGCCGGTTCCTTGGTGGCGCGATCGCGGACGAGTTCGACGCCGAGGTAGAGGCCTTGTGCTCGGACGTCGCCGATGAGCGGATGGCGGCGCTGCACCTGGCGTAGGGCGTCCGCGAAGTACCGCCCGACCTCATTCGCGTGTCGTTGAAGTCCGTCGCCGACGACGATGTCAAGCACGGTGGACCCGATTGCGCAGGACACCGGGTTGCCGCCAAAGGTGTTGAAGTACTTCATCCCCGTGTCGAATGCGTCGGCGACGTCGCGGGTGGTCACCACTGCCGCCAGTGGGTGTCCGTTGCCCAACGGCTTGCCCATCGTCACGATGTCCGGCACCACACCACCGAGTTCGAATCCCCAGAAGACGTCACCCATGCGGCCGACGCCCACCTGCACCTCGTCGGAGATGCACAGGGCCCCCGCCTTGCGGGCCGCGGCGAACGCAGTGGCCAGATAGCCGTCGCCGAAGACGATGTTGCCTGCCGAGCCCATCAGGGACTCGGCGAGGAAGGCGGCGGGCGGTGTGCCGCTGCCGACCATCGCCGCGATGACGCGGGCGGCCTCGGCACCGTACTTGAATCCGGCCTGCGGGTCGTCGTAGCCGTACGGTCCGCGGTAGCGGTCCGGGATCATCGTCTCGTGCGTGGTGGCGGGGGCGCCCGCTCCGCCCGGGCCCTTGTAGCGGTTGGGCGAAAGGCCTGTCACCACACCGGTGTTGCCGTGGTAGGCGCCGTCGATGATCGCGATGTCGGAGCGTCCGGTGACCTGGCGGGCGATGCGGATGGCGAGGTCGTTGGCCTCACTGCCCGAACACACCAGGAAAACCACTTCCAGTGGATCGGGCAGGGTTGCGACCAGCTTCTCGGCGTAGGTGGCGATGCCCTCGTAGATGAACCGCGAGTTGGTGTTGAGCTTGTTCGTCTGTCGGCGCGCTGCCTCCGCAACCCGCGGATTGGCGTGCCCGACATGTGTGACGTTGTTCAGCGAGTCGAGGTAGGCCAGGCCGTTCTCGTCATACAGCCAGACGTCCCGGCCGCGTTGCAGGTTCATCGGCGCGCGGTAGTAGGCGCGTTGGGAACTCGCCAACCGGTGGCGTCGGATCGCGACCACCTGGTCGACGCTCAGGTGACCGGACGAATCGGGCGGGGCCAGCCCCAGGAGTGCCGAAGGGTCGGGGGACAACTCGGAGAAGACGCCCGCGGTGCTCGGGCGCACCCGGGTTGGCCAGCCCGCAGAGCCACCGTGTCGTCGCGGCAGTGAGACGCTCACCGACACGACGGCGCCCAGCTCGTCGTAAGCCGTTGCAGTGCCCAACAAGTCGCCCGCACGTGCCGCACCAACCCGGGTGCCCGACAGCCCGTGCCAGTGACTGAGGAACGCGAACCCGTCGACGACGTGATGCAACGTCAGTGTGCCCGCGGTGGCGATCACCGTGCCATCCAGGGGGCAGCGCACTTCGTCGCCAACGGCGACCAGTAGCCGGGTGCCCAGTGTCATGGTGGCGGGCTCGGCGTCG
Source organism: Mycobacterium sp. RTGN6 (assembly GCF_033804605.1). Taxonomy (NCBI): domain Bacteria; kingdom Bacillati; phylum Actinomycetota; class Actinomycetes; order Mycobacteriales; family Mycobacteriaceae; genus Mycobacterium; species Mycobacterium sp. RTGN6. Next base: position 506,415 of record NZ_JAPZKZ010000003.1, read on the forward strand.
CCGACACCGCGCTGGGCCGCCCACGCCAGGTTGGGCCGAAGATGTCCGATGACGCCGAAACGTTGCGTGCGGTCGCCCAGTTCGGAGTCCACCGCGCGCCGCAGGGCAGCGGCGTTGGGCCAGTCGATGACGTCGAAGAGGTCGCTCGCCGTGGACGTGTCGATGGTCTGCGCCTGCCTGATCCGCGCCGACCACGGTGCGGGCGTCGCCGATCCCAGTGCAGCCGTCAGGCGGGCGCTGTCCGGGTGAGCCGGCCGCCCACACGCACGTCGCAGGCTGGCTTCGGCATAGTCGGGGTCGATCCGGGCGACCTTGGACAGTGCGGGCCAGGTATGTCGCATCCGCTTCTCGCCGTGATCGTTGTGGTTGTGCGCGTTGCGTTGTGTCCACGTTGCGGCGTTCATCGCCAATCTGGCCGCGGCCAGCGGGAAAACGACCGCCAGTTCATCATCGGTCAGTGGGGCCACCGAGTCGAACCCTGCGACGACCAGTTCGGCTACCCGCATCGGATCTTCCTTGCGTACCAGGGCATAGGCCGTGGCGACGGCAAGCTCGGCGACGCGCACGGTGTAGAGCGCGTCGCCCAGATCGAGCACGCCGCTGATGGCCTGCCCGCCCGCGGGATCGCGCTGCACCAGAAGGTTGGAATCGTTGAGATCTTGGTGCGCGACACCGGGGGGCAGGTTCGGCAGCAGGGGCGCCACGGTGTCGAACCACCGCATCACCGCGTCGATGTCGGCCCGTCGATCCGGGTCGGTCACCGCGTCGATGCTGCTATCCACGACCGACCGGGCCCGACGCATGTCCCAGTCGTGCGTGATGGGTGCATGCGGTTCCGCCATCGTGGACAACGCCGTCGACATCCGCCCGGCGAGTTCGCCGAGCTCGATGAGCAGTCCGTCGGAATGCTCATCGGCCTCGGCTAGCGGCGTGCCCGGCAGCCAGGTGAGCACACGGATCATCCTGTCGCCCTGGCTGGTTGGCACGATCGCGCGCAAGTCGCCGTCGGTCGTCGGGATGAGTCGCGGCAACGGCAGCTCCGGTGCCTCGAGATGTAGGTGGGCGAGGATCTGCTGGTGCCAGGTCGCGGTCTCGAGGTCGGTGTCCGGAAGCGTGGACACTTTGATCAAGTAGTGCCCGCCGTCGACGCCAGTCACCCTGAGGTTCTGGTCGAACTCACCACCGAGCGTCACGGCGTCACTGACCTCAAGCCCGAACATGGTGTGCACCAATGTCAGTGCCTCGTCCGTGTCGAGCGGCTGTGCTCGGCGTAGATCGATGGCGCCGTCGGCGGCAGACATCTGAGTTCCCTTCGATTTGGATCCGGATCGCGGCGTTGCGGCACCGTGAGGTCAGGCGACGCGATCCCCAAGGGTCGAATTCAGCCGGTCGTACCGCTCCGGCGAGCGGACCTTGATGACGTAGGCGCCGACGACGCCGAGGGCCAGTGAGGCGAACAGCATCACGGTGAACATCACTTGAAGCCATCCGCCCGCACCCAGCAGTACGTCCATCCCGGTGATGGCGTACCAGAGGAACGGCAGCAGGCCTGCGGTGCCGAGCAGCGGCGCGATGAAGGTGTTCCACGGCCGCTTGTCGACTCCTGAGCGCCGGAAGAACACGAAGATCGCGACGCTGGCGATGGTCTGCAGCAGGATGATGCCGGCCGCACCGACGCCGGTCCACCAGGTGAAGAGCGTGGTGTACGGGTCGAGCCCGAGCGCCGCGAAGATCACCACCACGACCGCCACCATGGCGATCTGCACGTAGCAGGCCAGCGCGGGCGACTTCCGGGTCGGATGGGTCGTTCCGAGCCGCGACCAGATCACGCCTTGGCGGCCAAGGGAGTACAGGTAGCGGGCCACGTTGTTGTGGAAGGTGAGAATGGCGGCGAACAGGCTGGTGATCACCAACAGCTGGAAGGCCTCGGTGCCCGCTCTGCCGAGGATGTCGTCGCTGACGGCGAACACCAGATTGCCGGACTCGGTCTCGGCCAGGCTGACGACGCTGTCGACACCGACGGCGTTGACGATCAACCAGGCGGTGACGGCGTAGAAGACGCCCATGAAGATGACCGCCGCGTAGGTGGCGCGGGGCACCGTGCGCTTGGGATCCTTGGCCTCCTCGCCGTAGATCGCGGTGCCCTCGAATCCGATGAACGATGCGTGCGCGAACATCAGCGCAACGCCGATTGCGCCTGCGAACACCGCGGACGGGGCGAACGGTTCGAACGAGTACTCGCTGATCGGGGTCGGGCTGTTGAACAGAATGCCGACGTTGAGGATCAGGATGATCGCGGTCTCCAGGGTGAGTAGCACCGCCAGCACGCGCGCGCCCGCGTGGATCTGCCGCACTCCGAGGAACAGTGCCGCGCCCATCGCCAGGAATGAGAATACCCACCATGGGATCGCGGGTCCAGTGTGCTTCTCGACGAATTCGGCTGCGTAGTAGCCGAATCCGCCGATGACGCCGAGTTGGATCGCGTTGTAGGCGAAGATCGCCAGTGATGCCGACCCAAGGCCGAGCGGTCGGCCAAGACCGCGGGTGATGAATGCGTAGAACGCGCCGGCATTGGTGATGTGCTTGCTCATCGCGACGTATCCGACCGCAAAGAGGGTGAGCACGGCGGCCACCACGACGAAGGCACCTGCGATGCCGACGCCGTTGCCCGATCCGATGATCACCGGGAACAACGCCACTACCACGGTCAGCGGTGCGGCCGCGGCGACGACGAAGAAGACGATGCCGAGCACGCCGATTTGGTTGCGCGCCAGGGACGCCGAACCGTCGGGCGAATCCTTGACCGTGGCCAGTGACTGGGGATCTTCCTGGTGGAGCATGGTAGAGCCTTTCGAGCGGCGGGTTTCCTACGGTGATGGAGCGGGCGACGATGCCGGACGGGTGCGTAATACCTAGCGGTGCGGGGTGTTTCGGGAACTCTCACTTCTGGCCGCGAACTTGACGACCTTGCGGAACGCTGGGGTCGAGGCGACGGTGTAGCCGAGCTTCTTGCCTGCCTTGGTCTCCATGACGCGATCGATGACGCCTGCTCTGGGTGGGCGCGCGACCACCCGGTCTGCGGTGGGCGCGGGGGTGCCGTTCAGGTCGGCGACGACCACCTGTGCGGCGTTGTGCCCGCTGGCACCCATCACGCCGCCACCGGGATGGGTCCCGGAGCCGCACAGGTAGTAGCCCTTCACGGGTGTGCGGTAGTCGGCGAGCTCGGGAGTGGGTCTGGCGCTGAACAGTTGGTCGAAGAACATCGCGCCGTGGAAGATGTTTCCGCCCGTCAGGCCGTAATCCCGTTCGAGGTCCTTGGGCGTGATGATGACGCGATCGACGATGTGGTCGCGCAGGTTCGGTGCGTAGCGGTACAGCACCTCCTGCACTCGGTCGGCCCACTCGTCTCGGATGGCGTCCCAGTCGGTGCCGTTGAGTGTGAACGGAAGCTGTTGCACGCCAAGGGTCATGGTGTGCAACCCTGCTGGCGCCAAGGTCTCGTCGTGGGTGGACTGGATGACCGCCTCGATGACGAAGTCGTCGGGGATCTCGCCACGACGCTCTGCCTCCCAGGCGCGCTCGAAGTTCTCGATCGATGCGCCGAGGATCGCCTGGGCCTGATGCTGCGGGCCCTCGACCCCGGCGGGGAAGCCGATGTAGTCGGGCAGCTCGTCGATCAGAAGGTGGATGCGGGCCATCGAGCCGCGCGCGTCGTAGTTCTGAAGCTTGGTGGTGAGCTTCTGGTCGAGGGTGCCTTCAGGTAGCAGCGTCAGCATGGAGCGCTGCGGGTCGGCGTTGGAGACCACCGCGCGCGCCATGATCACTTCACCACTGGCGAGCTCGACACCCGTTGCAGTGCCGGACTTCACGACCACCTGGCGCACCGGCGCGTTGAGCCGGACCTGGGCGCCGTACGCCTCTGCGCTGCGGGCCAGCGCCTGGGTGATGCCACCCATGCCGCCCTTGACGAAGCCCCACTGGCCGAGCGTGCCCTTGAACTCGCCGACCGAGTGATGGCCGTAGACGTAGCTGGTTCCCGGGGTCGACGGGCCACCCCAGATCGAGATCATGCCGAAGAACGTGAACAGGCCCTTGATGTGCTCCGAGGTGAAGTACCGGTCGAGCAGATCCTTCGTGGACAGCAGTACGAGTTCGTTGAAGAGGTCCTCCGCGCCCGCGGCCTCGAACGCCGCCACCACCTGTGACCGACTCGGCGGCGGAGCCAGGAGGAAAGGCGTCAGGATCGACGCAAACTTCTTCACCCTCAGGCCGAAGTCGAGGAACGCCTGGGCATCCGCCTTGGAGAACCTCTCGAGCTCCTTGAGCATGCGGTCCATGTCCTTCCACATGAATAGGTGGCTGCCGTCGGGGAAGATGCTGATCTCACTGGCCTCGGTCTGATACATCTCCAGTCCGTACTTCTCGAGTTCCAGTTCGGCGATGATCTCGGGCCGCAGCAGGCTTGCGATGAAGGCGCACGACGACCAGGTGGAGCCGGGAATCAGCTGCTCGCTGGTGCAGGCGCCGCCGACGACGTCGCGGGCTTCGACGACGAGCACCTTCTTGCCAGCCCTGGCCAGGTAGCCAGCGGTGATGAGGCCGTTGTGTCCGGCTCCGACGATGACGGCGTCGTAGGTCGTGGTCACTAGTTGTCTCCGATGATCGGTCGGGTGAAGTAGGTGCGGACGGAGTTGGGATCGACGAGCTTGTTGAAAGCCTCCATCACCGGTTCGAACGCGGGGTCGTTGTCGCGCAACTGTTCCCAGGTTGGCCAATCGGACACCCGCATCACTTCGACGATGTCGGCGGGCGCCCCGTCGGGCTGACCGACCACGCGGTAGGCGTCGAATCCCGTCACGACGTCACCGAAGGCGAGGCAGGTGGGTCGGTCGACCTCGTTCGAGAATCGTTCGAACTCGGCCGGGTCGACGCCGGGCAGCATCGAGAAGAGGTTGATCGCAGTCACTCCGAACGGTGCTGCCGCGGGGTCTGGCTGGGTCATGGCGTCTCCCGTATCTCCAAGAACCTTTGTGGTAGTGATGAATTCGGATCAGGTCGCGAAGTTGATCATGATGTGCTTGATTTCGGTGTACTCCTCGAGGGAGTAGATCGACATGTCGTTGCCGTGTCCGGACTGTTTGAACCCGCCGTGCGGCATCTCCGAGACGATCGGCAGGTGGTCGTTGATCCACACGGTGCCGAACTGCAGCTTGCGGGCGGCCCGCATGGCGCGGCCGACGTCCTTGGTGAACACCGAGGCGGCCAGGCCGTATTCGACGTCGTTGCCCCAGGCGAGGGCTTGTTCCTCGGAGTGGAATCGGGTGGTGGTCACCACGGGGCCGAAGACTTCCTTCTGCACGATCTCAGAGTCCTGAGCAGCGTCGGTGACCAGCGTCGGCTGGTACCAGAAGCCGGGGCCCGCTCCCAAGCCGCCGACGGACAGCGAGGCCGGACCGGATTCGGTTGCGCGATCGACGAATCCGGCGATCCGGTCGCGTTGCTTGGCCGAGATGACCGGTCCCATCTCCGTCGACTCGTCCTGCGGTTCGCCCATGGCGACTTTGGAGACCGCGCGGGTCAGTTCGGTGACGAACTCGTCGTAGATGCCGTCTTGGACGTAAACCCGCGAGGCGGCCATGCAGTCCTGACCGGAGTTTCCGTAGCCGCCCTCGCAGATCTTGGTGATCGCCAGCTCGGCGTCGCAGTCGTCGAACACCAGAACCGGTGCCTTGCCGCCGAGTTCGAGGTGCAGGCGCTTGAGGTTGTCGGATGCGGCGCGGGCGACAACCTTGCCCGTGGCGGTGTCGCCGGTCAGCGAGGACATCCGCACCCGCGGATGGGATACCAGCGCCTGACCGACGGTGTCGCCGTGACCGGTAACCACGTTGAAGACGCCCGGCGGGAACAGGTCTGCGGCCAACTCGGCGAGCCGTAAGGCGGACAGCGGGGTCTGCTCGCTCGGCTTGAGCACGAGCGTGTTGCCTGTCATCAGCGCGGGACAGATCTTCCAGATCGCCATCACCAGCGGGAAGTTCCACGGTGCGACGCTGCCCACCACGCCGAGTGGGTCGCGTCGGATGATGCTGGTGTGGGTGGGGGAGTACTCGCCTGCCGCCCGACCTTCGAGCACTCTGGCGGCGCCTGCGAAGAACCGCATGTTATCCACGCCGAACGGGACCTCGTCGCGGGCGACGCCGATCGGCTTGCCGACGTTGCGCGATTCCAATTGCGCGAACTCCTCGGCGTGCGCCTCCAGCCGGTCGGCGAGTTTCAGCAGCAGCGCGGCGCGATCACCCGGTGTGGTGGCCGCCCACGCGTCGAACGCTTGCTCGGCCGCGGCCACTGCCTTGTCGACGTCGGCCGCAGCGCCGCGGGACACGGTGGCGAACTGCTCGCCGGTCGCAGGGTCGACGACCGGCTCGGTGGCGCCGTCGATGGCAGGTACGGCTTCGCCTGCGACATACATGAGGTGAACGTCAGTCATTGCGTGGTCTCTCCACTGGTGCCCGATGCTCGGCTCGAAGGAGGGAGACAAGCTCGAACTGTTCTATTGTTCAACAATTGATATGAGGAACTTAAGCACAGTGTGATGTGCGACGCAAGACGATTGCGGGACGCTGTTGATCCGAAGGTCGCGACCGGGCCCGGCGGTGCCGATACCCGCTCGAAGATGTGAAACCGAGCGAAACGGCGCCGGTGTCACCATCCCCACCGACACGGGCGCCGACCCACACGCTTACGTGTTGCCCGCGCCTCCGGCTCAGCTGTCCATCTTCGATCTCATCTTCAACGCGGTGCTGGACGCAACGCCCAGCCTCGTCGTCGCGCCGTGCGCCGCCGACCCCAGCGGCATGCTGAGCGAGTACACGGCTGAAGTCTTTACGGAAAACTCCACACAAAACGCGGCGCTATCTCTTGACGGACGGAGCCAAACGGGTCAATCTGTTGGGCAGCATGTATGCACGGGTTGAAGACGCCAGCCAGCGCCTTGTTTACTTTTGCGTGCGGTAGTTGAGGAATGCGCCGTCCTGCGCTATTGTTGGACGTTGCGCTGGCTGCATCCTGCCCACCTCACCCGCACTTGACACCGTAGTCCTAGCCTGAGCTCTGCTCAGTGACCTAGTCGTGTGCCGCGTGTGCGGAGGTTCGGACTGGAGAACGCCAGCCGAATCGACGCAGATAACGCGGCATGCGGACCGGCCTGGCCGGCACCGGATGGTCGCACCAGGTGCTGGAAGGACGAATCTTGGCAGTCTCTCGCCAGATCAAGTCAGTAGATACCAACAACCCCGTTCCGGGAGCACCCAACAGAGTCTCCTTCGCCAAGCTCCGCGAACCCCTCGAGGTTCCGGGGCTGCTCGACGTGCAGACCGACTCGTTCCAGTGGCTCATCGGTTCGGACCGGTGGCGTCAGCGGGCAGTCGACCGCGGTGACGTCGACCCCAAGGGTGGCCTCGAAGAGGTTCTCGAAGAGCTGTCGCCCATCGAGGACTTTGCGGGCACGTTGTCGCTTTCGTTCTCGGATCCGCGCTTCGACGAGGTGAAGGCACCCGTCGACGAGTGCAAAGACAAGGACATGACGTACGCGGCCCCGCTGTTCGTCACGGCCGAGTTCATCAACAACACCACCGGTGAGATCAAGAGCCAGACGGTCTTCATGGGCGACTTCCCGATGATGACCGAAAAGGGCACCTTCATCATCAACGGCACCGAGCGCGTCGTCGTGTCGCAGCTCGTCCGTTCGCCCGGTGTGTACTTCGACGAGAACATCGACAAGTCCACCGAGAAGAACCTGCACAGCGTCAAGGTGATCCCCGGCCGCGGCGCGTGGCTGGAGTTCGACGTCGACAAGCGCGACACCGTCGGCGTCCGCATCGACCGCAAGCGCCGCCAGCCCGTCACGGTGCTGCTGAAGGCGCTCGGCTGGACCAACGAGCAGATCGTCGAGCGGTTCGGCTTCTCCGAGATCATGATGGGGACGCTGGAGAAGGACAACACCGCGGGCACCGACGAGGCGCTGCTGGACATCTACCGGAAGCTGCGCCCGGGCGAGCCGCCCACCAAGGAGTCGGCGCAGACCCTGCTGGAGAACCTGTTCTTCAAGGAGAAGCGTTACGACCTGGCCCGCGTCGGCCGCTACAAGGTGAACAAGAAGCTCGGCCTGAACGTGGGCCAGCCGATCACCAGCTCGACGCTGACCGAAGAGGACATCGTCGCCACCATCGAGTACCTGGTGCGGCTGCACGACGGTGACAAGACGATGACCGCCCCCGGCGGCTCCGAGGTGCCCGTCGAGGTCGACGACATCGACCACTTCGGCAACCGTCGCCTGCGTACGGTCGGCGAACTGATCCAGAATCAGATCCGCGTCGGCCTTTCTCGCATGGAGCGCGTCGTGCGCGAGCGCATGACGACTCAGGACGTCGAGGCGATCACTCCGCAGACCCTGATCAACATCCGTCCCGTCGTGGCGGCGATCAAGGAGTTCTTCGGGACCAGCCAGCTGAGCCAGTTCATGGACCAGAACAACCCGCTGTCGGGGCTGACCCACAAGCGTCGCCTGTCGGCGCTGGGTCCCGGTGGTCTGTCCCGTGAGCGTGCCGGCCTCGAGGTCCGCGACGTGCACCCCAGCCACTACGGCCGCATGTGCCCGATCGAGACGCCGGAAGGCCCGAACATCGGCCTCATCGGCTCGCTGTCGGTGTACGCGCGGGTCAACCCGTTCGGCTTCATCGAGACGCCGTACCGCAAGGTGGTTGGCGGCAAGGTCACCGACGAGATCGTGTACCTGACCGCCGACGAGGAGGACCGCCACGTCGTGGCGCAGGCCAACTCGCCCACCGACGACAACGGCAAGTTCACCGAGTCGAAGGTCCTGGTCCGCCGCAAGGGCGACAAGGGCGACGAGGTCGAGTACGTCTCCTCGGAAGAGGTCGACTTCATGGACGTCTCGCCGCGCCAGATGGTGTCGGTCGCGACGGCCATGATCCCGTTCCTCGAGCACGACGACGCCAACCGCGCCCTGATGGGTGCCAACATGCAGCGCCAGGCGGTTCCGCTGGTGCGCAGCGAGGCCCCACTGGTGGGTACCGGCATGGAGTTGCGTGCCGCGATCGACGCCGGTGACGTCGTCGTCGCCGACAAGACCGGTGTCATCGAGGAGGTCTCGGCCGACTACATCACGGTGATGGCCGACGACGGCAGCAGGCACACCTACCGGATGCGCAAGTTCGCCCGCTCCAACCACGGCACGTGCGCCAACCAGCGCCCGATCGTGGATGCCGGGCAGCGCGTCGAGGCTGGCCAGGTGCTCGCTGATGGCCCGTGCACCGAGAACGGCGAGATGGCGCTTGGCAAGAACCTGCTCGTCGCGATCATGCCGTGGGAGGGCCACAACTACGAGGACGCGATCATCCTCTCGCAGCGCCTGGTCGAGGAGGACGTGCTTACGTCCATCCACATCGAGGAGCACGAGATCGATGCCCGCGACACCAAGCTGGGCGCCGAGGAGATCACTCGGGACATCCCGAACGTCTCCGATGAGGTGCTGGCCGATCTCGACGAGCGCGGCATCATCCGCATCGGCGCCGAGGTCCGCGACGGCGACATCCTGGTTGGCAAGGTCACGCCGAAGGGCGAGACCGAGCTGACCCCGGAAGAGCGGCTGCTGCGTGCCATCTTCGGTGAGAAGGCCCGCGAAGTTCGCGACACCTCGCTGAAGGTGCCTCACGGTGAATCCGGCAAGGTCATCGGCATCCGCGTGTTCTCTCGCGAGGACGACGACGAGCTGCCCGCCGGCGTCAACGAGCTGGTCCGCGTGTACGTGGCCCAGAAGCGCAAGATCTCCGACGGCGACAAGCTCGCCGGACGCCACGGCAACAAGGGCGTCATCGGCAAGATCCTGCCCGTCGAGGACATGCCGTTCCTTCCGGACGGCACGGCCGTCGACATCATCCTGAACACGCACGGTGTGCCGCGACGGATGAACATCGGCCAGATCCTCGAGACGCACCTGGGCTGGGTCGCGAAGGCCGGCTGGAACATCGACGTGGCCGGTGGCACGCCCGACTGGGCCGCCAACCTGCCGGAGGGGCTGTTGTCGGCCGAGCCGAACAGCATCGTCTCGACGCCGGTGTTCGACGGTGCCCGCGAGAACGAGTTGCAGGGGCTGCTCAGTTCGACGCTTCCGAACCGCGACGGCGACGTCATCGTCAACGCGGACGGCAAGGCCGAGCTCTTCGACGGCCGCAGTGGCGAACCGTTCCCGTACCCGGTGACGGTCGGCTACATGTACATCCTGAAGCTGCACCACTTGGTGGACGACAAGATTCACGCCCGCTCCACCGGCCCGTACTCGATGATCACCCAGCAGCCGCTGGGCGGTAAGGCGCAGTTCGGTGGCCAGCGGTTCGGCGAGATGGAGTGCTGGGCCATGCAGGCCTACGGCGCGGCCTACACGCTGCAGGAGCTCTTGACCATCAAGTCCGACGACACCGTCGGCCGGGTCAAGGTCTACGAGGCGATCGTCAAGGGCGAGAACATCCCCGAACCCGGTATTCCGGAGTCGTTCAAGGTGTTGCTCAAGGAGCTTCAGTCACTGTGCCTCAACGTTGAGGTGCTGTCGTCGGAGGGTCAGCGCATCGAAATGCGCGACAGCGACGACGAGGATCTGGAGCGTGCCGCCGCCAACCTGGGAATCAACTTGTCCCGCAACGAGTCTCCGTCCGTCGAAGACCTCGCCTAGTAATTACTGATTTACGAAATCCCGCAAGGGGAAAGGGAGTTACGTGCTCGACGTCAACTTCTTCGATGAACTCCGCATCGGCCTGGCCACCGCGGACGACATCCGTACGTGGTCCTTCGGCGAGGTAAAGAAGCCGGAGACCATCAACTACCGCACGCTCAAGCCAGAGAAGGACGGCCTGTTCTGCGAGAAGATCTTCGGACCTACTCGCGACTGGGAGTGCTACTGCGGCAAGTACAAGCGCGTCCGCTTCAAGGGCATCGTCTGTGAGCGCTGCGGCGTCGAGGTCACTCGCGCCAAGGTGCGTCGCGAGCGGATGGGCCACATCGAACTGGCCGCGCCCGTCACGCACATCTGGTACTTCAAGGGCGTCCCGTCGCGCTTGGGCTACCTGCTCGACCTGGCGCCGAAGGATCTCGAAAAGATCATCTACTTCGCCGCCTACGTCATCGTCGGCGTCGACACCGAGATGCGCCACAACGAGCTGTCCACGCTCGAAGCCGAGATGGTCGTCGAGAAGAAGGCCGTCGAGGACCAGCGTGACCTCGACCTGGCTGAGCGCTCGCAGAAGCTCGAGGCCGACCTGGCCGAGCTCGAGCGTGATGGCGCCAAGTCCGACGTGCGCCGCAAGGTGCGCGACGGTGGCGAGCGCGAGATGCGCCAGCTCCGTGACCGGTCCCAGCGCGAGCTCGACCGGCTCGACGAGATCTGGACGACGTTCACCAAGCTGGCCGTCAAGCAGCTCATCGTCGACGAGGTGCTCTACCGCGAGCTCGTCGACCGCTACGGCGAGTACTTCACCGGCGCCATGGGCGCGGAGTCGATCAAGAAGCTCATCGAGAACTTCGACATCGACGCCGAGGCCGAGTCGCTGCGCGACACCATCAAGAACGGCAAGGGCCAGAAGAAGCTCCGTGCGCTCAAGCGGCTGAAGGTCGTCGCGGCGTTCCAGAGCAACAGCAACTCGCCGCTCGGCATGGTGCTCGACGCCGTTCCGGTGATCCCGCCGGAGCTGCGCCCGATGGTTCAGCTCGACGGTGGCCGCTTCGCCACCTCGGACCTGAACGACCTGTACCGCCGCGTGATCAACCGCAACAACCGTCTCAAGAGGCTGATCGACCTCGGTGCACCCGAGATCATCGTCAACAACGAGAAGCGGATGCTGCAGGAGTCGGTGGACGCGCTGTTCGACAACGGCCGTCGTGGCCGGCCCGTCACCGGGCCGGGCAACCGTCCGCTGAAGTCGCTGTCCGATCTGCTCAAGGGCAAGCAGGGTCGGTTCCGTCAGAACCTGCTCGGCAAGCGCGTCGACTACTCGGGCCGTTCGGTCATCGTCGTCGGCCCGCAGCTCAAGCTGCACCAGTGCGGTCTGCCGAAGCTGATGGCGCTCGAGCTGTTCAAGCCGTTCGTGATGAAGCGTCTGGTCGACCTGAACCATGCGCAGAACATCAAGAGCGCCAAGCGCATGGTCGAGCGTCAGCGTGCACAGGTGTGGGACGTGCTCGAAGAGGTCATCGCCGAGCATCCCGTGCTGCTGAACCGCGCACCAACGCTGCACCGGTTGGGCATCCAAGCCTTCGAGCCGCAGCTGGTGGAGGGCAAGGCCATTCAGCTGCACCCGCTGGTCTGCGAGGCGTTCAACGCGGACTTCGACGGCGACCAGATGGCCGTGCACCTTCCGCTGAGTGCGGAGGCGCAGGCCGAGGCCCGCATCCTGATGCTGTCGTCCAACAACATCCTGTCCCCGGCATCGGGTCGGCCGCTGGCCATGCCCCGTCTGGACATGGTGACTGGGCTGTACTTCCTGACCACCGAGATCGAAGGCGACACAGGCCAATACGTGCCTGCCGCCAAGGATCAGCCGGAGTCTGGTGTGTACAGCTCGCCGGCCGAGGCCGTCATGGCCGTCGACCGTGGCGCACTCTCGGTGCGCGCCAAGATCAAGATCCGGTTGCTGCAGCAGCGGCCGCCGTCCGAGCTCGAAGCCGAGCTGTTCGGCGACGAGGGCTGGAAGCCGGGCGACGCCTGGACGGCCGAGACAACGCTGGGCCGGGTCATCTTCAACGAGCTTCTGCCGAAGGGCTACCCCTTCGTCAACCTGCAGATGCACAAGAAGGTGCAGGCGTCGATCATCAACGATCTCGCCGAGCGCTACCCGATGATCGTCGTCGCGCAGACCGTCGACAAGCTCAAGGACACCGGCTTCTACTGGGCCACGCGTTCGGGTGTCACCATCGCGATGTCCGACGTGCTGGTTCCGCCGAACAAGGCGCAGATCCTCGACGGTTACGAGGAGAAGGCCGACGTCATCGAGAAGAAGTACCAGCGTGGCGGGCTCACCCGTGAGGAGCGCACCGACGCGCTGGTGACGATCTGGAAGGACGCGACCGAAGAGGTCGGCGAGGCGCTGCGTGAGCACTACCCGTCGGACAACCCGATCATCACGCTGATCGACTCGGGTGCCACCGGTACGTTCAACCAGACGCGCACGCTCGCGGGCATGAAGGGGCTGGTGACCAACCCGAAGGGCGAGTTCATCCCGCGCCCCATCAAGTCCTCGTTCCGTGAGGGCCTGACGGTGTTGGAGTACTTCATCAACACCCACGGTGCTCGAAAGGGCTTGGCCGACACCGCGTTGCGTACCGCCGACTCGGGTTACCTGACCCGTCGTCTGGTGGACGTCAGCCAGGACGTCATCGTCCGCGAGCACGACTGCGAGACGGAGCGCGGCGTCAACGTCACGCTCGCCGAACTGCAGGGTGATGCTCTGGTGCGCGACGCGCACATCGAGACCGCCGCCTACGCCCGGACGTTGGCCAGCGACGCGGTCGACGCGAAGGGCAACGTCGTCGTCGAGCGTGGCCACGACATCGGCGATCCCGCGATCGACGCGCTGCTTGCAGCGGGCATCAGCGAGGTCAAGGTGCGCTCGGTGCTGACCTGCACGACGGGCACCGGCGTGTGTGCGATGTGCTACGGCCGTTCGATGGCGACGGGCAAGCTCGTCGACATCGGCGAGGCCGTCGGCATCGTGGCGGCGCAGTCCATCGGCGAGCCCGGCACGCAGCTGACCATGCGTACCTTCAAGCAGGAAGGTGGCGTCGGCGAGGACATCACCGGTGGTCTGCCTCGCGTGCAGGAGCTGTTCGAGGCCCGCGTGCCCCGCAACACCGCTCCGATCGCGGACGTGACGGGTCGGGTGCGCCTCGAAGAGGGTGAGCGCTTCTACAAGATCACCATCGTCCCCGACGATGGTGGCGAGGAAGTCGTCTACGACAAGCTCTCGAAGCGTCAGCGCCGCAAGGTGTTCAAGCACGACGACGGTTCCGAGCGCCTGCTGTCCGATGGTGACCACGTCGAGGTCGGCCAGCAGCTCATGGAGGGCTCGGCCAACCCGCACGAGGTGCTCCGCGTCCAGGGCCCCCGCGAGGTGCAGATCCACCTCGTCAAGGAGGTCCAGGAGGTCTACCGCGCTCAGGGTGTGTCGATCCACGACAAGCACATCGAGGTGATCGTCCGGCAGATGCTGCGTCGCGTCACCGTCATCGATTCGGGTTCGACGGAGTTCCTGCCCGGCTCGCTGACCGAGCGTGCCGAGTTCGAGTCCGCGAACCGTCGCGTGGTGGCCGAGGGTGGCGAGCCCGCCGCAGGCCGTCCGGTGCTGATGGGTATCACGAAGGCATCGCTGGCCACGGATTCGTGGCTGTCGGCGGCGTCGTTCCAGGAGACCACGCGAGTCTTGACCGATGCGGCGATCAACTGCCGCAGCGACAAGCTCAACGGTCTGAAGGAGAACGTGATCATCGGCAAGCTGATCCCGGCCGGTACTGGCATCGCCCGCTACCGCGACATCCAGGTGCAGCCCACCGAAGAGGCCCGGGCTGCGGCGTACACGATCCCGTCCTACGAGGATCAGTACTACAGCCCGGACTTCGGTCAGGCTGCTGGTGCCGCCGTGCCGCTGGACGATTACGGATTCAGCGACTACCGCTAGTCACCTTTCTGCGCGAGCAGAGGTAGAGGGCCCTCAATCATTGCGATTGAGGGCCCTTTGCGTCGTCTGGTGCGTGGCCGTCCGTGGCGGCAGGGCATGTCCGGATTCCGGAGCCATTGTCCAACTACGCTTTTCGGCGCGATGCCGTGCCCGCGCGCGCTCGCCCCGAGGCTTCGTAGCCCGCAGTCAGCCAGTACACGGTGCGGTCGAGGCTGGGAACGATGTCCGTGATCTGCAACTCGCCCGCCGCGAAGCGACCCAGCAGGCCGTAGATCACCGTGGTGAGAATGTTCTCGAGGTCGCGGACGAACTCGTCGTCGACGTCAGCAAGTACCGCCATGAACGACGGAACGGCGATGTCGAGTCCGCGGCGAAAGAGCTCGTCCCCACCCGGTGCGGCCCTGGCGCGGGAGAATGCCGTGAGCATCGCGGGATGCTGCTCCCACGGCTTGAAGATGGTGCGCAACAAGCGCGTCAACCCTTCGTAGACGGACTCGCCTGCCGGACGTGATTGGTTGACCAGGCCGGAGTAGCGATGCTCGTCCATCCAGCTCTGCAACGCGGCAAGAATCAGCTCGTCGCGGGTGGTGTAACGCTTGTAGATGGTGGCTAGCGAGGTCCGCGCCCGGCGTGCCACCTCACGCAATTGGACCGCGTCGTACCCCTCGGTTTCGAGTAGTTCGGCGACGATGTCGAGAATGCGGTCACGCTGCGCCGTCTGGTCCTTGCGGTCCGTTTCGACCTCGACCATCTCAGAATCCCCCCTTGCCGCATTTGAGTAACCCGGTTACCCTACCCGGTGTAACACAGTTACTCAGATCACATCGCGGTTCGCATGTGACGGGCGCAACGGAGCGAGGATCGATGAGTTCACTGGACGGCAAGGCCGCATTGATGACCGGAGTGGCCACGGGGCAGGGGCGTCGTCACGCCAAACGCCTTCACCACGCGACCGGGTCTTGCGGGCAGTGGCTTCGCGCGGGGGCAGTAGCGTTCGGGCTGGGTGTCGCCATCACGGCGGGAGCCGGTGTCGCCTCTGCCGACACCTCGGACGGCGGCAGCGACTCGTCGGGTGCTTCGGCGTCGGGCAGTTCCGCGTCTCAATCGGGTGGCTCGGCGTCGGGGAGTTCCGCGTCTCAATCGTCGGGTGGCAGCGACCCCGAACCGTCGGGTGGTTCGACATCGGGAACCGCGACGGCTCGATCATCGGATGGCGACTCCGAACCGTCGGGTGGTTCGACATCGGGGACCGCCACGTCTCAATCATCCGTGCAGCGAACAACTTCCGCGGCTTCGGACGAGGACCGCGATGATGACACCGATTCGGACGATTCCGCCGGCGAAGTCGATGGTTCCGAGGTCGAGACCGCCGTCGACGCTTCCGCAGCCGATGTCGAAAGTACCGGAGGCGCCGTTCACAGCGCCGCTGACCCGATCGTCGCCACGCCCGTGCCGACGGTCTCACCGGATCGTCCGGTTGCGCGGAATGCCACGGACCCCGCGACGTTGCCGATCGCGCTGTCAGCCGTAGTAGTGCCGACGGCGCCGAGCACCCCTGCTCCCGCGGCCGGACTGCTGGTCAACTCGCTGTTTGCCGTGGGTGGGCGTTGCGGTCTGATCTGCGACGGTGCGGATGGCACGCAGGCCAACCCGAACGGCATCGGCGGTGGCTGGATTCTCGGTAGTGGTGGTAGCGGCTGGGTAAGCACCGAGGTGGGTGTTGCCGGCGGTGACGGCGGGCACGGCGGTCTGCTGTTCGGCAATGGCGGCGCCGGCGGCGCAGGCGGCCTTGGTGCTGCCGGCGGTACGGGCGGCAATGCCGGTCTGCTGGGCGGTCAGGGCGGCAATGGTGGAGCTGGTGGGGCCGGACTGAATGGCGCCGCCGGCGTGACCGGAGTCAACGGCGGTCGCGGCGGTGGTGGAACCGCGGGCGGTAGTGGTGGTGCCGGTGGCAACGGTTCATTGCTGTTCGGCCGTGGTGGTGATGGCGGTGTCGGCGGCGCCGGCGGCATCGGTGGTGCCGGTGCTCACGGCATCGACGCAGCCATGAACAGTGACGAGGACGGCGGCCCCGGCGGTGCCGGTGGTGCCGGCGGGATTGGCGGCGTTGGTGGTGCCGGTGGGCAGGGGTCGTTGTTCTTGGGCCTTGGTGGTGACGGCGGTGACGGCGGTGCGGCCGGACGCGGCGGTGGCGGTGGCTACGGCGGCACGGGCGGGGCAACCGTCATCACCAGTGCAGGAAGTCCGACCGTCGATAGCGATGCGGTGGGTGGCGCGGCCAGTGCCGGTGGCGTGGCCGGCTTGGCGGGTGCCGGGGGGATCGGCGGGTCCGCTGGTCTGCTCGGCCAGGCCGGCTCTGCCGGCATCAGCGGTGCTCCCGCCGCCGCGGGCGCTGCCGGTGGCGCCGGTGGCGCCGGCGGTCTGTTTGGTCGGCTGCCGGAGCTTGATCTGGAAACCGCAACTCCCGCGCAGAAGGCACTGGCCGCTCAGATGCAAGCCATCAATGCCGCGCTAAAGGAGCGTTTCGGTGACCTGTTCACGGATGGTGACGACCTCATCGGCCCGCTCAACGCCTACCTCTACGACCCGACCATCGGAGCGGCGGTCTACAACCTCAGCAACACCCTCTCAGCGGCGACGGTTCCCATTCAGATCAGGGAGATCGTCATCCTCGCGGCAGGCGGGCTGTGGGGCTCGGAGTTCGAGATCTATGCGCATCAGAAGGTGGCGCGCTACTTCGGCGTTCCCGAGGATGCGATTGCGTCGTTGGCCAGTGGGCAGGCGCCGGTGGGACTCACCGGGAACCAGCTGATTGCGGCGCAGTTCGTGCAGGAACTCGTCTCGACCTACCGTGTCAGCGACGAGCTCTACCAGGCCGCTGAGGCGGCGTTCGGGCCGACAGGTGTCGTCGACATCATCCACGTCGCGGGCGCGTACCTCGGGGTGTCGTTGTTGCTCAACGCTTTCGAGATACAGGCGCCAGTGGTGGTCGGTCTGCCGGGTGTGCCGGCGACGCCAGCACCCCTGGTCGATATACCGGCAGACGGCGAAAACGGTTTGGGTGGTCGGCTGCCAATGCTCGATCTGGAAACCGCAACCCCGGCGCAGCAAGCACTGGCCGCTCAGATGCAAGCCATCAATGCCGCGCTAAAGCTGCAATTTGGTGACCTGTTCGGGAGCGTGGACGAGCTCGTCGGCCCGCTCAACGCCTACCTCTACAACCCGGTCATCGGAGCGGCGGTGTACAAGCTCAGCAACACCCTCTCAGCGTCAAGCCTTCCCATCCAGATCAGGGAGATCGTCATTCTCGCGGGCGGCGGACTGTGGGGCTCGGAGTTCGAGCTTTATGCGCACGAGAAGGTGGCGCGCTACTTCGGCGTTCCCGAGGACGCGATTGCGTCGTTGGCCAGCGGGCAGGCGCCGGTCGGACTCACCGGAAACCAGCTGATTGCGGCTCAGTTCGTGCAGGAACTCATCTCGACCCGTCAGGTCAGCGATGAGCTCTACCACGCCGCCGAGGCGGCATTCGGGCAGACAGGTGTCGTCGACATCATCCACGTTGCGAGCACGTATCTCGGGGTGTCGTTGTTGCTCAACGCATTCGAGGTGCCGGATCTATCCGAGGTGGGATCACCCGCGCCGTAGGCGAAGGCCCCGAGACCGATCAAACGAATGCCGCCCCGGCACCAGACGGGGCGGCATTCGCGGCTCTCGCTCCGCCGCAGGAGCGAGAGGTCATCCGGCGGCGTCGATCGCTTCCTGCATTCCGCGGGTCGCTAGTTCATCGGCCAACTCGTTGTCGGCGACACCGGAATGCCCCTTCACCCAGAACCACTCGACCTGATGCCGCGCGCAGGCCGCCTGGAGCCGTTGCCAGAGGTCGACGTTCTTCACCGGCTGCTTCGCGGCGGTCTTCCAGCCGTTGCGTTCCCAGCCGAGCACCCACTTGGTGATGCCGCTACGGACATAGGTGCTGTCGGTGTACAGGTGCACCAACACCGGCCTGGTGAGCGCCTCCAGCGCCATGATCGGCGCGGTCAACTCCATCCGGTTGTTGCTCGTCTCGCCGGACTCGCCACCGCACATCTCGCGGACGTGTTGACGGTGGCGCAGGACGGCCCCCCAGCCGCCAGGGCCGGGGTTGGGTCTGCACCCGCCGTCGGTGTGGATGACTACGGCGTCCTCGCGGTCTGCGGCGTCGGTCATGGGCCGAGAATAGGCACTGAGGTCGAGCAGTCGGCTCAGCGACGCGCTGAGATCATCGCCGACCGGACCGACATCCCAAACTCGCGATGCCGCAGCGTGGTGATGCGGCGTCCGGGCTGCACCGCGTCCTTGACCGGTGACGTGCGGTCACCGAAGAACGAGGCAGTCGCGTCGAGGTCCGCGACGACGTACGTCATCCCCCAGAGCGTGGACGGCCCCTCGCTCGCCGTCTCCGGCGAACCGACGACCTCGACGATGACCTCCCCCAACCGGAAGAAGATTTGGCGGATCGGTCGTCCGCCGAGTTCGCCCATCCGTTCCCGGCGCGGGTCCACGCCGACGGCGGCCAGTGACTCGACCGTCCGACCCAGGTCAGGTGACAACAGCACGACGTGGTCGATCGCGATGACGCCGTTCGGGTGCGTCGCCGGCGCGGCAGGGACATCGTCGGACCGCGTTGTAGGGACGCCGTCGAGGTCGTCGATCGAGCGGTCAGGCGGCAGGCCCCGCAACGACCACCCGACGATGCCGGTGCCGGTGTCACGCCCCACCAGCCGGATGCGAACGCCCCCGATCCGGCAGACGGCATCGGAATCGACGCTGAACCCGGCTCGCGTCCACGCGTCCGCTGGATCAGCGACCTCGAACTCGGCGACGGTGATGGTCATGGATGCGGCGTTCCCAACCTCGGGGTCATTGATACGGCTTGCCGAACGTACTCCGTCCCAGACCGATACGCGGAGTTGGTCGGCGACGGTACTCGATTCACGAATCAGCCTCGAACGCCTTGAACAACTGCAGAAGCGGGTGATGTTGGGCCAGCCCGAACAGCGGCCATCCGATCGTTTGCGAGCTGCGGCCACGAAGTGCAAACCCATGTCCCCGATGCCTTTGCTCGGTACCTTTGGAGCGAAGGTCCGCATTTCACGGAGGGCGGCTGCACCATGGCGGGTGGGATAGCGTCTGAGCTGGCAGCCGCCGGGTTCGAGGGCGCCGTCGAAGTCGGCCGGGGCGGCAGCGGGGTCGTGTTTCGCTGCCATCAGCGGTCGCTCGGTCGCAGCGTCGCGATCAAGGTGCTTTCGTCGGATCTCGACGATGATGAACGGGAACGCTTTCTGCGTGAGGGCTACGCGATGGGTTCGCTTTCCGGCCACCCGAACATCGTGAACATCCTGCAAGTCGGCGTGACCGAGAGTAGCCGGCCGTTCCTCGTAATGCCTTATTGCGCAGTGGGTTCCCTCACCGAGCGAGTACACCGAGAGGGCCGTATCCCTTGGCCGGAGGCGTTGCACATCGGAGTCAAGCTGTGCGGGGCGCTGGAAACCGCGCATCGGACGGGCACCCTGCACCGCGACATCAAACCTGCGAACGTGCTCGTCAACGATTACGGCGAGCCGCAACTGAGCGACTTCGGGACCGCGCGGATCGCCGGCGGGTACAAGACCGAGACGGGGTACTTCACCGGCACCCTCTCCTACACGGCGCCAGAGGTGCTCGCAGGCAATCCGCCGACCGTCGCGGCGGACGTGTACTCGCTCGGCGCCACGATTTACTCGCTGATCGCCGGAAATCCTCCGCACGAGCGCAAGCCCGACGAGGACCTGATCGCGCACTATCTGCGCATCACCTCGACACCCGTCCCGGACCTGCGTCCTACCGGAATTCCGGCCGATGTTTGCGCCGTGATCGAGAAGGCGATGTCTCGTGAGCCCGGTGACCGGTACGCGTCAGCGGACGAGTTGGGCCGCAGATTGCAGACGGCGCAACGGAACAACGGATTGACGGCGGATCCGATGGCGCTCAGTGAGCCAAGTGGTCATCCGGCTCAACTCGACAGCACGCAAGCGATGCCGTCGGAGTCGCACGCGCAAGCGGTTGCCGATTCGGCCGACGGCACAGCAGTGTCCGCGTCGCCGCCGACGGCGGGCATGTTGGCGCAGAATCCCGCGCCGACCGGTACGCCGAGAAACCGTCAGCGCAAGCGGGTAGTGATTGGCTCACTCGCCGTGGTAGCGGCGCTGCTTCTGGTGATCAGCGGTGTCTTCATGGCCACGTCATCGCGCGACACCCGCAGTGACGAAGCCGCCCCGAGTCAACCAAGTCGACCGACCGCTGAACCGCCGACCGCTCAACCGCCGCCCGCTTGGCAGCCGGTCGCGGACGCACGCGTCGCGCGCGAGGCGGTGGCGGCCACCCAGGCCGACGGCACGATCTGGATATTCGGCGGCACGGATCCCAACAACCGGGTGAGCGGGGATCACGAGGGCTTCGACCCTGCGATCGACAGCTGGAAGGCCGGCGAGCACCTACCCGTCCCAGTGCAGCACGCGATGTCAGTCACATGGAAGGGCACCCCGGTGGTGCTCGGCGGCTGGCGCACCGAAGGCGCAAATTCGAAGGTTGCGACGGACCGCGTGTGGCGGGTGGTCAACGGTCACTGGGCCGAGCTGCCGCCGTTGAGGCAGCCACGGGCGGCCGCGGCGGCGGCCGTAGTGGACGACCGCATCATCGTCACCGGTGGTGTGGACGCCAGCGGCGAGCTGCTGAACGACACCGAGATCTTCGACGGCACGTCGTGGAAGCCTGGTGCCGCCATGCCGACTGCCCGGCAGCTGTTGGGCGCGACGTCAGACGGCAAGCTGGTGTACGCGGTGGGTGGCACCGACGGAACCGCCGACCTGGCCGCTGTCGAGGCATACGATCCGGCCGCGGACACCTGGACACCCATGCCCGCGCTTTCGAAGGGGCGCAGCGACTTCGGCGTGGCAGTCACCGATGCACGGCTGGTGGTAGTCGGCGGCACGTCCTCGGGAGAGGTCCTCAAGAGCGTGGCCGCGCTCGATCTCACCACGGCGACGTGGACAGAGCTGCCCGACATGGCCACTGCCCGCCACGGGTTGGCCGTCGCCGCCGTCAGGAAGACCGTGTATGCCATCGGCGGGTCGACCGCTGTTGCCGATGGCCAGGTCACGTCGTCGGCGGAAGCGCTGAAGCTGGCGCCGCGCAGACCCCAACCCGCGGCGCAGTGGCGGCCGCTACCCGACGCACCGACCGCGAGGTTGATGATGGCGTCGACCGTGCTCGACGGGAAGATCTGGATCGCGGGCGGCATGCGCGAAGGCGAGACGCTCCAAACGGTGGAGAGTTACGACGCGCGCACGGATAAGTGGCAAACGCAACCACCGCTGCCGATTCCCCTGCACCATGCGACGGCGGCGGCGTACCGCGGTGAGATGGTCGTCATCGGGGGTGCCAGCGACACCCTCGCGGACGCGTCGAACAGAGTCTTCGCACTCCGCGACGGACAATGGGCAGAGCTACCGCCCCTCCAACATGGCCGGGCCGCGGCGGCGGCGGCCGTCGTCGGCGACAAACTCGTCGTCGTCGGCGGGCAGAACGACAAGCAGCTCGTCGCGCAGACCGAGGTGTTCGACGGGCAGAAGTGGACGCAGGCCGCCGACCTGCCGACCCCGCGCGAACACCTGGCCGCGGTGTCAGACGGTAGCTACGTGTACGCCCTGGGCGGGCGAAATCTGAGCGCCGACGAGAACTCGGCGGCCTTTGAGCGGTTCGACCCGGAATCCGAAAAGTGGGAGAAGCTCGCGGCGATGCCGACTCCGCGCGGCAGCTACGGCGCCGCGTTCATCGACGGCCGCATCGTCGTCGTCGGCGGCGAGGAACCGACGCGCGTCCTAGATACGGCCGAGATGTACGACATCTCCAACGGCACGTGGACCACCTTGGCGGCAAAGGGAACTCCCCGTCACGGCCAAGTGGTGGCTGCGGTTGGCTCCACCGTGTACTGCATCGGGGGCGCCGGCCGGCCCTCACATGAAGGGCCCATCGCCACCGTCGAGGCGCTCGACTTCACGTAGTGCCGCTGTCGCGCAGGGCAGCGATCGTGACGGCCCCGCGCCGGAACGTGGCCGGCTCCCGGACTAGCGTCGACCCTATGCTCGACCACGTCATCCTGGCGGTGAGCGACGTCGCTCGCTCCGTCGACTTCTACACCGCGACACTCGCACCGCTGGGTATCACGATCCGGGCCGACTACGACGGAACCGACGGCCCGCCGGGCCATCCGGATCTGAAGGGCTTCGGCAAGGACGGGCGGATGATCTTCTGGCTGCGCCAGGGCGAGGTCGGCGATCCCTCGACGCGCATCGGCTTCGTGGCTGACGGTCAGGCAGAGGTGGATGCCACCTACGCCGCCGCCATGGCCGCGGGCGCCATCGACGACGGTCCGCCAAGCGCGCGAGTCTATTACGACCCCCGCTACTACGCCGCCAACGTCTTCGACCCGGACGGCTACAGCCTCGAATTCGTGTACAAGAGTTGGCAGCACTGAGCGTCGGGACTCAGCGCTCGATCATCTCCATCTGCGCCTCGTCGTGATTGCGCTGGGCGGCTTCACTGAGCGTCGGCATCGCGTTCCTAATCGGATTGGTGGGGAACCAGTTTCAGCGTCGTCGACCGAGCCGTCGCGCTGGTGATCGATTCGACCGGCCCCGCATAGTGGCCGTACTTGCTCCGGTACGCGGCGTCGATCAGGTCGTCATCGGCGGGCGCGCTGCCGTCGACGAAGTCGACGTCCGCCGTGGCGTGCCCGGCGCTCAACTGACCGCGGTGTTGGACCTGGACGCCGCGAAACCACGAGGCGTCCGGTCCGTTCACGGAGCGGGTGTAGAGCTCGTCGCCGACCCGCACCGCCCACACGATCACCGGCGTCCGCAGCGAGCCGTCGCGGCGCATCCCCGCCACGCGCACCTCCTGGGCGTCGCCGTAGCGCGCGAGGTCGTCGGCCGTCCACGTCGTCATTTGAATTCTCCTAGGGCTGGATCAGGACTTTGAGGGATTCACGTTCGGCCATGGCCTTGTACCCATCCGGCACCTCGTCCAGGCCGACGGTGCGATCGAACACCTTGCCCGGCTGGACGGTGCCGTCGAGGATGTCGGGCATCAACTCCTCGATGTAGGCCCGGGCCGGGGCGGCCCCGCCCGTGAAGGTGACGTTGCGGAACACGGTGTCGAAACCGAGTGGGCCCTCGGTGTACTGCGGCACGCCGATCCGGCTGATCGCGCCGCCGGACCGGACGATCTTCACCGCAGTCTCGATGGACGGCAGGGTTCCGACGCACTCGAGTACGGCGTGGGTGCCGTCGCCCCGGGTCAGTTCCAGCACGCGTTCGACGCCCTCCTCGCCGCGGGCGGCGACGATGTCGGTCGCGCCGAACTCGCGGCCCAGGTCGGTCCTGGTGGTGTGCCTGCCCATCAGGATGATCTGCTCCGCGCCGAGGCGTTTCGCCGCGACCACGCCGCAGAGTCCGACGGCTCCGTCGCCGATGACGGTCACGGTGTGGCCGGGCTTCACCCCAGCGGTGACGGCGCCGTGGTGACCGGTGCAGTACACGTCGGACAGCGTCAGCAGCGACGGCATGAGCGCCGAGTCGGGCGCGACGGGAAGCTTGACCAGCGTGCCCTGGGCCTGCGGCACGCGGACCGCCTCGCCCTGTCCGGCGTCCACGCCGGGCTCACCCCATCCGCCGCCGTGGCGGCAGGCAACCTGCAGTCCTTCGGTGCAGAAGTCGCAGGTGTTGTCCGCCCACACGAACGGGGCGACGACCAGGTCGCCTGCGGCGAAGCCGGTGACCTCGGAGCCGACCTCCTCGACGATGCCGATGAACTCGTGGCCCATGCGGCGGCCCTGCTCGGTGGCGGGCATCGACTGGTACGGCCACAGGTCGCTTCCGCAGATACAGGCGGAGGTGACGCGCACGATGGCGTCGGTGGGGTTCTGCAGGACGGGGTCGGGCACCGTTTCCACGCGTACGTCGCCAGCCTCATACATGACGGTTGCTCTCATGGGAACCAGTCAACGTCGGTTCGCTGTGACGTGGCAGTGACTGTCGTTCCAGGTAACCGCAGTACCTCTCACGGGCTGCTCACGCTTCTGGCGTCCGACAGGATTAGGACGCTCGCCCAAGCCGTGCATTACCGTCGGTATCGCATTCACCCGTCCGGGGTGAAGCGCGACGAAGGAGCATCCGTGCCATCAGGGCAGGTCGACGAAGCCCACGAGCCGCTGAGCCCGTTGCCGGAACGCGGCTACGTCTACCGCACCGGATGGAAGCTCCTCACGGGCGACATCGACTCGAATCTCAACGCCAGGCTCGACGGGGTGGCGCGCTACATCCAGGAAGTGGGTGCGGAGCACCTCTACGACGCCGGGTTCGCAGAGATTCACCCGCATTGGATCGTGCAGCGCACCGTCATCGACGTCATCGAGCCGATCGAATGGCCAAGCGACATCGCCTTCCAGCGCTGGGCCGCGGGCATCTCGACGCGGTGGTGCGCGATGCGAGTCCGGCTCGACGGCTCCGAGGGCGGCCGTATCGAGACCGAGGGCTTCTGGATCAACATGAACAAGGACACGTTGACGCCGTCGCTCGTCACCGACGAGTTGTTCGAGCGCTTCGCGACGACCACGGAGAACACCCGGCTCAAGTGGCGACCGTGGCTGCCCGGACCAGCGTCCGGCGACGCGGTCACTCCGTTTGCGTTGCGCCACACCGATATCGATCACTTCCGGCACGTCAACAACACCGTGTACTGGCACGGTGTGCACGAGGTGCTCGCTCAGTACGCCGACGTCGTCGGGAGTCGCTACCGCTCCGTCGTCGAGTACCGCAAGCCGATCCAGTACGGGGAGGCCGTG
The DNA here is from genome assembly GCF_033804605.1 of Mycobacterium sp. RTGN6. Classification (NCBI taxonomy): domain Bacteria; kingdom Bacillati; phylum Actinomycetota; class Actinomycetes; order Mycobacteriales; family Mycobacteriaceae; genus Mycobacterium; species Mycobacterium sp. RTGN6. Next base: position 532,074 of record NZ_JAPZKZ010000003.1, read on the forward strand.
GAGCTCCACTCGACGGTTCGCGACGGTGACGTGCGGTTCTGGTTCGTCGTCGACGGCGACGTCCGGGCGGCAGGGCTGTTGCGCAACCTGTAGTGGCCGAACGCCGAAGGTACGGTTGTTGCACACATCGCTCGAGTAGAGCCGTAAACAACCGTACTTTCGGCGAGCCTTCCACCGCATCAATTGATCAGTCGATCGGCGTCGTTGGTCTAGACCCGGCCGGCGACGTACGTAGCGGCCTGGTCGACCATGCCGTTGGACGTGTAGCTCGTATGGGCGGCGCCGTCATCGCCGTTGGAGCAGATCGGATCGCCCGGCGCGCATAGCTCGATGGTCTTGCCCGCGTACAGCGGCCCGACGTTGACCGGCGGAGAGTCGATCGCCTGCATGAACTGCGGGTCCGGCTTACCCCACAGTGCGACCGCCGCGACGTGGTCGGCCACGTCGGCAGGCATCGGCTTCGGAACGTCGGCGGGATCGACGCCACCTGGCACCGCGTTCGCCGTCACGAAGCCGATCACGGCCGCGCCCTGCGAGTATCCGGCGAGTACCAGCTTGGTGTTGGGGCAGTTGGCCGCGGTCTGCTCGATGTGGTTGCTCGCGTCCCTGATGCCGTCGACCGCGGTGGGGAAGTCGATGCTCGCCGGGTAGACGACGGCGTACACACCGAGCGTCTTGCCGCCGAGCTTGGAGCGCAACGCTTTGGCGAAGTCGTCGCCGATCCCGCCGAGGCCCTGAGGGGTGAACGTGCCGCGCGCGAACACCGCTTCGACGTCGGGGCAGGGTGCGGCTGAGGCTGCTGGAAGGCTGGCGGGCGAGACCAGAACTGTCCAGGTGGTCACCACCGCGACGGCGCAAAGTCGGGCAAGGCCGTGTGTGGTCACGGGTCCATGCTGGCACAGGCGGGAGAATTCACTGGTGAGTTCTCGGGCCTGGCCCTCACTCGCCGATCACCTCGCGCTAGACCCGTGACTTGCGCTGCAGCACGACGGACACCGTCAACACGACGATTCCCGCCACGGCGAGCAGCGCGCCAGCAGCGGCGGGAGCGGTGTAGCCGTAACCGGCGGCGATCACGATGCCACCAACCCAGGCGCCGGTTGCGTTGGCGATGTTGAGGGCCGAGTGGTTGAGCGCGGCGGCCAGCGTCTGGGCATCGTGCGCGACGTCCATCAACCGCGTCTGGAGTGCCGGACCGATCGCCGAACCCGCTGCGCCGATGAGGAAGAGCCCCGCCATCGCCGTCCACGGGTTGTGCGCGGCCAGTACGAAGAGCGCCAGCACGACGCCCAACGCGGAGATCGAGACGTACAGCCCGCGGAGCACCGAGATGTCCGCCATCTTCCCGCCGACGAGGTTTCCGATCACCATGCCGAGACCGAAGACCATGAGCGCCAAGGGAATCAGTCCGCGTGAAAGGCCTGCGACGTCGGTCAGCGTGGTGCTGACGTAGGTGTACACGGCGAACATGCCGCCGAATCCGACCATGCCGACCAGCAGCGCGAGCCACACCTGGACGCGCTTGAGCGCGCCGAGTTCGGTCACCGGGCTGGTGACGTGCATCGCGCGCATATTCGGCAGCCAGAACCAGAGCGCCGTCAAGGTGACGAGTCCGACCGCGACGACGAGGCCGAACGCGGCGCGCCAGCCGAAGGATTGGCCGAGCCACGACGCGACGGGCACCCCGACGACGGTCGCGACCGTGAGGCCGGTCAGCACGTGGGCCACGGCCTTGGCCCGATTCTGCGGGCCCATCAGGTGGGCGGCCACCAGCGCGGCGATGCCGAAGAACGCGCCATGTGGAAGGCCCGCGACGAATCGGGCGGCCATCAGCGTGCCGTACGTCGGGGCGAAGACGCTGACCAGGTTGCCTAGCGTGAAGACGACCATCAGGCCCAGCAGGAGCGTCTTGCGCTCCATGCGCGCGGTCAACGACGCGATGAGCGGGGCGCCGACGACCACGCCGAGCGCGTACGCGGAGATGACGTGACCGGCCGTCGGCTCGGTGACGCCCAGGCTCGAGGCGATGTCCGGCAGCAGGCCCATTGCGACGAACTCGGTGGTGCCGATGCCGAACCCGCCGAGTGCCAGCGCGAAGACCGCCAGCCAGCGCACCGACGGGGCGGGCGAGACGACGGACTGCGGGCGGGTGTGCCGGTCCAGGGTTCGAGTCACGGGCTCAACGGTAGAGCTACATATGCCCGATCGCAAAGTGACTTTTGTATTTCGACGGCCAAAGTGGCGCAGCTTACGATTTGCGTGTTCAATCGATCACATGGCCAGTGTCGGCGACGTCTTCACCCTGATCCGGGAACTGCGTGACACCACGCGCGCCGAACTCGGTCAGCTGACGGGTCTGTCGCGCACTGCCGTCGCGGCCCGGGTCGGGGCCTTGGTCGAGGTCGGGCTCGTCGCCGAGAGCGAGCGGGCCCCGTCGACCGGCGGCAGGCCCGCCACCATGCTGACCTTCGACGCCGACGCGGGCGTCGTGCTGTGCGTGGCCATCGGGATCAGCCGCACCCGCATGGCGGTGTGCAACCTAGCCGGCGAAATCGTGGCCACGTCCGACATCGATCAGGAGGTCGCACTCGGACCCGACGACCTCATGCCCGACGTGGTGAAGCGGCTCGACGTGCTTCTCGAGGACTACCGCGACGTTGCGGTGTACGGCGTGGGGCTCAGCCTGCCCGGCCCCGTGGACCGCGATCGCGGCTGTAGCCGCGACTCACCCATCCTGCGGGGCTGGGACGGCGTGGCATTGCGCCCGTACTTCGAGGACCTGCAGGCACTTTCGGGTGTTCCGGTGCTGCTCGACAACGACGCGAATGCCATCGCGCTCGGCGAGCGTGGCGGGGAATTGCAGGGACTCGACGACCTGTTGGTGCTCAAGGCCTCGACCGGGCTGGGCGCGGGCATCATCGCGGGCGGCGCGCTACAGCGCGGTGCCGCGCAGGCGGCCGGCGAGTTCGGGCACAACAAGATCGCTGCGGCAGAAGGACTTCCGTGCCGATGCGGTGACACCGGCTGTCTGGAGGCGATCGCTGGCGGCTGGGCGTTGGTGCATCAGTTGCAACGGCAGGGGCGTTCGGTCCGCCACATGCGCGACGTCGTCGAACTCGTCCATGCAGGTGATCCGGAGGCGCGTCGGTTGGTCCGCGACAGCGGTCGACACATCGGCGAGGTGATCGCGGCCGCGGTCAACCTGCTCAACCCCGCGGTGCTCGTCGTGGCGGGGGACATGGCGGCGGCCTACGACGTCTTCGTCGCCGGTCTTCGGGAAGCGTTGTACCGCAACGCCACTGCGATGGCCACGCGGGAGCTTCAGGTGGTGCCTGCCGCCAATGGCGGGCACTCGGCGGTGGTCGGCACCGCGGCGATGGTGCTCTCCGACGTGCTCAGCGCACGCGCGGTCGACCAGCTGGTGGTTATGCCTTCGCGATGACGTTCTCCGCGAACCACTCCAGGTTGCGGATCTTGTCGTCGAGCGGCTCGGTGTCGGTGCCCATGATGTAGGGGATGCGGAAGCCGACGATGACGTCGGTGACGCCCTTGTCCTCGAGTCGCTTGACGCCGTCGAGCGTGAAGCCGTCGATCGAGATGACGTGGATCTCGAACTCTTCGGCGAGGCCGATCCGGTCCTCTTCGTCCCGGTACTTCTGCAGTTTGGCGAGCAGCGGGTCGAGTTCGGTGGGGTCGCCGCCGCCGTGCATCCAGCCGTCGTTGCGGGCGGCGCGTCGCAGCGCGGCGTCGGCGTGACCACCGACCAGGATCGGAACGGGCTTCGTCGGGGCGGGCGTCATCTTGAAGCTGGGGATGTCGTAGAACTCGCCGTGGTATTCGAAGTAGTCGCCTGACGTGAGGCCCCTGATGACGTCGATGCACTCGTCCATCCGCTTGCCGCGCTTGGCGAACGGCACGCCCATGATCTCGTAGTCCTCCGGCCAGGGGCTGGTGCCGACGCCAAGGCCGAGTCGGTTGTCGAACATCGCCGCCAGCGAGCCGGCCTGCTTCGCGACGAGCGCGGGCGGCCGGATCGGAAGCTTGAGCACGAAGATGTTGAAGTGCAGCTTCGTGGTGACCGCGGAGAGCGCACCGATCAGCGCGAACGATTCGATGAACGACTTGCCGTCGAGGAATTCGCGATTTCCGTCCTCGGTGTACGGGTACTTCGAGTCCGACACTTCGGGGTAGGCGATGCTGTCCGGAATGGTCATCGCGTGGTATCCGGCCTCGTCGGCGGCCTTCGCCAACGGGATGTAGTACTTGGGATCGGTCATGGCTTCCGCATAGGTGAACCGCATGCGCCCGATACTAGAACACGTTCTAATTTTGGAAGTAGGAACGTCCGGCATTATGGGCCGCGTGCGCAGACCCTGGCTCACCCGGAACGTGCGCGTGCTCTCGGCCGTGTCGTTTCTGCAGGACACGGCCAGCGAGTTGCTCTACCCGCTGCTGCCGATCTACCTGACCGCGGTGCTCGGTGCGCCGCCCGCCGTCGTCGGTGCCATCGAGGGCGCGGCCGAGGGCGCGGCGTCGCTGACCAAGCTCGCCTCCGGTCCACTCGGTGACCGGTTCGCCCGCCGCCCGCTCATCGCGACAGGCTACGGGCTGGCAGCACTCGGCAAGGTGATGGTGGCGGCCTTCGGCGCATGGCAGGGCGTCCTCGCGGGGCGCGTGGTCGACCGGCTCGGCAAGGGGCTGCGCGGCGCCCCGCGGGATGCGTTGTTGGTGGCCGACGTCGACGACGCCGCCCGCGGGCGGGTGTTCGGGTTCCACCGCGCGATGGACACCGCGGGCGCCGTGGTCGGACCGCTGTTGGGCTTGGTGGGCTACGAACTGCTCGACCACCAGATCGCGCCGCTGCTGTGGGTCGCCGTCGTGCCCGCGGTGCTCAGCGTCGCGCTGGTGTTCCTGGTCCGCGAGCCGCGCCGCGTCGTCACGGCGGTCAGGGCGGGCATCTTCTCCCGGGTGCGCGACCTCCCCGGCGGATATTGGCGAGTGGCGGTGCTGCTCGTCGCGTTCGGCGTCGTCAACTTCCCCGACGCGCTACTGCTGTTGCGGCTCAACGAGATCGGCTTCTCCGTCGTCGAGGTGATCCTGGCCTACGTCGGCTACAACGCGGTCTATGCGCTGTCGAGCTACCCGGCGGGGCTGCTCGCGGACCGCATTCCGCGACCCGCCGTGTTCGGAATCGGGTTGGTGTTCTTCGCCATTGGCTACGGCGGACTCGGGTTGACCGACGACAAGCTGAGCTCTTGGCTGCTGATCGGGGTTTACGGGTTGTTCACGGGATTCACCGACGGCGTTGGGAAGGCGTGGATCTCGTCGTTGGCCGGCAAGGACGTCCAAGCGAGCGCGCAGGGCGTCTTCCAGGGTGCGTCGGGCTTCGCGATGCTGATCGCCGGTGTGTGGGCGGGCCTGCTGTGGGGCGCGGACGGGACGCTGCCGCTGTTGATCTCGGGTGCGGTCGGCGCCGTGTTCGCCGTCGCACTATTGGGGCTGGCCTGGCGTCAGGCGAAGGGCGGCGCGCCCATTCCAGTCACCGAGTAGCCGCCCTGCGGCGTGCGCTCGGCGATGCGTGCCGCGGCGGTGCGGCCGTTTGCCGTCAGCAGCGCCTCCGGCCGCTTGAGCACGTCGTCGGGCAGTGCGCCGAAAACCGTTCCGCGCCAGTGGTACTTGCCGTCGATCGGATCGACGTGGCCGGTGAGCCGCACCCGGACGGAATGGTCGTCGTCGGCGACCCGGAGGTTGGCGGGGCCGTCATAGAGCTCGGAGAAGTCGTCGGCAACCGCCGCGGACGAGGGTGGCACCGGTGCCGCAGGCGGCAGGAATCGCGTGCGCCGCCACATCCGGCGCGCGATCGGACCCATCAGCCCGACCTCGTCGAGGAAGGCGGCCAGCGGCGCGAAGCCCATGCTCTGAACCTCGTGGCGGTGCGGGCTGCGCCGCGCGATCCGACGTGCCTGGCGGGCGGGCAGCCCGGTACGGCGGTAGGGCACCTTGTTGGTGAACAGGAACCGGAAGAAGTACCCGCCGACGCCGTTGAGGTTGGCCACCCACCACCGGTTGAGCCGCGGCATGTCCCCGACGCGCCCGCGCACGCCGTCGCGCGCGAACTGGATGTGCCGGGCTTCCTCGGTCACGTGAATCCGCATGAGCCGCTGCACCATTGGCTGCAGTTCGGAGTCGTCCATCATCTGCCGTTGCAGCGAGTCGAAGATCTCCTCGCCGATCAGCGCGGCGATCCACAGCAGCGAACCCTTGAACGTGAGCGGCAGGGCGTTGATGATGATCCGTTGGTAGCGCCGGGGCTGGATCGGCTTGGCGGCCACGCGTTCGATGGCCTTGCCGAACATCACCATGTGGCGCGTCTCGTCGCCCATTTCGGTGAGCGCGTAGTGCGTTGCGCTGGAGGTGGGATCCGCGTGCATCAGGTCGCGCAGCAGCGCCTGGTTGAGGATGTTCTCGAACCAGATGCCCGCCGAGAGCGTGTTGACCAGTTCCTGGCGCGACAGCTCTATCTGTTGGGCGCGCGTCATGGCGTCCCACATCGGCGTCCCGTACAGCGACACCACCTTGGGCGGTAGGAAGAACTTGTCGGGATCGATCGGCGCTTCCCAGTCGATGTCGACGACGGGCTCGTAGTACTTCTTGACCGAACCCCGCAGCAGGCGTTCGGAGAATTCCTCGCGCGTGGGCGCATTGGTACGGCGGGTCGCTTCGGGGGAGAGAGTCATCGTTGACGTCCGTTCAGCTGGCAAAAGTGCGCCGATATGCTTTGCAACCTAATGACGCCAGACTCGAGATGTCAATACCCCGGGTACCGGGTACTGGTGGTTCCGTGAGCCGCCGGATTCACGTCATCGGAATCGGGGCGGGCGATCCCGACTACGTCACCGCCCAAGCGGTCGCCGCACTCAACGAGGTCGACGTCTTCTTCGCCATGGACAAGGGTGAGGCCAAGGACGATCTGGTGGCTCTGCGGCGGGAAGTCTGCACACGATTCATCCGCGAACCCGGGTATCGCTTCGTCGAACTCGCCGACCCGTCCCGCGCGAAGAAGGGCGACTACCGTCAGGCCGTCGCCGACTGGCATGCCGCACGGGCCGACGTGTGGGCGCGTGCCCTGCTCGACGAACTGCCTGATGGCGGGGTCGGGGCTTTCCTCGCGTGGGGTGACCCTTCGTTGTACGACAGCACGTTGCGGATTCTCGACCTCGTCGCCGCGCGCATCGACGTCAGCTATGACGTCGTCCCCGGCATCACCGCGATTCAGGCGCTCACGGCGCGACATCGCATCCCGCTCAACGACATCGGCGAGCCGGTACTCATCACGACGGGTCGCCGCCTGCGCGAGGAGGGCCTGACGGGGACGGCGGTCGTCATGCTCGACTCCGACTGTGCCTTCCTCGGTTGTCCCCCCGAGACGCGAATCTGGTGGGGCGCCTACCTCGGCACGCCGAACGAGCTCTTGGCGGCTGGCACGGTCGGCGAGGTGGGTGAGCAGATCTCCGCGATGCGGGCGCAGGCAAGGCAACGGCACGGATGGATCATGGACACGTATCTGCTGCGGCACGCACCGGCTGGGGGATCGCCGCCAGGGTGATGTCGCCGCCGTAGTGGGCGAGCACGCGCCAGTCCATGACGCGGCGCCACAGCGGAGGGACCAGCGCCAACAGCATCATCGTGGCGTAGCCGGTGGGCAGTTGCGGCGCCTCGTCGGAGTGCCGCAGCGCCTGGTAGCGGCGGATCGGGTGGGCGTGGTGGTCGGAGTGGCGCTGCAGTTGAAACAGCACGACGTTGGCGACGACGGTGTTGCTGTTCCAGCTGTGAGCCGCCCCGACGCGTTCGTAGCGCCCGTCGGGTGCCTTCTGGCGGCGCAGCCCGTAGTGCTCCAGGTAGTTGACCGTCTCCAACATGCAGAAGCCGATGATCGCCTGGCCCACCAACCACGGCAGCACCGTCGCCCCGAACCACGCCACCATGACCGCGAACAGCACCGCTGTCATCAGCCAGGCGTTGAGCACGTCGTTGCGAAAACTCCAGGGCGACTTGCCTAGTCGTCCAAAGCGGGCGGCTTCGATGCGCCAGGCCGAACGCAACCCGCCGACCACCGAGCGGGGGATGAACCGGTACAGGCCCTCCCCGAATCGGGAGCTGGCGGGATCCTCGGCCGTTGCGACGCGCGCGTGGTGGCCGCGGTTGTGCTCGACGAAGAAGTGGCCGTAGCCCGTCTGCGCCAGTGCGATCTTGCTGAGCCTTCGCTCGAGTTTCGCCCGACGGTGGCCCAATTCGTGCGCGGCCGAGATGGCCACCCCGCCGACGATGCCGACCGTCGCCATGAGACCGACCTCGTCGACGAACGACATCTGAACCCAACCGCCACCCGCCCACAACCAGCAGGCGAACACGAACGACAGGTACTGGGCGGGCAGGTACAGGTAGGTGATCCAGCGGTAGAAGCGATCGGACTCGAGCCAGGTCAACGCGCGATCGGGGGGATTCTCCGAGTCGGCGCCGACGAGGTGGTCGAGCACGGGGATGACGACGAAGGCCAGCAGTGGGCCGAACCACCAGAAGCCGCCCCAGCCCGTCGCGTGGACACCGAGCCAGGATTCGAACACGAGCATCGGCACCAACGAGCCGAGTAGCCAGAGATAACGCTTGGGGTCTCGCCAGCGCGCGCCGACCTGGCGTTCTACCGCCGAGGTGCTTTGTCGCTCAGGTCCCATCGCTCGATCCCGTACTCGGTATTCAGCATTGCTAAGACAATTACCGCAAACTATAGAGGTGCGGTAACGTCTATTCAACTCGTAGGGAAACTTGCTGACGCGAAGGGGCAAAATTGCACGACATATGGCCTTCATTGAGGTTGATCCAACGGTCGCGATAACGCGTCGCCTTACGAACTGTGCACAATATTGCAGATCTAGTTAATTATCTATCATTCGCTTCAAGGAGGGGAAGATGCCGACCCTCTCGAGAAGGCGCTTCATCGGCGCCGCGGCCGGGGTAGCCGCCACCGCAATGGGTGGCGGGTTGCTGACCGACATGGCCTTACAGAGTTCCCGGCGCCACTACCCGGCGATCGTCGTGGGCAGTGGCTACGGCGGCGGGGTGTCGGCGTTGCGGCTCGGCCAGGCCGGGGTCGAGACCCTCATCCTGGAGAAGGGCAGGCTGTGGAACGCCACCGACGACGACGGCAAGCGGTTCACCCGAATGCTGCCCGCAGACACCCGCGCCGGCTGGTTCTCCGACGTCCCGCCCAGCCTGGTGCCGTCGTTTCAGGGCATCTCGATCGACCAGGTGGCCAAGAGCGCACCGTCGTCGCAGCCGGTGCAGGCCGGCATCTGCGACAAGTCCGTCCACGGGGCGCACAACGTGTTCCGCGGCATCGCCGTCGGCGGCGGTTCGATGGTCAACGCCGCGATCGCGGCGGTCCCGACGCCCGCGCAGATCCAAGAGGCCTTCCCCGATATCGGCGTCGCGCAATTCCTCAAGATCTACCTCGAGCGCGCCAAGTCCACGCTGCGGATCAACTACCGCGACATGGACTGGTTCGAGCGCACGCCCTACTACCAATACGCCCGCGTCGGAAGGCAGTACGCCGCTGCGGCCGGCTACCAGGTCGACTACAACGGCAGCGCCTACAGCTTCGACTACATGAAACAGGAAGAGGCCGGCCTGGTTCCGCGGTCGGCGCTGGACTTCGAGCAGCAGTACGGCAACAACCACGGGCGCTACGGCAGCGTCGACCAGACCTACATCGCCGCGGCGCTGGCCACCGGCAAGGTCCACCTCGAGGCGCTTACCGAGGTCACCGCGATCCGGCAGGAGCCCGGCGGCGAATGGGTGGTGTCCACGCGGCGCATCGACCGGTGGGGCAAGGAACTCGGACGTGACGAAATCGGTTGCGACCAACTCCATCTCAGCGCGGGTGTACTCGGTACCACGCAGCTCCTGCTGCGTGCCCGCGAGACCGGCACGCTCCCGCGGCTCAGTGCGGAACTCGGCCGCGGCTACGGCAACAACGGCGACGTGATGGTCGCGCACCAGCTGCGCGACACCGATCCGGCGGGCACGCAACAGTCGCTGATGGGCATGATCAACCTCGACGGCCGCAACGACCCGGAAAACCCGGTCTACGCCAGCATGTTCTCGCTCCCGCTTCCCGTGGAAACCCATGCACTGGGCTACTACGTGATGGTCAAGACGGGCGATCGCGCCGACATCGCCTACGACCGCGCCTCGGACTCGGTCACCATCCAATGGCCCGACGGGCACACCGAACATCTGCGCGAGCGTGCGAAGAAGGTGTTCGACCGGGTGGTCGCTGCCAACGGCGTGGACTACCGCGACGACATCTTCGAAGGAGAGGTGTTCGCCCCCAACACCGTCCATCCCCTCGGCGGATGCGTGCGGGGCAAGGCCACCGACGGCTACGGACGCGTGTACGGGTACGACAACCTCTTCGTCAACGACGCGTCGCTGATCCCTGGGCACGTCGGCTGCAATCCGTTCATGACCATCACCGCGCTCGCCGAACGCAATATCGAGGGAATCCTGCAGGGCCGCCGCAGTTTCGACGATGCCCTGCTGCGCAGCGTCGTCTAGTCCGGCTCACCGCTGCGGTGGCGTGAACTTACCGACGGTGATGATCGCTTCCACCGCGTCGAGCGGGGGAGCCGAAACCTCGAGTGCCGGACGATCGGTCGCGCGCAGCCCGTCGAGCATCAGATGCAGGTACCGTCGCCAGAGCCCGGGCTCGATGCGGCGGCTGAGCTCGTACGCGGGTCCCATCATGACCAACAGCGCGGCGACGTCCTGCGCGGCGGCGCCGGGGCGCACGACACCGGCCCGGACGGCGCGGTCGAACAACTCGGCGACTGCCGCGATGATCAAGGGCCACAGCCTTTCCTGTGCCCGCGCATCACCGTGGCCCGTCAGCGCCTCGTAGAGCCCGCGGTCGGCGGCCTGGCGCTCGGCCGTCCGTTCGAAGAAGTCCACCAACGCGTTCCACGGATCCTCGATCGTCAGCGCGTGTCGGGCATCGGTGACGATCTGTTCGGTGGCGTCGGTGAGCACCTCGGCCGCGATGGCCTGCTTGTTCGGGAAGTGCCGGTAGGCGGTGCCGACGCCGACCCCCGCGTGGCGGGCGATGTCGTCGAGCGTCGCGCCGAAGCCGTGCTGCGCGAACACCTCCCGCGCCGCCGAGACCAGCAGGGCTCGGTTGCGCACCGAGTCCTTCCTGGCCGGGCGGGGTTGTTCGGCAGGCATGTCAGACGACTCCGTGAGCGATGAGGCTGGTGGCGCAGTCGAGCACCGTGTCCGCGGCGGGCCTCGGATGCCAGTCCAGCAGCCGGGCCGCCTTCTCCGTGGTGTGCCGGTTGCGCCTGCCCAGCGACACGGTGATGTCGCGCAGTGGCGGGTCGAAGACCGACGTCAGGCGCACCAGCCAGTCGGGGAGTTGTCGCGTTGACACCTTGGCCGCCGCCGGGCCGAGGCCGTCGCGCAGCGTCCTCGCCATGTCGCGCATCCAGGTGAACTCGCCCGTGGCGAGGAATCGTTGGCCAGCCGCGGCATCCGACGTCATCGCCCGGACGTGTACGTCCGCGAGGTCGCGGACGTCGACGATCTCCAAGCCGATCCGGGGACTGCCGGGCATGGCGCCCTTCAGCATTCGCTCGACGATGCTGACTGAGCCGATCGCGTCGGTCGACAGGATCGGACCGAATACCGCGCCGGGAAGAATCGTCGTCAAGGTCATCGAACCGTCGTAGGTGACCATGAAGTCCCACGCCGCCCGCTCGGCGACGGTCTTCGCGCGCCGGTAGGGAATCAGCTTCGGATCGTTCGGGTCGGTCCACAGCGTCTCGTCGGTGACACCCTCCTCGGTGTAGGACGAGGGACTCGCCGCGTTGGCCGCCGACGTCATGACCACGCGGCGCACCGTGGCCGCGGCCGAGGCGCGCAGCACGTTGAGCGTCCCGTCGCGGGCGGGCGTGAGCATGTCGTCGCCCGACAGTGGGGACGCGACGTGAAGCACGTAGTCCACGCCGTCGACCGCGGCGTCCCATCCCTCGGGCGAGGTGAGGTCCACGATGGCGAAGCTCAACCTGTCGCCGGGATCGGCGACCGTGGCCACCGCATCGCGCACGGACGCTTCCTTCGCGGTGCCGCGGACGGTGGTCCGGACGCAGAACCCGCGCTCGAGAAGTTTGGCGATGCACCACCCCGCGATGTAGCCGGTTCCGCCGGTCACCAGAACCGTCTCCGTCATCACTCCTCCTCGTAACGGAGATCGACTCTCCGTTTTGTGGCCCACGCTAGCACGAACGGAGATCGAACCTCCGCTCGTGCTGGGAGCGCTGTGGAAGGATCTGCCGCATGGGGCAATTTCTGATTCGCGCCGGGTTCACCGGCATCGCGTTGTGGCTGGTCACGATCCTCGTGCCGGGCGTCGACATCGTCGGCGGTGAAGACAATCTGATCAAGCGGATCGGCATCATCTTCGTCGTCGCGCTGATCTTCGGCGTGGTGAACGCGTTCATCAAGCCGATCGTTCAGTTCATCTCGATACCGCTCTACATCCTCACGCTGGGGCTCATCCACATCGTCATCAACGCGCTGATGTTGTGGATCACGTCGTGGATCACCGAGCACACCACCCACTGGGGGTTGTTCATCGACGACTTCTGGTGGACGGCGATCTGGGCCGCGATCGTGCTGTCGATCGTCAGCTGGCTGCTGTCGCTGGTGTTGCCGGATGCCGACCGAGTCAGCTCCTAGCGCGAAAAGTGTCCGGTTGCGGCTGACTGGCCGCTCCTAACGGTGAACGCGGCACACCGGGTGTCGCGACCAACCGGAGGAGTGACCATGAATTCCTACGACACGCGCCGCAACCACCTCGTCTCGATCATCGTCGGAGCCGCCGTCGCGCTCGCCGCGCTGCTGGGCACCGCGGCCCAGGCCGACGCCGAGCCGATCAAGGAATCGACCATCAAGAGCGAGTGCAAATCGGCTGGCGGTTCGTACTCGAGCGTCAACAAGCAAGGCACTCGGTTCTCGACGTGCAAGTACAAGGACAACGAGGGCAACGGCTACGTCGACTACTACGCCGACGGCGAGTATTACTCCACCCACCCGGCGTAGTGCTCACTCGGGCACACTGGATGGCATGCCCGAACTACCCGAGGTGGAGGCGTTGGCCGACCATCTCCGTCGCCACGCCGTCGGACTCACCGTCGGGCGGGTCGACGTCTCGGCCTTTTCGGTGCTCAAGACGTTCGACCCGCCGACCACCGCGTTGTACGGCCAGGCCGTCACCGGCGCCAACCGCTGGGCCAAGTACCTTGGCCTGCAAGTCGGTGAACTGCACCTCATCACCCACCTATCGCGGGCAGGCTGGCTGCGCTGGTCCGAGAAGTTGGCCGCAGCGCCGTTGAAGCCCGGCAAGGGGCCAATCGCGCTGCGGGTCCACCTCGGAACACCCGGTGAGGCACCGGGTTTCGACCTCACCGAGGCCGGCACGCAGAAGCGGCTTGCGGTCTGGTTGGTCGACGACCCGATGAAGGTCCCGCAGATAGCCGCGCTCGGCCCGGACGCGCTGACGTTGGACCCCGACGGGCTTGCCGCTGCCTTGAAGGGAAACACCGCCCGGATCAAGAACGTCATCACCGACCAGAAGGTGATCGCCGGCATCGGCAACGCGTACAGCGACGAGATCCTCCATGTCGCGAAGCTCTCGCCGTTCGCAACGGCGGGCAAGCTGACCGACGCCCAACTCGCCGACCTGCACGACGCGATGATCTCGGTGCTCACCGACGCGGTGACGCGCTCCGTCGGCCAAGGGGCGGCCACGCTCAAGGGCGAGAAGCGTTCCGGCCTCCGCGTACATGCTCGCACCGGGCTGCCGTGCCCGGTCTGCGGTGACACCGTGCGCGAGGTGTCGTTCGCCGACAAGTCCTTTCAGTACTGCGCGACGTGCCAGACCGGCGGCAAGGTGCTGGCCGACCGGCGGATGAGCAAGCTGCTCAAGTAGTGCAGTACGAACGGGTGGCCGACGTCAGCGCCTGCCGGTAGAGCCCGTCGAGCTGGCGTGCCGCGGCGACCGCCTCCGTCGCCTCGTCCAGTTCGACTGTGCACGACGGCCCGTGTAGCGCATCCCGTTGCAGCGCAATCTCGTCCACCATCAGCTTGTTGAAGCCGTCGATCGCCGCGCGCGACTCGGACAGGTCCGGGGCGGCGGTCGGAGCGAGCTTTGGGTCGAACTTCCACTGGCCGAAGCGCGTGTACTCGATGGCCTCGGTCGCGCCGATCTGGTTCTCGAAGATCGCACGGACGTAGTCGGGGTCGATGCCGTGCGCGGCCGCGTCTGAGCCCACGCTGTCCAACACTTGGTTCGCTCTCGCAGTGTCCGTGATCGGGCCACCCTCGACCCACTTGTATGCCGCGACCGCGTCTGCCGTGGCCAGCCGCTGCGCTGCGGTATCGACGAGCACATAGAGCGGTTCCGGTGGGTCGGCGTGGGCGGCAGGCGCGGCGGTCAGCACGGCGGCGACGGCCAGGACATTGATGAGCCTCACGACCTCCGATCTTCGTCTCATACCCGCAGGCGCGTGGCGCAGCGCGTTTCTTGACAGCTGTCGAGTCCGGTTATCCTGCTCGAATGACTCGGCAGAAGATCCTCATCACCGGTGCGAGCTCGGGACTCGGTGCGGGCATGGCGCGCCAGTTCGCCGCCAAGGGCCGCGACCTCGCGCTGTGTGCGCGTCGCATCGACAACCTCGACGAGTTGAAGGCCGAACTCACCGCGCGTCATCCCAACATCACCGTGGCCGTCGCCGCCCTCGACGTCAACGACCACGAGCAGATCCCGAAGGTGTTCGGAGAACTCTCCGACGTACTCGGCGGGATCGACTGCGTCATCGTCAACGCCGGCATCGGCAAGGGCCACCCGCTCGGCGGCGGGAAGCCGTGGGCCAACAAGGCGACCATCGAGACGAATCTCGTTGCGGCACTTGTTCAGATCGAGACGTCGTTGGAGATGTTCAAGAAAGCGGGCGGAGGCCACCTGGTGCTGGTGTCCTCGGTGCTCGGCAACAAGGGCGTGCCCGGCGTCAAGGCCGCCTACGCCGCGAGCAAGGCCGGCGTGACGTCACTGGGCGAGTCGCTGCGCGCCGAGTACCCGTCGGGGCCCATCAAGATCACGGTGCTCGAACCCGGCTACATCGAGTCCGAGATGACGGCCAAGTCCGCGTCGACGTTGTTGATGGTCGACAACGAAACCGGCGTCAAGGCCATGGTCGACGCCATCGAGAAGGAGAAGGGCCGCGCCGTCGTGCCCGGGTGGCCGTGGTGGCCGCTCGTCGAACTGATGAAGGTGCTGCCGCCGCGCTTCACCAAACGCTTCGCCTGACCTGTAGGCAATCTTTCGGAACTGTCTACTCGACGGCCCGGGCCTTCCTATCCTCGAACCATGTCGGATCGAACGGATGTGGACGAGCGGCGCGAGGACCACGGCTACCACTTCGACCGCCACACCCCGCAGTACCGGGACCGGTTCGCCGAGATCGCCTCGGAGATGCACGAACGCTGTCCGCTCGCGTGGACGGACACCTACGGCGGGCACTGGGTGGCGGCCGGCAACAAGGAGGTCTTCGAGCTCGCGCGGTGCCCACATGTCTCCAATGACAACGACATCGACGGCGCGCGCAAGGGCTACGTCGGCATCACCATTCCGCGCGGAGAGGTCAGCACTCAGTTTCGCGGCGGCATGCTCGAAATGGACGACCCCGAGCACCACGAGTACCGGACGCCGCTGAACGCGTACCTGTCGCCCGCCGCGGTCCAGCGGTGGGTTCCCGTCGTCGACGAGATCGTCAAGGCGTGCCTCGACGAGAAGATCGAGAGCGGTCGGATCGACTTCGTCGACGACCTGGCCAACATCGTCCCCGCGGTGCTCACCCTCGGCCTGCTGGGGGTGCCGTTGCGCGACTGGGAGATCTACTGCGAACCCGCCCACGCGTCGGTGTACACGCCAGCCGACTCTCCGGACTACCGCCGAGTCGCCGACCTGGCGATCGCGTCGGCCATGGGCATGATGAGCCACGTCGCCGAGATCCGGGATACCCCGCGGCACGGGCTGATCGACGCGCTGGTCCGGTGCCGAATCGACGGCGAGCCCGCGCCCGACAGCGAGATCTTGGGCATGCTGATGTTGCTCATCGGCGGCGGCTTCGACACCACCACCGCGCTGACGGCGCATTCGTTGGAGTGGCTCTCGCAGCACCCCGACGAACGCGAGCGGCTCAGCCGCGAACGCGACATGCTGCTCAACCCGGCGACCGAGGAGTTCCTGCGCTACTTCACGCCTGCGCCCGGCGACGGTCGCACCATCGCCGAGGACGTTGAAGTCGACGGCGTGGTGCTCAAGGAGGGCGAGCGACTCTGGTTGTCGTGGGCGATGGCGAACCGCGACCCCGAGCTCTTCGCGAATCCCGACGAGGTCGTGCTGGACCGGACGGGCAACCGCCACTTCAGCTTTGGGCTCGGCATTCACCGGTGCATCGGGTCCAACGTCGCCCGGACGGTCTTCAAGTCAATGCTCACCGCCGTGCTCGACCGGATGCCCGACTTCCACTGCGATCCCGATGGTGCCGTGCACTACCAGACGATCGGCGTCATCCAGGGCATGCAACATTTGCCGGCGACGTTCACCCCGGGTCCGCGGCTCGGTCCCGGACTGGACGCCACCCTGGAGAAGCTGCAGCGCATCTGCGACGAACAGGACCTCGCCGCCCCCATCACCGTCCACAAGGCCGCCGCAGTCATCGACTAGCCCCCTTGCGATTTCGGCGCGCTTTCGCCCGCTCACCGTCCGTAAGCGCGCCGAAATCACTAGCCTGCGCGGCCCCGCTCGACGCGGTAGTGGCGCACCAATGCGTCGGTCGAGGAGTCGGATTGTTCGGGCGGAGCCACATCGTTGATCAGCACCGGCAGCAGCGCCTTGGCCTGAGTCTTGCCGAGCTCGACGCCCCACTGGTCGAACGAGTCGATGCCCCAGATGACGCCCTCGGTGAACACCTGATGTTCGTAGAGCGCGATCAACTGGCCCACCACAGACGGCGTGAGCTTGGTCGCGAGAATCGAAGTGGTGGGCCGGTTTCCGGGCATCACCTTGTGCGGGACGACGTTGGCGGGGGTGCCCTCTGCGGCGATCTCGGCCGCCGTCTTACCGAACGCCAGCACCTGCGTCTGGGCGAAGAAGTTGCTCATCAACAGGTCGTGCATGCTGCCGGTGCCATCGGCCGTCGGCAGATCGTCGGTGGGCTGGGAGAACCCGATGAAGTCCGCCGGGATCAGCCGGGTGCCTTGATGCAGCAGCTGATAGAACGCGTGCTGACCGTTGGTTCCCGGTTCACCCCAATAGATTTCGCCGGTCTCGGTGGTCACCGGGCTACCGTCGGCGCGCACTGACTTGCCGTTGGACTCCATCGTCAACTGCTGGAGGTAGGCGGCAAAGCGGGCCAAGTCGTTGGAGTACGGGAGCACTGCCCGCGCCTGAGCGTCGAAGAAGTCGTTGTACCAGAGTCCGATGAGGCCAAGCAGCGCAGGAACATTCGCCTCCAGCGGAGCGGTGCGGAAGTGTTCGTCGACGACGTGGAAGCCGGCCAGGAACTCGGCGAAGCGCTCCTTGCCGATCACCGCCATCACCGACAGGCCGATGGCCGAGTCCACCGAGTACCGGCCGCCGACCCAGTCCCAGAAGCCGAACATGTTGTCGGTGTTCATGCCGAAGTCGTCGACGAGCTTCTTGTTGGTGGACACCGCGACGAAGTGCTTGGACACCGCGGCGTCACCGAGCACGTCGGTCAGCCACCGCCGCGCGGCGGTGGCGTTGGTCAGCGTCTCCAACGTCGAGAACGTCTTGGATGCGACGATGAAAAGCGTTGTGGCGGGCTCGAGGTCGGCCAACGTGGCGACCAGGTCCGCCGGGTCGACGTTGGACACGAACCGCGCCGAGATGCCAGCGTCGGCGTAGTGCCGCAGCGCCTGGTACGCCATCACCGGGCCGAGGTCCGAGCCGCCGATGCCGATGTTGACGACGGTCTTGATGCGCTCACCCGTCGCGCCCGTCCACTCACCGTTGCGCAGCCGGTCGGTGAACGCACCCATCGAGTCGAGCACCGCGTGCACGTCGGCCACCACGTCCTGCCCGTCGACCACCAACTCGGCGCTGCGCGGCAGCCGCAGCGCGGTGTGCAGCACCGCCCGGTCCTCCGAGGTGTTGATGTGCACGCCGGAGAACATCGCGTCGCGCCGGCCTTCCAGATCGGCGGCCTTTGCCAGGTCGACCAGCAGTTTGAGGGTCTCCCGGGTGATGCGGTGCTTGCTGTAGTCCACGTACAGGTCACCGACGGTCAGGGTCAGTTCGCGGCCCCGGGCGGGGTCCTCGGCGAAGAACTCGCGCAGGTGTTTGGCGCCGATCTGATCGTGGTGCCGCACCAACGCGTTCCACTCCGGAGTAGCTGAGATGTCGGGGAGTTGAACTTGTTCGGAGGCCATATTGCGACCCTAATGCGCGGCGCCTTTCGAGGGTGTAAATGATGGATGCATGGACACTGCAAAGCTGCTGTCATCCGTTCCTACCGGCATCTGGATCGGCGGTGAGGAGCGAGCTGGCTCGTCGACGTTCGACGTGCTCAATCCGGCGAATGACGAAGTGCTGATCAGCGTCGCCGACGCAGGAGCCGAGGACGCCATCGCCGCGCTCGACGCCGCGTGCGCGGTGCAGGCCGAATGGGCCGCCACGGCGCCCCGCGAGCGCGGCGAGATCCTGCGCTCGGTGTTCGAGGCGATCACCGCCAACACCGACGAGATCGCCGCACTGATGACGCTCGAAATGGGCAAGGTGCTCGCCGAGAGCAAGGGCGAGGTGAAGTACGGCTCGGAGTTCTTCCGCTGGTTCGCCGAGGAGGCGGTGCGCATCGGCGGCCGCTACACGCCAAGCCCGGCGGGCACGGGCCGCATCATCGTCACCAAGTCGCCCGTCGGCCCCTGTTACGCGATCACGCCGTGGAACTTCCCGCTGGCCATGGGCACCCGCAAGATTGGCCCGGCCATGGCGGCCGGTTGCACGATGATCGTCAAGCCCGCCCAGGAGACGCCGCTGACGATGCTGCTGCTGGCCAAGCTGATGGACGAAGCGGGCCTGCCCAAGGGCGTGCTGTCGGTGCTGCCGACCACCAAGCCCCGTGACGTCACCACCGCGCTGATCGACGACGGTCGCATCCGCAAGATGACGTTCACCGGGTCGACGGGCGTGGGCAAGGCGCTGGCGAAGCAGGCCTCCGACGCGCTGCTGCGGCAGTCGCTGGAGCTCGGCGGCAATGCACCGTTCATCGTGTTCGACGACGCCGACGTCGATGCTGCGGTCGACGGCGCGATCCTGGCCAAGATGCGCAACGGCGGCGAGGCGTGCACCGCGGCCAACCGCTTCCACGTCGCGAACTCGGTGCGCGAGGAGTTCACCGAGAAGCTCGTCAAGCGGATGAGCGAGTTCACGCTGGGCAACGGGCTCGACGCGTCGTCGACGCTCGGGCCGCTGATCAACTCCAAGCAGGTCGCGACGGTTCAGGATCTGGTGTCGGACGCGGTGTCCCGCGGCGCGACGCTCGCGGTCGGCGGGGTGGCGCCGGGTGGTCCGGGCAACTTCTATCCCGCCACCGTGCTGGCCGACGTGCCCGCCGACGCGCGCATCCTCAAGGAGGAGGTCTTCGGGCCCGTTGCGCCGATCGCCGGCTTCGAAACCGAGGAAGAGGGGATCGCCGCGGCCAACGACACCGTGTACGGCCTGGCGGCCTACATCTACACCAAATCGCTGGACCGCTCGCTGCGCGTCGCGGAGGCGCTCGAGGCGGGCATGGTGGGCATCAACCGCGGCGTGATCTCCGATCCCGCTGCGCCGTTCGGCGGCGTCAAGGAGTCGGGCTTCGGTCGCGAAGGCGGCTCGGAGGGCATCGAGGAGTACCTCGACACCAAGTACATCGCGTTGACGAACTAGCGCGCTCGCCGAAGGTACGGTTGTTGACGCAAAACCCCAGGTGGGGGTGTCAACAACCGTACCTTCGGCGCTGACCTCGCCAGCCCTGCTCCGCATCTGCGGAGATACTGAACGCTTCTTTCCGATTTTGCGGATACGATCCGTCGGTGCCGACGATCCGGATCAGGGAAGCCGCCGAGCTGCTCGGCGTCAGCGACGACACCGTCCGCCGCTGGATCGACGACGGAAACCTGTCGATCACCACCGACGAATCAGGCCGCAAGGTCATCGCCGGTGAGGAACTGGCTGCCTACGTCAGCGCGAACTCCGGGCGTGTCCCGCAGGACCCCGTCGGCGTCGGCAGTTCGGCCCGCAACCGGTTCGCCGGCCTCGTCACCAAGGTGACCACCGACAAGGTGATGGCCCAGGTCGAAATGCAGTGTGGACCGTTCACCGTCGTATCGCTGATGAGCACGGACGCCGTGCGCGAACTCAAGCTCGAACCCGGCAGCGTCGCCGTCGCCGTGGTCAAGGCCACCACCGTCATCGTCGAAACCCCTGGAGGAAATTCATGAAACGCGTTGTCGGGCTGGTCTTCGCGGCCCTGCTGTCCGTGGCACTGCTTAGCGGCTGCGGCTCGTCGACGAAGACGTCGTCGTCGAGCACCGCCGCGCCGACGAACCTCGTGGTGTTCGCGGCTGCGTCGCTCAAGCAGTCGTTCACACAGCTCGGCGAGCAGTTCAAGACCGACAACCCCGGCTCGTCGGTGGAGTTCTCGTTCGCGGGCTCGTCGGATCTGGTCACCCAGCTGACCCAGGGCGCAAAGGCCGACGTCTTTGCCTCGGCCGACACCAAGAACATGGACAAGGCCAAGGACGCCGGACTGCTCGCGGGCGACCCGGTGAACTTCGCGACGAACACCCTGACCATCGCCGTGGCGCCAGGAAACCCCAAGGGCATCAAGTCGTTTCAAGAGCTCACCAAGGACGGACTCAACGTCGTCGTGTGTGCGCCGCAGGTGCCGTGTGGGTCGGCTACCGAGAAGGTCGAGAAGGCGACGGGCGTCGAACTGAAGCCGGTCAGCGAGGAGACGTCGGTGACTGACGTGCTCAACAAGGTGACGACCGGTGAGGCCGACGCAGGCGTGGTCTACGTGACCGATGTCGCCGGCGCGGGCGACAAGGTCACCGGCGTCGAGTTCCCGGAGTCGAAGGACGCCGTCAACACGTACCCGATCTCGTCGCTGAAGGACTCCGCGAACGCCGAAGTTGCGAAGAAGTTCGTCGAGTACGTCACCGGTGAGGCCGGCCAGAAGGTGCTCGATCAGGCCGGGTTCGGCAAGCCCTAACGTGCGGGGCTAGTGCCCGAGCCGGCCGCGGCCCATGCGCAGCAGCAGCATCGCAAGGTCCTTGCCGTCGGGGCCAAGCTCGCTGTAGCGCTCGATGACCTTCATCTCGCGGCTGTGCACCAGGCGGGTGCCGCCGGACGCCATCCGGACCTTGCCGATGGCCTGCGACACCTCGGTGCGGCGCTTGACCGCGGCGAGGATCGTGGCGTCGAGCTGGTCGATCTCGAGGCGAAGGTCGTCGATGTCTGCCATGGGTTCAGTTTCCACGCTCACGGTGGGCTCCTTGTCGTGTAGGGCCCTGCGGTTTCATCCGGTTCCGGCCTCACACAAGAAACGAGCCCCGGATCCGGATGCGGACCGCGGGGCTGAAGTGAAAGCAGTTAGACCCCGGATACCGCTGGCCGGTATCCGTAGAAAAATCGTCCCTGCTGATTGAGCACGGATTGAGTGTGCCACCACTAGCCGCGTCGGCGCAAAGGTGTCGCCATGCGGCGGTAAGTTCGACACGATATGTCGATCGCCACCGAAACCGATGAGCTCCTTGACAGCCTCAATGATCAGCAGCGTCAGGCTGTGCTCCACGAGGGCTCGCCGCTGCTGATCGTCGCAGGCGCAGGGTCGGGCAAGACCGCCGTGCTCACCCGCCGCATCGCCTACCTGCTGGCCGCCCGTGACGTCGGCGTCGGCCAGGTCCTGGCCATCACGTTCACCAACAAGGCCGCCGCCGAGATGCGCGAGCGCGTCGTCGGGTTGATCGGCCCGCGCGCCAAGTCGATGTGGGTGTCGACGTTCCACTCGACGTGCGTGCGGATCCTGCGCAACCAGGCCTCGCTGCTGCCCGGGCTCAACTCCAACTTCTCGATCTACGACGCCGACGACTCCCGGCGCCTGCTGATGATGATCGGCAAGGACCTCGGACTGGACACCAAGCGGTACTCGCCGCGGCTGCTTTCCAACTCGATCTCCAACCTCAAGAACGAGCTGATCGACCCCGAGCGCGCCACCGCCGAGCTGACCGAGGGCACCGACGACCTCGCCCGCATCGTCGCCCAGGTGTACGGGGAGTACCAGCGCAGGCTGCGGGCTGCCAACGCGTTGGACTTCGACGACCTCATCGGCGAGACCGTCGCCGTGCTGCAGGCCTTCCCGCAGATCGCGCAGTACTACCGGCGCCGCTTCCGGCACATCCTGGTCGACGAGTATCAGGACACCAACCACGCCCAGTACATGCTGGTGCGCGAACTGGTCGGCCACGACCTCGAAGACGGTGACGTCCCGCCCGCGGAGCTGTGCGTCGTTGGCGACGCCGACCAGTCGATCTATGCATTCCGCGGGGCCACCATCCGCAACATCGAGGACTTCGAACGCGACTACCCCAACGCGAGAACGATTCTGCTGGAACAGAATTACCGTTCCACGCAGAACATCCTCTCGGCCGCCAACGCCGTCATCGCCCGCAACTCCGGACGCCGCGAGAAGCGGCTGTGGACCGACGCGGGGGAGGGCGAGCTCATCGTCGGCTACGTCGCCGACAACGAGCACGACGAGGCGCGTTTCGTCGCCGGGGAGATCGACGCGCTGAGTGACCGCGGCGAGATCACCTACAACGACGTCGCCGTCTTCTACCGCACCAACAACTCCTCGCGCGCAGTCGAAGAGGTGTTCATCCGGGCGGGCATCCCCTACAAGGTCGTCGGCGGCGTTAGGTTCTACGAGCGCAAGGAGATTCGCGACATCGTCGCCTACCTGCGCGTGCTCGACAACCCGGGCGACGCGGTGAGCATGCGGCGCATCCTGAACACGCCACGGCGTGGCATCGGCGACCGGGCCGAGGCCTGCGTCGCGGTGTACGCCGAGAACACCGGCGCCAGCTTCAACGACGCCTTGCAGGCCGCGGCCGAGGGCAGGGTGCCGATGCTGAACACGCGCTCGGAGAAGATGATCGCCTCGTTCGTCCAGCTGCTCGACGAGCTGCGGGGCAAGCTCGGCGACGAACTCGGCGACCTCGTCGAGGCCGTGCTGGACCGTACCGGATACCGGCGCGAGCTCGAATCCTCAAGCGACCCACAGGACTTGGCGCGGCTCGACAACCTCAACGAATTGGTCAGCGTCGCACACGAATTCAGCATCGACCTGGCCAACGCTGCGGCCTTGCGTGAAGAGTCTGACGAGGTGCTCGACGAGGACATCCCCGACACTGGTGCGCTTGCCGCGTTCCTAGAGCGGGTGTCGCTGGTCGCCGACGCCGATGAACTGCCCGAGCACGGCGCGGGCGTCGTCACGATGATGACGTTGCACACCGCCAAGGGGCTCGAGTTCCCGGTGGTCTTCGTGACCGGCTGGGAGGACGGCATGTTCCCCCACATGCGCGCGCTCGGCGATCCGACCGAACTGTCCGAGGAACGGCGACTCGCCTACGTCGGCATCACTCGGGCCAGGCAGCGCCTGTACCTGAGCCGGGCCAAGGTCCGGTCGTCGTGGGGCCAGCCGATGCTCAACCCGGAATCCCGGTTCCTGCGGGAGATCCCGCAGGAACTCATCGACTGGCGTCGCACGGAAGCGCCCGCCTCGGGGCTCAGCGCGCCGGTCAGCGGGGCGGGCCGGTTCGGTACCCCTCGCCCGTCGCCGGCACGCACGACGGCGGCGCGCAACCGACCGATGATCACGCTGGAGCCCGGCGACCGCGTCACTCACGACAAGTACGGGCTCGGCCGGGTCGAGGAGGTGTCCGGGGTCGGCGAGTCGGCGATGTCGCTCATCGACTTCGGCAGCGCCGGCCGAGTGAAACTGATGCACAACCACGCGCCGGTGCAGAAGCTCTAGGGCTCAGTGCCGGCACCAGCGGCCGGTGGCGGGCAGCAGCGCGAGCACGATGCTCGCGACGGGCAGCACGGGGATGGCGTAGACGGTCGGCGGCAGGCTGGCGCCCGCGACGAACAGTCCGGCGAAGATCATCAGCGCGACGATGGCGCCGACCACGACGAGCAGCCGACCAATGCGGCGCCGCAGCAGCAGTGCGATCAGGCCGCCGATGGTCGCCGCGGCCGACACGGTGGTGAGGAAACCGATTGCCACGCAGAACAATCCGTCCGTTCGCCACCATCCGGCGACCAGCGACGTCGCGATGACGGCCGTGGCCCATCCGCTGAGGATGCTGACCGCGGCGGTGGCCGAGGCCGCCCGCGGGCTGGGTCGGACGGGTCGTCCCGCTGCGCCGACCGCAACGGGTGTGGCGCGCGGCAGGTAACCGGTGGCGGATTCGTCGGCGGGCACCGGTGCTGGGACGAACGTCGTGGCGGCTTCGTCGTTCGACGGTTCGGGCAGCGCGGGGAACGAGCCGGTGGGGAAGCGCCGGATGATGTTGGTTCGGTCGGGAGGTCCGCCGGATGTCACCAATCCAGCCTAGCCAGCCCGGTAGGGGCGGTCAGCCGACGTACTTGCCCGGTGTCAGGCCCCGCTGTGCCAGCCACGGCACGGGGTCGACGCGGTCGGTGCCGCTGAGCAGCACCTCGAAGTGCAGGTGCGGTCCGGTCGAGT
This sequence comes from Mycobacterium sp. RTGN6, assembly GCF_033804605.1. Taxonomy (NCBI): domain Bacteria; kingdom Bacillati; phylum Actinomycetota; class Actinomycetes; order Mycobacteriales; family Mycobacteriaceae; genus Mycobacterium; species Mycobacterium sp. RTGN6. The sequence goes on from NZ_JAPZKZ010000003.1 coordinate 557,003, forward strand.
TGCCGCGGTTGCCGATGGTGGCAATCTGATCGCCAGCCATCACGCGCTGCCCCTTGCTGACCAGCCAGGTGTTCACGTGCCCGTAGAGCGTCACGGTGCCGTCGGCGTGCTTGAGCTTGACCCAGGCGCCGTAGCCCGCCGTGGGACCGGCGTCGATGACGACGCCGTCGGCGGCCGCCACGATCGGCGTGCCGATGGAGTTGGCGATGTCGATGCCGCCGTGCAGGACGCCCCACCGGTAGCCGAAGCCGGACGTCCAGACGCCCCGTGTGGGCATCACGAACAGGGGCCGCTGTAGCCGGGCCTCGCGCTCGGCGCGTTCTGCTGCGAAGGCGGCGCCGTTGGCGAACTCCTCGTTGTGGGTGGCCGCACTGGCGACCGGGGCGATGGACACGATCTGCATGCCGTCGACGGAGCCGGTGATCGCCGAGCCCTCGACGAAGGCGTTGGGTCCCGCCGCGACCATGGTGTCGTCGGCCGGAGCGCTGGGGGCGTTGGCCATCGAGTAGCCCGCGGCAGCGGTAGCGCCGACGGCCATCGCGGCTGCGACGAGGCGGCCCTTGACGTGGCCGCCGTCGAGCTTGCGATGTGAGCCGCCGCTGCGGCCCCTGATGTCGATGATGTCGGTGGCGGCCATGCCGTCACTGATGTCGGTGTGGCTGGCGCGGTAGGCGCGCGGCTTCGGCTCGTCACCGGTGCGGGCCTGGAACTCCGACGGCACGGCCAGTCGGAACGGCACCAGGTCGTCGGTGTCGTGGAGGTCGTCTAGCTCGGGGGCGCGGATGACGCGCGATTCGCGGTCGAACGCGGAGGAGTTGGAAAAGTCCAGGTCATCGAGGTCGCCGAACTCGTTGAACGGGATTATGTCGGTGATTGTGGCGTCGTAAGCGCTCGGCATGGCACCCCTGGGGGACCTTGACGAACTGTGCGCTGCCAACCGAAATATCCTTCTCGCCGTGACCTTAACGTTATCGAGACCACAGGCACGTTAACCAAAATCCAATGTTGGTGGCAACCCGTGCAGTAATTCCGTCAGTGATTGTGATCTGTATCACTACGATCCGCGGGTGAGATGTCCCACATGAGTGGTAGGCGGTTGGGGCAGCCTCGGCGGGTGTGGATAAAGTTCCCACGAGCCGGTAGAGGCGCAATTCCCCGAAACCCTCAAGCAGTCAGTCAAAGAGTCAACGCAGACAGACAGTGAGCCAATGGATCTCTTCGAATACCAGGCGAAGGAACTGTTCGCCAAGCACAACGTCCCAACCACGCCGGGCCGGGTGACCGACACCGCGGAGGACGCCAAGGCGATCGCCGAGGAAATCGGCAAGCCCGTGATGGTCAAGGCGCAGGTCAAGGTGGGTGGACGCGGAAAGGCCGGCGGCGTGAAGTTTGCTGCCACGCCCGAGGACGCCTTCACGCACGCCACGAACATCCTCGGCCTCGACATCAAGGGCCACGTCGTGAAGAAGTTGCTGGTCGCCGAGGCCAGTGACATCGCGGAGGAGTACTACATCTCCTTCCTGCTCGACCGCTCCAACCGCACGTATCTCGCGATGTGCTCCGTCGAGGGCGGCATGGAGATCGAAGAGGTCGCCGCCACCAAGCCCGAGCGGCTCGCCAAGGTGCCCGTGGACGCCGTCAAGGGTGTCGACCTGGCCTTCGCGCGTTCGATCGCCGAGCAGGGCCACCTGCCCGCCGAGGTGCTCGACGCCGCCGCTGTCACCATCCAGAAGCTGTGGGAGGTCTTCGTCGGCGAGGACGCCACCCTGGTGGAGGTCAACCCGTTGGTGCGCACGCCCGACGATCAGATCCTGGCGCTCGACGGCAAGGTCACGCTCGACGGCAACGCCGACTTCCGCCAGCCCGGTCACGAGGAGTTCGAGGACAAGGACGCCACCGATCCGCTCGAGCTCAAGGCCAAGGAGAACGACCTCAACTACGTCAAGCTCGACGGCGCGGTCGGCATCATCGGCAACGGCGCGGGGCTCGTCATGTCGACGCTCGACGTGGTCGCCTACGCCGGCGAGAAGCACGGCGGCGTGAAGCCCGCCAACTTCCTCGACATCGGCGGTGGCGCCTCGGCCGAGGTGATGGCCGCGGGTCTGGACGTCATCCTCGGCGACAGCCAGGTGAAGAGCGTGTTCGTCAACGTCTTCGGCGGCATCACCGCCTGTGACGCGGTGGCCAACGGCATCGTCGGTGCGCTGAAGAAGCTCGGCGCCGACGCGAACAAGCCGCTCGTCGTCCGGCTCGACGGCAACAACGTCGAAGAGGGTCGTCGCATCCTCGCCGAGGCCAACCACCCCCTGGTGATCCAGGCCGACACCATGGACGCCGGGGCCGACAAGGCCGCCGAGCTGGCCAACAAGTAAGGGAGCCAACAACAATGTCTATCTTCCTGAACAAGGACAGCAAGGTCATCGTCCAGGGCATCACCGGCGGCGAGGGCACCAAGCACACCGCACTGATGCTGAAGGCGGGCACGCAGGTGGTCGGCGGCGTGAACGCGCGCAAGGCCGGAACCAAGGTGTCGCACAAGGACAAGGACGGCAACGACGTCGAGCTGCCCGTGTTCGCCAGCGTCGCCGAGGCCATCAAGGAGACCGGCGCCGACGTGTCGATCGCCTTCGTTCCGCCGGCCTTCTCCAAGGATGCGATCATCGAGGCCATCGACGCCGAGATCCCGCTGCTCGTCGTCATCACCGAGGGAATCCCGGTGCAGGACAGCGCATATGCGTGGGCCTACAACGTCGACAAGGGCGAGAAGACCCGCATCATCGGACCCAACTGCCCCGGCATCATCACCCCCGGCGAGTCGTTGGTCGGCATCACGCCCAACAACATCACCGACAAGGGGCCGATCGGCCTGGTGTCGAAGTCGGGCACGCTGACCTACCAGATGATGTACGAGCTGCGCGATCTCGGCTTCTCCACCGCCATCGGCATCGGCGGCGACCCGGTCATCGGCACCACCCACATCGACGCCATCGAGGCGTTCGAGAAGGACCCCGAGACCAAGGTCATCGTGATGATTGGCGAGATCGGTGGCGACGCCGAAGAGAAGGCCGCGGCTTACATCAAGGCCAACGTGAGCAAGCCCGTCGTCGGCTACGTCGCGGGCTTCACCGCGCCGGAAGGCAAGACCATGGGCCACGCAGGCGCCATCGTGTCCGACGGTGCGGGCACCGCTCAGGGCAAGCAGGAAGCGCTGGAGGCCGCGGGCGTGAAGGTCGGCAAGACGCCGTCGGAGACCGCCGCGAAGGCCCGCGAGATCCTCGCAAGCCTGTAGTTCTTTCGCCGAGACTGCGGCCAGATCGCGAATCCGTCGAGATTCACGATCTGGCCGCAGTCTCGGCGTGGGGCAACGCCCGGGATTGGAACACGTTCCAGTTTTCGGTTAGCGTGGCAAACTAACAGCTGCCTGGAGGTTTGTAATGCCCGTCGATCCCCGCACCCCGGTCATCGTCGGCGTCGGTCAGTTCACCGAGCGCATCGACGACGCCGATTACCGTGGCATGTCCTCGGTGGAGCTGGCCACCGAGGCCGTTCGTGCCGCGTTGGCCGACACCGGTGTGGACGTGGCCACCGTGGCGCAGGCGATCGACGTGTTCGCGGGATTGCGCCAATTCGAGATCTGCACACCCTTCGAGAAGCCGCCGCTCGGCGCGTCCGACAACTACGTGCGGTCGGTCGCCCGGCGCGTCGGCGCCGATCCCGCGCGCGCGGTGCTCGAGCCCATCGGCGGCAACGGCCCGCAGAAGTTGGTGACGGAGTTCGCCGGAGCCATCGCAGCGGGCGACGTCGAGGTGGCGTTGGTGCTCGGCTCCGAGCCGGGCTCCACGACGAAGTACTTCGCAAACCGTGACGACAAGCCGGACTTCACCGAGGAGATCGGCGGCCAGCTCGAGGACCGCGGCTACGGCTTCGAGCAGTACATGAGCGAGTACACCGCGGGGCACGGGCTGACCGGCGCGCCAGTGCAGTACGGACTGCTGGACAACGCGCGCCGCGCCCGCTTGGGCCTCGGCGTCGACGACTATCGCCGAAAGATGGCCGAGCTCTTCGCGCCGTTCTCGAAAGTCGCTGCCAAGAACCCATTTTCGTCGTCGCCGGTGGAGCGTTCAGTCGAGGAGATTCTGACCGTCACCGACGAGAACCGGATGATCTGCGACCCGTACCCACGATTGATGGTGGCCCGCGACACCGTGAATCAGGGCGCGGCCCTCTTGGTGATGTCGGTGGCGGCGGCCCGCAGGCTCGGCGTTCCCGAGGAGAAGTGGGTGTACCTGCGCGGGCACGCCAGTCAGACCGAGCAGGATCTGTTGGACCGCGTCGATCTGAGCGTGAGCGTCTCGGCGAAACAGGCTGTGGCGGAAGCGCTCCGGGTTGCCGGTATCGGCATCGACGACGTGACGACCTTCGACCTCTACAGCTGTTTCCCGTTCCCGGTCTTCGCGGTGTGCGACGAGTTCGGGCTGGCGCCCGACGACGCGCGAGGGTTTACGCTCACCGGCGGGCTGCCGTACTTTGGCGGGCCTGGCAACAGCTACTCGCTGCATGGCATCGCCGAGACCGTCGCTGAAATGCGCGACAAGCCAGGGAAATTCGGTCTCGTCGGCGCCAACGGCGGCGTCATGAGCAAGTACTCGGTCGGCGTGTATTCGACGGAACCCGGCGATTGGGCGCCCGACCGCAGTAAGGCGCTTCAGGACGACATCGCCGCGCTGCCGAAGGTCGCCGTCACCCGTAACGTCGACGGCACCGGAACCATTGAGACCTACTCGGTGCGCTACGACTGGCCGGTGCGCACCGGCATCATCATCGGCCGGCTCGACTCCGACGACAGCCGGTTCATGGCCATCACCGATGACGAAGAGCTGGTGGCGTTGATGAGCGACAGCGATCCGCTCGGCACGCGGATCGCGGTGACGTCGACGGACGACGGCACCAACCGCGCTTCTTTGGCCTGATCGGCTCGGGCGGGAACGTCACTTCGACCGTCGACGCGGCACACGTCCCTTTGACTGGAAACGGGTGGGGCTTGCGCCGCCTTCTCGCTTGACGCGACGGTTGGCGTGCGGGTCGTCGAACACTCGGACGATCAGTGGGCTGATGCTGTGCATGGCATGAACTGTCAGCTCCAGAACTGATGCCGTCATGCGTAGTCGACTACGCGACTATCTCGCCTCGCTACGCAGCTCGACCACTTCGGCTGCGCCTAGGGTTGTGATTTCACGTCGATCACGACCCTGAGTGCAGTCGGAACGACGTAATCGACGGCGTCAGACCAGCGCGGCGAGCTTGCCCGCGAGCCGCTCCACGTACGCCCCGACCTCGGCCTCCGGCTTGTCCGGCAGCCCGAACAGCACCTCGGTGACGCCGAGCTCGGCCCAGCGGGCCAGCTTGTCGGGGTCGGGCTTGAAGTCCAGCGCGACGATCTGCGGGGCGCCATCGCGGTCGGCGGCGACCCAGGTGTCCTGCAGCAGCTTCACGGGTGTGTCGATGTCGAAGTCGCGCGGCGTGGTGATCCACCCGTCGGCCGACTTGGCGATCCACTTGAAGTTCTTCTCGGTGCCGGCCGCGCCGACGAGCACGGGGATGTGCGCCTGGACGGGCTTGGGCCACGCCCACGACGGCCCGAACTTGACGAACTCCCCGTCGTACTCAGCTTCCTCCTGGGTCCACAGCGCACGCATGGCTTCGAGGTACTCGCGAAGCATGGTGCGCCGCCGCCCGGGCGGAACGCTGTGGTCGGTGAGTTCGTCGGTGTTCCAGCCGAATCCAACGCCGAGGGACACGCGTCCGCCGGAGAGGTGGTCGAGGGTGGCGATCGACTTGGCCAGGGTGATGCAGTCGTGCTCGACGGGCAGGGCCACGGCCGTCGACAGCCGAACCCGCGTCGTCACCGCCGCGGCGCCGCCCAGCGACACCCACGGATCCAGCGTCCGCATGTAGCGGTCGTCGGGCAGCGACTCGTCACCCGTCGTCGGGTGCGCCGCCTCCCGCTTGATCGGGATGTGGGTGTGCTCGGGCACGTAGAACGTCTCGAAGCCATGGTCGTCGGCAAGCTTGGCGGCCGCCGCCGGAGCGATCCCGCGATCGCTGGTGAAGAGTACGAGCCCGTAGTTCATGAACAGAATTAGAACGTGTTCTAGTCCGCGGGCGCAAGGCGGCCCCCGGGATACTCGGGTAGCCGGCTCCCATTCACTCGAAGTTTCGGGTAGTGAACTACTCAGTTCGCGGTGCTAGCGCACCCCCACGATCTGATCCGTGTACGAACGAAGATCGATCGGCGCCAAGCTCATCGAGTGGGTTCGTCGCTACGCCCCCAATGAAATCGCAGGCTGGATAGTCCAGCTTGCGGAAACCGTCGCACAGCAAACCGGGTCCCCGAGCGCGACACCGGCTTACAGTTGGTCGGCTCATTAGTTCTCGGCGTGGGGGAACCTGATGTTGGATGCGTTGAAGTCGCCCGGCACAGACAAACGGCTGTGGCTGACGGCGGCCGTGATCGCCGTTGCGGCCTTCGTCCTCGGCTACCTCGGATACCGCCGCCAATTCGCTGGCGGTAACTGGACGGACCCGATTTATCACACGCTCGCGCTGTTCGTCTTGAACTACACCGGGCCGCCCCCGTCGGGTCTGGACTGGCGGGTCGACTTCGCTCGGTTCCTGGCCCCCGCGGCAACTGGCTTGGTGGGCTTTACCGCGGTGTACACGCTGTTCAGACAGCAGTTGCGGGAGATGCGCGTGCGACGTTGGAAGGACCACGTGGTGGTCTGCGGGCTGGGCTACAAGGGCTACACGTTCGTCCAGCGACTGCACGACGACGGCTTCCGCGTCGTCGTCGTCGAGCACGACGGCGCCAACCCGACCATCGACGACTGCCGCGAGCTCGGCGTCCCCGTCATCGTCGGTGATGCACAGTACGACGCGATCCTGCGGCGGGCGGGCGTCCATGGTGCGAAGTGGTTGCTCTCGGTGTGCAACGACGACGCCGTCAACACCGAGATCCTGTTGAGTGCGCGCACCGTCGTCGCCGACCGCAGCCACGGCACCCTCAAATGCCTTGCCCAGATTAGCGATTCCCAGCTGTGCGGGCTGTTGCGCGTCTCCCAGATCGACCAGCACGACGGGACCTGGGCGGCCGACTTCTTCAACACCGACGACACGTCGGCAGCCCTCATTCTGAGGAAGTATCCGATCGCGACGAAGGACGACAAGCCGCCGCACATCCTGGTCGCGCATCTCGACCCGCTTGGTCAGCAGCTGATCGTTCTCGCGGCGCAGAAGTGGATGAGTCAACGCAAGCACGCCGTGCAGACGCGCGAAATGCCGCTGGTGGTGACCGTCGTCGACGACGCGGCCGCGGCCGGTGTTGGAGCCCTCGAGCGTGAGCATGCCGTGGTGAGGGACGTATGCACGTTTGTCACCACCTCGGCGTCCGCGGGGGGCATCGCAGAACTCGAGGACGCGTACGCCAGGGGCGACCACCCGAACCCCACCGTCGCGTACGTCGCCGCAAGCGACGACGACGACGGTGTCGCAACCACACTCCTGCTGATGCACCACCTCAAGCCACCGATCAAGGTGGTCGCCGCGCTGTCGCGCACGTATGGCACGGGCAAGCTCCTTGACTCACTGCCGGGCGTCGCCGTCGAGGTGTTCCCGAGGTTCGAGATGACCTGTACGCCGGATTTGCTCTTCGAGGTCTCGGTGGAGCAGCTGGCCAGGGAGATCCACGAGGTTTGGCGGGAAGAGCAGCGGGCCGCCAATAAGAAGGATCCGACGTGGGAAGAAGCTTCTGCGTCGTATCGGGAGTCGAGCATGGCGCAGGCTCACGACATCCCAGCCAAACTGCGGTCCATCGACTGCTCAGCCCGGACGCTGCCGGACGGCGCTCGACCGGATTTCGAGTTCACCGAGCCGGAGATCGAGCGGCTTGCGGTTGAGGAGCACAACCGGTGGTGGGCCGAGCGCCGCAACGACGGCTGGACCTGGGCCCCGGGTGAGAAGGACGAAGCGGCGAAGACGTCGCCGTCTATGGTGCCCTTCGGCGACCTGCCCCCCGACGTCGCCGAGTGGGATCGGGTGTTCGTGCGCAAGATTCCGCGGATTCTGCAGCAGGCCGGGCTCCAGGTTCATCGCAAGCGGCGGGGATTCGCCGCGGTGGAGGGGAAGGCTAGAACCTCGGCTGTTTGAGTCACGCGGATCGTTACCCGTGACCGTCGCGCCGCCACTTGGTGGCATGGCACACCATGACGACCGAACGCATCGCCGACCACGTCAAGTTCGCCTACTGGGTGCCCAACGTCAGCGGCGGCCTGGTGACCAGCGACATCGAACAGCGCACCGACTGGAACTACGAATACAACAAGAAGCTGGCGCAGACGGCCGAGCGCAACGGCTTCGAGTACGCGCTGTCGCAGGTCCGCTACGAGGCCAGCTACGGCGCCGAGTATCAGCACGAGTCGACGAGCTTCTCGCTGGCCCTGCTGTTGGCCACCGAGCGGCTGAAGGTCATCGCCGCCGTCCACCCCGGCCTGTGGCAGCCCGCCGTGCTCGCGAAGCTGGGCGCCACCGCCGACCATCTGAGCAACGGCCGGTTCGCCGTCAACGTCGTGTCGGGTTGGTTCAAGGACGAGTTCACCCATCTGGGCGAGCCCTGGCTGGAGCACGACGAGCGTTACCGTCGCAGCGCCGAGTTCCTGCAGGTGTTGCGCAAGATCTGGACCGAGGACGACGTCGACTTCCGCGGCGACTTCTACCGGATCCACGACTTCACGCTCAAGCCCAAGCCGGTCAACACGCCCGAGCGGCCGAACCCCGAGATCTTCCAGGGCGGTAACTCGACGGCAGCGCGGCGCAACGGCGGCCTGTACTCCGACTGGTACTTCTCCAACGGCAAGGACTACGAGGGGCTGACCGAGCAGGTCGTCGAGGTGCGCGACCACGCCCGCGGCGCAGGCCGAGAAGTTCGGGTTGGGCTGAACGGATTCATCATCGCCCGCGACTCGGAGAAAGAAGCGAAGGAAGTCCTCAGAGAGATCATCGAGAAGGCCAACCGCCCTGCCGTCGAGGGATTCCGCTCGGCCGTGCAGCAGGCGGGCAACTCGACGTCCGACAAGCGCGGAATGTGGGCCGACTCGTCGTTCGAGGACCTGGTGCAGTACAACGACGGTTTCCGAACCCAGTTGATCGGCACCCCCGAGCAGATCGCCGAACGCATCGCGGCCTACCGCAAACGCGGTGTCGACCTGATCCTCGGCGGTTTCCTCCACTTCCAGGAGGAGATCGAGTACTTCGGTGCAAACGTTCTGCCGTTGGTCCGCGAAATCGAAGACTCCGAACAGAATTCGCACGACGCCCCAGTCCTGGTGTCAGCCTGAACGCGCACCCTGCTCATTGCGCTAGCGTGGGTGGCTGAATCGACCAGGACAGGAGAGGTCATGACCTACTCGCCCGGTGGCGGCCCCGGTTATCCATCGGCCCAACCGCCTTCGTACTCGGCCCCCACCCAACAGTTCGAGCGGGTACCGGAACCGGCGCCCGCCGCCCCCGCCGCTCCGGCCGCCCCTGCGGGGCCGAGCAAGCTTCCGCTGTACCTCGGCGCCGCCGTCGCCGTACTCGGACTCGCGATCTACCTGACGAGCTTCGGCCCGTTGTTCGGCGGGCTCACCGCGACGCCCGCGTTCTTCCTCCTCATCGCGCCCCTCCTTGCGGGGCTGCTCGCCGGCGTGAGCCTGCTGCCGAAGCAGGACGACAGGTCGGCCATTGCGGCCGTGCTGGCGGTGCTGGGCTTCCTGCTGCTGATCCTCGTAGTGATCGGCGACGGATCGTCGATCCAGTGGGCGTTCTACCCGTTCATCGTGTTCTCGGTGCTGCAGGCGATCGCCGCGGTGGGCAAGGTGCTGCTGGACGCGGGCGTCATCACCGCGCCGACGCCCAAGCCCAAGGTCGAGCCGCAGCCGTACGGCCACTACGGCGCTCCGTCGCCCTACTACGGGCAGCCGCCGTACGGCGGACCCGCCCAGCCGGGCTACCCGCCCCAATACGGCGGTTACCAGGGCGGCCCCAACACCGGTGGCTTCCCGGCGCTCGCTAGGCCGAGCGCCCCTCAGAACGGCCCGCACAGCGGCCCGCCCACCCCGCCGACCGGATTCCCCGCGTTCGGTCAGCCGCAGGCCCAGCCTGCGGCGTCGGGCCCCGGCCAGTCGCAGCAGCCGTACGAGGCGCAGCAACCGCAACAAGCAACGCAGCAGGCTCCACAGCAATCAGCCACTCCGCCGTCATAATCTCTAGCGGGGCGTATGCGGTCTTCGCGCGCACCAGGTTGCGCGAGGAGCTACCCGTCTAGTGGACAACCGGCCAGTCGGCACGCGTCAGGCCCGCGACCTGCTCAGGGTTGCGTTCGGCCCGTCGGTAGTGGCATTGGTGATCATCGCGGCGATCGTGCTGCTGCAGCTGCTCATCGCCAACAGCGACATGACCGGCGCGTCCGGCGCGATCGCCAGCCTATGGCTCGGGGTTCATCAGGTACCCGTGTCCATCAGCGGCAGCGAACTGGGCGTCATGCCGCTGCTGCCCGTGCTGGCGATGGTGTGGGGAACGGCGCGCACCACCGCCGCCGCCATCAGCCCGGGCGCGTCGTGGTTCGTGGTGCGGTGGGTCGTCCTGTCGGCGCTGGGTGGACCGCTGTTGATCGCCGCGATGGCGTTGGCGGTCGTTCACGACGCGTCGTCCGTGCTCACTCAGCTGCAGACGCCGAATGCGTTGCGCGCCTTCAGCGGCGTGCTGGCCGTGCACTTCGTCGGCGCCGCGATCGGGGTCGGCACACGCGTGGGACGCCGGCTGCTGCGGGAGCTACGGCTTCCGGGCTGGTTGCCCGACGCAGCGCGTGCCGCGTCGGCGGGCGTGTTGGCGTTGCTCGGCCTGTCCGGTGTGGTCGCAGTCGGGTCGATGGTCGTGCACTGGTCGACCATGGACGACCTGTACGGGGTCACCGATTCGGTGTTCGGCCAGTTCAGCCTCACCCTGCTCGCCGCGCTGTACGCGCCGAACATCATCGTCGGGACGGCGGCCATCGCCGTGGGGTCCAGCGCGCACATCGGCCTTGCGACCTTCAGCCCCTTCACGGTGCTTGGCGGTGACGTGCCTGCGCTGCCGGTGCTGGCGGCGGTGCCGACGCCGCCGTTGGGCCCGGTCTGGGTGGCACTCATGATCGTCGCCGCCGCGTCCGCCGTCGCAGTCGGGCAGCAGTGTGCGCGCCGGCCGTTGCCGCTGCCGATGGCCGCCGCGAAGGTGGTGGTCGCCTCCGCGTTGGCCGCCCTCGCGATGGTTCTGCTCGGGCACGCCGGCGGGGGCCGGTTGGGGAACTTCGGTGACGTCGGCGTCGACCAGACCACCTTCGGACCTGCGGTGTTCCTCTGGTTCGTCGGAATCGGCGGCCTCACGGTGGCCATGGCGGGCGGGATCGCCCGAACCCCGAAGGCGTCCAAGGCGCGTCCGGTTCCCGCCGCCGCGGAGGCCGAACCCGAGCCGATCGATGAACCCGAACCCGAACCCGAACCCGAACCGGAGCCCACGCCCGAACGGGAACCCGACGAGGTCGAGGAGATCGCCGAGGCCGACGAGGTCGACCCCGAACCGGAGCCGGTGCAGGAGCGGCCGGCGCCTGCACCACGGCCCGCGCCGCGCCCCGACCCACGCGTCGGTGACGGTCCGCTGGACCTCGACGACGATCCCGAAGCGCACTTCTTCACCGACGACGACGTGACCAGCGACGAGAAGCGCGGAGCGGCCGATTAGGCTGCATCGCGTGCAGCAACCGCTCCGAGTGCCCCCCAGCGCACCGGCCCGGCTCGTGGTGTTGGCCTCCGGCACCGGTTCGCTGCTGGAATCCCTGCTGGCCGCTGCGGTGGGCGACTACCCGGCGCGGGTCGTCGCGGTCGGTACCGACCGCGACTGCCGGGCCCTCGAGGTAGCCGCGGACGCAGGCATCGCCGGGTACACGGTGCGGCTGGGCGACTACTCCGACCGCTCCGAGTGGGACGCCGCGATCACCGAGGCCACCGCGGCGCACGCGCCGGATCTCGTCGTGTCCGCTGGATTCATGAAGATCCTTGGCGCACAATTTCTTTCCCGCTTCCTGGGGCGTGTCGTCAACACCCATCCCGCGTTGCTTCCCGCATTCCCCGGCGCGCACGCGGTGCCCGACGCACTCGCCTATGGTGTCCGCGTGACGGGCTGCACGGTGCACCTGGTCGACGCCGGGGTGGACACCGGGCCGATCCTCGCTCAGGAGGCGATCCCGGTGCTCGATGGCGACGACGAGGCGTCGTTGCACGAACGGATCAAGGTGGTCGAACGCCGCCTGTTGGTAGATGTGCTCGCCGCGATGGCCACACGCGGCGTGAGCTGGACTGGACGAAAGGCGGCCGTGGGATGAGTGATGAGGGCAAGCGCCCGATTCGGCGAGCGTTGGTCAGCGTCTACGACAAGACGGGACTCGGCGCGCTGGCCCGCGGCCTGCACGAGGCCGGGGTCAGCATCGTCTCGACCGGCTCGACGGCGAAAACCATTGCCGACGCCGGTGTTCCGGTGACTCCCGTTGAGGACGTCACTGGCTTCCCCGAGGTGCTCGACGGCCGCGTGAAGACGCTTCATCCCCGGGTGCACGCGGGTCTGCTGGCCGACACCCGCAAGCCCGAGCACCTCGCTGCGCTCGAGGAACTCGGGGTGGCCGCGTTCGAGTTGGTCGTCGTCAATCTGTACCCGTTCAGCGCGACGGTGGAGTCCGGCGCGAGCCAGGACGAGTGCGTCGAGCAGATCGACATCGGTGGGCCGTCGATGGTGCGCGCCGCTGCCAAGAACCATCCCAGCGTCGCGGTGGTCGTCGACCCGCTCGGGTACGAAGGCGTGCTGGCCGCGGTGCGGGCGGGCGGTTTCACCCTGGCGGAGCGGAAGAAATTGGCGGCGTTGGCCTTTCGGCACACCGCCGAGTACGACGTCGCGGTCGCGACGTGGATGGGGGAGACCCTCGCACCCGAGGAGCCCGCCCAGCAGCTGCCGCCGTGGGTTGGGTCGACGTGGAAGCGCGCGGCGGTGCTGCGCTACGGCGAGAACCCGCATCAGCAAGCGGCGTTGTACCGCAACGACATCGGGTGGCCCGGGCTGGCGCAGGCCGAGCAGTTGCACGGCAAGGAGATGTCGTACAACAACTTCACCGATGCGGATGCGGCGTGGCGCGCGGCGTTCGACCACGAGCAGACGTGCGTCGCAATCATCAAGCACGCCAACCCGTGTGGCATCGCGATCTCGTCGGAGTCGGTGGCCGATGCGCACCGCAAGGCCCACGAGTGCGATCCGCTGAGCGCCTTCGGCGGCGTGATCGCGGCGAATACCACCGTCAGTGTCGAGATGGCCGAGACGGTTGCGGACATCTTCACCGAGGTGATCCTTGCGCCCGCCTACGAGCCGGGCGCCGTGGAAGTGTTGGCCCGCAAGAAGAACATTCGCGTGCTGGTGGCCTCGGAGCCGCAGCCCGGCGGCACCGAGTTCCGTCAGGTCAGCGGCGGGCTGCTCGTCCAGCAGCGCGATGCGCTCGACGCGCAGGGCGACGACCCCAACAACTGGACGCTGGCCACCGGTTCGCCCGCCGACCCGGCGACGCTGGCCGACCTGGTGTTCGCCTGGCGCACGTGCCGCGCGGTGAAGTCGAACGCGATCGTCGTCGCAAAGGACGGCGCGACCGTCGGCGTTGGGATGGGTCAGGTCAACCGCGTCGACGCGGCGCGGCTGGCAGTCGAGCGAGCGGGCGACCGGGTGGTCGGCGCGGTCGCGGCGTCGGACGCGTTCTTCCCGTTCCCAGACGGGCTCGAGACACTCGCGGCCGCGGGGGTCAAGGCGATCGTGCACCCTGGCGGTTCGATGCGTGACGACGTCGTCACCGAGGCTGCGACGAAAGCCGGTATCGCCTTGTATCTCACGGGCGCTCGGCACTTCGCGCACTAGGGCCGTCTTGTCCGGTCGCCGGGCTGGAGAATACGCTGCGCGTGTGCGCAATTCGGGGGCTAGGGCTTTGGTCGCGATGCTCGCCATCGCCTCGGTGTTGGCGGCGGGTTGCTCGAAAGCCGTCGAAGGTCACCCCGTCGCGGCCGCGGGGACGGGCGGTTCCGATGATTCGCAGTGCACCAAGGTCGACGCGCCGTTGACGACGGTGCCACCCGCCCCGAGTGGGCCCGATGACTCCGAACCGACGATGCGCGTCCCGCAACCCGAGGGTTGGGACCGCATCACGAAGATGGACTCGGAGATGATCAGGTTCACGATGGGCAACCGGGCCCTCGGCGTGACCGGATTCGCCGCCTCCGCCGTGGTGACCATCGAAAGCCATCCTGGAGAACTCGACGCGTCGTCGTTCTTCGACGAGGCGCGTGACGCGATGAAATCTGCATTCGACACCGGCGACCTCGACTACACCGATGGCACCATCTGTGGTCTGCCCGCCCAGACCATGCACTACGTCCTCCCGCAGGGTGGTGCTCTGAAGCAGGAGGTGTCGGCGACCGCGGTGATGGTGGTCGTGTTCACGGGCAGAAAGACGTACGGCGTCGTCCTGACGATCCAGTCGCCGGTTCCCGACGACCCCGACTACCAGCGCGACGCCGAGCTCATCACGACCGGGTTCCAGGTGCTCGCACCGGATTCCGGCCACCGCTAGCGCACCGAGACACCTCCGCCGAAGGTTCAGGCCGTCGCTTCACCCCTCCGCTCGGCCGTGGCGTAGCCGATGAACTCGGCGATGTCGGCGACGGCGCGGCGCGCATCGGGATTGATGTCGAAACTCAGCTGGAACATGTGCATCGCCTTGTGCCACACCTGAACCCACACGGACACCCCATCGGCGCGCAGCCGATCGGCCAGCGCGTGGGTGTCGTTGAGCAGCATCTCGTCGGTGCCGACCTGAACCAGGAATGGGCCGAGCCCGCGCAGGTCGGCCTCGGACGGCATCACCGGCAGCGGACGGGTGCCGTTCACCGTCGCGAAGACGTCGTAGATGAACTTCACCGTCATGAACGGGAACAGCGCGTCGCGGTGTGCTTGCAGCGCACGGTATTTCAGGTCCATGTCCGACGACGTCAGCGGCGACAGCAGCGCCTGGCCCGCGGGCACCGGCAGTCCGGCGTCACGGGCGGCGATCGCGGTGTCGGCGGCCATCAGTCCGCCCGCCGAGTCGCCCGCGAGTACCACCTGGTCGGCGCGGTAGCCCTCGGACAACGCGTACTGGTAGGCGTCGAGCCCGTCGGAGACGGCCTCCTCGATGCCGACCTGCGGCGCCAGCCGGTAGCCGACGTTGAGCACCTTGGCCCCAGTCTCGGCGGACAACTTGCTGACGAACCGCCGGTGGCTGTTGAGCCCCAGCGTGATGAGCGCCGAGCCGTGGAAGTAGACGATGACGTGGTCGGAGTCGCGCGCGGACGGCGCAACCACCCATTCGGCGGGGCAGTTGGGTAGGTCGACGCAGGTGACCTCGGTGCCGGCCAACGGGGGCACCACGCGCAGCGGGCGGTCGATCACGTCGAGGCGGGCACGCTGCAGGAGGGCGGGGCGGAACCGGTTGACGATCATTCCGATCACGGTGAGCAATGCGATGGCCGGCTTGACGAAGATCGCGCTCAGTAACGCGAGCAGTCGCGACTGCCAAGATGCGGGGCCGAAATGGGCGTCCGCGGGCCGGCTGGACCAATCGAGCGAATTCACGGTACCGAGGGTACCGGGTATACGCCCTGAGCCCCAAGGTGATGCTTAGGTGGGGTAGCAGTCGTAGCGTGGAGTCGTGACTTCACCTAACGAGCTCCCCCGTACCGTCGGCGAGCTGCGGGCCTCCGGGCACCGCGAGCGAGGCATCAAGACGGAAATTCGGGAGAACCTGCTGGCTGCGCTCGCCGAGGGGCGCGACGTATGGCCCGGAATCCTGGGCTTCGAGGACACCGTGCTGCCGCAGCTCGAGCGGGCGTTGATCGCCGGCCACGACGTCGTGCTCCTTGGCGAGCGCGGACAGGGCAAGACCCGGCTCCTGCGTGCCCTCACCGGACTGCTGGATGAGTGGACGCCCGTCATCGAAGGTTCCGAGTTGGGGGAGCATCCGTACACGCCGATCACGCCGGAGTCGATCCGGCGGGCGGCCACCTCCGGCGACGATCTGCCGGTGGCCTGGCGCCACCGCAGTGAGCGCTACACCGAGAAGCTGGCCACCCCCGACACCAGCGTGGCCGATCTCGTCGGCGACATCGATCCCATCAAGGTGGCCGAGGGGCGCAGCCTCGGGGACCCGGAGACCATCGCCTACGGCCTGATTCCGCGGGCGCACCGCGGCATCGTCGCCATCAACGAGTTGCCAGACCTGGCCGAGCGCATCCAGGTGTCGATGCTGAACGTGATGGAGGAGCGCGATATTCAGGTCCGCGGCTACACGCTGCGGCTGCCGCTCGACGTCGTCGTCGTCGCCAGCGCCAACCCCGAGGACTACACCAACCGCGGCCGCATCATCACCCCGCTGAAGGACCGCTTCGGCGCCGAGATCCGCACGCACTACCCCTTGCAGCTGGAGGCAGAGGTGGGCGTCATCAACCAGGAGTCGCACCTGGCCGCCGCGGTACCCCAGTATCTCCTTCAGGTGCTGGCCCGCTTCGCGCGCGCCCTGCGCGAGTCGCCGTCCGTCGACCAGCGCTCAGGCGTCTCGGCGCGGTTCGCCATTGCGGCGGCCGAAACCGTCGCTGCGGCCGCCCGGCACCGCTCGACGATCCTCGGCGAGCAGGACCCCGTCGCCCGCGTGGTGGACCTCGCGACGGTGATCGACGTGCTGCGCGGCAAGCTGGAGTTCGAGTCTGGCGAGGAGGGCCGCGAGCAGGCGGTGCTCGAGCACCTGTTGCGGCGCGCGACGGCCGACACCGCGCAGCGGCTGCTGGGAGGGCTCGACGTGGGTCCACTGGTCGCGGCCGTCGAGGAGGGCGCGCCCGTCACCACCGGTGAACGCGTCTCGGCCAAGGACGTGCTGGCCGCGCTGCCCGACCTGCCCATCGTCGACGCCATCGCCACCCGGCTCGGCGCCGAGTCCGATGGCGAGCGCGCCGCGGCCCTCGAACTCGCGCTGGAGGCGCTGTACCTGGCCAAGCGCATTGACAAGGTGTCTGGTGAGGGCGAAACAGTCTATGGCTAAACGTACTTCGCGATATTCGCGATACAGCGGCGGGCCCGACCCGCTGGCACCTCCCGTCGACTTGCGGGAGGCGCTGGAGCAGATCGGCCAGGACGTCATGGAGGGCAGCTCGCCGCGGCGGGCACTGTCCGAACTGATGCGGCGCGGCACCAAGAACATGAAGGGTGCCGACCGGCTGGCCGCCGAGGCCAACCGGAAGCGTCGGGAACTGTTGCAGCACAACAACCTCGACGGCACACTGCAGGAGATCAAGAAGCTGCTCGACGAGGCCGTGCTGGCCGAGCGCAAGGAGCTGGCGCGGGCGCTCGACGACGACGCCCGATTTGGCGAGCTGCAACTCGAGTCGTTGTCGCCGTCGCCGGCCAAGGCCGTCCAGGAGTTGGCGGAGTACGACTGGCGTTCGCCGGAGGCCCGGCAGAAGTACGAGCAGATCAAGGACCTCATGGGTCGCGAAATGCTCGACCAGCGCTTCGCCGGGATGAAGGAGGCGCTGGAGAACGCCACCGACGAGGACCGGCAGCGCGTCAACGACATGCTCGACGACCTGAACGACTTGCTGGACAAGCACTCTCGCGGTGAGGACTCGCCGCAGGATTTTCAAGACTTCATGGACAAGCACGGCGAGTTCTTCCCGGAGAATCCGAAGGACATCGACGAGCTGCTCGACTCGTTGGCCCAGCGCGCGGCTGCGGCGCAGCGGTTCCGCAACAGCCTGTCGGCGGAGCAGCGCGCAGAGCTGGACAGTCTGGCCCAGCAGGCGTTCGGGTCGCCGTCGTTGATGAACGCGCTCAACAAGCTCGACCAGCATCTGCAGTCCGCCCGCCCCGGCGAGGATTGGGATGGCTCGCAACGGTTCTCGGGCGACGATCCGCTCGGCATGGGTGAGGGTGCCCAGGCCATGGCCGACATCGCCGAGCTCGAGCAGCTCGCCGAGCAGCTGTCGCAGAGCTACGCGGGCGCACAGATGGACGACGTCGATCTGGACATGTTGGCCCGCCAACTGGGGGAGGACGCGGCGGTCGACGCGCGCACGCTGGCCGAGCTCGAACGCGCAATGATGAATCAGGGCTTCCTCGACCGTGGTTCGGATGGGCAGTGGCGGCTCTCGCCCAAGGCGATGCGGCAACTCGGCCAGGCGGCGTTACGTGATGTGGCTCAACAACTCTCCGGACGCCACGGCGAGCGCGAGACCCGCAGGGCGGGGGCGGCAGGCGAGCTCACCGGGGCCACCCGAGCGTGGCAGTTCGGCGACACCGAGCCGTGGAACGTCACCCGCACGCTCACCAACGCGGTGCTCCGTAGCGCGGGTACCGGGCTGGCGGAGCCTCCGCTGCGCATCACCGTCGACGACGTCGAGATCTCCGAGACGGAGACGCGCACGCAGGCCGTGGTGGCGCTGCTCGTCGACACGTCGTTCTCGATGGTCATGGAGAACCGCTGGCTGCCGATGAAGCGCACCGCGCTGGCGCTCAACCATCTCGTCAGCACGCGGTTCCGCTCCGACGCGCTGCAGATCATCGCGTTCGGGCGCTACGCACGCACGGTGACGGCCGGCGAGCTCACTGGGTTGGAGGGCGTCTACGAGCAGGGCACCAACCTGCACCATGCGTTGGCCCTAGCCGGCCGCCACCTGCGGCGGCACCCCAACGCGCAGCCCGTCGTGCTCGTCGTCACCGACGGCGAACCCACTGCGCACCTCGAGGACTTCGGTGACGGCGACGGCACGTCGGTGTTCTTCGACTACCCGCCGCACCCCCGCACCATCGCCCACACCGTGCGCGGCTTCGACGAGATCGCGCGGTTGGGTGCCCAGGTCACCATCTTCCGGCTCGGCACCGATCCGGGCCTGGCGCGGTTCATCGATCAGGTTGCCAGGCGGGTCCAGGGCCGCGTCGTGGTTCCCGATCTCGACGGGCTCGGCGCTGCCGTCGTTGGCGACTATCTCGGTTCTCGACGCAGGCGTTAATTAATTCGCTCATTCTGTGCCCGCTAGTTAATACAAGATCAGCGGCAAAGCAATCCGTTGGCCGCCATTTCCCGTGTCGGCGACGGTGAGGCCAGGCGGGCAGTTATTGCTCGCACAGCGCTTCTCCAGGTGGTCGAGTCAGAGCTCTTTCTGCAGATCAACACTGATATTTGAGCTAGTCGCCCGTTTGCCTCCGTGGTGGTGCGACGCCCTCTCGACGACTTCTCGAGAAGTTGGTATCGCAAATATTCGACGTAGCTGTGGCAAAACAGTTCGCGGGCTTTATCATGTTATTCTCAGATTCTTCGAGACTGCAGTACGTTAGTAGCCGCTCTACCGTCACTCACCCGATCCATAGGGGGATTTACATGGCACTTCGCGCGTATCTCAAGGCAGGCGTCGCGTTCGCTACCGCAGGCGTCGTCGCCGCCGTGCCGGCCATCGCCCCCCCGCTGTCGCCGCATGACTTGAAGGTCGCCAGGGACACCGAGGTGGCGTTGACGGCTAACGACTACGTGTCGATCGTCAACACCTTCTTCGGCAAGTACCCAGGCAGCACCGACGCGCCGGGCCTGTGGGGCTTCTCAGGTGTCGCGCACCAGTACGCGAAGGAGATCGCGGGTCCCAACGAGCAATACCAGAATGCCGTCGACGGCTTCTTTGCCTCCGGCGTCTCGGAGGTGGTGCGGCAGTACCTGATTGCCAGCACGGTCCCGGACTCGCCCCAGGCTGCTCTGATCAACGGCTTCTTCTCCGGCGGGATCACCGAGGTGGCTCATCTGCTGACGCTGGCCAACACCACCGACCCGACGTTGGTGCCTTACATCAACGCCTTCTATGACCAGGAACAGCCGAATGCGGCCCTGAAGGGCATCCCCGGCGTCATCTTCCTCCGGCTGATGGCCAGTGACCTCACGCCGGAGCAAAAGTTGGTCATCAACGACTTCTTCCAGGGTGGCGCCACCCAGGTGGTGTGGAACCAGCTGCTCGCTCGCACGTCGGACCCGCAACAGGTCCAGACCATCAACGACTTCTTCACGGGTGGGGCGACGCAGGTGGTCAGGACGCAGCTGCTGTCGCGCACCACCGATCCGAACCAACTCGCCGACATCAACGCGTTCTTCCCCGATGCCTACACCGGCTACGGCGGCGGCATCTCCGAGAACGTGCGCATCCGGCTGCTGGCGGCCACCACCGACCCCGTCCAGCACGACCTGATCAACGGGTTCTTCGACGAGGGCATCTCCGAGGTGGTCCGCTACCTGCTCGTCGGTCCCGCGCCAGTGCCGCCGGAGGAGCCCGAGCCGTTCGCGTCGACGACCCTGGCTCGGTTCAGCGCGCCGGCGGAGGAGCCGGCCGCGGCCGCCGAGCCGGTGGACGCAACGCCTGCCGCGGCGGTGGCATCGGCCCCGGCCGCTGCTGCCCCGGCCGCTGATGCTCCGGCGGCGGCTGCTCCGGCCGCAGCTGCACCGGCGGCGGCACCCGCTGAGGCACCCAAGTTCACCGCCAAGGTCAAAGACACGTCGGGCGCGGACGAAACGACCGCCACCGACTTGACCAACGGCAACAAGGCCGAGCCCGTGATCATCGTGGGCGCCCCCGGTGCCAAGAGCGGGTCGGGCAGCTGGGGCGTGTTCGGGCAGGTTGCGGACGCGGTGAGCAAGGCGATCGCAGGCGCAGGAGCTGCGCCTAGCGGAGCCTCGGCTGGTGAGACCGGCGCGTCGTCCTCGAGTTCCACGGGTGGCAGCACCAGCTGACCGTCGGCGTCGGCCTCGCCACACCTTTCCTACCTGCGTTTCCCCGGGCCGTTGCTCGTGCGCATGAACGCGCGTATTTCCGTGCACGTTGACTGACGGGGACGCCGCTCTGTGCGCGCTTTGCGGGCCAAACACGTGGCAAACTATCGGATTGGATAATTATCCATACTTGCTGCGACTTTCGGCCTGTGCGCTGGCAAAGCAACCAGCCGGACACGTCGCTGAGCATTACTTTCGCCCGAGGCGCCAGCTCGACGTCCAACCAATTTCGAAGCAAATCTACGCGTGCGTGGCAAATTCGACCGATTGCGTATTACGATCCAGATGCTCGACTTCTCAGCTTTCTCTAAGGTGCGTCGCAAGCGATCAGGGGGCCCACAATGCCAATCCGCCACTTTCTCACCGTAGGTGTCGCCTTCGCCACGGCCGGCATGATCGCCGCCGTGCCTGCGATCGCCCCGCCGCTTCAACCGCGCGACGTACAGGTGGTCAAGGCCACCGAGGCTCAAATCAAGCTGGCCGCGCAGCTGAATCTGACGGACCTCGTCAACGTCTTCTTTGGCGTGACTCCTCAGGGGGCCTTTCCGTCCGATCCTCCCGTTCCGGGTGAGCCGTTGCTTCCACCGGTCACCGACGCGGCGGGTACCTCGGGCATCTCGGGGGTTATCTACCAGCTGCTTCGCCAGCAGCAGGGCGGTTATACGCCGGGAGTGGCGTCGCTCGACGCCTTCTTCAACGGTGGCGTCGCCAGCCTTGTCGAGCTCTACCTGTTGGCCAGCAATTCCGATCCCGATCAGCAAGCGGCCATTTCCGCCTTCTTCGACGGAGTCTCCGAACTCGTCCGGCTCATCCTGTTGGACAACACCACCGATCCAGATGCCGAGGATGCCATCAACACCTTCTTCGACAACGGAACCTCGGGGTTGGTGCACCAACTCCTGAACACGATCGGTCCCGCGGAGACCGACGAGTTGGTGAACATCTTCTTCAACATCGACAACCCGTTGGACAGCGAAAATGCGTCGCAGTTCGGCGCGTCGGGCGTGACGTACCAACTCCTGAAGAGCTCCGGAGTGCTTTCTCCCGAGCAGGAAATAGTGGTCGATGACCTATTCAGTGGCGGCATGAGCGCGGTCGTCCATACCCAGCTGCGATCCCGCACCTCGGATCCCGACCAGCAGCGAGTCATCGACGACTTCTTTGGCGGTGGCGTCTCCGAGGTAGTCAGGACCCAGCTTTTGGCCCGAACGATCACGGATCCGACTGGGACGGACCTCGTCAACGAATTCTTCGACAACGGCATCTCCGGCGTGGTGCGCTATCTGCTCGTAGGTCCGGCGCCGGTCGATCCCAACGAGATGATGTTGGCTAAGAGCTCCGCAGTAACGGAGAGCGTTGAGGAGCAGCCGACCCTCCCGAAGGTTGAGGCACTGAAGGTCGAGGCGCCGAAGGTCGAGACACCGAAGGTTGAAGCCGCGGTGGCGACGCCGCTAGCCGCGTCTGCGCCCGCCGTCGCCGCCGATCCGGCACCCGCAGCGGAGGCCGCCCCCGCACCGGATCCGAAGCCGAAGTTCACGGCCAAGATCTCCGAGAAGGCCGCGGACGAGGAAGAGGCCGAGGACACCACCGACGGCAACAAGGTCGAACCGATCATCATCGTCGGCACCGGCGGGCCCAAGCCTGGCTCCGGCAGTTGGGGCATCTTCGGTCAGGTCGCCCAGGCCATCCACGACACGATCGCGAACGCGGGCAAGCCCGCCAGCCCCGCGGCCAGCACGGAGTCGGAGACCGGTGGAGCGGAGAGCGGCAGCTAGCAGCCGTTTGACGCAGATCGTCGCCATGGCAGGCTAGTCGCCATGGCGATGCCCAACGACCTCGTGTTCGTCAGGCACGGCCAGTCCGAGGCGAACATCGCCCAGCAGGAGGACAAGGCGGGCCGGCTGCACGCGAAGCACGCCGAGATCTACGACCGGCCCGACTGGGAGCAGCGGCTGTCCAGCCTTGGCGTCGAGCAAGCCAAGCAGGCGAGGTCCTGGTTCGACGAATACCTCGGTGGCGCAACCTCGTTCGACCTGCGCTACTTCTCGCCGTTCCTGCGCACCCGAGAAACCGCGGCGTACCTGGGCGGCGACGAATGCAGTGACTGGATCATGGACGATCGCGTGGTCGAACGAAGTTGGGGCACCTACGGCGCGCTGTCGCGGGCCGAACGCCAACACAGATACGCGCTGGCCACCAAGATGTACGGCCAATCACCTTGGTACACAAAGCTTCCCGGTGGGGAGAGCCGCTACGAGGTGAGCGACCGGTTCCGTGACTTCCAGGGCACGCTTCACCGCGAGGCAGCGGGACTGCGGGTATTGGTCGTCACGCACGGCGACTTCATGGGCATCGCGCGCTACAACATCGAACGGATGCTGCCCGAACAGTTCGAAGAACTCGAACGCGACAAGTCGCAGGACGTGAAGAACTGCGCCATCTTCCACTACTCCCGCGTCAATCCGGCCGATCCGGGTGACGTCCGCGACAAGCTGAGCTTCCGCAGGCTGGTGAATCCCACCGACGTACCGTCGTCGCCGTTCGAGGCACAGTGGGTGGAATTGCCGCGCCGCCCCAAGTTCACCGGCGCTGAACTACTCGCTCAGACGCGCCGCGCGCCGAGGCTCATTCCCGACGAATGACGTCGTGTGAACTCAGCCGGCCTTGCGCTTCTTGCGCTTGATGCCGACGCTGCCCCACAGCGAGAAGCCGCGGATCGTCACGTGCGGGGCGCCGGGTGAACCCTGCTCGCCGACGTGGTCGAAGGCGCCCATGACTCCGACGCCGCGGACGTCGACGTTGACCTCCGGTGGCAACAGGATGGTCTGCCCGCCGAAGATCGAGTACGAGTGGATCTCGACGTCGGGGCAGGTGAAGTCGGCGTAGCGCAGATCGATGACGCCGCCACCGAACAGGGCGAAGGACGTCAACCGCCTCGGCACGTTCCAGCGGCCGCGGCGCTCGAAGCCGCTCATGATCGCCAACAGCAGGGTCGACGGCGCGGGCCGGACCGGGCCATGTCCGCGCGGCGAGGTCATCGTCCCGAGGTCGGCGCTGAGCCGGTCGAGTTCGTCGTAGGTCTTCGCGGCGTACGCCTTGGCGAGCCGGTCCTCGTACTCCGTCAGCTCGAGCCGGCCCTGCGCGGCAGCATCCGTCAACAACTGCGCCACCTGGATGCGATCGGTGTCGGCAGCACGGATCGAGGAGTCGCGCGGCGGAGTCATCATCGACGAGCCTACGACGAACCTCGGTACATGCAAGAGTCTGGCCGAATCGCTAATGGAATCGGTGCCCGAACCGTTGCTGCAAAGTCATCGGCGTAACCAGACTTACGGCGCGCATCGGTTCCCACTAGGTCGCCCAGCGTGGCGGCCGCTTCTCGAGGAACGCCAACATGCCCTCGCGCGCCTCGTCGGAGCCGAACAGCGCCGCGGACTGCTGCGTGAGCTCCTCGGCATGGCGGTCGAAACCCTCGAGGATGGCCGCGGTGGTCAGCGCCTTCGACGCGGCCAGCCCCTGCGGCGAGCCCTTCGCGACGTCGGCGGCGAGCGCGGCCACCGTCGCGGCGAGCTCGTCAGCGGAGTCGGCGCGCGCGGTGATCAGCCCGATGCGGGCGGCCTCGTCGGCGCCGAACTTCTCGCCGGTGACGAAGTAGCGTCCCGATGCGCGCGGGTCCAGCTTCGGCAACAGCGCCAGCGAGATGATCGACGGCGCGACGCCGATGCGTGCCTCGGTCAGGGCGAACGTGCTCGCCGGTCCGGCGACGACGATGTCGCACGCGCCGACGAGCCCCATGCCGCCCGCTCGGACGTGTCCGTCGATCGCGCCGATGACGGGCAACGGAAGTTCGAGGATCGACCGGAGCACGTGCGTCATCTCGCGGGCCCGGTCCACGGCGACGTCGCCCAGGTTGCGGTCGGCCGCCTCGGCGAGGTCGGCGCCCGCGCAGAACGTGCCGCCCGCATGGCCGAGCACGACGCACCGCACTGCCGGGTTCGAGGCGGCAGCCCTGAACCCGTCGTGCAACTGCTGCACCAGCACGCTGGACAGCGCGTTGCGGTTGTGCGGCGAGTCCAGCGTCAGGCGGGCGACGGCCCCATCGACGGCGTACTGAACGAGTGCGGTCACGATCAGTACGACCGGGGGAGGCCCAGCGAGGTCTGTGCGACGAAGTTCAGGATCATCTCCCGGCTGACGGGCGCGATGCGGGCCAGCCGCGACGCGGTGAGCACCGAGGCGATGCCGTACTCCTTGGTCAACCCGTTGCCGCCCAACGACTGCACGGCCTGGTCGACGGCGCGCACCGATGCCTCGCCCGCCGCGTACTTGGCCATGTTCGCGGCCTCTGCGGCGCCGCCGTCGTCGCCGAGGTCGTAGAGCGTCGCCGCCTTCTGCATCATCAGCTTGGCCAGTTCGATCTCGATGTGGTTCTGCGCCAACGGATGTGAGATGCCCTGGTGTGCGCCGATCGGTGTCTTCCACACCTGCCGGGTCTTGACGTACTCAGTGGCCTTGTTGATGGCGAAGCGCCCCATGCCGACCGCGCTCGCGGCGCCCATGATGCGTTCGGGGTTGAGCCCTGCGAACAGTTGCGCGATGGCGGCGTCCTCGGATCCGACCAGCGCGTCCGCGGGCAGCCGGACGTCGTCGAGGAACAGCTGGAACTGGTTCTCCGGGCTGACGATCTCCATGTCGATCTTCGTCCAGGACATGCCCGGCGTATCCGTGGGCACGACGAACAGCGCGGGCTTCAGGTTGCCGGTCTTGGCTTCCTCGGTGCGGCCGACCACCAGGATCGCCTGCGCCTGGTCGATGCCGGAGATGAAGACCTTTTGGCCGGAGAGGATCCAGTCGCTGCCGTCGCGGCGCGCGGAGGTGGTGATGCGGTGTGAGTTCGACCCGGCGTCGGGCTCGGTGATGGCGAACGCCATGGTGATGGACCCGTCGGCGATGCCGGGGATCCAGCGCTTCTTCTGTTCCTCGGTGCCGAACTTGCTGATGATCGTCCCGTTGATGGCGGGGGAGACCACCATCAGCAGCAGCGCGCAGCCTCCCGCCGACATCTCCTCCATGACGAGCGAGAGCTCGTACATGCCCGCGCCGCCGCCACCGTACTCCTCGGGCAGGTTGACGCCGATGAAGCCGAGTTTTCCTGCCTCGCTCCATAATTCGGTGGTGTGTTCGCCGGCCCGGGCCTTCTCCAGGTAGTACTTCTCGCCGTAGTTAGCGGCGAACTGCGCGACGGCCTTGCGCAGTTCCTTCTGCTCATCGGTTTCGACGAAGCTCATGGCGGTCTCCTTCTCTAGGCTTGTCTAGGCGCTGTCGATGCGGGCGAGTACGGCGCCGACGTCGACCTGTTGGCCGGCCGCGACGTTGAGTTCCGCGAGCACGCCTGCGCCAGGGGCGGTGATGGTGTGCTCCATCTTCATGGCCTCCAGCCAGATCAACGGCTGGCCGGCCTTGACCTTGTCGCCGACGGCCGCGCCGACCCGGATCACGGATCCGGGCATCGGGGCCAGCAGCGAGCCGAGCGCGACGGCGGCGTCCGGGTCGGGGAAGCGCGGCTCGGCAGTCAGCCGGACCGGGCCGTGCGGCGAGTCGACGAACACGTCGTTGCCGTAGCGGGCCACGTCGAACGCATGCTCCACGCCGTCGACCGACAGCACCACGCGATCGGGTGCCGCGGCCACCAGGCCGACGGCCGCACCGTCGCGCAGCTGCAGCCGGCCGCGGGTGAACCGGTACGCCACGTCGTGTGCCTCGCCCATCGCGTCGAGGTACTTCTTGACCTGGTAGCCCGACGGTACGTTGCGCCAGCCGCTGGGCAGGCCGCGGAAAACCGTTGCGCCAGTGGTGTTGTGAGCGGCATCGGCTAGGGCTGCGGCCAGCGCGGCCAACCCGGGCGCGCTGGCGTCAGCGATCGGCGTGGCGAGCTTGGCAAGGCCGTGCGTGTCGAAGAATGCCGTGTCGGTGGCGCCGTCGAGGAATGCCGGATGACGCAGCACGTTGACCAACAGGTCGCGATTGGTCGTGATGCCGTGCAGGCGGGTGCGGCTCAACGCGTCGGCCAGGATCGCCGCGGCCCGCCGCCGCGTCGGCGCCCACGAGATGACCTTGGCCAGCATCGGGTCGTAGAAGATCGATACCTCCGAACCGTCCACGACGCCGGTGTCGACGCGCACGCCCACGCCGCCCAGGGTGGTGAACTCGGTCCGTGCGGTAGGCACGTCGAAGCGGTGCACCGGCCCCGCCTGCGGCTGCCAGTTCTTGGCGGGATCCTCGGCGTAGAGCCGCACCTCGATCGAATGCCCCTGAGCGGGAGGCGGTTCGGGCGCCAGTGCGCCGCCGTCCGCGACATGCAGCTGGAGCTCGACGAGGTCGCACCCCGTGGTCTCCTCGGTGACGGGGTGCTCGACCTGCAGCCGGGTGTTCATCTCGAGGAAGAAGAAGTCGCCTGCCTCGTCGGCCATGAACTCGACCGTGCCCGCGCCGGTGTAACCGATGGCCTCGGCCGCCAGTCGGGCCGCCTCGAAGAGCTTGGCGCGCATGCCCTGCGTGCGTTCGACGAGTGGCGACGGCGCCTCCTCGACGATCTTCTGGTGGCGGCGCTGGATCGAGCACTCGCGTTCGCCGACCGCCCACACCGTGCCGTGCGCGTCGGCCATCACTTGGACCTCGACGTGGTGGCCGGTGGCGAGGTAGCGCTCGCAGAACACCGTCGGGTCACCGAACGCGGACTGCGCTTCGCGTTGGGCGGCCTCGACCTGCTTGGGCAGGTCGGCCACGTCGCGGACGACGCGCATGCCGCGCCCGCCACCACCGGCCGACGCCTTGATCAGCACCGGCAGCTGCGCCTCGGTGACGGTGTCGGGGTCGAGTTCCTCGAGCACGGGCACCCCCGCGGCGGCCATCATCTTCTTGGCCTCGATCTTGGAGCCCATCGCCTGCACGGCGGCCATGGGCGGCCCGATCCACGTCAACCCCGCCTGCTGCACGGCGGCCGCGAATTCGGCGTTCTCCGAGAGGAATCCGTATCCGGGGTGGATGGCGTCGGCGCCCGCCGCGCGGGCCGCCGCGATCAGCTGGGTGGCGTCGAGGTAGCCGTTGCGGCCGTCGAGGCGTACCCGGGCGTCGGCCTCGGCCACGTGGGGGCTCGCGGCGTCGGGTTCGGTGTAGACGGCCACCGTGCCGATGCCGAGATGACGGCAGGTGGCGAACACCCGACGCGCGATCTCGCCGCGGTTGGCAACCAGTACTCGCGTGATCATCTCGCTCCCCCCGCGCTTGCCATTGCGGCGCTCACATCCTGAAGACGCCGAAGTTCGACGTCCCCTTGATCGGGCCATTGGCGATGGCGGACAAGCACATTCCTAGCACCGTGCGGGTGTCGCGCGGGTCGATGACGCCGTCGTCGTAGAGGCGTCCGGACAGGAACATCGGCAGGGACTCGGCCTCGATCTGGCCCTCGACGGCGGCGCGCAGCGCGGCGTCGGCGTCCTCGTCGACCTCTTGGCCGCGGGCCTCGGCGGCGGCCCGGCTGACGATCGAGAGCACCCCGGCCAGCTGCGCCCCGCCCATCACCGCCGATTTGGCGCTTGGCCAGGCGAAGAGGAAGCGCGGGTCGTACGCCCGGCCGCACATCCCGTAGTGCCCCGCGCCGTACGAGGCGCCGATGAGTAGCGAGATGTGCGGGACCGTCGAGTTGGAGACGGCGTTGATCATCATCGAACCGTGCTTGATCATCCCGCCTTCCTCGTACTTGCGGCCGACCATGTAACCGGTCGTGTTGTGCAGGAACAACAACGGCGTGTCGGACCGGTTGGCCAATTGGATGAACTGAGTGGCCTTCTGGGACTCCTCGCTGAACAACACGCCACGGTGGTTGGCGAGGATCCCGATGGGGTAGCCGTGCAGGTTGGCCCATCCCGTCACCAATGAGCCACCGTAGAGCGGTTTGAACTCGTCGAAGTCCGAGCCGTCGACGATGCGGGCGATGACGTCGCGTGGGTCGAACGGGATGCGCAGATCGGCGGGCACGATGCCGATGAGTTCCTCGGCGTCGAACCGCGGGTCGCTCACCGGACCGGGCGAGGGTCCAAGCTTCCGCCAGTTCAGTCGCGCCACGATGCGGCGGCCGATGCGGATTGCGTCGAGTTCGTCGGCGGCGAAGTAGTCAGCGAGCCCCGAAGTGCGGGAGTGCATTTCGGCACCGCCGAGGGACTCGTCGTCGGACTCCTCGCCGGTGGCCATCTTGACCAGTGGAGGTCCGGCCAGGAAGACCTTCGAGCGTTCCTTGATCATCACCACGTGATCGGACATGCCGGGGATGTATGCCCCGCCAGCCGTGGAGTTGCCGAACACCAGCGCGATGGTGGGGATGCCCGCCGCAGAAAGCCGGGTCAGGTCGCGGAACATCCGGCCGCCGGGGATGAAGATCTCCTTCTGCGTCGGCAGGTCGGCCCCGCCGGACTCGACCAGCGAGATGACCGGCAGCCGATTCTCGAACGCAATCTGGTTGGCGCGCAGGATCTTCTTCAGCGTCCACGGGTTGCTGGTGCCGCCCTTGACGGTGGGGTCGTTGGACACGATGAGACATTCGATGCCCTCGACGACGCCGATGCCCGCCACCACGCTGGCGCCGACGGTGAAATCGGTGCCCCATGCGGCGAGCGGGCTCAGTTCGAGGAAGGGTGCGTCGGGGTCCAGCAGCAGTTCGACGCGTTCGCGTGCGGTCAGCTTGCCGCGGGCGTGGTGCCGTTCGACGTACTTGGCGCCGCCGCCTGCCAACGCCTTGGCGTGTGCGGTCTCGAGCTCGGTGAGCTTGGTGGTCATCGCCTCGGTGGCGTCGGTGAACGCCGACGAGCGTGCGTCGATCGTCGACTTGAGCGCAGTCATGATTGGTATCCAAGCGTCTTGGCGGCCAGGCTGGTGAGGATTTCGGTGGTGCCGCCGCCGATCCCGAGGATCCGCATGTCGCGGTACTGGCGCTCGACTTCGGACTCGGCCATGTACCCCATGCCGCCGAACAGCTGGACGGCCGCGTTGGCCACCCATTCGCCTGCCTCCACGGCGGTGTTCTTGGCGAAGCACACCTCGGTGATCAGGTTCGTCTCGCCCGCAAGCTGCCGCTCCACCAGGTGCCGGGTGTAGACGCGGGCGACGTCGGTGCGGCGCGCCATCTCCGACAGCGTGTTCTGCACCGACTGGCGCGAGATGAGTGGCCGGCCAAAGGTTTCCCGGTTGCGGCACCACTCGACGGTCAGGTCGAGGCAGCGTTGCGCGCTGCCGTAGGCCTGCGCGGCCAGTCCCACTCGCTCGGAGACGAAGGCGGCGGCGATCTGAAGGAAGCCGGAGTGCTCGGGGCCGATGAGGTTGGCGACCGGCACCCGGACGTCGGTGTAGGAGAGTTCGGCGGTGTCGCTCGAGCGCCACCCCATCTTCTCCAGCTTGCGGGTGACCTCGAAGCCGGGCGTGCCCTTGTCGACCACGATTAGCGAAACCCCGGCCGCCCCAGGGCCTCCGGTGCGGGCGGCGGTCACGACGAAGTCGGCGCGCACGCCGGACGTGATGTACGTCTTCGCGCCGTTGAGCACGTAGTCGTCGCCGTCGCGGACCGCCTTGGTGGTGAGGTGTCCGACGTCCGAGCCGCCGCCGGGCTCGGTGATGGCCAGTGACCCGATCTTGTCGCCGCGCAGGGTGGGTCGCACGTAGGTCTCGATGAGTCGTTCGTCGCCCGAGGCGATCATGTGGGGCACGGCGATGCCGCACGTGAACAGCGATGCGAATACGCCGCCGGGCGCGCCGGCCCCGTGCATCTCCTCGCAGATGATCACCGCGTCGGCACCGTCTCCGCCCCCTCCGCCAACGGCTTCGGGGAGGCCGGCGCCCAACAGCCCCGCCGCGCCGGCCGCCAGGTGAAGCTCGCGCGGCAGGTCACCCGAGCGTTCCCACTCGTCGACGTTGGGCAGGATCTCGCGCTCGGTGAAGTCGCGCACCGTCTTTCGCAGTGCCTCGCGCTCGGGTGTGGTCCAGATGCTCATAAGAGGAACTCCTCCGGGATGTCGATGTAGCGCGCCCGCAGCCATTCGCCGAGCCCCTTGGCTTGTGGGTCGAAGCGGGCCTGGTGCGCGACGCCAAGCCCCAGGATCCCCTCGATGACGAAGTTCACCGCCCGCAGATTGGGCAGTAGGTGACGGGTGACCACTAGGTCGGCCGTCTCGGGAAGCAGTTCGCGCAGCTTCTCGACGGTCAGCGCGTGGGCGAGCCATCGCCAGTGCGGCCCGGTGCGTACCCACACCCCGACGTTGGCGTTGCCGCCTTTGTCGCCGCTGCGTGCCCCCGCGATGGTGCCCAGCGCCGCGCGGCGCGTTGGGCCGAACGGCAGCGGTTCGGGCAGCGCGAACGGGGCGACCGACTCGAGCACCTTGGTCTCCGTGGCCGCTGCGACGTCGTTGCGCGTGCCGTCGGCGCGGACGGCGACGTGTGGCACCAGGGTGGCGTCGACGTAGCCCGCGGTGAATACGCCGTACACCTGGCCATCGCCGGGTGGTGCGGTGGTGGTGAACCCTGGATAGCTGGCGAGCGCGAGTTCGACTGCGGCGGACGAGAACTGGCGGCCTACGACGGAGGGATCGGCGTCGCGCACGACGCACCGCAGCAGTGCGCTCGCGGTCTCCTCGGTGTCGGCGTCGGGATGGTCGGTGCGGGCCAGCGTCCACTCGAGCTCGGCGGGCTTGGTGGTCAGCCCGGCTTCGAGTTGGCGCCGGACCAGGTCGGCCTTGGCCTCGATGTCCAAACCGGTGAGCACGAACGTCATCGCGTTGCGGAAGCCGCCGATGCCGTTGAGCGACACCTTGAGCGTCGGGGGTGGGGGTTCGCCGCGCACGCCGCTGATGTGCACCCGGTCGGGCCCCTCCTGCTCGAGGGCGAGGCTGTCGACCCGAAGCGTGACGTCGGGGTTGGCGTAGCGGGCGCCGCCGATCTCGTAGAGCAGCTGCGCGGTGACGGTGTCGACGCTGACGAGCCCTCCGGTGCCGGGGTGCTTGGTGATGACCGATGACCCGTCGGCGTCGATCTCGGCCAACGGGAAGCCGGCGTAGGAGAGGTCGGGCACCTCGGTGAAGAACGCGAAGTTGCCGCCCGTGGCCTGGACGCCGCATTCGATGACGTGGCCGGCGGCGACGGCGCCCGCGAGCGCGTCGTAGTCGGTGCGGCTCCAGCCGTGGTGGGCGGCGGCGGGCCCAACGATGACCGACGCGTCGGTGACCCGTCCGGTGACGACGACGTCGGCGCCCGCGTTCAGGCAGTCGACGATGCCCCACGCGCCCAGGTACGCGTTGGCGGCGAGCGGGGCGCCGAAGCCGAGCTCGGCGGCCCGGCCGACGAGGTCGTCGCCTTCGACGTGCGCCACGCGGACGGACAGCCCGAGCCGCTCGGCCAGCGCCCGGACGGCGGCGGCCAGGCCCGCGGGATTCAGCCCGCCTGCGTTGGCGACGATCTTCACGCCGCGGTCCAGCGCCAGGCCGAGCGACTCCTCCAGCTGCGTCAGGAAGGTCTTGGCGTATCCGCGGTCGGGCGACTTCGCGCGGTCGCGCGCCAGGATCAGCATGGTCAACTCGGCCAGGTAGTCGCCGGTGACGTAGTCGAGCTCGCCCCCGGACACCATTTCGCGCATGGCGGCGTGCCGGTCACCGTAGAAGCCCGAGCAGTTGCCGATGCGCACTCCCACGCTCAACCCCAAGCTCCCATCGCAGCCGTTGGACCAACCAACCGGTAGGTTAGCCGTTACCTCCGGTCCCACGTCAAGCGGTTCCGAGGGTCGTCTACTTCGAGTGTGCGGTCAGATCGCGAACGCGGGCGTGAATCGACCTCCGCGTCGGAGACGAAGCCATATAGTCCCAGCATGATCAGCCTGTTCAGCGCCGCCGCCGTCGCTCTCACGGGGCTGGCCATCGCCGCAGCGGCACCAGCCCTGGCGGGGTCTGGTTCGTCGGGCATGGCTGCCGAGTTCCCGGTCGGGACCTGCATCGCTCTCCCCGATGACTTCGTGACCGACTCCGACGCGCTGATCTACGACACGCCCGTGCCCTGCACGGATCCGAGCCGCGACTATCGCGTCGTGGCGCAGACCCTGCACGAGGAATGGTGCGGGCCGGAGACCCAGAACGTCTTCAACACCCGCGACATGCTCGTGCTGTGCGTCGTGCAGGACTGGGTCGGGATGCCCGCGTAGCCCGTTTTTGGAGGCTGAGCACCTCACCGGCTATCCTGGGTGGCACTTGCCGACGCCGGATACTCGCGCGGCAGCACCCCTCAAGAGGAGACGTCGATCATGGCTGTGCCCAAGCGCAGAATGTCGCGCGCGAACACCCGTAGTCGGCGCGCGCAGTGGAAGGCCACCAAAACCGAGCTCGTCGGTGTGACGGTCGCCGGCCAGCAGCACAAGGTGCCGCGCCGCCTGCTCAAGGCTGCCCGGCTCGGTCTGCTCGATCTCGACCGCCGCTAACCGGTTCGCGCCGTTCAGCACGGCGCGCCTCTCAGGTCACTCTCAGATAGTGGGTTGACACTGTGGCTGTGCGCATTCTTGTCGTTGACGACGACCGCGCGGTGCGCGAATCTCTGCGCCGCTCACTCTCGTTCAACGGATACTCGGTCGAACTGGCTCAAGACGGTCAGGAAGCGCTCGACCTGATCACCCGGGAGCGCCCGGACGCGGTGGTGCTCGACGTGATGATGCCAAGGCTCGACGGACTCGAGGTCTGTCGACGGCTGCGCAGTTCCGGCGACGACTTACCCATCCTGGTGCTGACGGCACGTGACTCGGTGTCCGAGCGGGTGGCCGGCCTCGATGCGGGTGCCGACGACTACCTGCCCAAGCCGTTCGCACTCGAGGAGCTGCTGGCCCGGATGCGGGCGCTCTTGCGCCGCACCACCCCCGACGACCAAGAGTCGGTCGCCATGACATTCGCCGACTTGAGTCTCGATCCGATGACCCGTGAGGTGACGCGCGGGCTGCGCCAGATCAGCCTCACCCGCACCGAGTTCTCCTTGCTCGAGATGCTCATCGCGAATCCGCGCCGGGTGCTGACACGCAGCCGCATCCTCGAAGAAGTGTGGGGCTTCGACTTCCCCACGTCCGGCAATGCACTCGAGGTGTACGTCGGATACCTGCGCCGCAAGACGGAAGCCGAGGGCGAGCAGCGCCTGATCCACACCGTGCGCGGGGTGGGTTATGTGCTGCGCGAGACGCCACCCTGATGTCGAGTCGGCCACAGTTCTGGTGGCGTGCGCGGGAGCGCCGCGCCAGCGACGTCAGCGCACGGGAGACCCTGCACGACGCCAGTTCGGTGTCGCTGCGCTGGCGGGTGATGCTGCTGGCCATGTCGATGGTGGCCATGGTGGTCGTGCTGATGGCCGTCGCGGTCTACGTGGTGGTGTCGCGTGCGCTCTACCAGGACATCGACAACCAGCTTCAGACGCGGGCACAGCTGTTGATCGACAGCGGAACGCTGGCCGCCGATCCAGGCAAGGCGATCGAGGGCACTGCCTACTCCGACGTCAACGCGATGCTGGTCAACCCGGGCCGCTCGATCTACACGGCGAACCAGGAAGGGCAGACGCTCCCGCTCGGCCAGCCAGAGCAGGACGTCATCACGGGCAAGGCCTACGTCTCACTTCGGACGGCCAACTATCAGCGCGTGCTCGCCGTGCGCCTTTCCAACGGCAGCTCGCTGCTGATCTCCAAGACGATGGCGCCCACCAGCAAGGTGCTCAACCGGCTGGGCTCCATCCTGCTCATCGTCGGCGGCCTTGGCATGGCGGTGGCCGCGATCGCGGGTGGGACGGTGGCCCGTACGGGGCTGAGGCCGGTCGCAAGACTGACCGAAGCCGCCGAACGGGTGGCACGAACCGACGACCTGCGCCCGATCCCCGTGCACGGCAGCGACGAACTGGCGCGGCTCACCGAGGCGTTCAACATGATGCTGCGCGCACTCGCCGAATCGCGGGACCGCCAGACGCGGCTGGTCTCCGACGCGGGCCACGAGTTACGCACGCCGCTGACGTCGTTGCGCACCAACGTGGAACTCCTGATGGCCGCGATGGTGCCCGGTGCTCCGCGGCTGCCCGACGAGGAGATGGCGGGGCTGCGGTCTGACGTGATCGCCCAGATCGAGGAGTTGTCCACGCTGGTGGGCGATTTGATGGACCTCACCCGCGACGACGTAGGCGTGACGATTCACGAGCCGATCGACATGACCGAGGTGATCGACCGTAGTCTCGAGCGAGTTCGGCGGCGCCGCAACGACATCGAGTTCGACGTCGCGGTCGCCGGATGGCAGGTCTACGGCGACGGAGCGGGACTTTCGCGTGCGGTGCTCAACCTGCTCGACAACGCCGCGAAGTGGAGTCCGCCCGGTGGGCACGTGGGCGTTCGCCTGACGCAACTGGATCCGGTGCACGCCGAACTGGTCGTCTCGGATCACGGCCCGGGCATTCCACTGGATGAGCGTCGGTTGGTCTTCGAGCGGTTCTTCCGGTCGACGTTGGCGCGCGCCATGCCCGGATCGGGTCTCGGGCTGGCGATCGTCAAGCAGGTGGTCGTGAAACACGGTGGGACGCTTCGCATTGACGACACCGTGCCTGGCGGCGACCCGCCCGGCACGTCCATCCACGTCGTGTTGCCGGGCCGCCCGTCCATCGACGACCGGGACACTGCAGGCGACACGCGCAGGTAAAGCGGTGGACGTCGGCGGCGAGAACCTCGAGGATTAGGGAGTCTCTGCGAGAAGTCTGCGGATGTCCCGAAGATTCTCTAAGTGGATTCTCAGCCGTGACGGGCACAGTCGGGGTGCGCGCGTCGTTGTAAAGGTACGTACTGACGACGCCATCTAGGGAAAGAAGAGCGACGAGCAGCAATGACGAACCACCCGAGGTACTCGCCGCCACCGCCACCGCAGCCCCCGCAGCGTCCTGGCGCCTATGACCCGGGCGCGCCGGGCTATCCACGCCAGGGTGCGCCCCAGCAACCGTACGACTGGCGTTATGCGACGCAACAGCAGCATCCGCAGTACCGCCCGCCGATGGATCCGTACCGGACCGCCGATCCCACGCGGACGATGGCTGCGCCGCCTCAGGCCGTGCCCCAGAAGCGTTCGCGGGCAGGGTTTTTGACTGTCGGCGCGTTGACCATCGCGTTGGTGTCGGCCGGTATCGGCGGCGGCGTGGCGACGCTGGTGCAGCCGGACCGCGGCACCGTCGCCACCACCGCAAGCGGGGTCGCTCCCAGCCAACCCGCGGCGAACCTGCCCGCAGGCTCCGTCGAGCAGGTGGCGGCCAAGGTGGTGCCCAGCGTGGTCAAGCTCGAGACCGACCTGGGCAAGGCGTCCGAGGAGGGTTCGGGCATCGTCCTGTCGACGGACGGGCTGATCCTCACCAACAACCACGTGGTTTCCGGCGCCAAGGACGGCGGCCCAGGCGTGCAGACCAAGGTCACCTTCGCCGACGGCAATACCACGACGTTCACGGTGTTGGGCACTGATCCCAGCAGTGACATCGCCGTGGTGAAGGCCGAAAACGCCACCGGGCTGACGCCCATCACGGTCGGCTCGTCGGGGAACCTCCGGGTCGGCCAGGACGTCGTCGCGATCGGCTCGCCGCTCGGCCTCGAGGGCACCGTCACCACCGGCATCGTCAGCGCGCTCAACCGGCCGGTGGCCGCGGGCGGCGACGCGCAGAACCAGAACACGGTGCTCGACGCCATCCAGACCGACGCCGCGATCAACCCCGGTAACTCCGGTGGCGCGCTCGTCGACATGAACGGAGAGCTCGTCGGCATCAACTCGGCCATCGCGACCCTCGGCGGCGACACCGGCGAATCGCAAAGCGGGTCGATCGGGCTGGGCTTCGCCATCCCCATCGACCAGGCCAAGCGCATCGCCGACGAACTGATCCAGAACGGCACCGCGTCGCACGCCTCGCTCGGCGTGCAGGTCGGCAACGACGCCTCTGTCGACGGCGCCAAGATCGTCGACGTGACCGCCGGTGGTGCGGCCGCGGCGGCGGGGCTGCCCAGCGGCGTCGTCGTGACCAAGGTGGACGACCGGGTCATCGGCAGTGCCAGCGCCCTGGTGGCGGCGGTCCGCTCGAAGGCTCCGGGCGAGCAGGTCACGTTGACCTACCTCGATTCGGCTGGCAAGCCGCAGACGGTTTCGGTGACCCTTGGGAAGGCACCGCAGTGACGATCGCGCCGGGTCGGCCGGTGCTGACCCTCGCGTCGTCGCCGGTCGCACCGACGTCTGAGCCGAGATATACGGTGACACTCATGGAAACGCCAGGGGAGTTGGTCGGTCGCGCATTGGTGGTCGTCGTCGATGATCGGACGGCGCACGGCGAAGAGGATCACAACGGGCCGTTGGTCACCGAACTCCTCGGTGAGGCCGGCTTCGTCGTCGACGGCGTCGTGGTCGTGTCGGCCGACGAGATCGAGATTCGCAATGCGCTAAACACCGCGGTGATAGGCGGCGTCGATCTCGTCATCTCCGTCGGTGGTACCGGCGTCACCCCGCGCGACGTCACCCCCGAGGCCACCACGACCATCCTCGACCGGGAACTGCTCGGCATCTCCGAGGCGCTGCGGGCGTCCGGGCTGTCCGCCGGCATCGTCGACGCGGGCGTCTCACGTGGCCTGGCAGGCATCTCGGGAAGCACGTTGGTGGTCAACATCGCCGGATCCCGCGGCGCCGTCCGAGACGGTATGGCCACCCTCGGCCCGCTGGCGACGCTGATCATCGGCCAGCTGTCCAGCTTGGAGATCTGACCCGTTGCGTTCGGCGCTGTGGGGCCGCACAGGGTGGCTGATCTCGGCAGTCGCCGTGTTAACGCGGTATGAACGGCAATCCCACCCCAAGTGTGATCTTCGTCACATTGGAGATGCGCTGTGACGGGACGCTCAAAGCCCACACCCCCTTCAGTTAACCCAGTTTTCGGTGATCCCCTGCCCATGGCCTCCAGTGACGAGCGCGACGAGGGTTCGGCTCATGAGGACGCCGAGCGGGACCAATGGTTGCGTGACAATGTGCCGCCGCACCATGGCTGACCTCTGATTACCCGTAGCCCGTAGCTCCCGAATCGGCCCTAGTCACCGCACATTTGGCGCGCCCACATAGGGTGGGCTGGCTTGTGCGCACTCGCCCCAGCCGACGCACCCGCGAACCGTGGCGCCGTCAATTTGGGTACAGCAAAGGCTGCTGACTGTGCGACGCGTTCAGGGTTGGGGTCGTGCTTGCGTTGCCGGGCGGATGCCTCCCCGTTATGTTTCTGCTGTCAAATGAGCAAAACGTAAGAACAATGTGTGAGGTTTCTAATTCACCTCACATTGCGGTCTTTCGAGGTGTCAGGTTTAGCGGTAGAGCCGGGCACCACGACACGGCGGACCTACCGGTCCGTCGTCGATACAGCTAGGGAGAAGATGAAAGCATTCAGTCGGGTGCTGGTCGCGCTGGTCGCGGCCATTGCGGCGCTATTCGCGAGCACGGGCACCTCTCACGCAGGTTTGGACAACGAGCTGAGCCTGGTCGACGGCCAGGACCGCACCCTGACGGTGCAGCAGTGGGACACCTTCCTCAACGGTGTGTTCCCGCTGGACCGCAACCGGCTGACCCGTGAGTGGTTCCACTCGGGTCGGGCCAAGTTCATCGTCGCGGGTCCCGGTGCCGACGAGTTCGAGGGCACGTTGGAGCTGGGCTACCAGATCGGCTTCCCCTGGTCGCTGGGCGTGGGTATCAACTTCTCCTACACCACGCCGAACATCCTGATCGACGACGGCAACATCACCGCGCCGCCGTTCGGCCTCGACTCGGTCATCACCCCGAACCTGTTCCCGGGTGTGTCGATCAGTGCTGACCTGGGCAACGGCCCGGGCATCCAGGAAGTCGCGACGTTCTCCGTCGACGTGGCCGGTGCTGCCGGTGGCGTCGCGGTGTCCAATGCTCACGGCACGGTGACCGGTGCTGCCGGTGGCGTGTTGCTGCGT